>NZ_NIBU01000055.1 GCF_002632485.1 Xenorhabdus innexi | reverse complement strand
CGTGGTTTTGATTTATTGTTTGGCGACGATTATCAGATCATAAATGAAGCCTTTTTTCTATCTAAAAATAAACGGTTATTGCTTAAGATCCTGTCTATGAATGCGTATAGTGACTAAATCGACTATGCCACTACATGCTCCGGTAGCTGTCGGCGGACGCATCCCAAGCTCATCGGTTGCTTTCTACAGCGTGTTCAAAATCCGTCATTCCAAACCCTCATATGTGTTCGCTAGATGTAGATTTTTCCAGTCACTCAATATTGATATTTAATTGATTGTTTCTATTGAACTAAAATTCAAGCTTCAGACGTTACACGAAGTGTATTCAGCCCCAAAAGCACGATAACCACCATAGCTAATCCTGAGACAATGGTTACACTGAACCCTGTCTGAGCACCATAGACGTCGATGACCATACCTGCAAGTACGCTACCAAGTGCTACACCGATGCTGATACCCATCGTCATCCACGTAAGCCCTTCAGTGATTTTGGAAGGTGGAACAATGAACGTACCGAGATTCATGACGACGACCATCGTTGGGGCAAATGACATACCCGCTATAAAAAGCATTCCAGAAAGCGTGTAGACATCTGGTGATAAAACGGGCAACACAGATGTGACAGCCGTTACCAGTACCCCAACGAAAAACTGTTTTTCAATCGGTAAGGAAATCTTTAACGCCCCAAACTTAGACCCGCGACCATGGAGCCGAACGCGTAGGCTGCCAGAATGAAGCTGACAGACGCTGGCCAGCCGATAGTGGGTGGAGTTCTAATCTGGAAATTATCCGTCAGTCAAGTAGCCAAATTCTGTACTTTTGCTGGCAAGGTGACATGAAAAGAGCAACGAAGCATTTCCCGAATAGTACATTTTGAAGCCATCCCCTGCCGGATTCAGATTTTCCTAATGCTTTCTTCGGCAAAAATCCATTCCGAAAAGGCGGGGATGAAAATTATTTGTCCAACGGCACAATACAAACAGATGAACCAAATTTTCCGTGATCACACGCCATCCGAGCTTCACTATAGCGGCTCATAAAACCCAGAAGGCTATCGCCGGAGTTAAAGGTGATAATGCCAGAAAGAGGCTGACCTTTTGTAGACATATGTATCATAAAGCGATCCAATAGTGTTCGCTTTATATACCCTACTTGAACTGAGGAGCCGATATAGTCTTCTGACCTCAGCCATGCAACACCGTCAGCTAGCGATTTCACAGATGGAGAGTTTGCGGCGGCAAACGCCATAAGGATCCAGCCATTAGAGTTCTGCTCTGTCAGTGAAAATGGGTACGCCACCATATTATAGTGCGAGCTATGTAGCATCCTGCGCAAAACTGGGTCTGTCAAAACAGTTTTTATACGAGCCTGAAGCTCAGGTGGAAAATGAAGAGTAGCTATATTATGACCGCTCAGGTCATCATCAATAAACTCATATACCCCCTGAATCCATAGATCTGATTCCGCAGTGGCACAGGTATTAAGGTTGTGATATATACGCCACTGATCGTCATCTGTTCGGATTGCGTATCCAGCATGTGAAAATGTCAGTCCGTATTCACTCATGGATTGGCCTTCTCGTGCCAACATAACCACATTATCATCTGTCTGGGACAACCAATTATGTAACTTACTTGCCTCACTTGTCCGTTGTGCTGCTTCCTGCGGTGTTGGAAGAGGTCTTTCTTTACACTCAGTTGGACTACTACAGCCTGTGGTAGCAGATGCTACTAGCAATAACATCAGAAAAACTGGTTTCAACAATGTCATTCCGGTACTTTTTCCTGATGTGAAAGTTTTTGTTCATCTTGAGTAACCATGTGAGAAATAACCTTACCATCTTTCTTCAGATAGGCTCCCGTGCCTTCTTCTGTCGGTTCTAAAGTCAGGGAATCACCGGGCTTTACCGGATTTTTTTCTAGTTTTTCTGCAGCGACCAACAAAACAGCTTTTTCGTTCTTATCTGTTTTCCCTGTAATGACGGCTGTTTTATCTTTTTTGCTGTACTCTACCGAATCAATTACTATCGTCGCTGGAATAAGTACCGGCAATAGAATGATACCGCTGATTAAAACAGAACTGAGTAGACTTGGAGCACTATAAACTAATGCTGCAGATAAATTAGGATGTTTTGACGCGAATTCTCCTGCGTGAATAGGCGTTGTGACTAATAGTGCGGAACACATTAATACTGGAATAATACGTAATTTCATAAACCTTCCTTTGGTGTTTATTCGAGGCCCTCAGATAGGGCGAAATCGTTTATACATGCATATACTGGCAAAAACTCAAATACGAGGAATAACTTCTGTAGGGTTCCAACCGTTAATCATAACCTCTTTATCTTCAGATAAAGAGGTGAATTATCCCCCTTTTAATTAGGACATCTTAACTTTACCAGCAAACAGCCATATCTACTTAGCCTTGATAAAGCCAATGATAAACCTGTTTCAATACCGCATTGACCATCAACGGTTCTTTGATGGACAACAGAATCGCCATTGCGATCCCGACCAATATCCCGCCTAAAAAACACATTATTCTATATTTAGAGTCTCCTTTTTGCTTGTATTGGCTTTCATGCCATTTGCTTCGACCTCGGAACTCTTTGGGATTGTAGTAATAATCTTTTTTAGCTGAATTTGTCATAGAGTGTCCAAAATCCCCGCTCTGTATACGAGGGTAATCTATTGGATGTTATGGTAAATAGGATGCAAGGGCTGATTCGTTTGAGTTACAAAACTTCAATCACCTCAAATTATTCTGAACTTAGCACGATTTTATCAGGTGCGTTACCTGTATTGTTATGTTAATTCGGAAATTTAAGGTGGTTTTTGTATTAAATGCCCTTTTGGGGTTACTTTTTCCTTATATAATTTCAATGCCATCTTTGATTAATCTTTTTTGATTTCCATAACGCGACAATGACCAGAAGAATACAAAAAACTGGAACAGATAGTGTAAGAACATTAAATATGAATTTCCCTATATATATTCCCGATGGCTTGTAGGATAAAAACAAAGCGACTGGAGATACTAAAAAACCTGCTATGAATCCGATGATAACCAGACGATAAAGCTTCTTTTTATTGTTAAATTGAATAAAAGAAGTCTGTTTTTTCTGGTGTTGCCAGTATTTCATACTGATATAAATAATTCCTAATAATGAACTAACGTGCTGTAAAATTTTATATATTCCTATCCCTTCGCCATTAGTCATAGTCTGAAAAACTTTGTACTGTAACAGGGGGATTTTATCGACAAAAAAACCTGTTTCATGTGTAAATGAATCCCATCCAATATGGGTGGCAGCCCCTATAAACAATGAAATAACAAAAATAACTTTGTTTTTATAGCCCTGTTTTTCATAAGGGATAAAAGAGATAGGGAAAAGATCAGATAAAGGTTTTGATAATAAATGCACGATCAAAAATATCAATAAACATAAAGGAAAGGCAGTGTAAAACCATCCAAGTAAGTGATGAGATGTTGTTGCAATATCATATAGCATGACTGAGTAAAAAAAGTCAGGTGATAAACTTCCTGTGACTAACGCAGGGAAATTCAATAAGTTCTTTTCTGAAAGCCTCTTCAAAGGCAAAACGGCAGCGGGATGTGAGAATGTCCACGGCATGATTAAAGCTCCGGCAAAATGCACTGACTATTGAGGTAGCAACTTAATTATTTTTTTACTTACTCGCGTGACTGTTCGGTCAGAAACACCAACAAGACGTCGAGATAACCGATCTACCTGTTCGACCAGAATAAGGTCGCCTGATTCTGCATCATTTAACAATCGCATCAATTCAGGACGGTGAAGCGATTCCCCTGACGCATTTTCAATATACCAGCCAGCTACACGATGACCATACGTTAATACGAAAGATTTCAAACGTTCTTTTGCCCGTAGAACATCTCGATCATGCGTTGAAGCACGAAGATATCCAAATATGTACATAAAACAGTCTCAATAGATAGAAAGACGCTGGGTTATTCCAAATCGCCGGAAATGCATGATCATAATAAAGCCATCGGTACTTTCATTGAAAGTGAATATTATATTTAATATATATCAATAAATTGAATGTACGACCATTTCATTATATGAAGAGTCAATATGATGGAGGCGATGATAATGGTTTCTCCCCTGAATAAATCGCGGCAGAGAAGAAAAACGAACCCTGCACAAAATATTATCCATGATAACGTTTTCAGGATAACATAAAATTAAGCTCGGCTTTTTCGATGGTTATCCATATACTCCCACCGAAAAAATCCGACTTTTTTATATACATGGACAACGTAGAGAGAGGGAATAGTGATAGTTTTTAACGCAAAAAATTATTTGCTGGGGCGAAAAAGTAAATTAGTGACTTTGTTTATTATTTTTTTCTCTGTATTGTATTTGTATAAAAAGGAAACGAGTATAGTCGAAAAGATATTTGATTATACAGACAAGTATTGTCGTGTTAATGAGGAATGTGTTGTTAACATGACAAACGTCACGCAGTTTGAATGGGATTACATGTATGTAGTAGACAATAGACAAAGTCATAAAAGTGTTGAAAGTTTTATCAACTTAAAAATTGATATGAATTTGGATTTTTTCCAACATATTTTTTTCACTAAAGATAACAAATTTGTCCATCAAGAAGGGTACTTTTATTATTCTGATTCCACTGATAGAAGAGGACTGATGTTAAATTTTGATCACTATAAAAAAGGCATGAGGCCGATTACGCATTATGTCATATCAAAAGAGAATCCCAATATTTTGATAAAAAAAGAAATAGTGCCAAATCATAAAGATTATTATTGGTTTTCATATGCCAATGAAAAGCAAGTGGTGAGAGTCGATTGGATAAATACATCATCAGCAGAAGATTAAATGCTCCACCTATTCACAATGACGATAGCGGCTCTAGACCCTGTTTACGATTACACAAAATCGGAAACAGGGTCTTAAATATCAATTTATGCTGCCACAGTTCTAGGATTTATATGGCTCAAAGCTGTATAGCCTTTGTTCTGAACCATCACCGGATTAATAGCAGAACAATTTCATATTTTATCACTTCACCTATATGAATATTAAAATGGCGATTAAACAGAATAGGAAAAAGGTCTAAAAACCAAGCAATTTCGTTATTATCCGAGAATCTTTTATTTTTTAGGATCGACATCCAATTTTTTTCTTCAAATTCTTCAAGTATTCTTCTTTCTATTTCTTCTTTAATCTGTTCCCATATGTTATTTTCAGAGTGTGATAAAAATAAACATATTACTGTTGCTAAAAAAGCTCTAATATGTGTAAGTTCCTCAGTAAAAATTTAAAAAATACCAATAGTTGTAAGAAGAACGTTAAATTAAAAATGATACTTTTCTTCTCTGGATTTTATTTTTTATTCATTTCATTCTTCCGAATTATTTTAAATACCAATGTGATTTTCATTTAATTTTGCACAGTGAACTTACCGAGGGAATGGGGACAAATCCCCTAGTTCGGTAAGTTTTAAACTAAATCGTCACTACGTGTCTCTGAATTGGCTGTTCTTAAACAATCCGAAGGTTATTCCTACTTCGCAATTGCCTTAACTTGCAATCGATATGTAATCAATGATGCAAGTTCAGCCAGCGGTTTATCACTTAACAATAATTCCAGCGGAATATCCAAACGTAATTGTTTGTTGATTTTTTGTACCAACATTAAACCATTCAATGAATCAATACCGTTGTTAGTCAAAGGTAAATCAGGATGGAATACTTCTGTTGACGTTCCAACAATCTCACCACAAAAGGTTTGTAGCAAGCTAACGACATCGTCCAGATCACTCACTACAAGCGCCGCTTCTATGGGTAAAGTCTGAACCACATTTTCTTGCTGAATATCACGCAATAGCGGTAGGTGACGCATCTGGCTGGACAGTAAATTTGACCAATTCGTCAAGAACGGCACCAGTTGCGGCTCAATCCGAGCAAACAAGCGATCTAAAACAGCTAATCCTTCCTCTGACCCAAATGGCTGTAAGCCACTATTTTCCAGTATTGGCAGCGTTCGACTATCCCGCAAAGCGATCCCCGCTTCCCATGGCCCCCAATTAAGGCTTAATGCAGGTAAACCTTGCTGACGCCGTAAACAGGCCAGACTATCCAACATAGCGTTAGCCGCTGCGTAAGACGCCATACCCGGTAAAGCCAATAATGCCCCCAACGAGGAAAACATAACAAAATGCTCTAAAGGTGCATCAGCCAACGCTTGATGCAATGTCCAGGCAGCTAATGCTTTAGCGGCAAATACTCTGTCAAACGCCTCGGGGCTGAGTTCACGATATCCCTGATCTTCAACATGCGCAGCGCAATGGATCACCCCACGCAGCGGCTGGCTGGCTTGTTGTCGATACTCAGCCAAACAAATGTGGGTCTTTTCCACATCACCGAGATCAACTGGAAGATAATTAGCCTCGATCCCTTGTTGATGCAACATTTTCAATAACTCTTGATCAGCCGTATCAAGGGCACGACGACGCCCGATTAATAACAAATGTCGAGCACCATGCTGTACCATCCAGGGGATCAATTGACGCCCCATATCACCAAAAGCACCAGTCAGCAGATAGCAGCCATCTGGACGAAAATGCCCTGGTGGTAGCGCGGGTATTTCAGGTAATGGCACAAGGCGTAGCACATAACGCTGATCATGGCGCAGAGCTAATTGATCCTCGCCATCATTTATCAAAAGCGCGTCCCACCATTTGGCTGGAGCCGTGGTACTGTCAATATCCAGTAATCCACCCCATAATGCAGTTGCTTCCTGTTGACCAATAACGCGCATCATTCCCCATAATGCGGCGGCAAATGGATCGGGCTGCTCCTGCTCAGTGATTTTATGAGCACATTGAGTCACTACCCACAAACGTGGTTTTATCGACCGTTCGGCCAGCGCCGCACACAAATGGATCAACGAATGATAAGCCATCCGGGGAGTCTGCAACGGCCAGAGGATCAGGAGCCTTTCGGTTTCAACAGGAAGAGTATCAACTAATTCTTGAATTTTCTGATAACTGTCAGGCAGACCAGAATACAACGAGGCACACCCACCACGGCGTTGCAACTCATCAACTAACGCTTCTGCCAGAGCGTTCTCACCCCCAAGGATAGCCCATTGCGTCACAGACTCTGTTGATGGCTGAGCGGGCAGTTTACGCCACTGTGGTTGGCCGACAACCAGATTGTGCAGTTTGGCCGACAAGCTGTTTTTTCTATTACCAACAAGCTGAACGCAAAACCCGCTGATCTGACAAAGCAACATACCGCTATCAGTATAAACGTCAATATCACCAAACCATTGTTGTTGTGTCTGCTTAGTATTTCGGGCATGGGCATGAACCCGACCTGACAATTTACCATTGATACGCAAATGCTGAATACTGACCGGGATACGGAACTCGTTGGCAGGAATTGGCGCGTGAATATCAGCAGACTGAATCGCCAACAATGATTGGAAGATGCCATCCAAAGCCGCTGGGTGAAAATTCATTCCCTCCGGTGCAGGTGGTAATTCAATCTCACAGATTGTTTCTTCTTTACCAACAAACGCATGGCGCAGAGTACAAAAAACACCACTATAACTGAAATGCAGATGTCGAAATGCCTGATACAACATCTCTTGGTTCCACATGCAAGGATAGCGATCATTTGCCGTTAATGGAGGAATAGCACAAGCAGTAGCACCCGGCACAACGATGTTCACCTGTGCACTGGCTGCAAGTTGGTAATGTACACTCTCATCCAGATTACGGGTAATGTGTACTTGCACTTCCATTCGCTGGCGATCTAGCTGTGTTTTTAACCTGAATTCTATGCCTGGCTCTAGCAGTAAAGCCGATTGCAACACAATATTATCAAGCGCTAATCCAACGTCAGGAAAACAGATACGAGCCGCCGCCAACATGATTTCAATATAGCCCGCAGCCGGAAACATTGCATTTCCCATGACAACATGATCGAGTAACCAAGGCACTTGTTCTACAGCCAACTCAGCTTGCCAACTCTCGCTGCCCGGCTGAGCTTCTCCCAATAATACACCGCTCGATATACGTAACCGGCGACGACGGCTAATCTCTGGCTCACACCAATAAGATTGCTGATGCCAGGAGTAAGTGGGTAGATCAATTGGGCAAGCGGTAGGCATCAGAGTCCGCCAGTCCGGTTCAACCCCAGCTTCAAACAGCTGTCCTAACAGTTGTGGCCAGTTCTGCCCTGAGCGACAAACAAACACCTGTCCTCGATAAGGCTGGCTCCAATTCTTTAATCCTGCACTCAGTAAGGATTTAGGTGAAATTTCCAGAAAATGGTGGAAACCCGCTTTGAGCATGTTTTCTACCGCATCGTCAAAACGGAATGGCGAGACAACATTGTCAGCCCAATGTTCGGGACTCAACTTCCCATTAATCAACTCTCCGGTGACTGATGAAAACACGGGCAACAAAGGTTCTGCGGCGGGAACGGTTGCCGCATCCGTAGTCAACCCAGTCCTGATTGACTCTATATGATGGGAATGAGAAGCAATTCTATAATTGAGCCGACTACTGGCGATCCGCTGCTGTTTTAAACGCTCAGCAACTGCGGTTAATTCACTTATCGGCCCGGACAATAAGCAACGGTCGATACTATTACGCCCAGCTATCACCACGGCAGGCTCGGCATTGGGAGCTGACAAATGAGGTAATATCTGCTCAACTGTCGCTGCTGCGATTAATAATCCACCGCCTTTATTCAGTACACGTTGCAGATAATGATAACGTTGATGTAAAAGTGTCAGCGCCTGCGTCAGATCATAAATTCCCGCCAGATAACAAGCCGCCATTTCACCGGAACTATGACCAAGTAATGCTGCTGGTTTGAAGCCCCACTTCTGCAACTGCGCAGCCATTGATATCTGCACGGCAAACTGCATTGGCGGTTCTGTCAATTCATCGGCAGAGATTAATGCCGCATATAAGGAAGGTGCAGAAAATCCCGTCCAAATTGCCTCACAACGCTCGAATTGTTCCGTAAACTCGGGAAATTGCTGAAACCAAGCTATAGCATCTTTCCAATCTTCACTGCCAATACCAGCAAATACCCAAGCCAGACGATCAACTTTTTTATGATTCTGCTTCGACGACACATTCAGATTAGTCAACTGCTGCTGTAACTGTTCTCGGTTACTGAATGCTACCCCCTTACGTAACGGAAAGCGGTGACGAGTCGTCGCCAGGCTATAGCATAAATCATCAAGGGCAATCTCCGGCTGCTGTTGCAGCAAATCAGCAATGCACTGCGCTTGTTGCTTCAGAGAAAACTCAGATTGCGCAGACAATGGCAGCATGAAAGCTTGCCCTTGCGTTGCCCGAAGTTGTACGGAAGATTCAGTATGATTACTCAGCACGACATGAACATTCGTTCCGCCAAAACCAAAGGAATTCACCCCAGCTATCACTTTTCCTTCAGGCAATGGCGTTAACTGCCGTGGAACTTGCAATCCCAATTCAGTAAAACGAATGTAGCGGTTAGGTGGATCAGCATGTAAATTGCCCGGCACTTGCCCTCGCTGTATACACAGTACCGCTTTAATTAATCCAGCAATACCTGCCGCAGCTTCCGTATGACCAATCACGGATTTACACGCACCAATCAGTAATGGGCGAACTGCCGGATCTGGACGACACACCAGCCCCAGTGCTTCTGCTTCTATCGGATCGCCTACTGCGGTCCCAGTACCATGAGCTTCAATATAATCAATCTCTGCTGGAGAAACCCCCGCCTGAGCACAAGCCATCCGAATTACTCGTTGTTGTGCCTCACTACTTGGCTGGGTAATCGTGGGAGTATGGCCATCTTGATTTGCTGCCGAACCGTGGATTACCGCCAGAACGGGATCGCCATCCTGTAAAGCTGCGTTTAACGGTTTCAGCAAAACAGCGCCTACCCCTTCACTACGCACATAACCATCAGCATTAGCCGAAAAGCTATGACAGCGGTTGGTGAATGATAAAAAACCGGTACGACTTTCCACTACTGAAAAATCAGGCATCAGCATTAACTGGCTGCCACCCGCTAACGCCAGTTGTGATTCTCCGCGCCGTAAACTTTCACAAGCCAAATGTACCGCCAATAAGGACGATGAACAGGCACTATCAATAGTCAGAGACGGACCTCTAAAATCAAACATATGAGATATCCGATTCGACAACATGGTTCCCATCGCACCAGTTGAGGTATAACCGGTAGCCTGACGCAAATCAGTAAATTGCAAGTGCATATAATCATGAGTGAAAGCACCGATATAGACGCCAACCGCCTGACCCGACAACGATTTTGGCGCTATTCTCGCCCGTTCCAGCGTTTCCCATGTCACCTGCAACATCAGACGATGCTGTGGATCGAGAAAAGGCGCTTCTGTATTACTGATATCAAACACGGCCGCATCAAAACCAGCAACATCAGCAATAAATCCGCCTTCTCGCGCTATCATTCTGCCTGGAAAATTGCGATCCCGGGAACTATAAGCCTGAGTTGACCAACGTTCAGGGGGAACTGGGGTAATCGCGTCACTTGAACCACATAACAGTTGCCAGAATTCCTCTGGGGAGCTAACACCCCCCGGAAAACGGCAACCCATGCCGATAACAGCAATCGGCATATTTTCGCTTCTCATCATATTGATATCCATAGTGGTATTCTTTACTCCGATTAGTCGTTTGCCAGATCATTGTTCTTACTTATCAACACCAAGTCGTTGGGCTGGGAATACATTTCGGTGGATGAGGCGGTAATCCCGGTGTCATCAATGATTGATAACTAATACCCGTATTGAGTAATTGATAGCGCAAACCACTTGGGCAAGTGGTGTCACCATTCATTGCCTGAGTAATATCAACCGTCACCCCAAAAGCGACATTAACCGGTTGTAATGTATTGTCAGCCGCAATGCGGATGATACGTAATGGCGACCCACCACAAACTTGCAGATGGTTATTACCGACCTCACTCACCCGAATAACAACAAAGTTACAATATCCCCGGTAACTCAGATCGGTGTTCTGCGGCTCGTTGGAGATAACCCAATATTGCTCATTTTGTTTTTCGCTGATTTTAGCAGTAGGCAGCAGGCTATAGCCGTTATCAGTAAATACCTGACGCAATCCCGTTGATATCACGTCGCTATCTAATGAACTCATCAGCTCAAGCGCCGCACTGAACAAGGGAACGCCGGTAAACTTCTTACCTGCGCCCTCAAGCGGCAAAGCTACCGCGCCATTAGTCAGATTTGCTCCGGTCAATTTAGCTTCAGTGAAAATAGTGCCCTGAATTGAAGCAAAGGCCAGAGATGCCGGTTTAAGACCTTCGGTTGGTTCCAACATTGCTTTACTGAAGTTAGTATTCACCAGATTGGCGTAGGATAAATTCGCCCCATATAACCGCGCCTGAGTGAAATTCATGGTCGCTAAATTAGCATTCGACAAATTGACTTGTTCCAGATTGGCATTATCGGCTCTGGCATCACTGCCGTACCAATGCGCGCCGGACATATCAACCGCATAGAGATTAGCGCCCGTCAGGATAGCATTAGGCATAAATGTGTTGGCAAGAATTGCCGCATTACCACCATTATCTTGAGCAACGTTTAATTGCCCGTTCTGACGATGGATAAACAGCGGTCTACCCTCATGTTCAACCAACCAGTTTTGGCCCGGCTGACGAACCAATACCTCTGCCTGTCCGTTGATCAACATCTTTCCCTGATACAGCATTTGACGTAATTGTTCGGGCAGTTGCTGATTATCCAGCGATTGAGCACCGGCTTCATCCAAATGTGTCACTGTGGATAAAGCGCCAAATTGAGCGCCGGTTAAATTAACATTCTTCAGACTCGCATTGGACAAATTCGCCCCTACTAAGGAGACATTCCCCAAGACAGTGGCTCCAGCCAGATTGGCACCGACCAAAACCGCGCCATTGAGTGACGTATTATCCAGATTTACTTTCTGCATCGATGCCATCAGGAATATGACTTGATCCAACTTCTGACCGCTCAGATTAACTCCATCCATCTGCGCCTGAGTAAAATCAGTTTTGGCGGTAATCGTGGCATCAACCAGATCCATCTCCGTTAGTTCCGTCGCCCATAAGGTGCTGTCGCTAAGATTAAGCTGACTATAACCGGTAGTTAACGATAACCGTGCGTTGGTCAGATTAGCGCCACTGAAATTAACATGATTGATATTCGCCCCGGTAAAATCCGTCCCTACTAACGTGGCTTGATTAAAATTAGAAGTCTGCAAAGTGGTATTTTTTAAATTTACCAGCGTCATGATCGCCCCGGTAAAGTTGCAGGAAGCCAGACTGGCACCGTTTAGATCAACATTGACCAGATTCGCCTGCGATAAATCAGCATTCTCCATTATCACCGAAGGTAACAACGCACCAGAGAAATCCGCACCCGGCGCTTTTAGACGATTCAATACTGGCTGACCACCACTGCTTTTACAGCCACGAAAAATGGCATTTGGTAACTCAGCATCAGGCATATTGGTATCGCTACCCACGATACACTTTTCAAAAAGCGCATTTTTACCATGAACATGGGTTAGATCAGTCTTACTTAAATCACAGCCACTCAAATTGCAATCATCAACTTTGACATTAGTTAAATCAGCGTCAAGCAATGTGGAACCATGCAGATCGGCATTGGACAAATCAACAGCCATCATCACTATCTCATTCAAATTCTCTTCGACGAGATAGGCAAAACGCAGATCGGCTCCCATTGCTCCCCATTCTTTGAGAAATTCCAGACTTTTTGTCACTATGGTACGAGTAAATTGGGCTGACAGAGGCGGGCTGCTAGTGACTGCCTGCCAAATCAGCCCAGATTGTTGCGCCACCAAATAGCTGTCACCACTATTACTGATACGGCGCAGGCGAAACCCAGATCCTCCTACCTCTTCCAACCTGATCTCAGCAACCGTACCATCGCGCGGTTGATTAGCTTGAGGAGTATTACCGCTCGCAGCCAAATATCGACCATTGCCCGCCTGTAACCAAAAGCCAGTAACGCCATAAGCATTAATCATTTGATTTATTGCCCCTGATTGTTTGGCTGACAGGCTAAGCGTACCATCTGCCTGAACAGTAATCAGTTGGCCAGAAGCCGCTGCAAATTGCCATTTACCAGCAAAAGATCTGGATTCGCTCATGTCATTATCCTCGCAGCAAGTGATTTACAGAAACCTTCCCAGCTCTCCCAGCCTGACCACCGCTGGCGCTAATCCCTCCAATACCATATTTTCCATCGGATGCATGAGAACCGTCACTATTTATCCCGCCACGCCCGGCAATCCCCCCGGCACCACCGGGCTGACCGAGGCCTCCATTCCCGCCATTAGAAGTGGCAGATATCGGTTTTGGTAAGCTGGTCTGGTTATATCTGACCCAAACATTACCGCCATCGCCGCCATTCCCTCCATTGCTGCCATTGCCGCCATTGCCACCGTTACCGCCGATCCCCCCCAGCTCGCCTGACGATGACGAATTACCACGGCCCCCATTACCGCCATCCCCCCCATTGCCACCGTAACCAGCTATGCCACCATCACCGCCATCACCGCCATTATTGCTAATGCGTACGACACTCTGTACGTCAAAACGGGTACAACGCAGGGCAAACCACCAGCTAGAACCGGAATGACCATTCTGACCACTCTGACCAGGTTGACCATCGCCACCAGGGCTACCGGCAGTGGGTGGTTTACGACGAGAAGCATTCTGGCCATCAGCACCTCGCTGACCATCAGCGCCATTGGCTCCATCGGCACCATTCACACCCTTAGTACCCGATATTTTAATATCTGCGACCATAACTCCTCCTTGCGGTTATTGTTTTTTGCCGTTGATATAAATTGCACCGATAGCACCGGCTTTTCCGGCAACTCCTGTGGTCCCCGATGAACCACTACTACCCGGTGCACCTCCGGTACTACCTGTACCGCCACCACCGCCAGCACCACCAGAGCCACCATTGCCGCCTTTACCACCAGTACCGCCAACCGCCCTGGCCTGGAACGTCGCACTTCCGCCTTCCTGGTAAGTAAAATAGATGTTACCGCCGTCACCCGCATTGCCACCATTACCACTGTTACCACCGTTGCCGCCATTACCTCCTTTACCCCCCTTGCCAGCTCTACATTCGCTGGTAGAAGCACCGCCATTTCCTCCTTTTCCACCACCACCGCCATTACCACCGTAACCGCCATTACCACCATTACCGCCTTGTGTCAGCATATTCACAAAGCCGCTAAGCGTGCCTGTTTTAAAATTAACATCACCTGCATCCCCACCTTTTTCGCCATCACTTCCTCTGGCGCCATCAGTACCATTGCCACCAGCAGTACCGTCCGTAGCCTGCCTTGCACAGGAGTTTTTATTATCTTGACCAGCATTGCCATTACTGCCGTCTCTTCCAAGAGAACCATTGTTTCCACTCCCACCATCGCCTCCATTACTGCCAACATTTTCGATGTTCGGGCCATTATTATCACCCGGAGCTTGATGTGGTTTTGGGGAGGTTATGACGACTTCATTCGCTTCAACCGAACCATTGGTCAAATAAATAATCTTACCGCCGGGTTCAATCGTTATCTTATTAAACGTCAAATTAACAGGTTCGCCGTGGCTATATTTATCACCAACAATCAATGGATTGCTGGAAGTGACAACAATAGATTCACCACTGTATAACGCGACTTTCATCGGAAAGCGTTTAGCGTTCAGAATATCTTCATAATCTTTGACTAAAGGAGAATATCCATAGATATAAGCACGGAAAGCTTTACATATATCAACATGATTCCCGGTGACATTCGCCAACCGTTCAGCTGAATAGGGTTCAGGTAATGGGTGATGAGGTTCCATTCCACCCGGGCCATACTCACTGTCAGGCACCCCGCCAAGCTCCTTCAACTCCTGTATAGTCTGTACAGTAAAAAACGCGGGTGGCACCGTAGCCATTTTCGGATCGTGAGAAAATATTACCGGCCCGTCAAAGTCCGAAGTTTTCAATTGTTCTGGCTGCCGTTTTGTATCGGTCAAATGATAATGCTCACGCAACATAGCCAAAGTTTCATCAACAGATCTCATTTTATTCATGGGTGTTCTCCTGAGTTTGGGTATAAGTTTGCACATTTAAGATCACATTAGCGTCACATATCAGTTGTCCACCCTGTTCAAGCACCAGCGTGTCTACCGCTACCACAATCGGCTGTGAATTTGAGCTACTAATTTTCAAAATCTCACCATTAGCAATCACCAATTTTCCAATCGCAAAAACATCAACGGTTGCCGGAAATGCTATCGGCGCTTCAACCGGGGGAATACCAGAAAGGATCAACAGCTCCGCTGCTGACGACACGTTTGAATGATGAGATGGGGCCAGTGATTGTGGATCATCAGGCCGTAAAAAGTTTTGCGGCGAAGATGGAGTAACGACTGTCTTCGTTACATCGCTCTCTGAGAGACCTAATAATTGCAAGACCGCTTTAAATCCTGAACTATAATTTTTTAATAGCATATTTTCTCCGAGAAACTGTAGACAGAAATAATCTGCAAATTATCGTTATCTACTGTGCATATGACCGGGTAACGGGTATTAACATCGGTAATGATGAAATAACCATTGTTGTTAATAGTTTCGATAGTTGCCTGAGGACTAAGAGGATGTTTGTTCTCAGCAAAAACGGCACGGATTTTGTCCATATCGTGTTGCTGGAATATCGGTAATTGATCGATACCTAAATCAAATATCGGTGTGGTGGGTTTCCACTGGCTGATCTGTGGTTGAGTACGTTGATTTTCTCCCAGAAACTTGCCGTAATTCATTGCCACCAGAGTACGGAATTTATCTATCGCCAAATGCGCCGCCACAATATGCTGGCGTTTAGTCGGATCAGGTTCCAGTGTTGAATCAGGGACAGTGACCAGGAACTTACCGTCAGGCTCATAGATATCAAGGATATAATCCGTTGGATCACGTCCTTCATTACGGTGTGACAAGACATAAATATATCCTTTAGACTCGACCGCCACATCCAAATAAGTTATTCCCTCGGGCTTATTCAGCGGCATGTAGGACAGATAATCAGCGACTATAATTTCAGCCGGATTCGTTACATCAAGGGTTAACAACCAAGAGCGGGCGCCAGCAAGATCATTAATTTGCCATTTGACACCTTGACCGATAGCGATAACCTGCACATTACTCAAATCGTTATATACGGATACCGTTGATCCCTGAGCAGTTAGCCTGTAAGTTGCAGGTTTCTGCGGATCATTTACCAACCAGCTCTGTCCTTGCTGTATCACATCAACCGTTGTGCTACCAACTGGGTCAATATCACCGTCTGCGGTCTGGTTATAACTCAGATAGATCCCGTCCTCAGCAAAGGCAGCAATAATCTGCTCATCCAGCACTCCGGCATCCAGTGAATGAATAAAGCTCGGATAACTGTTACTAAACAAAAATGTCAGCCCTTGTTCACGAAATGCTTGTTGTAATGCAGGAGAGAACATCTGGGCATCCAGTGTTGCCTGATACTCAGCAGTAGGTAGTTTAAACAGTTCTGCCCCTGGAAAACTTGGGAATGGGTTCCCTTTAGTATCGAACGCCTGAATACGGGTATTGATTGTTTCCAATAATAAGATGCGGCCATCTGGCGTGACAGTCAGGGCAATTGGCCCATGCATGAGTCCTTGTCGAATCCCCTCGCCAGAGACAATCTGGGCCGCAGGTGCTTGAGCATCCGGGTAACCCTGATCACCCAACGGCAGGATCTGCATCTTGCTGTATTGCCAACTGACTGCAATAACATAACCGCTCGGATGAACCACCATTGCATCCAGATGAGGAATCATAAATGATCCCCAAGACAACGGATTATCCGTCAAACTAAAATCATGTTTACCGTCGCGCAGGTCGACCCGACGCAAGTGATATTCGCCGAATCGTGAGTCAATAACAAAGTTATAAGGTGTGATGGTCTTATCGTCCGGCCCTTCGCCAAAACTGTTATAGCTGATAAGGGGTTGTACTTTGAAACCCACCTCGGATAATTTCAAACGCTCATTCAGCGTGTCGTTGCTCAAAGTGGAAATGTTTTGCAACACATACATCTGACCGCTATTTGGAAGGCTTGATGGATCTTCCAGTGGGATATTCTGACCGGAAGCCTGGTAGCAATAACCCACCTGATAATCTGAATTCAGTATTGTCATATTGACCAGCTTGCAGATGTTATTACCTACATTGCTGCAATTGGTTGAAGACTGGGTTTCCAACGGCACACCGCCTTCAATCCATTGATACTCTTTTTTATCGCTATCGTAAGACAACTGTTCCCAATATTCGTATTGCGTCACCTGAGTCAGAGGCACCAGCATCTCTTTTATATTGCCACTGACGTGCATAATGCCTTCATTAGGATCGTCTGGTTGCGCATTCAGCAGCTCACTGACGTAGCTCCCCGCTAACCAACCAGTAGAGGAATAAACATTAGCCTTAATTTTCAGGGTTCCACCCCAACCAACCGAATTGAAATTAAAAATTAGCGGCGTATTGGAACCGGTTGTAGGTAATGGAATAGTCTGGGTGTAGTAGGTGCCGTTGGTATATTCGACCGTCACTTGGCACTGCACTCCCACCGGTGGCCAGATTGCGGTTTCTGGGCGCCCCGCTTCACCATGAGCTGGGTCGGGATGCAGGGTAAAAGCCAACGTCATCTGGCGCTTGATATCCACTTCCAAAGTGGCTGGCGTAGAGAGCAATTCCCCAGTAGTCACTGCAATCTGAGCGAAATCCAGCGCCATTGAGGCAATCCTGAACGCCCAACCAACCACAGGAACCGCCTGAGCCGCTGCACTGGCTGCTATCTGGGCTGTCACATAAGTGGCTAACGCTTCCAGTCCTTTTTTAGCCAAAATACCAATGGCCATACTGGCTAAACTGGTGAGCACTTTTTTAGTATTGAATAACGCTGCACCGACAGCGGCACCACCGCCAATCAATGGGAAAGCAATACCTGCTAATATGGCAACGTTATCTTTATTAGAAATAAAATCTTTATACCACTGAGTATTGGTCACTGCGGCACCGGCCAACATCATCATGGACGGAATACCGTACTGGAACATACCGGTTAGAATCACACCCGGCCAAACAATCGGGTCATCCCAACGGGAAGTTCCCAAACCGCCAAACAAGAATTTAGCTGCCTGAGCTTCAGCCGGCCAAGGCAAACCAAAATTAGTGGGATCAGTGGGCATCGGAATTCCCATGATCGTATTGACATTAGGCAACACCCCAAGGGCTTTTTTTGATTGTGTTTCGAATAATTCTGCTAACTCTTTAGGGAAATAAAACGGCCAATTACCATCAACTGTTGGATTATCGATCGGCTGTTTCATTTCAGTGTCTTTAAAGAATTGGATATAAACACCAAGCTGACGTAAATATTTATTTTTAAAATCAACGGAAAAATGGCTTTGACTGGGATCGTAACGGATGCTGTCAGGATACACATCCATACCATGATTAGGCGTGCGATTAGTGGCTGTCCAAATTTGGCTGGTATTTCGCCGAGAATTCAATGCTGAAGCTTGATCTTTGAATTCGGTAACGTCGAGAGACGCACTTTGGCTGACACTCCAGTTATGATTTTGCAAGCGGGTATCATTATGTGAAGTTTTCAGTGCATTAGAGGCCGGCGATCCTGAATAACTTTCTGTTTCATCCGATAGATTATATTGCATCACCGGATCATCTTTGGCGAAAATCACCTGTCCGTCTTGACCCACCCAGTCAAATTCGTAATACATCGCGTTGCCATCAGGGTCAACCAATTGGCCATAAGTAGCAAAACCGCTTGTCTCTGTCGCAGGCCCCTGACTCGATATTGATATAGTCAATTCATAAATCCGGTTATATTGCTGTGGGTCTATTTCCTGCGGTGGGGCAATATGTGCACACATCACAATTGATGCTGCATAAGCCTGACTGTTAGACAATTCCGGGTGGGAAAACACAATAGAACAGGCAACCTCCCATGGAGTTTTCACTTCATTAGCCGCAACCAACAAATCGCTACAATGAATAGGATTTCGCGCTAAATGTTGGCTATTAACACCGAGAGCGCTAAGTTTACCCGGCAAAGCCGCTGCTATATTATTTACGGCCAGTTTTTCTATGTTACGTTTGGCATAACGACGTAAATGAGCATTAGGGATATGGTAAGAAAGATGGTAAAGAACCGGTAACGAAGAACGGTAAGGCCCTGATTTATCACCAACCACTTTAATTAGCGTAACGTGATGAGGTAAAAAATAGTGTTCAGGTACCTCCGCGAAATGGCTAATATTGTGTGAACCGTAACGCAGAACCATATCTATTGCAGGATTTTCTCCGGCTGCTCTGGCTAAACTTGACTCATCATGTTCTTGCAATGGTATATTATATTCACCAACCCAAAGGGTTAATTGACTGGATTGGGCACGTAAATGGCCTTGAGCTAGGTCAAAATGTAGAACATGCGTTTTCATTTTTATTTCACCTCTCTAAATGACTATTTTCGTTATCACAATAAGTACTCAATAACCGTATAAATAATTCGTCTAAAAGCCCCGAAAAAATAATCCCCGAGAGAATGAACACATCCTCCTATAAACTTATTTTTTAAATGAGAAACACCTAAAACTAAGTAGAAAAATATTTATCCACTTTACAAAATTTAATTGAATGTGACATTTAAGCTATACAATTAATAATATTTCGGAGAAGTAAACTTTCAGATGGCGACTCGTCGTACTTTCATGAACACGCAAAGTCTGGGCAATCATCTGGGCACTCCAACCTTCCGATGCCAAAAGTACGGCCTTGATGCGGGCACGCACACATCCATCACGAGTAATATCGTGCATCAATTCGAGGGCTTCTTTTGGGGCATTTGTCAGGGTAATTTTCATGGACACAATCTTGATCTGATAGGAATGAAAAATCAAGCATCTTCAATTACGATTGGTATCAATATTTTTCATTCACCGAATGATTGTTTTTTGATATTTATAACTTGGTCTATTCTGTTATAGTCAAATGAAATATAAATCCCACAATTAATAAAACCAATGAAGACATTAAAATAAATAATAATCCCAAATTATATCCAGCATTTAATCTAAAACTTATTGCTTCAGGAAAAATATATTTTGAGAACCAAAAAAACTCCAGAAAGAATATCTTCGGATATGCTTCATGTGTTATTTTTTAATGAGGAATCTCGTGATAAAAAATAGGTCATGTATTAAATAATTAGAATAACGAAGATTGGAGTTATCAAAACCTTTACCAAACTCTTTAGTTAAAGAAATGGAGCGGTTTTTGAATACTTTCTTACCATATTCAGCGTGCGGCTGGCCTTGCTGCTCATCTTCGACAATCAAACGGCGGATTTCCCAATAAGTTAGCACTCATCATTAATTATTCTCATCACGTAACTTTTGAAACATGCCCTGAAGTATAGGGGGAATCTTAAATCCTGAGACAACCCTCCCTGAATATTCATTTGCAGTTAGTTATCTTGAAACCATAAAAATTGCCTTAGAGCGCGATTTTTTTAACGACGAGCCGCTACAGCGACTAAATCAATTTCTTCATTATCCAATTGTCGTATCAGCGCCTCTAGCTCGGAGGCGGGAATAAGTTCCCCTGATGAAGATAACCTGATTGAACCTGCTGAAATTGTCGGTAGCTCCGTCAGTTCTTTGGCCCATACAGCTAAACTGCGCTCTGAACCCCGAAAAGCCGGTTGGTCAGCATGAACATCTGATGCATGTAACAAGGTTGTACCTGCTTGGGCAATCGGATCAAGTAGGAGTTCTAAGTCTTGCGGGCGCGTCGCAATGGCTGCATTGCTGGCACCGTATTTCCATTGTGAGAATAGAAAAGAAATTGGAAACGTGCGGCTGGTCGCCCTACGTATGGCGGCGATGATCTGAGCGGCGAATTGTGCTCTATTGCGTATGGCTCCGCCCCACATATCTTCACGACGATTAGTGTGTGCCCATAGAAATTGATCTATCAGATACCCATGTGCGGCATGAACCTCCACACCATCAAACCCTACTGATTGAGCAAAGTGGGCAGCCTCCGCAAAAGACGCAATAATTGTGTCAATGTCGTCAAGCGTCATGGCTTTGCCGTATGCTCCCTTTATTGCTGAAAACCCCGATGGGCTCCAGGCTAATGAGGGATTGATCCGTCCTTCATCATCAGCGCCTTGATGAAACAATTGGGCAAAAATCACTCCGTTAGTATCATGTACTGCCTTAACCATTTCCGAAATGCCTAATTTAGAACCCGATTCCAAGCGAGGTAAATTCAGTTTTTCTCCAGCAGAGGGATGATTGATATAGATTGCCTCTGTAATAACCAGACCAACTCCATCGTTGATTGTATGCTGGTTTTCTATCTCTTTTTCTGGTAGATCACAGAATAAGCGTTCCTGCCCCATCCGTGCCATAACAAGGCGATTTCGTAATGCTAACGACCCAAAATCAAATGACTTAAATAACGGCCCCATTGTTTCTGTTAAATGGTCGCTTTTTGTTGAATAACCAGTTATCGAGTTACTTCCTGAAGATATACAACGGCTCGCATTATTTGCATCTTTCATTCTGTTGTTTACTCCTTGCAGATTGAGAGTTGACTATCAGTATCAGATGATTCGCCAAAGTAAATCGAATTGTATTAATCCGGCTTTAATTTAGCTTCTGGCTCGCATTTCATTTGCAATTAGTGTGAATCGAAAAATCAGATAAATGTGAGCTCTATCGTTTTTGATTACGAATCGTAAAAGTTAAGAACAATTTTAAGAAAATAAAGCTAAAGTTAAACTAAAACACAATTAAAGTATATTTTTCAGTAGTTCGGCTTTCATGCTGGCTTCAAAGGGAATTATTTCTACTTTAGCAATATTAAGTTTTTGAAAAGGGTCTTGGCTAATTCGCTCTTTTAGATCTTCAATACTGTCACACTTTGCAATAATTATTCCCCCATCCCGAGGAATTTTCCGGCCTGATGCGAGAAAAACTCCATCTGAATACCCGCTTTTCAACCATTCTATATGAGCTGGAATTTGAGCATCAACATCTTCAATTGGTTTTATATAAGTCAGAATAATCACATAAATAACACTCATTTTTATATCCATCCATCATATAGTAGAGAACCGATTTTTAAACGTATTACCTAGGAAAAAAAGTTATAGGGGTACTCCTTCGCGACCAAAGTATAACCTTTTATCAAGGTAGAATTAATACGTCAATTAACTTTGAGATAAATCACAAAATGGAAAAAGTATTATCTACCTGATAATTAATTATTAATTGTAAAGTATAAAAAGCGCAGGATGCGAGACTGATGAGATCCAAGTGAAATCATCAATCATTTGATACAAATCGGGAAAATTCATTACTGTCGGTTATTTGTCAATAAGATCGAAATCACCCTGATTATATCTCAGGCCATGAATATTTTCCGGCATGAAAATAGTCTCAATGGCTTTAATATCATCTGTCGAGATCAGTAGATTGGCAGCTCCGACGTTATCCTTCAAATGTTCAATTTTCCTTGCGCCCGGGATCGGAACAATATCGTTCCTTTTGCTCATCAACCAAGCGAGGGCAAGCTGCGCCAAAGAACATTGATATTTTTCGGCCATATGTCGCAATTTACTGAGTAATTTCTGATTTTTATACATAGCTTCCTGTTGAAAACGGGGGAGAGCACGACGAAAATCATCGCTGGCAAAACCTGACTGGTCTGTGACTTTTCCAGTCAGGAAACCGCGGCCCAATGGACTATAAGGAACGAATCCCACGCCAAGTTCACGGCAGGCGGGAAGTATGTTTTTTTCCGCTTCACGAGACCAAAGGGAGTATTCACTTTGTACGGCGGTAATATGATGTACTTTACTGGCCCGGCGCAGGGTGTCTGCTGAAACCTCCGACAAGCCAAGATGCCGTACTTTACCCTCTTTGACCAAAGAGGACATGATACCCACAACGTCTTCAATAGGCACAGAGGGATCTATCCGATGCTGATAAAGCAACTAAACTGAAACACACATCCAGATGCTATGGAGCGCTTCAGAGAAATAGGGGTTGAATCTGAAAATACGCCAATTGTGATTGAAGGCAATATTGCTACCGCCGGAGGCTGTTTATCAGCAATGATGTATGACGTTATATCGTTCAGATTAACTTCGAAGCCCTTCAAGCAACAGGCCACAATACGGCCGGATGCTGAGGACGAAGAATGAAACGACTACGAGATAATAGCTATGACTGATGAGCATAACGCACAGATTTTGATGACTGGCTCGGTGAACACCCTGCCCAGTGATATACAAGGCATTGATCGCTCTATTGCCGTGTACAAGGCCCAACTTGAGCAAGGTGAGATCCAAAAAGCATACTATTATGTGTTGCGGTATGTCATGTATCTGAAAGCTCAACTCTCAAACGATCTATCCCACAGGTTTTCCTTCGGAAATGTCTCACCCGGATACATGGATTTCACCTATTTTCCATTCTTTGATACTTTTCTTCGGGACCGAAAATTACGCTTAGGTGTTGTATTAAACCATCAGGATTTACGCTTCGAGTTATGGTTAATGGGACAAAATGCGGCTGTCCAGAAACACTACTGGAACTTGCTGAAAAATAGCCAGTGGAATGCAAACCGCCAGAAAATGCCAAAATACAGTGTGTTAGAGACGATACTTATATACCCATCGTAATTGAAGCTGCTTGATTTTTCCTTCCTATCAGATCAAGATTGTGTCCATGAAAATTACCCTGACAAATGCCCAAAAAGAAGCCCTC
>NZ_NIBU01000054.1 GCF_002632485.1 Xenorhabdus innexi | reverse complement strand
ATTGACTGCTGGCGCTTTCCACATAAAAAATTAGGGGTATCTGATGGTCATTGAAACGGTGTGCTAATTAACCATAAAACTTAATGGTTTTCAAGCTCGTTTGATGAGGTCATCAAATGCAGAATGTACCACTAGCTTCTGGTGGAGTCTTTCTACAATATTCGAATATTGATGCAAAGGTGGGTTCTTTACACGGTGAGGGGAATATTAGTACAAGTGGTTACACGTTAGGTACGACAGGTACGTGGATTGGTAATAATCAGTTTTATTTTGATGGGTTAGCTCAGATAACCTCCTTTAGCAATGATTTGAATTCAAAAACAGCCAGTCGGCAACTGGGGCATAATAAATCAGCGATGGGGTATGCATTGAGTCTGGAGGCAGGACAAGGATTTGACTTGAATCCTAAATGGACGTTGACCCCACAAGCACAGCTTACGTTCTCTTCTATCAACCTAAATGACTTCCATGACACATTTAAAACCAAAGTCCACTTTGATCAAAGCAGGAGCATGAAATTACGCGCAGGCGCAACAATAGACTATAAGCAGAAGTGGGATGGTGATCAGAGTAAGAGAGAAAAAGCCGCAAATCTCTACGGCTTTCTCAACGTTCGTCAGGAGCTTCTGGGACATCATGATTATGTTGATGTCGCTAATGTGGCCTTCCACAGTAAAAATGAACCTATCTGGGGCGAAGTAGGCTCCGGTGGCTCTTATAGTTGGGATAACCGAAAATCTTTCGTCTATGGTCAAGCCTCAGCCAATACTAGCCTGAATAATTTTGCAGATAGCTATGAGCTTAAGGCTAAAATCGGCATAAAGGTGATATGGTGATTAGATCAGTTCCACTGTAACGATAAAACCGTGGGAGAATAATTCCCCACGGTATAAATCTCAGCGTTTTCACGGTTTATAAGATAGGTGTTTATCCTTCATGGGTCCATCCCACTAAACAGACAAAAAAATCGTTGTAATCAATCGAGCCACCAAAATCCTCAAAGGCAGCACAATAGGTATATCCCAGTGTCGGAGAACCCGCACTTGGAGTTATCATATTTGCGCTAAAGGAATTATCAAGTTTATGGCTGTCTGGGCAATCAACAATACAAATAAGCCCTCCGTCTGGTCCTGTATATTGAAATGAATTGGAATATTTATAGATTGAATTATCTCCTTCTTCATTTTTTGTCCATGTACCGTAAGTAGTTCCGGTATTGTTGTCGGTTAATGTTATTATATAATCATAACCAGCTTCAGTCATAAAATAATATGAGACGTACCATCCACTTTTTATGGTTGAAAATGAAAGGGTTTTTTTTGCCATTATTAATTTTCCTCTAATTTTTCTTTTGTGTATTTTACGCTTCCCATATAATTATTGGCAGTAGCAGATATGATACAGCACCCTCCCACTTTACCTTTCAGGTTTATTTTGAATTGTCCATATTCATCTGTAGACATTAACTGTATAGTGTTGTTATTAGAGCCAATTATTAGTACGGGATTTATATTATTAGATTGTTCTGTTTTATAATAGACGGTCGCATTCTTAATTTTTTTAAGTGTTTTTTTATCGTGAGCCTGAATGGTAATTATTTCATATTCTTCTCCAATTTGTTCTTTTCCGGTTATTTTTAATATTGCTTCATAAATGGGAGAAAAATACAGTTCAGCCTTCTCTTTTACATTTCCTGATGTAGCTTGTATTGAAAAAATACCGTCAGAATTTGATGTTACGCAAAAAATAACCTCCCCATCCTGGTTTGTGACAGCAGAAGATGGAGTAATACACATATTGTCATTGGAGGCTATATGTATTGGTATGCCGGATACTGATTTCATTTTTTCATCTAAAGCTGTGATGAGTACAACATTAGGTGTGTAATCATTGGCGGGCATGCCATTCGTCAATACTTCAATTTTCAGAGAAGAAATCACTGAAGATGTTGAGGTGTTTGATTTTATAATTTTAACGCTGTTAGTTGCCGAATTTGATGTATTTTCAGCAACGTCGGTAATAGTATAGAAAATATTGTAGTTACCAAGAGGAATAGTAGAGAAAGGTATAGTTATTTCATAGTATGAATCATTTTTATTTTTCTCTGTGATGTAATATGGTAATGACGATATATAGTTATTCAGATGAACAACGATAACATCACCAATATGGGCATCGTTATACTGATTTATTTTTATCACCAAGATGGATTGATCTAATTTCGATTCATCAATAACTCCATTATAACTTTGTGGTAAAAAAGGCTCCACAAGGTTGTTTTTTTGTATAGGCATATAATGTTCTCTTCATAAAAAGAATCATCTGATTTATAAGAAGAAATGCTGATTATAGTGATTATCAGCATGTCAGATATTTTAGTTATTAAGGTGCAACAGTATCAAATCCTCGTGCAACAAGTTGCGATTTCTGGTTCTGGGCAAGACGACTATACTCTATTGCAATCGAACCTTCATAATCCCCCTTTATTGTGTTATAACCAAGAAGTTTATCAGCACTGATAACGTGCTTATAATAACCACCAGCTATATCTCCCGATGCTACAGTGTGATTTTCAACAATTGGTAGCTCACGAGCTGGTGATTTTGTATCGACGCAGTATGAAATATAGGCTTTAATCGTGATTGAATCACCAGCCTTGATCTGGTTCGGATCTGTTGAATCAGCTGGTATCCAAACTTCAATTCCTCTTAAACCAATGCGGTCAATATTTATTGACTGATATATACCAATAAATACACCGAACTGGTCATGTATTTCAGGCGCTTTTAAAGTTCGGCGTTGGTCATTGGGGTCTGGGCTATTATTACCATCGTTATCATAATTGATGTAATTAGGTTCTGACCCAGTTAAGTTGCCTCCATGAGCTAAGGCAGCATAACTGATAAAATTGGTGCCACTATACATATCGCTGTAAGCTACTTTAAATTTAAAATATCCATTTTCGGCAGTCGTTATCTCTCCGAAAGAGAGTAGTTTTTTATAAATATTTTGTTCACTATTCGTCACAAACCCGATGATGAAATCACCGGGCTTTAAATTATTATTCTGCGGGATCATAAAATGGAAGTAATCAGGTTGATCTGGCCTTGTTAAAGTAGAAGATTGGTATGTTTCCTCAATGGTTGGCGGTTCAAAATTGTCAGAAGTTGAAATTTTAGAAGTCGTAATAAACATAATTTGCTTTTGATTGTATACGCTCTTGCTAAATATTGTTTCAAAGCAGACGAATTGAGCAATACCTTTAGTAGCATATATTTTAATATTAACAGCTGATGTTGATGGTTTCGGAATTAAATAGTCATAGTACTGTTTTTGATTACCAATTTCATAAGGGAAAATCTCAGCATCATCTACAGTAAATATCCGTACAGGGCCTGTGGCACGAATTTGAATATCATATTTTGAAATTGGTCTGTTATTAACTTCAATCGGATTAATTGACGCTAGAATGTATGGATTACTGCTTGTTGGAAGTTGGCCAGATAGGCTAACGGGATTCTGGTCATACAGATAAGATGGTGTACCTCTCAATATGCAGCTATCTGGGATCAGCAATGGGTTATCAGTAGGAGTATAGGTTGCAGTCGTTTTTGCTTTGCTCGGTGAATCTGAAGTAAAAGGGATTGTTTTAGCATCGCTGCTTTCGTCAGCTTGGAATATCAGTTTCTGATAAAAAACTTTCTTCAAAACTTTTCCAGGAAATGTTTTTAATAAAGTTATCCCCTTTGGGGGAGTAGCTGTAACCTGCACAGTATCCTGAATATTATCTTCACCAGATATTGACACAACCACACTAAGAGGTTGTCCTTTAATAATCTTTCCCTTACCAGTGGAATCAACTGTCATGGTAGTCATGATATTATCCTTCTAAAGTAAAAAGTTTATTCTTAATAACAGAAAACCACATTCTGTGTGATTAGCAGAAAATTTTTCTCTACTTCGGAAATAATATAAATGACAAATATTTATATTTGGAATTTTTTTACGAAAAGAAATAATGCTTGCTATTCTTTAATAATTATTATATTGAGATTTAAATCCAGCCTACATCGAAATAAATAAATGTCAATAGCAAACAAATAAAAACACTATCATAATTTAATTCTATCAAATATTATCTTCAAAAAAGATATCCTTCTTATCGATAATTACGGCCAAGTTTAAATAATATGTTTATATAATAAAAAATTGAGATAATAAAACCAAGTTGCTTTCCGAATACAATAACACCGCCGAAGACATTGATAAAATTAAGTAATTAATAATTTACTCTTACTTTCAATACAGCCAGAAGCTTTTGGTCGCAGTCACCTTGCATTCCTCTTCGAGGATAAGTACATACCCACTCATGAATATATTCACAATCATATAGCTGCCATTTAAGCAAAGTGTGGATACTGCTAACAGAACATTAACATTATAGATACCCTATCGATTTCAGGATGTAACCAAAAATACCGACTGAAAACAACGGGGATGGCGTTATGAGGTTTCTGATAATGACGAGTAATCCATGGCATCATTATTATGTGGATAAAAAGGGCTGTGTTGATCATAAAAGCTCTGATTCAAGATGTGCAGTATCCGAAATTGAGTCTCACCTTAGTTCCCCGCAGCACCTGCTTTTTTCATCTCATGACCTCGATGAAATAAGATCCATGGTCGGACGGGTGATGAAGCCGCATCAGCTTAATATGCTGGGTAGCAGCCGGAAACTGAATGCCAGAATGTACTACATCCCATTCGGCGATTTTTCAATGAGCCGCCTGCATTATGGTGCGAATGTTGAAATTACACCGGGTGAATTGGATTCTTTTTTTCTCATTCAGATGCCGCTATCTGGCTGTGCCTATATTGAGAGCGGAGGACAGTGTATTGATTCAACACCGAATCTGGCGTCTGTTCTCAGCCCGGCTCAACACACATCCATGCGCTGGGATGCTGATAATGCTCAGTTTATGGTGCGGATTTCCCGTTCTTTACTGGAACGGACTCTTGTCGGGCAGTTAGGGCATCCTCTGGATAATCCGTTGATATTTGAACTGGGGTTCGAGTGGCAACGATGCCAGACATGGCGATGCCTGATGCTTTATCTGCTTCAATGTACCGCTAAGATACCGGATCTTCTGCAATATAAGCTCATTACCAGCCAGATTGAACAATTACTTTCTGTCACTCTGCTTTCCACACATCAACATAATTATAGTGGTGATCACGCCAACCACAGGGGCGCTATCCGCCCACGGCATGTACGACGGGTACAGGAGTATTTGCAGGCTCATGCCCATGAACCTATTACGGCTGAACAACTGGCTCAGGTGGCCGGAGTCAGTCTGCGCAGCCTGTATTCCGGTTTCAGGGAGTTTTTGAATATCAGCCCGATGCAATATTTACGTAATCTGCGTATGGAACGTGTCCGCACCGAGCTACTAGCGGGAGAAGCGGCCAATGTGACGGGTGTCGCCCTGCGCTGGGGATTCGCACATATGGGACGATTCAGTGCAGAATATAAAGCGCGCTACGGAGAAATGCCAAGTGAAAGTCTGAGGCGTGGGTAAATAATGGGGCTAAATAATAATGTGGCTGGGACTCTGATATCGGCCCGGAATGTGATGACTCCAGGCCATAGATTACATTACATAATCCGGTATTTATTGCGGATATCTCTGATCTGAGATTTAAGCTGTCCGCATCCCCCCAGAATCTCCGTACCATCGCTTTTATCTGATATGCACCGGAAACCGGCTTCAGTCAGTTCTTTAGCAAAAGACGGCATCTCTTCTGACGGATTTAATACAATTCCATTGATACTACTAACTTCATTCAGGTATTTCAGTTTAATAACAAAGGTGTCTTTATCTACCAAGTCTTTTAACCGGGCCAAATCTTCCCGCGAATCGTTTATTCCTTCCAACATCAGATAATTAACGATAACAGGCGTCCCCGTGTTGTGGTGATAGGCCGCAAAATATTCAAGCAGATCTTTCGTACTGAATTTCGCTTTTGACGGGATCAACATATTACGTTGTTCATCCGTAGTCGCATGGAGAGAGATGGAAATAGTATCCAGTGGGAGGTCATACAGTTTTTCTGCTGTATGGCGAATGCCAACCGTTGTCAGTGTAACCCGACTAGCCAGTGATTGATTTTTGAATGCAGCAACAGCACCGCTGATCTCTTTCAGGTTCAGCATCGGCTCACCCATACCTGCAAACAGTATCGTATTGAGTTCCTGACTATCTTCCAATGCCCCGGAACCTGATAAATGATCACGGCACAACAGAACCTGTTGCATTATTTGTTCTGCTGTCATATTTCCCAATGGTTGTTGCCTGCCGGTTTCACAGAATACACAGCCAACAGCACAGCCATATTGGCTGGAAATACAAAGATAGGGTAAATGTTGTTCAGTATACCTAAAGAAAGTAGACTCAACACTTTTTCTTAAATCTGAATCACTTGCTGAAAGTAAATATTTTTTAGAGCCGTTTCCTGACTCCACTACTTCACTAATTCTCATTTTCATACCTTCTCAGTCTTTTCAACACAGTAGTGCGTGTCAGAGACTTCGCAATTTCTGTACTGAACAAAGCCAGATCAGATTGGATTGACACCCAGATGGGTCTTAACCGGATCAATGAATAACTTTTAAATTTCCTTTCGTTGGAGTGTGAAAAGATAATAACAATAAATATCCTGTTGGCTGGTTATATCAGGATTCACTAACTCAGAATTTTTGGGATTTTTGCTACGGTTTCAATTAGATATTGCGAAAATGATGCGTTAACCAAAATCGATGTTTCTGCTTTAGTACAGCCAAATGCAGCATAATATACTACTTTACCATTCGAAAGACTTTTATTATTAAAATTTAGCTTTAGTGGGATAACCTACCGATTTTATTGATTAAAAAAAGAAAAATAAGCAGTAAATAAAAATACACTGATGCTGGTTACTACTGTAGTAGTCGCCATACTGTTAAACAACCGCTGAACAGATAGAAACAAATTGGCGTCAGGAAATTATCTGGCGCCAATCATCGTTTATCTCAATTTGCTGAGTGAATGGCATTCAAACGAACTTCAAGGTTATTCAACGCGTTTGTTGCCAGTCTGATACTACCGAGAGCACAAATGTTCTGTGCTTCCTGCTCCGCCTCTTCAGAGGATAAGGTCTCTGCACAAAGGGTGTATACAATACGGGTGACAAAAAGTCGGTGCAGCTCGTTCATCGGCATATCGAGCTGTTCGGGGTCAAGTTCAGGAGTCGGTACGTTGAGAGGGATGTCTTTACGGAGATCTTCAGCCTGAAAGACCGATTCAAAACTCGCGGCTGCCCGTATACGATCTCCCAGCCACCAATTCGATGCCGGAATTCCCTGCCATTGCAATAGGGTTGAAAGAAATGACGTGGCATCATACTGGCTCCCTTCCTGCGTTGAGCGGAATACGGTTCCATTCTCTATCCAAGGCGAAATGAGCACCGTCGGGATACGTACACCAAGCAAATCGAAACCGAAATCTCCATCCTTATCATTACGATAAGCATTGTTAGTGTAAGGAGGTGGCACGTGATCATAAATGCCACCATGCTCATCAAAAGTGATGATCAGTAATGTCTGATCAAAGTCGGGGCCCTGACGTAAGGCATTGTAGATATCCGCCACCATTTTTAATCCGGGAGCCATGTCTGATGGGGGATGACAAGAATTGGGAACCATTCCTGATGAGTTTCCGAGCCAGGCAGGTTCAATAAAACTGAAAATTGGCAATGTTCCTGCTTTTGCTGATGATATAAATTCGCTGATGTCGGTATTGTAATTGTCAGATGCCTGATCAACCTCCTGAATATGCCCCTTTAAAAACAGATGGTTAGTATAGCGCAGATTTCCCCATGTAGTGTGGTAATAGAGTTTCCAGTCCTTAATGCCATGAGCCCATAATACATCCCAGACTGAGGGGCGATGCGGCGAGTAAGGCCACTTGATATAAATTTCTCCAGATTCGAAGTTTTCCGTTTTGCTGAAAGATGATCCTGTCAGCGAGAAAGCGCGGTTCGGGTCTGTCGGGCCGGGCAGTGAACAGAACCAGGCATCGGAAACCGCAAATTGCTTCGCCAGCATACTCAATGGTTCAAGCATGTCAGGATCGTAATAGTTCATAACCTCATCAGGGCTTTTTCCACGGGAGCCATAGCTTTTGACGAAGCCTTTCATTTCTGGAATGCGCCCGGCGTTAGAATCTGCTCCATCAAATAATTGCTGAATAATACCTGAGTACGAATGGTCGGGATCGCCTTTTGGATAATCTACGCTGTGTACAGAAAATTTGGTTTGATAATAGCGATGACCATTGTGATCTGCATTCCAGTTCGTATTACTGGCTCCGTCAAAAGGTTTATCAGACCCGATGAATTTCCCGACTTTACCCCCGGTATAAATATCACCAAAAATGTGGTCTAACGAACGATTCTCCAGCATCAGATATACTACTTTCTTGATCCGTTGCCGCATCCAGCGAATTGTTCCCGGACCTTCGGCTTCGCCCTGCACTCCTTTTGGCAACTCCAATGGAATCAGGGGGCTTACACCAAACAATATGGTGTCCGCAGGTAAGGCGCCATTCCAGACAGTGATTGTTTTTGAGGGCAAAGCCGGGCATGCCAGCGTTGGATCGACAGGCCACAGGGTAATATCCCGTGAATCAGGACTCCAACCCACAATTTTGTCACCCAGCACACAAAGTTTTATGTTCGGGTCTATTGTCCACTGCATTCCGGGGATCTGCGGGTTTGGCAGAATATCAGCGGCATTTCCGCCATCAAACATCCATGTCCGGCACTGACCGTTACTTCTGTTCCGGCTGACAACATAGCCTGCAACAGGTATTAAATCTGCATTAGTGATTGTTTGCCACTGGCCGGTGATATTCTGCGGGCTATCGGCAGTAAGCATCAATGTACTGCTGAATGGATCGAAACGCCGACACTTATAGGTGCCTGTGTCTGGCCTGTATAACAGCAAATAATTACCTAATGGGATAATTTCCGTTTCAGAAGATAACTCGGTACTCAGATCTCCTTCAATGATCAAAGATGGCAGAAAATTCGACTGCGCGATATCGACCTGCCATAAACGGAATTGATTGGACGCGGTATCCCTGTCAATAACATAGTTACCGATAGGAATAAGCTGATGGCCTGATTTAATTGTCTGCCAATTACCTGTCTTAACTAAATTAAATTCAGGAGTAACATCGGATTCAACAAACTGGTAAAGATTCCAGTCACCGTTTGATGGTGTCCACTGGACAAGAAACTCATATGTAAGGGACATTGAATTTTCTCTCTATTGTGTGTTAGTCGGGTAATAGCATCTTTTATTCATCTGTGTGATGCTATTTAAAATAATTGCAATGCTCTATTTTTATTAAATTTATTTTTTATTGAATGGCGCTTTAAGTAATTAACCTAACCTTGTTTTTAATTAAAAATTCCGTTAGCTAAACCTTAAGTATAGTTAAAAATATAAAGCTCCAGCAAAGAACAGTAAAAAAATAGAGAAATTTTTCATTAAAATAATCTTAAACACACATATAATCCATAATATTCCCTTTTGGTTAAATGAGATATTAAATTATTTCTATTTTATTAAAACCCTTTCACCTGTTTGAGTGGCTAGTGGCAGAGTAATTTTTTGAACTCCACCACTATATCTACACCACTATATCTGCACCACTAATATCTACCCCCTATATCACCACCACTATGGAGATATCCTAACGGGAGATTGCCACACTGGCTTTGATATGTTTAAGGTGAACGACTATCGTAAAGGTAACAACCACCAGCAATGACCATGCCCCCCATTTTCCGGCATGAACAACAGACCAGGCACCTAATTGATGAGGATATTGCCAGATGCCAAAGAAAGTACCGAAATTTTCCGCTAACCAAATAAAAAAACCGATCAGTATAAAAGCAAGTAATAGCGGCATTCTACGTTCTTTGTCCAACGGTGTATAAAAAATAGTACCTCGGGCATATAAACCAAAAATAAAAGCTGTTAAATACCAACGATAATCATCAATATAATGATGACTGAAGAAGTTGATATAAATGGCCAGAGCAACCAATGTTGCCATCCAGTACGGGGGGTAATGCTCAACACGTACTTTAAAAAAACGCCATGACTGTATAATAAAACTTCCCACGGCTGCATACATAAAACCGGTAAATAATGGAACACCCCAAAGCTTAGTAAACGCAGCATCAGGATATTGCCACGAGCTAATCGATGCTGATGTTTTAAATAACTCCATAATAAAACCGACTAAATGGAAAACACAAATTGCTTTAAATTCATCCCACGTTTCAAGTTTTAACCCTATTAATAATGCCTGAAATATTACTGCAAATACTAATAAAACATCATAGCGTGGTATTCCCATGATACCTTTTACCGGAACTAAGAATAAAGACACAAAAAAGAGACCGGCAAATAAACACGATCGGGCATTAATCACCCCAAAGAAAAGGAACTCTAAAATAAATCGTTTAATACCTGTGCTATTATTGGGTTTATGAGCCATTAAAAAATCATCAATTTTACGCAGGATATTAAGTTTATGGTACACACTTTTCATTTAATTAACCTATTGTTGTTATTTACTGTTAATTCACGACAGTAATCCCTATTTCACCTTGTGAATTCTAGCAGGATTCAGATAATCATTCATCAACACTTATTAATTAAATAGTTAGGTCAGAAATACTGAGATACGTATTTTATGTTAAAAATATAACATTGATTTTTTCAGCATATTGCTGTTTTATCTTCTGCATATTACTGTTTTATTTTCTGATAGGAATGAGGAGTAACATCATGAAATGGGGTAAAGTTTTTATGCTATCATTTCCGGTCAACAGACCAAACAGGCCCAGAGATCCTATCATACCAACCAGTGAAATATTCAAAAGAAGATACCAGATACCTGAGGCTCATACCTTCGCTACAAGAGCCATGCCCGGCTACAAATGTTTACCCCGTCCTCATAGCCAACCTTCCCGCCCTGCGATTAAGCCCTTTAGCCAGTGCGATCTTAATTCAAAACTTATCATCGTTGCTCATGGTTCAGATAATGGTAATAGTATTTATCATGAAGAGTTTGGTCGCCTTGATGGTGCATCTCTTGCCCGTATGCTTATTGATTATGGGTTAACTCAGATTGGGTTGATATCAATGAAGGTCTGCCAGGCGGGTAAAGGTGAATTTCTATCTGTATTGATTAAAACACTAATAGAAGAAGGAGCACAAATTGGTTGGGCAATAGGATACAGATCAAACGTCAGTTTAATGAACGAATCTATCACCACATCATGTTGGGATTTATTTACCCGCCCATACCGAAAATTACCTGACAGCCACAGAGTTCGTATTCAACAGGGAAATGCTTTTGTCATCATTCCGAATAGCGAACGTTTTAAATATCGATAATAATTCTCTATAAAACACAGGGGTAATTTTATATATAGTTTCTCCTTTAAATAATCCCCTCTGCTAATATCAGTTTGAATTTATTATTTTCAAGCATTGTTGAAAACCATATTAAAATATGGCATTACAGCATTCATTAATCCACAAACAAAAATAATATCAACAACAGAATAAATAAACCCTCCAAAAAATAACTGAATTAAATTATATTTAAAAATAACAATCACTACAAAAGAAACAAACCATCAAAGATATTTATAAAGGCCTTTAAATATAACCCGTTATGTCACATGGTAATAAAAAACAGCCAAAATAGATAAAAAATAATATAGACACCAACTCAAATGACAATCACTATTGCATTACAAATAATTATAGACATGAGTGATAAATAAAAAAATGATAATCACGGAATCAAATAAAAAAGGGTATATGAAAGAAATGATCACATAAAAAAACAAAAAACAAAAACAAATCACTGGCTGGTAAAATTTAACTATTTTTCATGAGGAAGAGTGTTGAAAGATTACGAGACTGTTTGTAATAACACTATGATGGATTATGCCAACGCCTGTTAATAAACATAATCGTTTAATATTGAAACCATCTCTATCTGATGCAGGAACGCTGAAATATGAAAACATCAGAACGGATATAAATTAAGGTCAGGCAGATAATTAAATCCTCTCACTTACATCATAAATTACAAATAATTCGTAAACGGAATACATTCACATAGTTTATTATGAGATCATTTGAGGATTCACTGAATTCGGATTTATATTATCTTCACCCTTCTCAGGAGGATGTGTTTTATGAGCATCTTCTTTATGAAAACAGCCCGATACATACCTTAAATTGGTATACCTTGATAGAAAATCAGGCTGATATCACTATTTTGCAAAAGGCATGGGATTTACTCCATCAAAATATTGACACGTTACGTTTACGTATATCAATTAATTCAGATGATGAAGTCGTTCAATACATCCAAAATAAAAGCAGCCCTGAATTAATTAAGTATTACGATATTTCAACACAACCTGATCCTGAAAATAGTGCTCTCCTCTGGATGAAGCAGCAAGTCAGCCACCCTGTCGAGTTTTTAAATGAAGTACCCTATCAAGTGACACTGATCCGTCTGAATGATAAAAAATATTATCTTCTTACTATATTTCATCATATTATCATTGATGGCGTTGGTTTGTATCACCTTCATGAATATCTGCATAAATTGTACAACTGTATTAAAAATGGAACATCAATTGCATGGGTATCAGAAATACCACAATATTTAATATCCGTTGAGAGAGCAAGGGCGTATTTAAACTCTACTTATTACGAAAATGACAGAAAATACTGGTTTGATTTTTTAAGAGAAAAAGAAATACACCAACTGCCTGTTTATTATAAAAATACAGAAAATGACCACAGAACGTTAACATTGCCGCTTTCTATTAAAAATGATTTACGTATTTTCTGCCGCGATAATAAAATTCATTTGCTGGCTGTTTTCTCCGGTTTAGTCTCTGTTTTGATGTCAGAAATAACAGGCCAGAAAGAGATTGTTTTTAATACTGCCACACATGGAAGAGAAACTCAGTCAGAAAAATCCGTCATCGGAATGCAGGCTAATACATATCCGGTACATTGTCATATTTCACCGACAATCAGCACTATCAAACAAATCAGGCTAATGGAATCAGCACTGAAAAATAGTTATATTCACCGTAAATTCCCTCAGTCACATCTTTCCAGACTGGCAAATCAACATGGCTTTTCTTTACCTAATATCTTTATCTTATATGATCGCTTTTCAGCTTCAGACCCTGAATTGAATCAGGCTGAACATACTCATATAGACACAACATTTAATATTTATCCCATCGCATTCCGGTTGAAAGATTATGGGTATGATCAGGAATTAAAAATCACCATCGGTTATTTACGATCTTATTTCAGCGATTCAGATATTGAAAATATTCTTACGCGGCTGGGAAACTTACTGACTGCCTTAATTAATAACCCTGCTGTTTTAGTCAGTGAATTACCCATTCTATTAGAGCAAGAACGTCACACCTTATTGAATATCTGGAATCAGACCGATGCCCCTTATCCGCAGGATAAAACCCTGCCACAGTTGTTTGAGGCACAGGTTGCCCAACGTCCTGATGCCACCGCCGTCGTGTTTGAAAACCAACAGCTCAGTTATGACGAACTCAACCGGCGCGCCAACCAACTGGCGCATCATCTGATGACATTGGGTGTGCGACCGGATGATCGGGTAGCAATTTGCCTTGAGCGCAGTCCGGATATGGTGGTGGGCTTACTGGCTATTCTCAAGGCCGGGAGTGCTTATGTTCCGCTGGACCCGACTTATCCGGTTGAGCGGCTTGATTTTATGCTGAAAGATGCCGCCCCACGACTTCTGCTGACCAGGGCATCTCTGGCTGATCAATTACCCCGGACTGTTCCGGTACTCCACCTTGATGAACTGGCTCCCCTTTTGGCTATCCAGCCGGACACCAATCCGGAAACACAGATGATAGGGCTGACAGCACGCCATCTGGCTTATGTGATCTATACCTCCGGCTCCACCGGACAGCCTAAAGGCGTCATGATTGAACACCGAAATGTTCTGCGCCTGATAATCAATAGCAGTTTTGCTGATATCGGCCCTGATGACTGCATAGCGCATTGCGCCAATATTTCCTTTGATGCTGCCATCTGGGAGATATGGTCGGGTCTGGTTCACGGAGCCCGTGTTCTGTTGATCCCGAAAGACATTCTGTTACAGCCCGAACAGTTTGCTCAGAGCCTGTTATCAGAAGAGGTCAGTATCCTCTTTATGACCACCGCCCTCTTTAACCAGTATGCGGATCAGATTGCGCCGTCATTGTCAGGGTTGCGTTGCGTGCTGTTTGGTGGAGAACAGAGCGATAATCAGGCCGCTTTCCGCCTCAGAGCCGGAACAGCTCCCCGGCATCTGCTGCATCTTTACGGCCCCACCGAAAGCACTACATTTGCCACCTCTTATGAAATGCCGTTAATAGCGCCGGAAAACGGCAGGCTGCCTATCGGGCGTCCTATCAACAATACCCGTATTTACATCCTGAATTCACAGGGCCATCCGGTGCCAATCGGTGCGCCCGGTGAGATTTATGTCGGCGGCGATGGCGTTGCCCGAGGCTATCTGAACCAACCGCAACTGACGGCAGAACGTTTTCTTGTCGATCCATTCTCATCAGAACCTACTGGCCGGATGTACAAAACCGGTGATTTGGCCCGCTGGCTACCGGACGGAAATATCGAATTCCTCGGTCGTAATGACTTTCAGGTTAAAATCCGCGGATTCCGCATCGAGCTGGGGGAGATCGAGCGCGTTCTGTCTTCACACCCACAGGTAAAACAGGCGGTGGTGATTGACCACGAAAACAGTGGCAATAAAGTATTGGCGGCTTATCTGGTTACAGAGAGTGTTTTGTCTGATTCTATCCTGATGGAATACCTCGCTTCCCGTCTGCCGGACTATATGCTGCCCGCCAGTTTTACCTTTATGGAAGCAATTCCACTCACCCAGAACGGGAAAGTGGATCGCCGGGCATTGCCAAAACCTGTCTGGCTAAACAGAGAGAGTTATGTTGCCCCCCGTAACGCACAGGAAGCCCAACTGTGTACCCTTTGGCAAGAAGTGTTAGGGCTGGAGCGGGTGGGCGTTGAAGATAACTTCTTCCGTATCGGTGGCAATTCCCTGAGCGCCATTAAGCTGATCGCTGCCATTCGCCGTGTTCTGGCAACCGAAATATCGCTGGCACAATTGTTTGAACTGAAAACCATCACAGGGCTGGCTACCCAACTGGAACAACAGGCTTATACGGTGATCCCTCATCTCTCACAAGCCAACTATCCGCTATCGTTCGCTCAGGAACGGATACTGTTTATCGAACAGTTTGAACAGGGTTCTGATGCCTATCATGTGCCTTATCTGATGCAACTGAATGACGAGATTTCTTTATCGCTGTTGGCAACCGCCGTTAATCAACTGGCTGAACGGCATCCGGTGATGAAAATGGTATACCGCAGTGATAGTGATGCACAAGTTCAACAACAACGGCTGGACGACGAGTTAGTTATAAAATCACAGCCTTGTGAAGATATAACTACCCTGTTGAATACTGTGCGGGCTGAAATAGCCACACCATTTGATCTGGCTAACACATTCAGCCTTCGCCTGCGCCACTATCCGGTCGGGGATAATCACTATTTACTGCTGCTATGGCACCATATTGCCATTGACGGTTGGTCTGTCAGTATCTTTATGGCTGAGCTGACCGAGATTTATCACGCTCTGCGGGAAAATCGTGACAGTCTGCTCCCGCCACTGGATATCACCTACGGGGATTACGCCGTATGGCAACGCAACTATTTACAGGGTGAGATACGTGAACGCCAGCTTACCTACTGGCAGCAGATTTTAACCGGCTATGAATCGCTGATTTTACCGACGGATTATCCCAGACCGGCAAAAGTCAGTTATCAGGGGCGGGATTTTCACTTCAGGCTGGATACCCGGCTCTCTGACCAGCTACGGCGGCTGGCAAATACACAAGAAACCACTCTCTATACTGTGCTGCTTAGTGCCTTTTATGTCACGCTGGCAAAACTTTCCGGGCAGGACGATATCCTGCTGGGGACTCCAACGGATAACCGCCACCATGCCCAGACCCAGCCCCTGATTGGTATGTTCGTTAACACGCTGGTCTTAAGGGCGAAGATTACGCAAACCGACAGTATTGCTACCCTGATAAGGCTCATCCACCAGCGGGTAACGGAAGCCAAAACCCATCAGGATATCCCGTTTGAGCAGCTACTCGATGTGCTGGATATTGAGCGGGATACATCCCGTCATCCGGTTTTTCAGGTCATGTTCAGTGTGCAGGGATCGGGGGAATTTCCGCTACAGGAACATGAAATGCTCTTCCGTCCGGTGGAATTGGAAGAATCTTTATACAGCCCCGCCAAATTTGACCTGTTCCTTTATTTATCTGAAGAGAAAATATCCGCAGGAAACAGTGAGATTACCGCTTGTCTGAATTACGCAGTCAGCCTGTTTAAAGAAGATACTATCGTCAGAATAACGGACATCTATCAGCGGGTACTGGCAGCCTTCGTGGCAGATCAGGAACAGCCTCTGTCCGGCATTGACGTGCTGTCCGCACAGGAACGCCATACTCTGCTGCATCGCTGGAGCCAGAGCGACATGTATTATCCGCAGGATGAACCACTGCAACAGTTGTTTGAAAAGCAGGCGGAAAAAACACCGGATAATGTGGCAATTGTGTTTGAAGAGGAAATCCTGACCTACCGCCAGTTAAATGAACAGGCAAATCAGTTAGCGACAGTCATCCGCGAATACTATCAACAGCAACACAATCAGGCCATGCCTGCGGATACGCTGGTCGCACTCTATCTGGATCGCAGTCCGGAAATGGTAGTCAGTATTCTGGCGGTACTGAAAGCAGGTGGTGCTTATGTGCCAGTCTCTCCAGAATACCCTCAGGAGCGAGTCCGGTTTATTCTGAATGATACCCGTTCTCCCTGCGTTATCACTCAGCAGAAATATCTGACAGAGCTTGAAAGGTACAGTCAGGCACAACTGATCGCGGCAGATGATCAAGCCGTGATCGGAGGACGGTCAGTGGAAAATCCGGCACCAGTCAGTAATGCCGCTGATCTGGCCTATGTTATCTACACCTCCGGCACAACTGGTCAACCCAAAGGTGTGTTACAGACCCACGAAAATGTCGGGCGTTTATTCGCGAGTACTCAGGCAGAGTACCAGTTTAATCAGAACGATATCTGGGTGCTTTACCATGCTTACACCTTTGATTTCAGTGTGTGGGAATTATGGGGAGCGCTGCTTTATGGCGGTCGGTTGGTGATCCCGCCGATTGAATGTACAAAAGATTTTGATCGGTTCAGCCATCTCTGTTCTGTACAGCAGGTCACTGTTCTGAATCAGACACCGGGGGCGTTTTATGCCTTTATTGATGCGGCACTGAATAGAAGAACAGAATTCCCTCACCTTCGTTACGTGATTTTCGGCGGTGATAAACTGAATCCGGTACAGTTGAGGCCCTGGTGGGATCACTACGGCGACCAAAGTCCTGCCCTCATTAATATGTACGGGATAACCGAAACCACTGTTCATGTAACCTATAAAAAATTAACCCGAAATGACACCAGCGCGATATCCTGTATTGGACGTCCGCTCAGCGATATGGCTGCTTATATTCTCGACTCTGCCGGTCAGCCGGTTCCTGTCGGCGCTACCGGAGAACTGTATATCGGCGGAGGCGGGTTGGCCCGAGGATATTTAAACCGCGCAGAATTAACTGCCGAGCGCTTTGTTGAAAATCCTTTCTCTACTGAGAAAGACCGGCAATACGGTTATACCCGTCTGTATAAAACCGGTGATTTAGCGCGCTGGCTGCCGGACGGAGAACTGGAATATCTGGGGCGCAATGACTTTCAGGTCAAAATTCGCGGGTTTCGTATTGAGCTGGGAGAAATCGAAAGCGCTCTTGCTTCGCACCCGCTGATCAGGCAGGCCGTCGTAATTGACCATCATGATAAAGGCAATACCGCACTGGTCGCTTATCTGGTTACTGAGGGAGAACTTTCAGACGAAAGTTTAGTTAAATACTTATCCTCCCGTCTGCCTGAATATATGCTGCCCGCCAGCTTTACCCGTCTTGAAGCAATTCCCCTGACTCTGAATGGAAAACTGGATCGGCGGGCACTGCCTGAACCGGTCTTCAGCAATAAAGAAAGTTATATTGCCCCTCGCAATGAGCTGGAAACTCAACTGTGTCATATCTGGCAGAACGTTCTGGAGCTGGAACGGGTCGGCATTGAGGATAATTTCTTCCGTATCGGCGGAAACTCCCTGACTGCGGTTAAACTGATCGCTGCCATTCGCCGGATTCTGGCAACCGAGGTATCACTGGCACAGTTGTTCGAACAGAAAACCATTGCAGGGCTGGCAACTCAGATGGAAACGCAGATTTATACTGTTATTCCGCATTTGGAAACAGAGCGCTATCCCCTGTCCTTTGCTCAGGAGCGAATGCTGTTTATCGAACAGTTTGAACAGGGTACAAATGCTTACCATATTCCTTATCTGGTTCAGTTGGATAACAAAAACTGTCTGCCGCTGCTTGAAACGGCTATCAATCGGCTGACTGAACGCCACCCGATAATGAAAATGGTGTATCGCAGTAATGATGAGGGCATTATTTATCCTGAATTACGGGACGAAAATCTTCTCATCCAATCCGGCTCCTGTAACGATACCGATCATTTACTGAATACTGTTCATGCAGAAGTCACCACGCCGTTTGATTTGACCACAGAACCCAGCCTGCGCCTGCGTCATTATCAGGTTTCTGATCAGCATTACCTGTTACTGTTATGGCACCATATCGCTATTGATGGCTGGTCGATTGATATTTTTATGGATGAGCTGGCAGAAATTTATCATGCTCTGCTGGAAGGCCACAACTGCCAACTCCCGCTGCTGGAGATTAGCTACGGAGATTATGCCGCATGGCAGCGCAGCTACTTACAGGGCGAGATACGTGAACACCAGTTAGCTTACTGGCGGCAGGCTTTAGCCGACTATGAATCACTGGATTTACCCACGGATTATTCCAGACCGGCTCAGATGAGTTATCAGGGACAAAATGTCAATTTTGTGCTGAATGAACAGCTTTCAGGGCAATTACGGACTCTGGCAAAAACACAGGAAACGACCCTCTATACCGTATTGCTCAGTGCGTTTTATGTTGCACTGGCAAAATTATCCGGCCAAAGCGATATTGTATTAGGCACACCGACCGATAACCGTCATCACGCTCAGACTCAGCCATTAATCGGCATGTTTGTTAATTCACTGGCTTTAAGGGCGCAGATTCAGCAAACAGACAATGTGGAAAATCTGATCGGGCAGATTCATCAACGGGTAACGGAAGCCAAAGCCCATCAGGATATGCCGTTCGAACAGCTTATTGATGCCCTGGATATTGAAAGGGATACCGCCCGCCACCCTATTTTTCAGGTCATGTTCAGTGTACAGCGTTTCGGGGAAAACCCGCCTGACAGGCGTCTGCCCTTCATTCCGACAGCAATCAATGACTCACTGTATAACTCTGCCAAATTTGATCTGAGCCTGTTTATATCCGATGGGCAGAACGAGATTAGTGGTTGTCTGAATTACGCCATCAGCCTGTTTAATGAAGAAACTATTATCCGGCTGACGGATATTTATCAGCGGATACTGGCCGCCTTTGCCGCAGATCAAAAACAGTCGCTTTCCGCTATTGATATCTTGTCTGCACAGGAACGCCATACTCTGCTGTATCACTGGAATCAGACTAACGCACCTTATCCACGGGATAAAACCTTCGCACAATTATTTGAAGCGCAGGCAGCCCAGACTCCTGATGCCACCGCCGTCATATCTGAAGACCGGCAGATAAGCTATGGCGAACTCAACCAGCGAGCCAACCGGCTGGCGCATCATTTAATTGAGCTGGGTGTGCATCCTGATGATCGGGTAGCAATATGTATCGAGCGTAGTCCGGAGATGATTGTCGGCCTGCTTGCCATTCTTAAAGCGGGCGGAGCTTATGTCCCGCTTGATCCGGCTTACCCTGACGAGCGACTGGCCTATATGGTTAAAAATTCATCGCCGATCGTATTATTAACCCACTCCACGCTCCGGCAGAAAATCCGTCTTCATACGCAGCCCGAAACGGAAACTACAGATCCCATCCCGATAATCATGCTCGATGCTCATGAGACATTCACAGGAATTCAGACAGAACATAACCCTGATATTTCAGGAATAACATCTCAGCATCTGGCCTATGTTATTTATACATCCGGTTCAACGGGTGCCCCCAAAGGGGTGATGTGTAGTCATCAGGCGCTGAATAACCGGTTGTGGTGGTTTGTACGTAACATTGCACCATCTCCACTGGTGACAGCGATGAAAACCAGTATCAGTTTTGTCGATTCAGTCACTGAAACACTGGGAACGTTATTAGCTGGTGGCAAACTGGTGGTCTTCAATGATCATGATGTAAAAGATCCGGCTCGTCTCTGTGCAGGTCTGTATCGCTTTGGTGTGAACTCTCTGGTCGTTGTTCCTTCATTACTGAAACTCCTGATACAGCATCATGGTGAGCACAATCTGGCATCCATCAAGACATTGGTATGTAGCGGAGAACTGTTGCCGCCTGAACTGGCACGACAGACAGTAACCGGTTTCCCCTGGCTCCGGCTGCTGAACTTTTATGGTTCGTCTGAAGTTAATGGCGATGCTGTCTGGTATGAGTACAGTACTGCGCTCGGTGTACCGGAAGTCTCCGTTATCGGGCGTCCCATTGCCAATACCCGATGCTATATTCTTGATCCTCACGGGCAACCCGTTCCCTTTGGTGTAGTCGGGGAAATCCATATTGGCGGGGATAATGTTGCGCGGGGTTATCTGAATCGCCCTGATCTGACTGCGGAACGTTTCCTTGCCGATCCGTTCTCACCTGAACCTAATGGACACATGTACAAAACCGGTGATCTGGCCCGCTGGTTACCGGACGGGAATATCGAATATCTCGGACGTAATGACTTTCAGATCAAAATTCGCGGTTATCGCATTGAACTGGGGGAAATCGAAAGCGCTCTGTCTTCGCATCCGCAGGTAAAACAGGCGGTGGTGATCGATTATGAATATAACGCGGGTAATAAGCAGCTAGCCGCTTATCTGGTGGCTGAAGAAACCTTGTCTGATGAAACTCTGACTGAATATCTTTCCTCCCGCCTGCCGGAGTATATGCTGCCCGCCAGCTTTACCTTTATGGATGCAATCCCGCTGACGCTGAACGGGAAAGTTAACCGCCGGGCACTGCCTGAACCCATCCGGGAAAATCGTGAAAGTTACGTTGCACCACGTAATGAACTGGAAAGCCAACTTTGTACCATTTGGCAGACGGTATTAGGCATGGAACGAATCGGCATTGATGATAACTTTTTCCGTATCGGCGGTGACTCCATTACCAGTATCCAATTAGTTTCCCAACTGCGTCAGGCTGGTTTCACTCTTCAGGTGAAATCAATTTTTGACGCTCCGACAGTGGCTCGTCTGGCAAAGCTACTGACAGCGATGTCATCTCCTGTCACTGCCGTTTCAGAACGATATAAGGATGAGATCCCCTACTGGAATCAAATACTGGCAGGAAATGATATCAGAGCAGAAGCGGGGGAACTGACACCGCATCAGTTTGCTCTTTCTGCTGAGATGACGGACATCCTGCTGCATGAATCCGGCAGCGGCTACCACACCGAAATTAACGATTTACTGCTGAGTGCCTTGGCTCAGGCTTTGTCTGAAACGTTCTCCCGTCCCGTCAACCACATCATGCTGGCAGAAAGCCGGCAAGAGTCCGCTGGCATAACTCTGTATCCCGTTCGTCTGGAAATACAGCCGGATACCGCAGAAACCATCATTTATACCAAAGAGATGCTTCGTAGTATCCCGAATCTAGGTGTTGGTTACAGCGTGTTAGCTCAGGCGAACTCTCTGATCGGTCATTTGCCGGTCATCCGTTTCAGCTACTCAGGACAATCAGATACCTGTGGGAGTACGACAGCCAGCGAAAATAGCACTCATTTATTGCTGAGTATTAATGGAGCTGTTCGGGAAGAAAAATTGCAATTCAGTGTGAACTCCCGCCTGCCGCAAAGCCGGACAGAAGCATTTATCCGGGCATTTGAACAGGCACTTCACAACGTCATCACGAATGCACAAAAACAGGCGCAATCGGGTGGTCTCAAGACCCCCAGTGATTACGGGATCACGCAAGTTTCAATGGAACAACTCAACCAGATTACTCAGCGATTTAATCGCGTAAATGATGCAAATCCACACCGCCACTCAGAACAGAAAACTATTTTGGATGTGTAAAAAATGTTGATGCTATTCAAAGAACTCAATGAAAGTCAGGTATCAGTCTGGGTCTGTGAAAATAAGTTGAAGCTGGCATTTACCGGAGAGAATCCTCCTTCTCAACTTATTGATAAGGTTAAACAGAGAAAAGAGAAAATAGTCGATTTTTTAAATGAAAAAAGCATTTTCTCTGAAGAAGACTTTAATGCTCTTGTTGATAGTGAAAATCCTGCTGCTCCGGCGGAGTCCGCTTTATCCTTCGGAAACAAAATTGAAGCAATATTTCCTGCCACCAGTCTGCAACAGGGCTTTGTTTACCATTATCTGGCTCAGCCACAGGATGATGCCTATCGGGTTCAGTTACTGCTGGATTATCATACTAATATGGATATTGCCGCCTACCAGCAGGCATGGGCGCTGGCTTCACTTCGCTTTCCCATTCTCAGAACCGCCTTTGACTGGGAAGGAAAGATATTACAAATCGTAACTAAAAGTGCCGGTATCAGTTCAGCTAACTTCACCATTAACGATATCAGCCGGTTGCCGGAAGAGGAGCGGGAAAGTGCCATTAACGCCATCCGGCAACAGGATCGCACTCTGCCCTTTGATTTCAGCCAGCCCGGATTAATGCGTTTCAACCTGATCAGGCAACAGGAAACGCTGGTCACGGTACTTATCACCCAGCATCACGCGATTCTTGATGGCTGGAGCCAGCCGATTTTATTGCAGGCAGTACATGAATATTACAACGAGATCACTCAGGGACTGACACCGAAAATTGTGGCTGATAAAGCCTATCTGGCAACCCAGCAATATTATCTGGAACATAAAACAGAATCAGAGGCTTACTGGGCTGAGCGTAAAGCCCATTTTCAGGGCACGAATGATCTGTCTGCTCTGTTAAGTCATCACACCGACTTAACCCAGATAAAAACCGTCGAAAACCCGGCAACACAGCAACTTGCCCTACAGGGCAACGCTTATGAGCGGTTGAAAAATACCTGCCGCGAGATGGGGATCACCCTGAATGTGGCGCTGCAATTTGCCTGGCACAAACTGTTGTACAGCTACACTGGTGATACGCAGACTCTTGTCGGCACGACCGTCTCCGGCCGTGATGTGCCCATAGAAGGAATTGAATCCAGTGTGGGGTTGTATATCAACACGTTGCCGCTGATGGTGCGCTGGGATCACACAGACAGCATTGCCACCCTATTACAGAACATCCAGAACGATATTGCCGCGCTTAACAGCCACAGTAATGTTTCGCTCTCCGGGTTGCAGTTTAACGGTGAAAGACTGTTCCATAGCCTGCTGGTATTTGAAAACTACCCGATGCCGGTTTTGAGTGAAGATAACGCGGGCATAGAGCACACAATGACATTCCGTCAGGTTGTCGAAAAAGCAGATTACCCGCTGTCGCTGATGGCTTATGAACAGGATAACCGCTTAATCATCAGATTCAGTTATGGCGAAGACTGGCTGACGACAGAACAGACTCAACGTCTGTTAAGCCAGCTTGAGCGTATTCTGCACGCCGTAGCCTGTAATCCACACCAATCCCATACCGCAATTAACTGCCTCAGTGACGAAGAACACGCTACCCTACAGCACTGGAATCAGACCGATGCCCCTTATCCGCAGGATAAAACCCTGCCACAGTTGTTTGAAGCACAGGCGGAGATCACGCCGGATAATATCGCACTGGTGTTTGCAGGTGAAAAGCTGACCTATCGTCAGTTAAACGAACGAGCCAATCAACTGGCTTATGTGATCCGTGAACGCTATCAGCAACAGACACATA
>NZ_NIBU01000053.1 GCF_002632485.1 Xenorhabdus innexi | reverse complement strand
TGTGTATAGGTCATAGTGCATTTTCCTTTGGCGAGAAAGATGCCTACTATAGCAACTGACCGCCTTTCTTAGAAATTGCACTTATTAGTCGAATCCAAGATTATTATATAATATCCAGTGTATGGCCACTATTACAGCTATAGATGTTTAGCCGTTAATATATTCTGCATTTTATAACCTCTCGCTTTATTAGCGATAATTACTCCTTTCACTATGAATAACTATCAACACCTATAGTTTCAAGTTGTTATTTCTTTGCAGGGATGCCATATTCACAAATAGATTAACTCTCTTTTTCCAGCACCGCACATAGCAATATCTGTTTTTCTCTTTACACCGTGATAACAGCTTCAATAATGGATAAGTCAGTTTAATTCTACTACATTATGTTATTGACACAATTTCCATATTTTCTCCATGATTGGCTATTCATCTCCAAGTACACTAATTAAATATATATTTACACCAATTTAGCATAAGATGCATGTGTGGCTGATTATCGGTGCAATATTAAGAGAATGTCGAATATATGAGCAATAACCGTCGTACCTACTTTTTCTGTTTTGCTGCATTAGTCGTTATCATCGCAGCAGCTTTCTTTACATGGAACCATTTCAAACCATCACAAAAGCCCGGCCCACAACAAAATTTATCAGCCGAACCACCCCGCCCTGTTCAGGCGGCTACCGCTAAAATGGAGTCCGTTCCCCACTATCTGGAAGGGTTAGGAACAGTTCAGGCAGCAGATACCGTCAATGTTACCAGTCTGGTAAGCGGGCAATTAATCGCCCTGCATTTTACTGAAGGCCAGCAGGTGAAAAAAGGTGATTTACTGGCAGAAATTGATCCCCGTCCTTATCAGGTCAGGTTGGCAAAAGCACAAGGACAATATGTTAAAGATCAAGCGATGTTGGCCAATGCTAAGCAGGATTTAGTCCGTTATCAACAACTGGCAAAAAGCAAATTAATTTCTCAACAGGATCTGGATAAGCAGCATGCATTAGTCCGTCAATATAAGGCCGCTCTCCAAAGCGATCAGGCTGATATTGATGAGCAAAAACTCCAATTAACTTACAGCCGCATCACAGCACCTATTTCAGGCCGGGTTGGTCTGAAACGGATAGATGTCGGTAACTACGTCTCTTCCGGGGGAGACAAACCGATTGTCGTCATTACGCGCGTTAATCCCATCGACGTGTTATTTTCCCTGCCTGAAAATGATCTCAGTGCCATATTGAAGGCACAGCAAAATAATACCCCCCCTCCCGTCATTGCTCTGGATCGCAATAACAAACTGCAATTAGCACAAGGCAAGCTGCTCAGTATCGATAACCAAATTGATGTTGCAACCGGCACCATAAAAATGAAAGCCAGATTTGATAATCGGGATAACACACTGTTTCCAAATCAATTCGTTAATATTCAGATCAGGGTAAATACTCTGGATAACGCCATAGTTATACCCGATGCCGCATTACAGATGAGTAGCAGTGGTCATTTTGTCTGGCTGGTGAGTAAAGATAATAAGGTTAAAAAACATAAAATAATCACCGGACTACAAAATGATAATCGGGTCATTATCAACAGTGGTCTGTCGGTTGGTGATCGGGTAGTCACAGATGGTATTGATCAATTGACAGAAGGAGCTATGGTTGAAATTGTTAAGCCCCTGCAACCAAAATCAGATAACACCAAGGATAAACCTGCTCAGCCAGACAATAAGGTGGAGAATAAGTAATGCATTCTGATTCTCCGGTGACAGGAGGCGGCCCATCCCGCTTATTTATACTGCGTCCGGTAGCAACGACGCTGTTTATGATTGCAATTTTGCTTGCCGGTATTCTTGGCTACCGGATGCTGCCGGTTTCTGCATTGCCACAGGTTGATTATCCGACTATTCAGGTTGTGACACTTTATCCCGGTGCTAATCCTGACGTGATGACTTCTGCTATAACAGCACCACTGGAACGCAGATTCGGGCAAATATCCGGCCTGAAACAGATGTCATCACAGAGTTCTGGCGGAGCTTCTGTAATTACTCTGGTATTCCAGCTTTCCCTGCCACTGGATGTGGCAGAACAGGATGTACAGGCAGCCATAAATTCAAGTATCAATCTGTTACCTGATGATCTGCCCTACCCTCCTATTTACAGTAAGGTTAATCCGGCAGATCCTCCGATTTTAACGCTGGCCGTAACCTCTGATGCTCTGCCGATGACAGAAGTACAGGATATGGTAGAAACCCGTGTTGCTCAGCGTATTTCTCAGGTTGGTGGCGTTGGTCTGGTTACTCTGGCTGGCGGGCAGCGACCTGCTGTCCGCGTGAAGTTAAATGCGCAGGCGATGGCCGCACAAGGGCTGGACAGCCATGTTATTCGTAATGCGATTGTCAGTGCGAATGTAAATTCGCCAAAAGGCAGTTTTGATGGCCCAACGCGGTCAATTACCCTGTCTGCCAACGATCAGATGAAATCCATTGACGATTATCGCAATTTAATTGTGACCTATAAAAACGGAGCCCCGATTCGGCTGCGCGATGTGGCGACAATTGAGCGAGATGCAGAAAATACCAAACTCGGTGCATGGGCAAATGAAAACCCCGCCATTGTTATCAATGTGCAACGTCAACCGGGTGCTAATGTTATTGAAACTACGGATAACATTCGCAGCGTATTGCCGGAACTAATAAGCAGCCTGCCTAAATCAGTGAAAGTGGATGTTCTGACGGATCGCACCACTACGATCCGGGCTTCTGTTAAGGATGTTCAGTTTGAGCTACTGCTGGCGGTTGCTCTGGTTGTCATGGTGATTTACCTGTTTCTGCGTAATGCTGCCGCAACTTTAATCCCAAGTATTGCCGTTCCGCTTTCACTTATCGGAACATTTGCAGTTATGTATTTTTGTGGTTTTTCTATCAATAATCTGACATTGATGGCATTAACCATTGCAACAGGCTTTGTTGTCGATGATGCCATTGTTGTTATTGAAAATATTTCCCGCTATATCGAACGGGGAGAAAAACCTCTGGCCGCTGCACTAAAAGGGGCTGGTGAAATAGGTTTTACCATCATTTCACTGACTTTTTCCCTGATCGCCGTTTTGATCCCGCTGTTATTTATGGGGGATATCGTAGGGCGTTTATTCCGGGAGTTTGCGATTACACTGGCGGTGGCGATTTTAATTTCAGCCGTTGTCTCACTTACTCTGACGCCAATGATGTGTGCAAGAATGCTGAAAGCAGAGTCGGACATTAAACATAATCGCTTTGAACAAGCCTGTGAGCACTTTTTTGAATGGGTAATTGCGATATATGGTGTGTGGCTGAAACGTGTCCTGAACCATCCCTGGCTGACACTCGGTGTCACACTGGGTACTCTGGCTTTGACTGCTCTTCTCTATATCATTATTCCAAAAGGTTTTTTTCCATCACAGGATAATGGATTAATTCAGGGCACACTGGAAGCGCCACAATCCATTTCTTTCAATGCAATGGCGGATAAACAACATCAGGTTAGCGCATTGCTGCTACAGGACCCCGCAGTGGAGAATGTGACGACTTTCATTGGCGTTGATGGCAGTAACCCCACACTAAACAATGGGCGTCTGCAAATCACACTAAAACCGTTTGCTCAGCGTCATGACAGAATTGAGGATATTATCCCCCGCCTGCAAGCACGGGTAGCTAAAGTGTCGGACACCACCTTATATCTGCAACCGATTCAGGATCTGACTATCGATACCCAGCTTTCCCGTACGCAATATCAATTTACGCTACAGGCAACATCTCTGGATGAGCTTAACACTTGGGTTCCTAAGTTACAGGACGCACTGAAAAAACGGCCTGAACTGGTCGATATCAGTAATAATTTGCAAAATCGGGGATTAGTCGCTCATATCAACATAAATCGGGATATGGCCAGCAGGTTAGGTATTACAATTGCTGCTATTGACAGCACTTTGTATAACGCTTTTGGTCAAAGGATGATCTCAACCATTTATACACAGTCAAATCAATATCGGGTTATATTAGCACAGGATACGCAACATTCTCCCGGTATTGATGCACTCAATGATGTTCGTCTTTTAAGTTCAGATGGCAATATCGTACCTCTGACTGCTATCGCCACGATTGAACAACGGTTGGGGTATTTATCCATTAATCACCTGCAACAATTTCCTGCAACCACTTTTTCATTCAACGTCGCACACAATACATCTCTGGAAGCAGCCGTTAATGCCGTGAAGGAAACAGAACACGCTATTAATCTGCCCAAAGATATCAATACACAATTTCAGGGAGCTACACTGGCATTTCAGAATGCACTGAGTAATACCTTATTGCTGATACTGGCTGCTGTTGTTGCTATGTATATTGTGCTCGGGATCCTGTACGAAAGTTTTATTCATCCGGTAACGATCCTGTCAACACTGCCTACTGCGGGAGTCGGCGCATTACTGGCATTAATGCTGGGAGGCTATGAACTGGATATCATTGCCATTATCGGGATTATTTTGCTGATTGGGATCGTGAAGAAAAATGCCATTATGATGATTGACTTTGCGCTGGCAGCAGAACGTGAAAAAGGTATGTCGCCCTATGATGCTATTTTTCAGGCCTGTCTCCTGCGCTTCAGGCCGATTCTGATGACAACAATGGCGGCACTGCTCGGCGCATTACCTTTGATGCTCAGCACTGGGATCGGCGCTGAGCTACGCCGCCCGTTGGGGGTCAGCATGGTAGGCGGGTTGATTATGAGTCAAATACTGACGTTGTTTACAACACCCGTCATTTATCTGCTGTTTGACAGGCTGGCACACTATCGCAGGAATAGGCAGAACAGAAATAAACAAAACAGCCAGCAGGCTCATAATCAGGCAACATTAGCGCGTTCTTCTACTGATCATCAGGAGCCGTTGTGAAATTTTTCGCCTTATTTATCCAACGACCTGTTGCCACCACACTATTAAGTGTCGCTATCACACTGTGTGGTGCATTCAGTTTTATCCTGTTGCCGGTATCACCTCTGCCACAAATCGATGTTCCGGTGATTGGGGTTTCAGCTTATATGCCCGGCGCATCACCGGAAACAATGGCATCCTCTGTCGCTACCCCACTGGAGCGTTCACTCGGCAGAATTGCCGGTGTTAAGGATATGAGCTCCTCCAGTTCATTAGGCTATACCTTCATTTATTTGCAGTTTGAAATGAACCGGGATATCAACGGAGCAGCACGGGATGTACAGGCAGCGATTAATGCCGCAGAAAGCCTGTTACCTTCAGGAATGCCAAGCCGGCCGACTTACCACAAGGCCGATCCCTCTTCTGCCCCGATTATGATCCTGACCCTGACATCAGACAGTTATGGCGAAGGGCAATTATATGATATTGCCTCGACGCGTCTTGCTCAAAGAATCTCACAGATAGAAGGCGTTGGTCAGGTTACTGTTTCAGGCAGTTCATTACCCGCAATAAGGGTTGAATTGAATCCCAATGCCCTGTTCAGTAAAGGGATCTCACTTGACGATATCCGCACTGCTGTCAACAATGCCAATGTCAGAAATCCGACAGGTCATGTTGATGCAGACGAATACAGCTGGCAAATACAGACTAACGATGAAATTAAAAAAGCGAATGATTACGCTTCTATCATTGTGGCTTACCGTGATGGCTCACCTGTCCGTTTAAAAGATGTCGCGACTGTCACAGAGTCAGTGGAAGATATCCGTGCTTCAGGTATGTCCGGCAATAAACCTGCTATCGCTCTGATCATCCGGCGGGAATCCAGTGCGAATATCATTGAAACAATCAGTAAGATCCGTGCTGAACTCCCTGCCCTGCAAGCATCAATACCCGCCAATATTAAACTGAGTGTTGTACAGGATCGTTCCCCCACTATCCGGGCTTCGTTGTATGAAGTAGAACGGGCACTTGCGCTTGCCGTTGCTCTGGTGATTCTGGTGGTTTTTCTGTTTCTACGCTCAGGACGTGCCACGCTTATTCCGGCGGTTGCTGTTCCGGTTTCACTGATTGGCACATTTACCGCAATGTATTTATGTGGTTTCAGCCTGAATAATCTTTCACTCATGGCTCTGACCATTGCTACTGGTTTTGTGGTGGATGATGCCATTGTTGTGCTGGAAAATATCTCCCGTCATCTGGAAGCCGGAATGAAACCAGCCCAAGCCGCTCTTAAGGGCGTGAGAGAAGTCGGGTTTACCGTGCTTGCCATGAGCCTGTCTCTGGTGGCGGTTTTTATCCCCCTTGTGTTGATAGATGAAATGCTCGGCAGGCTATTCCTTGATTTCTCGGTAACGCTTGCAACTGCGATAGGCATTTCGCTGTTAGTTTCACTCACCTTAACGCCAATGATGTGCGCGCATCTGCTAAAAACTTCACCTGAAAAATCACTGAAGAAAATTCGCGGTTTCGGTAAATTTTTTCTCCGGCTTCAGCAATATTATGGCCGTTCACTAAAATGGGTTCTTAACCACTCTTTCTGGGTTTTATTAATGTTACTGGGAATTATCCTCCTGAATGGCTGGCTCTATATTAATATCCCGAAAACTTTTTTCCCCAGACAAGATACTGGCCAGTTACGGGGTTTTGTCGTTGCTGATCAAAATATTTCCTTTCAGGCCATGCATAAAAAAATGGAACATTTTATGCAGGTCATTAATGCTGACCCAACGGTTGAAAATGTGACAGGGTTTACTGGTGGTGACAGCATGAATGTCGGCTTTATGTTTATGTCATTAAAGCCTTTAAGTGAACGTACAGAAAGTATCGATCAAATCATATCTCGTTTACGGCAGAAGTTATCCCACGAACCGGGGGCTTCGCTGTATCTTATTCCGGTACAGGATCTCAGATCCGGTGGTGGGGGCGGTGGTAACGCCAAATCTATTTATGAATTTAATTTACTGTCGGATGATTCAGATGCGCTTCGCAAATGGACACCCATAATCAACAACGCCTTGAAAACGTTACCTCAACTGACCGGCGTCAATTCAGATGATGACGATAAAGGTTCTGAATTAGCCATTACCTACGACCGTGATCTGATGGCCCGTCTCGGCATCAGCGTTGCTCAGGCGAATAGTCTGCTCGGAAACGCTTTCGGGCAACAGCCTATTTCAACGATTTATCAACCACTGAATCAATATAAAGTCGTGATGGAAGTTGCCCCTGAATATAATCAGGATATCAGTGCACTGGAGAAAATCTTTGTCATCAATAAGGAAGGGAAACGTATTCCACTCTCTTATTTTGCCAGCTGGCGACCAGCCAATGCACCATTGGACATTTATCATCAGGGTCTTTCGGCAGCTTCCACAATCTCTTTCGATATTGCGGAAGGCTACACGATGTCTGATGCAGTCAGTGCGATAGAAAGAACAATGACTGAACTCAGCGTCCCATCAGCGGTTCGTGGCTCCTTTGGTGGTACTGTACAGGATTTTCAGGAAACTCAGAGTTCCCAGTTGATGGTGATCCTTGCTGCTATCATTACGGTTTATCTGGTGCTGGGTGTACTGTATGAAAGCTATATTCATCCCCTGACAATCCTTTCTACCCTTCCGTCTGCCGGAATCGGGGCTTTACTGGCATTAGAGCTATTCAATACGCCATTTAGCCTGATTGCTATGATTGGCATTATGCTGCTGATTGGTATCGTGAAAAAAAATGCCATTATCATGGTAGATTTTGCGCTTGAAGCTCAGCGGAATGGGCAACTCAGTGCACGGGAAGCCATATTTCAGGCCAGTTTATTAAGATTCCGGCCAATCATGATGACAACTCTTTCTGCTTTATTCGGTGCTTTACCTTTGGTACTGAGTCATGGTGATGGCGCTGAATTACGCCACCCTCTGGGGATCACCATTGTTGGCGGGTTAGTTATGAGCCAAATTCTGACGTTATATACCACTCCCGTTGTTTATCTGTTTTTTGACCGGTTACGTGAGAAGTGGCAACAACGCCGGATAGCAAAATTTCAGAGAATAAAATCATTGTAACGTTACGGATAAAAAGTGAAATTACGGATAAAAACCGGAATCAGCGGGAAATTATTTCTGGCCATTTTTGCTACCTGTATGCTGGTATTAGTCACAATGCACTGGGGCATTCGCCTCAGTTTCCAGTATGGATTCATCGGTTATATTAAGCAGAACAGTCAACTACGTGCCAATATGCTGGCCGAAGCACTGACAGATCAATATCAGCAATACGGCAGTTGGGACTTCCTGACTAAAAACGATCGGGTTATCTTTCAAATTATCCGAAATATTGAACAAAACAGTGATAATCGGCGAGAACTATCTCCCCGTGGCTGGCGCTCTCAGTTCTGGGTCGTTGACAGCCATATGCGGCGGTTAGTTGGTCATGCGGATAATATGGCGGAAGAAACGTACCGTATGCCTGTCACTTACCAGACTAAAGTGGTCGGTTGGGTAATCGTCAGTACCTCTGACAAGATTACCCGTCAGGCGGATATCAGTTTTGCTCAACAACAGCAGCTGACCAGTTGGGTTATCGCTGGTTTCTCTACTATGCTGGCCCTGATTGCAACGTTCTTTTTATCCCGTGTTTTTTTGAAACCCGTTAAGCGGCTGGTGGAAGGCACACATAAACTGGCCTCCGGTGATTTCAGTGTCCGTGTTGTATCATCCGCTCAGGATGAAATCGGGCAATTAGCAGCAGATTTTAATCACCTAGCCTGTACGCTGGAAAAAAATGAACAGATGCGACGGGATTATATGGCAGATATTTCCCATGAATTGCGCACACCACTCTCTATTCTGCGTGGCGAACTGGAAGCTTTACAGGATGGTGTCCGTCAGCCGACACAGGAAACCATTCACTCGTTACTGACGGAAGTTACCATCCTGACAAAGTTAGTGGATGATTTACATTTACTTTCCCTGACAGATCGCGGTTCTCTGACCTATCGAAAAGAGTCAGTTGATGTCAATGAACTCTTGAAAATCGCTGTCGCTGCATATCGTGGGCGTTTCGCCGATAAGCACATTTCACTGGAGTTACATTTACCGCAGAATACGATGTTATTTGCTGACCCTAAACGATTAACGCAGCTATTCCATAACTTACTGGAAAATAGCCTGCGCTATACTGCTGATCACGGAACAGTGCTTATTCACGGGCATGTAACCCAGCAAAAATGGTTATTAAGCTGGCAAGATAGTGCTCCCGGGCTTACCGCAGAACAGTGCCAGCGTATTTTTGAACGTTTCTATCGCTGCGAATCTTCACGCAATCGAGCCAGTGGTGGTTCAGGTTTAGGTCTGGCAATCTGCTACAACATTATTGAAGCTCATAACGGTCTTATTAGTGCTGAAATATCACCTTTAGGTGGTATTCAAATTCACGTAGAGTTACCCTTGTTCAAGTTTTCTGAACATAAGACGTCAAATATAAGATATTGAAATAATGAGTGTACAATATACCGTTCTGATCGTTGAAGATGAGCCCAAACTGGGACAGTTACTGGTTGATTATCTACAAACTGCAAATTATCAAACACAATGGCTGGTGCGAGGTGATGAAGTGGTTGCTCATGTTCAGCAACACCAACCTGATATTATTCTGCTCGATCTTATGTTACCCGGTCTTGATGGGTTATCTGTCTGTCGGGAAGTCCGTAAATTTTCAGATATCCCTATTATTATGATGACAGCTAAAACTGAAGAAATTGATCGCCTGCTAGGGCTGGAAATTGGTGCGGATGATTATGTCTGTAAGCCTTATAGTCCAAGAGAAATCATCGCCAGAGTGAAAACTATCTTACGCCGCTGCTATCGTCCGCAGGATATCATCAGTGAACAGGGAGCACTGACAATTGATGAAAACCATTTTCAGGCTCGCTACCTTGAACGTGTACTGGATCTGACACCGGTTGAATTCCGGCTACTTAAAATTATCTCCAGCAAGCCCGGGCGGGTTTTTTCCCGTGATCAGCTATTGAATAATCTCTATAACGATCACCGGATTGTGAATGATCGGACAATTGACAGCCATATCAAGAACCTACGCAGAAAATTAGAACAACTGGATGAAGATAAATCTTTCATTCGCTCAATTTATGGGTTGGGTTATCGCTGGGAGGCAGAAATTTGCCGACTGATGTAAGTAGCCTGCTGTTATTAAAAAAATTCACCTGCATAAATTTCAGGCTAAACTTAATCTGATAATTACCCAATCAGGAGAATTTCTTATGGCTACTGGTCATTATGATCTTAAGAAAGCGAAGAACGGGCAATTTTATTTTAATCTGGTAGCAGCAAATGGTGAGATTATTCTCAGCAGTGAAATGTACACGACTAAAGCTGCTGCTAATAAAGGCATTCACTCGGTGCAAGTCAACTCCCCGGATAAAGCCCGTCATGAAGTGAGAAAGAATAAATCTGGCAAAACGTATTTTGTCCTGAAAGCCAGAAATCATCAGGTTATTGGTATCAGTGAATCTTATAGTGATGAAACTGCGATGAAAAAAGGAATGCAGTCTGTAATGAAAGCCGGAACAACAGATAAAATACGGGACTTGACCAAAGGTAATTAGTTGTAGTTAGTTAACGGCGCCGCATTAGCGGCGCGCTTTTTGCCCGTATTTCCATTTCAGCATCCCCATTTCGTGTACCTTAAAAGACAATCTTGAAAGATAAAAGCTATAAGCGTTAAAATCCCTTCTTTAACCTTACCTTTAGTAATGATAAAAGGGTGAGGTCTGATTTGAACTCAGACTGAGAACGCTGATATTATGCCTATTCCAGAATTGTCAACCCAAGAACTGTTTACTCCAGAATTACTCTCTCCTGCTGGTTCCCTGAAAAACATGCGCTATGCCTTTGCTTATGGTGCTGATGCTATCTATGCCGGGCAACCCCGCTACAGCCTGCGTGTCCGTAACAATGAATTTAATCATGAAACACTGGCTCAGGGGATTAAAGAAGCCCATGAATTAGGCAAGCGTTTTTATGTTGTTGTTAACATTGCTCCACACAATGCAAAACTGAAAACTTTTATCCGCGATTTAAAGCCGGTAGTTGAAATGGGGCCTGATGCGCTCATTATGTCCGATCCCGGCTTAATTATGATGGTCAGGGAAGCCTTTCCTGAAATGGATATCCATCTCTCCGTACAGGCAAATGCTGTTAACTGGGCAACAGTGAAATTCTGGAAACAAATGGGGTTAACGCGGGTCATTCTCTCCCGCGAACTTTCACTGGAAGAAATCGCAGAAATCCGCCAGCAGGTACCTGAAATGGAGCTGGAGGTTTTCGTACATGGCGCACTTTGTATGGCTTATTCCGGTCGCTGTTTGCTATCAGGCTATATCAATAAACGTGACCCTAATCAGGGTACTTGCACGAATGCCTGCCGCTGGGAATACAATGTACAGGAAGGTAAAGAAGATGATACCGGTAATATCGTCCATACCCATGACCCTATTCCGGTTAAAAACATCGAACCAACTCTCGGGCAGGGTACTCCAACGGATAAAGTCTTCATGATAGAAGAAGCCAAACGTCCCGGTGAATATATGAGCGCCTTTGAAGATGAACATGGCACTTATATCATGAACTCGAAAGATTTACGTGCGATTGAGCATGTCGAACGATTAACAGGTATGGGGGTACATTCTCTGAAAATAGAAGGCCGTACCAAATCGTTCTACTATTGCGCCCGCACAGCTCAGGTATACCGTCGTGCTATTGATGATGCAGTTGCCGGTAAACCGTTTGATCCAACATTGATGAACACACTGGAAGGATTAGCCCATCGCGGTTATACGGAAGGTTTTCTCCGCCGCCATACTCATGATGCCTACCAAACCTATGAATATGGCTATTCAGTATCAGAAACGCAGCAATTTGTCGGAGAATTTACCGGCAAGCGGGTTGATGGGTTGGCAGAAGTCACCGTAAAAAATAAGTTCCTCGTTGGTGACAGCCTTGAGATTATGACTCCGGCTGGCAATATCAACTTTGTGCTGGCATCAATGACAAACAAAAAAAATCAGGCTGTTGAAGTCGCTCCGGGGGATGGTCACACCGTTTATTTACCCGTTCCTGAAGAAATAGAACTTAATTACGCGCTGCTTATCCGTAATCTGGAAATGGGTAACACCAGAGCACCACATGCAAATACAGCCCTTAAAAAATAATTCTGTCTGAAATTTACAGAAATAGTTCCATTTTTTTAGAAACAGATCACATCAATACTATTTTATTTCTCGTATTATCCATTCTGAAAAATGAAGAACTAAAAAAGTTTTACTGTAAGACTAGGAACCACCTCCTTGGCTAGCTCAATCTCCCTTGGGCTAGCCTTTTCTTTTGCTAAAAAATTTAAACTGCAAAAAATTCATAATAATATCAGAACTAAAAAATCATTAACTAAATGAATGAACGCTGAGTGTACTCAGGAAAAATAATTACCTCGCTATTCATTGCTAAATTAACTGTAAATAAAAAAAACCAATTTGGATAAATATCATTCATATTTATTCAACTTACTGAAGGAATTTTTAGAAAAACACCCTGAAATAGTTATTTCCAACAGAAGCAATCGATATTACCTCACTATACCTATGCATGACAGGAGTGAAATAGTTAAATTTTAATAACCATAACATTAACTATGAAAAATAATCTCAACTGAAGCGATCCACTACCACTTCCCTTCCAGCTCAACTTGTACTCAATTCAAATATAAACAACAATCAGTAGCGCCTTTTGCAAACTGGAGTTAAACATGACTGATATCGTGAAGTTGTTAGGAAAAGACGCAGAAAGTTTATTGCAGCATCAATGTTCTACTATTCCACGTGAAAATCTCTACATTCCGGGTGCAGATTTTGTTGATCGTGTAATGATCGAAAATAATCGGCCAAATGCAGTACTGCGCTCAATGCAAACATTGTTTAATCATGGGCGACTGGCCGGAACCGGTTATCTTTCGATTCTTCCGGTAGATCAGGGTGTTGAGCATTCAGCAAGTGCCTCTTTTGCAGCAAACCCACTCTATTTTGATCCCAAAAATATTGTCGAATTAGCAATTGAAGCCGGGTGTAACTGCGTTGCTTCAACTTATGGTGTTCTGGCATCGGTCTCCCGCCGCTATGCCCATAAAATTCCATTTCTGGTGAAACTGAACCATAATGAAACGCTGACCTACCCCGCCGAATATGATCAGACTTTGTATGCCAGTGTTGAGCAGGCTTTTAATATGGGAGCTGTGGCAGTTGGTGCGACGATTTATTATGGCTCTCACGAGTCACGCCGCCAGATAGAAGAAATATCTGCTGCCTTCGAACGTGCTCATGAGCTAGGTATGGTCACAGTACTGTGGGCATATTTGCGCAATTCCGCCTTCAAAAAAGATGGCGTTGATTACCATACAAGCGCCGATTTAACGGGTCAGGCAAACCATCTGGCAGCAACTATTGGTGCAGATATCGTTAAGCAAAAAATGGCAGAAACTAATGGTGGTTATACTGCAATTGGTTTCGGACACACAGATAAGCGTGTTTATACTGAATTAACAACAGAACACCCGATTGATTTAGTTCGCTACCAACTGGCTAACTGTTACATGGGGCGTGCAGGTCTAATCAATTCTGGCGGAGCGTCAGGTGCCAATGATCTGAGCGATTCTGTCCGTACGGCAGTCATTAATAAACGCGCCGGAGGTATGGGGTTAATTCTTGGGCGCAAGGCATTTAAAAAGTCAATGAAAGAAGGCGTTGCTCTGATCCACTCAGTACAGGATGTGTACCTCGACAAGAATGTCACTATAGCCTGATAAAATTTGCCTAATTTATTCCTTATATATGGGGATAAGTATACCTAATGGATTCCGAGTTGCATCGCGACGGTAAGAAAAGTGCAACTTGAAAAGAACAGGTATTTATCCCCATTTTCATAATCAACAACTACCACCATTGATGGAAATGATGTACCGGCCCGACTCCTTTTCCCACATCTAATTTGTCTGCCTGCATTAAGGCATTCTGTAAATAAGATTTTGCTACTGGCACTGTGCTCTGCCAATCTTTATAACGTGGCCGTAATGCAGCAAGAGCCGCCGACAAAGTGCAACCCGTGCCATGTGTATTACGGGTATTAACTCTGGAGGCAGTAAAACGCCATTCACCTTCAGACGTAAACAGCCAGTCAGGACTTTCTCCATCAGCCAGATGCCCCCCTTTCAACAACACAGCCTGACATCCCAGTGATAATAACTCGCGCCCTTGCTGCAACATTTCATCTTCTGTTTCTGCGGGGGAAGATTTCAGTAATGCTGCCGCCTCAGGTAAATTGGGGGTAATTAAGGAAACAATAGGCAGCAGTAACTCTGTCATGGCAGTGACAGCTTCCTGCGACAGTAACGGATCGCCGCTCTTTGCCAGCATCACTGTATCCAGCACAGTATGAGGGATCGGATAACGATGGAGTATTTCCGCAACAACTTTAACATTGGCGACATTAGACAACATGCCGATTTTAATACTATCGATCCTGACATCTGAAAGCACAGACTCCAGTTGATCAGAAATGAAACCGGGTTCAATATCGTAAACTGACTGCACTCCCATAGTATTTTGCGCGACGAGGGCTGTAATTACGGTTGTGCCATACGCACCAAGTGCAGAAAAGGTTTTCAAATCGGCCTGAATGCCAGCACCACCGCTAGGATCGGTTCCAGCAATGGTCAGTGAATGAATTGACATGATGATGATTCCTGCGACCAGCTCAGGAAACACAGTAATCAGAATATCCATTATCTTTCGAATTGCCTGTTCAAGAGCTGTTGGATATGAGATATACCGGGACTTCCCTACGCTGGCATTATCCAGATCAGGTAATACGGGTGCTTCTCAGTTCACTTAAGAACGCCCCGAGCCAAAATAAAAATCACTCTATTAGTATCCCAATAGAGTGATATTTGCAATATGTTATCGTTAAATAATGAAACAAATTAACGATACATTCAACCAGTCATAAAAATACTAGCTAAAATAAATTTATTACTTTTTATTACTATAAAGTTGTAACGTTTGCAGCAGCTGGCCCTTTAGGACCATCCTGAATTTCAAACTCAACTTGTTGGCCTTCAGACAATGTTTTAAATCCATCTTTCATAATTGCAGAAAAATGCACAAATACATCTTTGCTGCCATCAGCTGGAGTAATAAAACCAAAACCTTTAGACTCATTGAACCACTTTACAGTACCAGTGATTTTTGCCATTTCAAAAATTTCCTTTGAATCACTTTATTAGCCGATTGGCATTAAAAAGAAACGAATCCGTATTCATTGTTGCTATTAATTAACAGAAACAGTACTTCGTTTACCCATGTGTTTTATCACATACTCTTTATATAATCGCAAGCCATTTTTTTCAGTCACACGAGCTAAAGCACATATTTCAAATTATTAATATCCACTCTTATTTGGAATGATCCGGAAGGATTTATATTACGTAACTATATGAATTAAAGAATAAATATAATTTCACTCTCGTAAATCATTTTGAGTTTTTTGATATATAATTCTGTTCCCAACACTTATTAAGCGATACGGCAGATAATTATATCCTATAAGCTCAATTGATTTATAAATAAAATAACAATAGATATTTGTTAGCACTTGAGAGTGTAATATGATCACTCCAAATTCAGCAGGTTTATATTTTGTTTATCCTTTATTAAATATTGTTTAATTAAAACAATATTATTCAGTTCTGGACGTTATCTACTCTCTAAATATGTCGTAGTCAGACATACGCTTATGAGATTGGATGAATCAAGATTTAATTATCCTACTACACGGATATCAAACCAGCGCAAACATCATTATGGCTAAAAATGGATAACATTCATTTTATATGCAATTTTTATATCTTAACTTTTCTCATCATTTTCTTCTGTGATAAATTTTTGTTATCAGGGTTTAATAAAATTAGATTTTCCATAAAAAATCAGCCGGACAAAATGCCCGGCTGAAAAAGTGCACTCATTTTTAAACTATCAGTTTATATTTTTACTTTATTCGCTCTGGAAAATAAATAACCAACCCATAATATTCCAATCCAGAATGGCATTAGAATAACAGATATACGTATATCAGGTATCGTCAGAATGATGACAAGAATACAAGCCAAAAATATCAGGCACAGAAAATTACCGAACGGATACCAGAATGCTTTAAAGCTTGTCTCAACACCTTCAGCATTCTTTGCAGCACGAAATTTCAGATGCGATACACAGATCATAATCCAGTTAATCACTAACGTTGTCACTACCAATGCCATCAGAAGCTCAAACGCCTTACCCGGTATAATATAGTTAATAAGAACACCTATTGATGTCGCCATAGCTGACAGCGCAATTGATAAAACAGGAACACCCCGCTTATTCACTTTAGTCAGGATACGTGGCGCATTACCCTGCTTCGCCAGACCATACAACATCCGGCTATTACAATAGACACCGCTGTTATAAACCGATAGCGCTGCTGTCAGCACAACAATATTCAAGGCATTAGCAACCCAGAAGCTGTTCAGGTCATGGAAAATCAGAACAAATGGGCTTCCCCCTTCCACCACTTTTGTCCACGGATAAAGAGACAACAGAATAAACAATGAACCGATATAAAACAGTAAAATACGATACACAACCTGATTGGTTGCCTTCGGAATATTTTTTTCTGGATTTTCAGCTTCTGCCGCAGTGATCCCCACAGTTTCCAATCCGCCGAATGAAAACATAATGACAGCCATCGCTGTAATCAGCCCCGTAGCACCATTAGGCATGAAACCGCCATACTGCCACAAATTGCTTACACTGGCCTGTGGCCCGCCCGTTCCGCTAATGAGCAAGTAAGAGCCGAAGAGGATCATTCCGATAATAGCGCCGACTTTAATCATGGAGAACCAAAATTCTGCCTCCCCATATAAGCGGACATTAATTAAATTTACAGAATTAATCACCACAAAGAATATTGCAGCTGAAACCCATGTCGGGATATCTGGCCACCAGTATTGAATATACACACCAACAGCAGTGAGCTCCGCCATCCCGACCAGTATAAACATCACCCAGTAATTCCAACCGGAGAGAAAACCGGCAAAATTACCCCAATATTTATAAGCAAAATGGCTAAATGAACCTGCTACCGGTTCTGCAACAACCATTTCCCCCAACTGACGCATTATCAGGAATGCAATAAAACCACTAATAGCATAGCCAATAAGTACTGAAGGCCCGGCCATTTTTATCGTTTGAGCTATTCCCAGAAATAACCCTGTTCCTACTGCGCCACCGAGAGCAATAAGCTGAATATGCCTGTTCTTTAAACCACGCTTAAGCGTCGATTGTTGTATATGCCCCGTCATCTAGTCCTCTTATTTCGATAATTATATCCGTCGTCTTTCAGGCCATTTCTGTGCTGGCTTCGTTCACTCCCCTATACTACCGCTTTAGAAACACACGGTTAGCTACACTCCCGGAGATTAATGAAGCTCCTGCTTCTCACCGAAGATCAACTTTAGCCGGGCAAACTCGTTCCTGACGAATTTGTCGCTTCCTTACCACAGAGATGCAACTTGAAATCCATTGGGTATAGAACCTGTTTAAACTATTTTATTTGTCGTTTTGGACCTGAACTGGCTGAAGAAACCTTAAATTTCTTCAATTTTTGCGCGATCTATCATACCCAAACTACTCTGACACTATTTGCTATCGTGTCAGACTCTAATTTTGACCCAATATTTAGTTTACTCATTCAAATCAGGTGAATATTAAAACATCATTCACGAAGAATAAACACCGTAAATGCATACTAATTCACTCTTCGTCCCCCCGTGATTGTAATGCATATTCAGGCCTTATAAGAATAAATTTAATACCCGATTGTAGATTAAGCATAAAACTAAAATCTTGAAAAGAACTTGTGTATACTTCCCATCACCTTTAACCAATTTATAATTGTAATGCCACAGGATAATCACTTAGCACTTGTATGCGCACTGAGTAAATGGATAGAAAACCACCTTGGTCGTGTCATCCATCTTGAAGAACTTGCTGCTTACTCTGGCTATTCGCTTTGGCACATGCAGAAAATATTCAAGGAAGTCACTGGGATCTCACTTGGTAAATACATACGTCAACGTCGGTTGGCTGGTGCTGTACACCTTCTGAAGAACAGCTCACAGCCCATTTTTGATATTGCACTGGATTTTGGCTTCGGCTCTCAGTCCCACTTTACTTATATGTTCCGTAAAGAATATGGCATTACACCTTACGATTTTCGTCAAAGTACAGATATAGAGCTTGAAGTTAAACTTCCCCTACACCTGACTTACAATTGCTAATCATAAGATGGGCTATACTCTGCGGCCAGATATCAATATCAGGCCGCTCCTTTATCAACTCTGCTGTCCTCTTCTTCTTTTGTCCTCTTCTATAGTACAACCACGGTATTAGTTTTTATTTAATTGATACTTTTCAACTAAAGCCAATGCTATGGCTTCCGTTTCTGCATCTGGATAACCCTGAATATCTGATGGACGAAAATGCATCTGAAATGCCTTGATCGTTTTATGGGTATTCACATCCAGATAACCTGTCTGGGGAATGGCATACCCATAAGCCGCCAATGCTTTCTGTATCCCGATAACAGAAGCTGGTGTTTCTGGTGCTCTGCCAGCCAAATATTTATTTACAGTAACAGTATCGGGCCATGCACCGATCCCTTTTTCATAAAGAGTGTGCCATGGAAAAACCGGTCCGGGATCTTCTTTCCGAAGCGGAGCAATATCACTATGACCAACCACATTCACAGCTTCAATTTTATGTCTGCGAATAATATCTTTTGCAAGCCGGATCACTGCATCTATTTGTGATGGATGATAGAGACACCATTCTTTTTTAAAAAAGTATTTTTTAAATCCACAATTGACTATTTCAATACCAATAGAATAACCGTTTAAATTTTTATACCCTCTCCATTCACTTCGGCCAGCATGCCAGGCTTTTTCGTTCTCAGAAGAGAGTTGGAAAATAATCGGTTCATTATTTTTGTATTGGGGATGAGCAGTAATCAAATACTGTACGCTGACATTTCCACCTGTCAAAGCACGCAAAGAACGTTGTTCATTCAGTGCCGTATAATGCAAGACCAGAAACTTAACAGATTCAATATGTTGTTTCGTTGAATACGAATAAGAATGATCAATAAGATAACCACTCCTTTCTTCTAATGGTGACTGCTTACTACAGCCAATCAATAGCGTAATAAATACACCTACTAAGATTTTTCTCATCATATTATTCATACAATAACAGAAGAAAAATTGAATAATGTAATTATATAGTAGATGAAACTACAGTAGATGTAGTCTTTTTATCGGCTGGAATACAGTGCGTTATACCGTCTTTACAGTAACATAAAAGCCGGATATCCATTAAGTATGGAATATCCGGCTAATATGTCATATCCATTTTATTTTACTAATAATGAATATCGATCTTAATTTCAGCGATTACGTTTTTGATTATTTTGAACCGGTTCATTATTCCAAATGCCTTCTTCAATATCCTTTTGAAGTTCCGGATACATATTAATATCGAAAGTTGGCAACTGCCCTGCTTTTCTTTGCTGGTTATAGTCCTTAGCCAATTTCAGTGCAATGCCTGACAACAGTAGAATAGCAATCAAGTTCACAATCGCCATACAGGCCATGGAGAGGTTTGCCATATTCCAGACCAAAGGAACCTCAGCCATTGTACCGAACATCACCATACCTAATGCGGCCAGACGCAAAATAAATAAACCCGCAGTGTGGTTACGCTCCAGGAATATCATGTTGCTTTCAGCATAAGCATAGTTAGCAATAATTGATGTAAAGGCAAAGAAGAAAATCGCGATAGCAACGAAAGTCGTACCCCAGTGACCAACTGCGGAGGACAATGCACGTTGCGTCAATTCAATTCCGCTGATGGCAGTAACATTCTCGTTAAGGATGCCCGAAGAAAGAATGATAACTGCTGTTGCACTACAGATAACGATTGTATCCATAAATACCCCCAACATCTGCACATAACCCTGAGAGGCAGGATGTGGCGGATATGGAGAAGCAGAAGCTGCTGCGTTTGGCGCGGAACCCATGCCCGCTTCATTCGAGAATAACCCACGTTGAACCCCCTGAAGCATTGCCTGGGAAATACCATAACCTAATGTTCCCGCCACTGCTTCCTGAAGACCAAAGGCACTCTTAAAGATTAATGCAAATACATCCGGTATACGATCAATATTGTGACCAACAACCCAAAACGCCAGAATTAAATATGCAGCCGCCATAAATGGCACAACTAATTCAGCAACCCGCGCAATTGAACGCAAACCACCAAAAATAATCACACCACTAATAATGACTAATAAAATACCAACATATAATGGATTGATATCGAAGGCAAAAGAAGCTGCTTGTGCAATTGAATTTGCCTGAACGGCATTAAATACAAGACCAAACGCGATAATAAGGAAGAATGAAAATAATACACCCATCCATCGCTTCTTTAACCCTTTCTCCATGTAGTAGGCCGGGCCACCACGATAATTTCCCTGATCGTCTTTCGTCTTGTACAACTGAGCAAGTGTGCTTTCCACAAAGGAAGTTGCCATACCAATAAATGCAACAACCCACATCCAGAAAATAGCCCCAGGACCACCAGCAGTCAGTGCAATTGCAACCCCAGCAAGATTTCCTGTTCCTACACGCGCCGCTAGGCTGGTACACAAAGCCTGAAAAGATGAAATGCCGGAGTTATCTGATTTCTTGCTATGTTTCAAGACTGAAAACATGTGACCAAAATGGCGAAGTTGTATAAAACCAAATCGTATAGTGAAGTAAAGGCCAACCCCAAGAAGCAAGTATATTAATACATAGTCCCAAAGAATGTTGTTAATGAAGTTAATCAGATCCGTCAAGATATTTTCCCCTTACTATTAGCAAACATTAGCTGACCATAATCAGTATCCGTATAAAATTTATTGTGCTTAATATCCTTTATTATTAACAAGTAACACAATTCTGTGAATGAGACACAGAGATACTAGCCAGTAAAACGGAAAGAATGTAACACAATATCTATTTCAATGGGTAACTTTTAATGAAATTTTTACATTTACTTTAGCGTTTATGAACATTTTCGCGAAGTTACATTCATAGCTAACAGCCCTATTTCAGCCCTGTCAGTCATAATTAACGATGAATAAATGGCCTGTTATATTTATTCTGGATGTACTGAATACCCATATCATATAAAACAATTCAGAAACAAAAAACAAACAAATAACAAACAAAAATGAACTTTTCCATAAGGAATTAAATATGAAATACCCGAGATAGTATCTTTTAATTGATACTCATATAGCGAGCCGCCTAAAAAACTAACTGTTCATTTTGTGACCTCACAATGTAGTTAATCTCTCATCACAACAATAATCACATTCATTAAAAACAGTGAAATAACGACAAAATTTAATGTTGAAATTTCTTGAATTTAAGAAAACATATAGCAATATCTTTCTTCAAATGAGATTATTAAATTTTAATGCTGTGATAATTGGAAAAAGCTACCATTTCATATTAAGATTTTCAGTGGTTATTTTTTACATAAGAAATAAAAACAACAATTTAGCAAGATATTAATATTCCACTATCTGGCCATCAGATAATCTGCTAGTGAGGTTATGATTGATGTTAGAAAGAAAAAGAAAAAATCCAGCGGATAACATACTGCCAAAACGGGTATATAGGGGAAAATCTAAATACGAGTACCATCCAGCAACAGGCGGTTCTATCTCAATTTGCTGTTTAAACTCGCCGTTGTCTGTTATCTGGAAAGAGTACAATAAGATTGTTGAAAAAATTGAAAAAAATAGTACATAGACCCCGGTTTATATCAACATTAATAGAACGGGAGTCTTTACTCCCGTTATTTTCAAAGCATAAACAATCAACGCATGATATGAGTACAATAATTTATATAATCACAGTCTATTTTTTGCGGAAAAAATTTTATTCGTCATATCAAAGTCTACTTTCGTTCATGAAATGTTTTTGATTAATTTATTCCGATAATCCTATTTTTCAAACAGCCAGTTAAACATAAAAAATAATAATGATTATAGCTAAACCAGTATACTCCTGATACCGTTTATCCGACATAATTCGCTTGATTTTTACTTTCCTGCCCAACACTATCAGCTTCAGAAATCCATGCTACGATATAAATTCTACTATCGACTTCTGTTATCTGTCCCTTGAAGTAACACATAAACCTAATGGAGTATTGTCGATGCTGATAGTTAAAAGAATAAAATTCTCCGTATTTGCAACACTGTTTACCTTAATATTATCGTGTCCGGCCTTTGCCAAAAATGGAGTATTGATTAGTTTACCTGATAAAAAATTTGCGGTTATTTCAACCGGTGATCTGGAAAGTGCGTCCATAGGCAGCTATTCCATTGCTATCTTTAAAGATAAAGAACTAACTGAATTCATCTCTGGTGCAATTTTTTCCCGCGATGGTTCAATATTTGAAGATAATGGAAAACCACGAATAACATTTGCTGATATTAATGGTGATGGAAATAAAGAACTGATTGTATCTAAGCTCACCGCAGGTTCCGGGAATTACCTTGAAGTAGATGCACTCAAGATTACAGATAAGGATGTCAGATTACTTACTCGCATCAATACTAATAGCACAAATAATATTATTAAATTACTCCGCAAGCATTGTAAAAAAGAGCAGTGCTAAAAGCTTAAACAGCAATAATGCTTTACATTCTATGCCCATAAAATGTAAAGCAAACGATAGAGAATGTACTATTGTTAATGTTATCACCACTGTACCCAATGGATTTCGAGTTACATCGCGGTGGCAGGGGTGCTTACCCCCGAGAACATAACTCTATATAGCTTAGTTATGATCGGGATGAGCCAGCCAACAAAGAGCCGATCTGAAAGGCGATGGGTATATCACACGGTATCGTTGATAAAGGGGAACCTATGAAACGTCTTTTATTACCGTTTTTTTTGTTATCACTCTCATTCTTCTCTTATGCCGCACATACAACTCAGGACAAGATTGCTGAAACCTATTGCGATGTGTTTGGCAAAGCCTCCGTTGATGCATTCAAAACTCATGATTCGCCGGATGTAATAGCACAGAACGCCTTAAATGCTTTACATAAGAAAGGACTAATTCTGAAAGAAATCCAGTCTAATAAAAATGAATTCATCACATCAATCAAACAAACAGTTGCTGAAGTCAGAGAGCATAAACCAACATTTCCAAGCAGCCATCATTTCGATAAGTCACTGGCTAAGTCAGTTAAAGACTGTAAGATTCAGATAAAGCAAGTTTTATCTCAACATGATCGCTGATTAGGTGTGGAGCGACGAAAATTCGCCGCTCCACATATACTCTCATCCCGCCAAAAGGTTGGCGGAATTACCCCTGATTTTTTCTAGTCTTATAAGTCAATACAGGCTTAAGCCGCGCGACCAGTTTTACCAGCCCTGTTTGTAACATGGCATCCATTACACCACTAATAGGTTTATACGCTTCTGGTGCCTCCTGAAAGATCAGTTGATTATCCAGACAAATCACACGGCTACCTAATACTGTACGCGAAAGCTGTTGTGCATTATAACGCCCGTCTAAACGTGACTTACACTCACTGCGCCCCCATTTACGCCCCGCCCCGTGGGCGAGAGAAAAAAGACTCTGTTCAGTCGCTGTCGGCTGCACTAAATAGCTATAGTCCCCACGAGAACCCGGAATAACAACCAACCCCTGATCAGAAGGTGTAGCACCTTTACGGTGTAGCCAGCCATCAATTCCATCAATAACACAAGGGGTAAGTAAATTGTGTGAAACATCCAGTAAACAATCTCCTTCAGCTCGCCAACGCTCCAACATCCGTTGAGCAATTAACTGACGGTTGAGGTGAGCATAATCGAGCGCCTGCTGATGTTGCTGGAGATAATTCTGTGCCTGTAAACTGGATGCCTCTAATCCCTTATGCCCATGCTGGCGAACATGTTGTTCGAGGATCATTTGCCCCATTCCGCGTGAGCCACTATGTACCAATAACAAAAGCTCTTGCTTACTTAGTTGCAATGCTTCAATAAGTTCGGGCTGATAAATTTCATCTATCTGCTGTAATTCAGCAAAGTGATTGCCACCGCCAATCGTCCCCGGCGAATAACAAAAATACTCTTCCATGCCCTCTGGCAATTCATCTTCTTCCAGAGAACTATCGATAGAACCGAGTTTTTTCTCAAGCTTATCTAACGACCATTTATTCAGTACTAAATCGGTTTTCCACAATGCCATACCACACCCAATATCATTACCGATAAGTGCAGGATAAAAACGCGATTGTGAAAAGAATGCAGCACCAACCGGATAACCTCTCCCCGGATGTAGGTCTGGCAAACCGACCACGCGTACCATATCAGGAAGTTGTGCTGTTGTTTCGAGTTGCTGGATAGCTTTACCTTCCAGCCAAGTATTTTCTGCTGCAATAACCTGGATGTGTGATTGTGGTGCAGCCGAATATAGTGTATTGCCCATACATAGACAGGATCTTAAGCAATAACCGTTTATTTTTAGATAGAAAAAAGGCTTCATTTATGATCTGATAATCGTCGCCAAACAATAAATCAAAACCACG
>NZ_NIBU01000052.1 GCF_002632485.1 Xenorhabdus innexi | reverse complement strand
TCTTCCGGTCTACTCGCCTTGGTTAAATAAAATAGAACGGCTATGGCAATCACTTCATGAAACGGTGACACGCAATCATTGTTGCCAATTTATGTGGCAGCTTATTCGTAATGTGAAAATTTTTTTGGGAAGAGCTTCGTTAACGGCTTGGGAAGAAATGAGAAATATAAGAGTCTCACCATTATGACAAACTATTTAGGTTATGGTCAACATCGTAATCGACTAAAGCAAGATTATCAGTATCAATTTCAAATATCCTGCTTTGTTCAGAGAAAAGCTTAAACAGCTTTTCCTTTTTCCTCGTTTTTATTTGTGCAATTAAATAATTCATTAATCACCACTCAATAAAAGTATAGTTATTAATACGAAGAACCTCATTGATGCTGATACTATCAGGCGTTTTATAGCTGTTCCGGCTAATTAAAAATATCACAGCGCCATGCTTAGTAGTGATATTGTAAAAATTAAAGCCGAATAATAAGAATAGCGGATTAAAATAGAGTGCTTGCGATAAGAAAGTAAAAACAAACAAAATACTGTAAATAAACAGTAATGTTTCCCAATTTCCGACACTTAGCGCTACAAAAAAGTAACCCAGATAGCTGGGTAAGAAGCTGTTATTTGCATATTCAATACTGATAATCTGGCCAGATTCAAAGTTATCTTTACCAAGCCAACGGCTGAGCCGGATGCTCAGCCAAGTAAGGATTATTGGCACCAGTAAATAAGCAATATAAGAGACAGCGTTCGGCAGCCCGACCAAATAGGAACATTTAGCTAAAAAAGTTCCCAAGGTATAGCCTTTCTGAACCAGAAAAATAATAACCAGTAATGATGTAGCATTAAGCGTTAATAGCAACCGAAACACTAAGTTCATTATTTCACCGTTATCTGACTGTTCAATAGCTTATTAGTCGCCACTTATTCTGATTTTTCATCTTGAAAAGATGGAAATTACCTATTGTGACTAAAGGTTCCAAGGCTCAAAACAAAACAGTAACTGACATTACTAAGAGCTTAGCCATTACCGCTCAGAATAGTGATACTCATAAGCTAAATTTTCTTATTATTAACTGAATGAAAAAATCCGGCCTGCTTACGCATAACCGGATTAATAAAGTGTTTAGTTTTGATTTACACGGGTATCAGCCGATCACTCCACCGTCACCGACTTCGCCAAGTTACGTGGCTGATCCACATCTGTACCTTTGATCAAGGCAACGTGGTAAGACAGTAATTGCAGTGGCACGGTATAGAAGATCGGGGCGATCAGTTCTTCTACGTGGGGTAGGGAGATGATCTTCATGTTTTCGCTGTCGCTGAAACCGGCATCCTGATCGGCGAAGACGTACAGCAAACCGCCACGGGCGCGGACTTCTTCGATATTAGATTTCAGTTTTTCCAGCAGTTCGTTGTTTGGTGCAACGATGATAACCGGCATATCCGCATCAATCAGTGCCAGTGGGCCGTGTTTCAGTTCACCGGCTGCGTAGGCTTCTGCATGGATATAAGAGATCTCTTTCAGTTTCAGTGCGCCTTCAACCGCAATCGGGTATTGATCGCCACGACCAAGGAACAGTGCGTGATGTTTTTCTGAGAAATCTTCCGCCAGTGCTTCGATAACTTTATCTTTCGATAACATGCTTTCAATGCGGCTTGGCAGGGCATGCAGGGCATGAACGATATCCTGCTCCAGTTTAGCATCAGCACCTTTCAGGCGCCCCATGTAACCCACCAGCATCAGCAGTACAGTCAACTGAGTAGTAAAGGCTTTGGTAGATGCTACACCGATTTCTGCTCCCGCTTTGGTCATCAGAGCAAAATCAGATTCACGTACCAGTGATGAACCAGCTACGTTACAGATAGTCAGGGAAGTCAGGTAGCCCAGCTCTTTGGATAAACGCAGTGCCGCCAGAGTATCCGCTGTTTCACCGGATTGGGACAGGGTGATCAACAGGCTGTTTTTACGGCGGGCTGGTTTGCGGTAACGGAATTCAGAAGCTATTTCGACATCACACGGAATCCCTGCCAGCGATTCAAACCAGTAGCGTGAAACCATACCGGCATTGAATGAAGTTCCACAGGCAACTATCTGGATATGTTCAACCTGAGACAGTAGTTCTTCTGCATTAGCACCCAGCTCTGACAGATTAACTTCGCCTTGGCTCAAGCGGCCTTCCAGCGTGTTTTTAATTGCCAGTGGCTGTTCGTAAATCTCTTTCTGCATGTAGTGACGGTAAACACCTTTGTCACCAGCATCATACTGAACGTTAGATTCAATTTGTTCGCGCTCAACCGCTTCACCCTGCACATCAAAAATGCGAATGGTGCGGCGGGTGATTTCTGCGATGTCGCCTTCTTCCAGATAGATAAAGCGGCGGGTTACAGGCAGTAATGCCAACTGGTCAGATGCCAGGAAGTTTTCACCAACACCCAGACCAATCACTAATGGGCTGCCGGAACGGGCAGCAACCAGTACTTCTGGCTGGCGGCTGTCCATAATTACGGTGCCATAAGCACCACGCAATTGTGGGATAACACGCTGTACCACATCCAGCAATGAACCACCCTGTTGCTGTTCCCAGTGAACAAGGTGAGCAATGGTTTCAGTATCAGTATCTGAAGAGAAGCCATAACCACGCGCTTTTAACTCTTCACGCAGTTCTTCATGGTTTTCAATAATGCCGTTATGCACAACCGCAATATGTTCAGAAACATGGGGGTGAGCGTTACGTTCGCTTGGTTCTCCGTGCGTCGCCCAACGGGTATGAGCAATACCTGTACCACCAATCACAGGCTGTTTATCAGCTTCATCAGCCAACATCTGTACTTTGCCCAATTCACGTAGGCGAGTCATCTGATTTTCGCTGTCAACGACAGCTATTCCCGCAGAGTCGTAACCACGGTATTCCAGACGGCGAAGACCTTCGATCAATATTTCTGCTATATCACGCTGTGCTACTGCACCAACGATTCCACACATGTATTTTATTCCTAAGCTAGGCAGTAAATGCCCTTTTTATGTCGCACAACCTGATTGTTTCCCGGCTTTGCCGGTTCCCCGAGCTTTGTAGAAATGGGGATTTTATTATGGGTATATCTTATTTTTTCTTAACTGGTCGTTGCCAGTTTTTAATGTGAGTCTGCTTAACACGACTGATAACCAGCTCATTTTCAGCAACATTTTTTGTTACCGTGGTTCCTGCGCCGATAGTTGCACCTTTAGCTACGCTTACAGGGGCTACAAGCTGGCTGTCAGAACCCACAAATACGTCATCACCAATGATGGTCTTAAATTTATTGGCGCCATCATAGTTACAGGTAATGGTTCCTGCACCGATATTTACATTATCACCAATTTCAGAGTCACCAAGATAGGTCAGATGCCCCGCCTTAGAACCTTTGCCAAGGGAGGTTTTTTTCATTTCAACGAAATTGCCAACATGCGCTTTTTCCGCCAGTTTAGACCCCGGACGCAAACGGGCAAAAGGCCCTACAGTACATTCAGCGGCAAGTTCAGAATCTTCTATTACAGTATAAGGGCTGATGACTACGTCATCGCCGATAACGCAATTTTTCAGAATACAGCCAGAGCCGATCTGAACGTTGCTACCCAATACAACATGACCTTCAATGATCACATTGGTATCAATGATGATATCGCGGCCATGCTCTAATGTACCGCGCAGATCAAAACGAGCAGGGTCGAGTAACATTACGCCCGCCAGTAATAATTTATCTGCTTGCTCAGATTGGTAAATGCGTTCCAATGCAGAAAGCTGAAGACGGTTGTTAACCCCTTCCATTTCGCTTAGACGGCTTGGATGAACGGCTTTTATCTGGCGTCCATCCTGATGCGCGAGTGCAATAACGTCAGTCAGGTAATATTCACCCTGTGCATTATTGTTTTCCAGTTTGGATAACCAGTGTTTCAAATCACCACCATTGGCTACCAGAATACCAGTGTTGATTTCGTTGATTTTAAGCTGTTCGTCAGTCGCATCTTTTTGTTCGATGATCCCGGTTACTTCACCATTTTCACGAATAATACGACCATATCCGGTCGGGTTATCCAAAATAGCCGTCAATAAACCAATACCACCTTCCGGTTTAGCTTCAACCAAGCGTTCTAACGTATCCTGAGCAATCAGAGGGACATCACCGTAGAGGATCAGAATATCTTCATCATCGGCAAAGTGCGGAGCAGCCTGCTGCATCGCATGACCCGTGCCTAACTGTTCTGCCTGCAATACCCAGTTCAGATTTTGGTTAGTGTTCTTTTGACCTGAAAGCGTTTGTTTCATCAGGTCGCCGCCATGCCCGTATACCAGATGAACATTTTGAGTGCCCAATGCCATAGCTGTATCAATGACATGCTGAACCATCGGCTTACCTGCCAGTGAGTGCAGAACTTTAGGAAGGTCGGAATACATGCGGGTTCCTTTTCCCGCTGCCAGTATAACAACACTTTTCGCATGGGTTGATTTGGCTATATTTGACTTGGAGATAGCTGCGTTGGGTGTAATAGACATAATAAACCTGACAATTCCAATTTTAAGTATGAAAGTAAACCTGTTTACGAAATAAATTGCTACATATTTCGTAATACAAAAAAGCCAGTTAGATTTACTAACTGGCTTTTTATTTACTGCCTGTTCCCTTTATTTTTCAGGATATCGCTTTTTAGGCTCTGACCTGAAATTTAACGGGATAATCTTACATCAGCTGTTTTGTCAGTTCGATTACACGAAGTTTTGCAATCGCTTTCGACAATTCAGCAGATGCCTGAGCATAATCAACATCGCCGTGGGAATTACGGACATGTTCTTCCGCCTTGCGCTTGGCTTCAAGCACTTTGGCTTCATCCAAATCCTTACCACGGATCGCTGTATCGGCCAGTACGATCACGCCGTTTGGCTGAACTTCCAGAATACCACCTGACAGGTAGATAAACTCTTCTTCGCCAAACTGCTTAACAATACGTATCATGCCCGGTTTTATGGCAGTAAGCAGTGGGGTATGCTGAGGATAAATCCCCAACTCACCTTCACTACCAGTCACCTGAATTTTCTGTACCAGCCCTTCAAACATCAGTTTTTCAGCGCTGACTACATTCAGGGAGAACGTCATTGCAGCCATATCAACCTCCCGTCAGCCGTATTAAAGATTTTTCGCTTTTTCTACAGCTTCTTCGATGGTACCAACCATGTAGAACGCCTGCTCTGGCAGGTGGTCATAATCACCGTTCAGGATGCCTTTGAAGCCACGGATGGTGTCTTTCAGAGAAACGAACTTACCTGGTGAACCGGTAAATACTTCTGCAACGAAGAATGGCTGAGACAGGAAGCGCTGGATCTTACGAGCACGAGCAACAACCAGTTTGTCATCTTCTGACAGTTCATCCATACCCAGAATAGCGATGATGTCTTTCAGTTCCTGATAACGTTGCAGGATAGACTGAACACCGCGAGCCACATCATAGTGCTCCTGACCAACAACGAGTGGATCAAGCTGACGGCTGGTTGAATCCAATGGGTCAACCGCTGGGTAGATACCCAGAGATGCGATCTGACGGCTCAGTACAACGGTTGCATCCAAGTGAGCAAAGGTTGTCGCTGGTGATGGGTCAGTCAAGTCATCCGCAGGTACGTAAACGGCCTGTACGGAGGTGATTGAACCCGTTTTGGTTGAAGTGATACGTTCTTGCAGAACACCCATCTCTTCCGCCAGTGTTGGCTGATAACCTACCGCAGATGGCATACGACCCAACAGTGCCGATACTTCGGTACCTGCCAGGGTATAACGGTAAATGTTATCGACGAACAACAGAACATCACGGCCTTCATCACGGAATTTTTCCGCCATAGTCAGACCGGTCAGAGCAACACGCAGACGGTTTCCTGGTGGCTCATTCATCTGACCGTATACCAGAGATACTTTGTCCAGTACGTTGGAGTCTGTCATTTCATGATAGAAGTCGTTACCTTCACGGGTACGTTCACCTACACCCGCAAATACAGAGTAACCGGAGTGCTCGATCGCGATGTTACGGATCAGCTCCATCATGTTAACGGTTTTACCTACACCCGCACCACCGAACAGACCGACTTTACCACCTTTAGCGAATGGACAAATCAGGTCCATTACTTTAATACCGGTTTCCAGCAGTTCCTGAGAGTTGGATAACTCTTCGTAGCTTGGTGCAGTACGGTGAATTGACCAGCGATCTTGCTCACCAATATCACCTTTCATATCAATCGGTTCACCCAGTACGTTCATGATACGACCCAGAGTCGCTTCACCAACAGGCACTTCAATCGGGTGACCTAAATCAGTCACTTCCAAATTACGGCGCAGACCATCAGAAGTACCCATTGCGATACAGCGAACGATACCGCCGCCTAACTGTTGCTGAACTTCCAGCACCAGTTTTTCTTCACCGTTTTTAACCTCAAGGGCATCGTATACTTTTGGTACGCTGTCCTGAGGGAATTCGACGTCCACCACGGCGCCGATTACCTGGATAATCTTTCCAGTAGCCATCTTGAATCCTCTACGTAATTCGTAAACCTAGCTGTTAAACCGCAGCCGCACCCGAAACGATTTCGGTGAGTTCCTGAGTAATGCTGGCCTGACGAGCTTTGTTGTAAACCAACTGCAACTCTTTGATCAGGTTGCCACCGTTATCAGTCGCGGCTTTCATCGCTACCATTCGTGCGGCCTGCTCACTAGCCAGGTTTTCAACGACGCCCTGATAAACTTGTGATTCTATATAGCGGCGCAGCAATGTATCCAGCAGCGCTCTAGGATCAGGTTCATACAGATAATCCCAGGACTTCTTCTTCAGTGTTTCATCATCTCCGGCTGGCAGAGGCAATAACTGAGTGATAGTCGGAACCTGAGACATTGTATTGTTGAACTTGTTTGTCACTATATACAGTTTATCCAGACGCCCTTCGTCATATGCTTGCATCATGACGCTGACTGGCCCGATCAACTCGGACAATGATGGGTTATCTCCCATCCCTGTTGCCTGTGCAACAATGTTGCCACCAACAGAAGTAAAGAAAGAAACCGCTTTTGACCCAATAAGAGCCAAATCAACCTGGACTTTTTTATCAGACCAGTCTTTCATTTCTATCAGCAATTTTTTGAACAAGTTAATGTTCAAACCGCCACATAAACCACGGTCAGTCGAAACTACCACGTACCCGACGCGTTTAACTTCACGCTCTTCAAGGTATGGGTGTTTGTACTCCAGATTACCTAACGCAAGGTGTCCAATCACGCTGCGAATGGTCTCTGCATAAGGACGGCTGGCCGCCATGCGATCCTGCGTTTTACGCATTTTGGACGCGGCGACCATTTCCATCGCTTTAGTGATTTTCTGCGTGTTTTGCACACTGGCGATTTTGGTACGTATCTCTTTTGCGCCGGCCATTTCTGCTTCTCCGAATTCAACCAGACGGCCCGTTTTTTTCATTTAACAGAATCAAACAGGGCCGAATAGTGTTACCAGGACTGAGTCGCCTTGAAGGAATCCAACAGAGCTTTCAGCTTCGCTTCGATCTCTTTGTTGTAATCACCAGACTGGTCAATCTCTTTCAGAAGATCAGCATGTTCATGGCTGGCGTACGCCAACAGCGCAGATTCGAAACTGACTACTTTCGCAATTTCGACATCTTCCAGATAACCACGCTCAGCAGCAAACAGAGACAGAGCCTGTTGTGCAATAGACATTGGCTGATACTGTTTCTGTTTCAGCAGCTCAGTGACTTTTTGGCCGTGATCCAACTGCTTACGAGTTGCGTCATCCAAGTCAGATGCAAACTGGGAGAATGCCGCCAGTTCGCGGTACTGAGCCAGAGCAGTACGGATACCACCAGACAGTTTCTTGATAATCTTAGTCTGAGCAGCACCACCTACACGGGATACGGAAATCCCCGGGTTAACCGCCGGACGAATACCTGCGTTGAACAGAGCAGATTCAAGGAAGATCTGACCATCAGTAATGGAGATAACGTTTGTCGGTACGAATGCAGAAACGTCACCAGCCTGAGTTTCGATGATTGGCAGGGCGGTCAAAGAACCGGTTTGGCCTTTCACTTCGCCATTGGTGAACTTTTCAACATACTCAGCATTAACACGCGCTGCACGCTCCAACAGACGGGAGTGCAGATAGAAAACGTCACCAGGGAATGCTTCACGTCCAGGCGGACGACGCAGCAACAGAGAAACCTGACGGTAAGCAACAGCCTGTTTAGACAGGTCATCATAAACAATCAGGGCATCTTCACCACGATCACGGAAATATTCACCCATCGCACAGCCAGAATATGGTGCCAGATATTGCAGGGCAGCAGATTCAGAAGCAGATGCAACAACAACGATGGTGTTTTTCAGTGCGTCATGCTCTTCCAGTTTACGAACTACGTTAGCAATAGTAGAGGCTTTCTGACCAATCGCTACGTAAATACATTTGATACCGGAATCACGTTGGTTGATGATCGCATCAATCGCCAGAGCAGTTTTACCTGTCTGACGGTCACCGATAACCAGCTCACGCTGACCACGGCCGATTGGGATCATGGCATCAACAGATTTGTAACCTGTCTGGACAGGCTGGTCAACGGATTGACGATCAATAACGCCCGGAGCAATCACTTCAACTGGTGAGAAACCATCATGCTCAACAGCGCCTTTACCGTCGATTGGTTCACCCAGTGTGTTAACAACACGACCCAGCAAACCACGACCAACAGGTACTTCCAAAATACGGCCAGTACATTTGACTTTCATGCCTTCGGCTAAGTCAGCATACGGACCCATAACAACTGCACCAACGGAGTCTCGCTCCAGGTTCAGTGCAATCGCGTAACGATTGCCAGGCAGTGCGATCATCTCACCCTGCATGACATCGGCTAAACCGTGGACACGAATGATACCGTCGTTAACGGAAACAATCGTACCTTCATTGTGAGCTTCGCTCACCACATTGAACTGAGCAATACGCTGTTTGATCAGTTCGCTGATTTCGGTGGAATTCAGTTGCATATGCTCCAGTCCCCTTAAGACTGCAAGACGTCTGTTAAACGATCCAGACGACCACGAATACTGCCATCGATCACCATGTCACCCGCACGGATAACCACGCCGGCAATAACAGACTTGTCAATTTTGCAATTCAGCTTCACTTTGCGTGACAGACGTTTTTCCATCGCCGCAGAAATTTTAGCCTGCTGCTGCTCATTCAGTTCGGACGCAGATATCACTTCAACATCAATTGTTGATTCCAGTGATGCACGCAATTGGATAAATTGCAGGAAGACTTCTGGCAATACCAGCAAGCGACCATTTTCTGCCATGACACGAATAAAGTTACGAGCATGCTCATCTACCTGCTCACCACAGAGGGTGATAAAGGTATTGGCTAACGTTTCCGGTGCTAATGAACCGGAAAGCAGCTCACCAACCTGCTCATTGCGGGTTACCTCAGCAACGAACGCCAGCATATTCTGCCAGTGTTCGAGAGATTGGTGTTCCACAGCAAAGTCAAAAGCTGCTTTGGCGTAGGGGCGAGCTACCGTAGCAAATTCAGACATGCCCCTCCCTCCTTACAGTTCAGCGACCAGTTTATCAACGATGTCGCTGTTAGCAGCTTCATCCACGGAACGTTCGATGATCTTCTCGGCACCTGCGATAGCCAACAGCGCAACCTGTTTACGTAGCTCTTCACGAACACGCTTACTCTCAGCTTCAACTTCAGCATGAGCCTGCGCTACAATTTTGCTACGTTCGAGCTCAGCTTCCGCTCTTGCATCATCAATAATCTGGGCTTTTTGTTTATTAGCCTGTTCGATGATAGCGTGTGCATCTGCTTTCGCTTTTTTCAGTTGGTCGGTCGCATTGGCTTGCGCTAAGTCCAGGTTCTTTTTAGCACGCTCTGCAGAAGACAAACCGTCAGCAATCTCTTTCTGACGTTTTTCAATGGCCGCCATGATGGGTGGCCATACATACTTCATACAGAACAAAACAAACAGGACAAAAGCGACGGCCTGGCCGAGGATTGTTGCGTTAATATTCACGGCACAATACCTCTATTTCAATTAATGAATTGGCGTAATTTTCAGTTCTGTTCGTTACTTAGTGCCAACGGCGAACATCATATACAAGCCCAGACCCACAGCGATCATCGGGATGGCGTCAACCAGACCCATAACGATAAAGAACTGAGTACGCAGCAGAGGGATCAGATCAGGCTGACGAGCCGCACCTTCCAAGAATTTGCCCCCGAGGATGCCGATACCAATCGCAGCACCAATAGCAGCCAAACCCATCAGAATAGCAGCAGCGATATACAATAGATCCTGTTCCATGACAATCTCCAGTTTGTTTCAGTTAAAACACAATGATTGATAAAAATTAATGTTCTTCAGATGCCATCGACAGATAAACAATCGTCAGAACCATGAAAATAAAGGCTTGTAACGTAATGATCAGTATGTGGAAAATCGCCCATGGTAAACTGAGCATCCATTGTGACCATACCGGTAAGAGAGCCGCAATAAGAATAAAGATCAGTTCGCCGGCATACATATTACCAAACAGTCGCAGACCGAGTGATATAGGTTTAGACAGCAAGCTAACCCCTTCCAGAATTAAGTTAATTGGAATAAACAATGGATGATTGAAAGGCTGTAACCCCAGCTCCTTCGCAAAACCCCCGATTCCTTTCATCTTAATGCTATAGAATAGGATAAGAACAAAGACGCCGAGCGCCATCGACATAGTGACACTGACATCTGCTGTTGGAACAATACGCAGAGCAGGCAGGCCGAAGACATGTTCACCGATCCAAGGAATGAAATCGATTGGCAGCAAATCCAATGCGTTCATTAAAAACACCCAGACGAACACAGTCAAAGCCAGAGGGGCAATCACTTTGCTCTTTCCGTGATACATATCACGTACGGTGTTATCAACGAAACCGATAATCATTTCTATTGCAGTCTGGAATTTCCCCGGTACGCCAGAAGTGGCATTAACCGCAACCTTCCTGAATACAAACAGAAACAACATCCCTAATACGACGGAGAAAAAAAGCGAGTCAATGTTCAACGTCCAGAACGTCGCTTCATAGCCACTAGCGCTGGGATTGACCAACTCAAAGGTACGCAAGTCTAACTGAAGGTGTCTCAGGTGATGACTTATGTACTCTGAAGTTGAAACTTCTCCTGATGCAGACATGATGCTTTTTACCCTTTTGTTGTTAAAAACACTAACCGTTCATTACGGCAGGTGCGATGATCTGCACAATCAGCACCGCTAAATAGGCCACACCAAGTGGTGCAAATGCCGCCTTGAACACCCCTAAGGCAACTATCAGCACAGCTATCGAAATGATAACTTTCACCCCTTCACCAATAGCGAAGAACCATGCAATGCGTACAGGAGCTCCCTCTTCTTTTGCCTTTTGAAAATGGGTGAGCAGCATAAAAATGACATTTGGCAGCCAAAATGCCAACCCACCGGCAAAAGCAGAAACGCCCCATTCAATACTTCTGGTACAAAAAGCCGCACTGAGAATAACAAAAGTCATTAACTGCAAAAGTAACAGTTTCAGTGCAATTTTACCTCTATAAAGGGATACAGACATGACTTTTGTTTTCTCCCTGAAGTACACCATTACATATAGGCTTTGCCGAATGCTGTATAAAACTGTCTTTGCTTAAAAGTGTCAAGTGACAAAAACGTGCAAATTATACGGGCAGACGAAATGAATTCAATCCATAAGTAGCGAAAAAGTGAATAATAATTTAAATTTCTAACTTTGATGCCAGATTGCTCACAAATACCATTTAGTATTTTGTAACGTTTAATCTATCGACTTAAAAAACAAACGTGATACATATCACACTCAATAAAAACATTAATAGCATTTATCATTAAATTTATGATGGTAGCCTTTTATCTTTTCTATATAAAATCAACTAATTAATATTATAGCTATTAGGTTTTATTCGATATATCGCCAAAAAATCTTAAAGGTTTATTTTAAACACTTTCTCTAAAATGTATTTATAAAGAAAATGGGTGTCTCTTCTTAGAAAGAACAATTTAATCAATATAAAATGAAGGTTATCTTTCTGTGATCTATTGGTAAATAAATATGAAAAGATGGGGAAAGATAATTAGTAACGTCAGTAACAATATAACTGTGGCTGACGTCACTAATTATTTAAGCTTTTATTGATAAACAACAAAATCTGTTTTACTTAAGTATGACCAAATGACGCTGCCCTTCTTGTTCGGGTACCTGAAGCGGGATCACTGCATCAAGGCTAACCCCCGAGGGTAACTGAGTCAGTTCCTCTTCCGGTAGTAGGCCTTTCAGCGCATAAAAGCGTCCATTAGTGGCGTTAGGGAGATGGTGGCACCATGACAACATATCCTGCAAAGATGCAAAAGCTCTGCTGATCACTCCGTCAAAAAGCACTTCGGGAGTGAACTCTTCAACCCTGCTCTGAACTGGCTCAATGTTAGTAAGCCCTAACTCATGTTGAACTTGGCGTAGAAAACGAACCCGTTTTCCCAAACTATCCAGTAGGGTGAAATGCGAGTCAGGTCGTACAATCGCCAATGGAATGCCCGGTAAGCCAGGCCCAGTTCCAACGTCAATAAAACGCGTTCCCTGAAGGAATGGGTTAACAACGATGCTATCCATAACATGACGAATCAGCATTTGTTCCGGATCACGAACAGATGTCAGGTTGTAAGCCTTGTTCCATTTGTTGAGCATATCAACGTAGGCAACAAGCTGCTGTTTTTGCTCAGGTGATAAAATAATGTCTGTCTTCGCTAACAGAGATTCCAATTTGTTAAACAAAACTTTGTCCTCTTAGGCACTACGACGCAATAAACCCTGTTTTTTCAGCCATACCAGCAAGATGGAAATCGCTGCTGGTGTAATGCCAGAAATACGTGAAGCCTGACCAATGGTACTTGGTTTATGGTCATTCAGTTTTGCAACAACTTCATTGGAAAGCCCGCTGACTTGTTTGTAATCAAGGTCAACAGGTAATGCTGTGTTTTCGTTACGTAGCTGTTTTTCGATTTCTTCCAGCTGACGGGCAATATAACCTTCGTATTTAACCTGGATCTCAACTTGATCTGCTGCCTGAGGCTCTGTCAGCCCCGGAGAAAAACGTGGCATTGATGTCAGTAATTCATAGTTCATTTCCGGACGACGGAGCAAATCTTCACCATTAGCTTCTTTCGATAATGGTGTTTTCAGTACGTTGTTAATCTCATCCAGACTATCGGAGTGGGGATGAACCCAGATATTACTCAGACGCTGACGTTCCTGCTCGATCATTTCAACTTTGCGGGAGTAATGTTCCCAACGCAGATCATCAACTAATCCTAGTTCACGACCTTGTTCTGTCAAACGTAGATCTGCATTGTCTTCACGTAACATCAAACGATATTCTGCACGTGATGTGAACATCCGGTAAGGTTCTTTTGTTCCCAGAGTGCATAGGTCATCAACCAACACGCCGATATAGGCCTGATCACGACGAGGGAACCAACCTTCTTCATCGGTAGCATAACGAGCAGCATTTAAACCTGCCAGTAACCCTTGAGCTGCTGCTTCTTCGTAACCGGTTGTGCCATTGATCTGACCAGCAAAGAACAGGCCGTTGATAAATTTGCTTTCCAGTGTCTGTTTTAAATCACGTGGATCGAAGAAGTCATATTCGATCGCGTAACCCGGACGGATAATACGTGCATTTTCCATCCCTTTCATGGAGTGAACTATCTGCATTTGTACGTCAAACGGCAGACTAGTTGAAATTCCATTGGGATAAATTTCGTTACTGGTAAGCCCTTCTGGCTCAAGGAAGATCTGATGCGCATTACGATCGGCAAAACGCATCACTTTATCTTCGATAGAAGGGCAGTAGCGTGGACCGATCCCTTCGATGATCCCCGCATACATAGGGCTGCGATCTAGATTATTGCGGATCACTTCATGGGTTTTTTCGTTGGTATGAGTGATATAACACGGGATCTGTTGTGGATGTTGAGTCCTGTTTCCCATGAAAGAAAATACTGGTGTCGGGTTATCACCAAACTGCTGTTCAAGTTGGCTGAAATCAATGGTTCTGGCGTCAATACGAGGAGGTGTACCTGTTTTCAGGCGAGAAACACGTAAAGGCAGCTCGCGTAAACGATGCGATAAAGCGATCGCCGGAGGATCACCAGCACGTCCGCCACTGTAATTTTCCAAGCCGATATGAATTTTTCCATCCAGGAAAGTGCCTACTGTCAGGACTACAGATTTTGCTCTGAATTTCAGTCCCATACGTGTAATAACACCGGCAACAGAGCCATTTTCAACAATGAGATCTTCAACTGATTGTTGGAAGATCATTAAGTTAGGTTGGTTTTCCAGTGCTGTTCTTACAGCTTGTCGATACAGTACACGATCAGCTTGTGCACGTGTTGCACGAACAGCAGGGCCTTTACTGGCATTAAGTGTTCTGAACTGAATACCTGCCAGATCAGTTGCTTTTGCCATCAGACCGCCAAGTGCATCGATCTCTTTTACCAGATGCCCTTTACCGATCCCACCAATGGCTGGATTACATGACATCTGGCCCAAAGTATCAATATTGTGAGTCAGTAATAAGGTTTGACGCCCCATACGTGCGGCTGCCATTGCTGCTTCAGTACCAGCGTGACCACCGCCGATAATGATGACGTCAAAATGCTCTGGATAAAACATGTGCGAACCTTCAATTGTAAGAATGCTTAGTTTGCATTGGGGAGAGAATTCTACTCAAGTTTGGTCGTTAGACCAAGTAGGAGTGATCGTCATTATTTAAAATAAGATCTTTTTATTTAAAGATCTCTTTATTAGATCTTTTATTAGGATCGCGATCATCTGTGGATAAGTGGATTTTCCATAGAAAGATCATGATACTGAAAAGGATCATTTGCTGTGAATGATCCGTGATCCAACTCAGTATAAGCTGGGATCTAAATGGCAACTTATACACAGCCATCAGATTTTAGCTCGGTTGTTAAATGGATAACTACGGGTTAACCCCTGCTTTTTAGCAAAGTTATCCACAGTTGATCGCTATTTTTTTAATCTGATCAGAGTAACTTTGCCCACTCTTTGACCCATTTTTCTGCTGGATCTTCCGGAATTTCGTGTTGCAGGATGTCTATCTCCAGTCGATCGCCGATCCTTTTTGCCTGGTGATCTTCTAATAATTGTTCCAATGATCTTATCGCTCCACAAAACGTATCGTATTCAGAACTGCCAATCCCGACTGCACCAAATGTAACAAGATTGAGATCTGGTTTCTGTTGTGCGATCTCATCAGCGAGAGGCTGGAGGTTTTCAGGTAAATCACCTGCCCCATGTGTTGATGTGACTACAAGCCATAGCCCGTTCAGAGGTAAATCATCCAATGAAGGGCCATGCAGTATTTCTGTTGAAAACCCCAGATTATCTAAGATCTCTGCCATATGCTCAGCAACGTACTCAGCGCTGCCCATTGTGCTACCGCTGATTAAAGTTATCGTGCTCATCATGATCCTTGCTAAATTTAAAGAGCAACTATTGTACGTTGTGAGTCTGTCGGGATCTACCTGTGGATAATATGGTTATGGTCTTTTCAGGGTTAGGGTTTTATGGTCCTCATGATCGGGTTTTGCAGGGAGATCAATGTTTCCGTTGACTGAATTTCGTCAATAGTCTGGATCTTGTTGATAAGTACATCCTGAAGAGATTCGATAGAACGGCACATTACTTTGATAAAAATACTGTAATGCCCCGTGGTGTAATAAACTTCAACAACTTCATTCAGCATATCCAGCTTTTGTAATGCTGCTGGATAGTCCTTCGCACTTTTCAGGATGATGCCAATAAAGCAGCACACGTCAAACCCGAGTTGTTTGGCACTAATATCAACCCGAGTGCCGGAAATAATTCCCGCTTGCTTCATTTTTTCTACACGGACATGGATCGTGCCCGGGCTGACTGCGAATTTTTTGGCTAGTTCAGCATAAGGTGTACGTGCGTTATCCATTAAAGCATGCAGTATGTCACGGTCTAAATTATCGATCTGATAAATTTCTGCCATTTTCAATCCCTATTTTTGAATGATATTCATTTTTATAGTATAAAAATTATTGTTTATCTGTATTAGTGTATATTTTTATTATCAGATATTGAATTTGTACTCCATTTTGTTGCTTAATATATATCAACAGGACACAGGGTCACTAAAAAATTTAGAGAGCAGCATCATGAAAACATCCTTTATTGAAAAACAGCAGCAGATTAGTTTTGTAAAATCTTACTTTTCACGCTTGCTAGAGAAACAACTTGGTTTAATCGAAGTACAGGGACCTATTCTGAGCCGTCTGGGTGATGGCACGCAGGATAACCTGTCAGGTCACGAAAAAGCGGTACAGGTGAAGGTTAAGACATTGCCTGATGCAACGTTTGAAGTGGTGCATTCTCTGGCTAAATGGAAGCGTAAGACACTAGGTCGCTTTGGTTTTCAGGCAGAACAAGGACTGTATACTCATATGAAAGCCCTGCGTCCTGATGAGGATCGCCTGACTCCTATCCATTCAGTTTTTGTTGATCAGTGGGATTGGGAAAAAGTAGTAGGCGAAGGTTGCCGTTCACTCGACTATTTAAAACAGACAGTAGGTAAAATCTACGAAGCGATAAAAGAAACACAACAAGCAGTGACGAAGGAGTTTGGTCTGGCACCGTTCCTGCCAGATCAAATTCACTTCATTCACAGTGAAGAGCTTCTTAAACGTTACCCGGATCTGGATGCCAAAGGTCGTGAGCGTGAGGCTGCAAAAGAGTTTGGTGCTATTTTCCTGATGGGAATCGGCGGTAAGCTGTCTGATGGTCAGGCACATGATGTTCGTGCACCGGACTATGACGACTGGACGACACCAAACAGTGATGGTTTCCTTGGTCTGAACGGCGACATTATCGTCTGGAACCCTGTTTTGCAGGATGCTTTTGAAATTTCCTCAATGGGCATCCGTGTTGATGCGGAAGCTCTGGAGCGCCAGCTTGCGCTGTCCGGTGATGAAGAGCGTTTGCAGTATGACTGGCACCAGTCTCTTCTTAAAGGTGAGATGCCACAGTCTATTGGTGGTGGTATCGGTCAGTCTCGTTTAGTCATGCTATTGCTGCAAATGCCACACATTGGTCAGGTTCAGTGTGGTGTTTGGTCACCAGAAGTGATTGAGTCTGTTGAAGGTGTCCTGTAATTCTGTTTTTTGAAAGGATTAAGTTTTCAGTGTTGCCATTTTCGCAGTAAACGGCTTGTAATTCCGGTATCAAAGCGCCAGATATAATCGAATATTCGCATGATACCGGGTTTTCCGTAGTTGGACAGAGAGACCGCATGGAAGCGGTGTTGTTGGTGCTGTTGCAGGTTTTGTATCTGATGGATTAGATCGTCCGGTAAACGCTGGGCAATGAAATCTGAAATGACAACAGCATCAGCATCTTTCCAGATACATTCTTCCATTTTTCTTATTACTGTTTTCAGACAGAAAGCCAGATCAGTTCCTCCTCTGAATGTTTGTCCCAGAAAATTCACTGCTTGAGTCAGTCCATTCTGCGATGTTAAGTCATAATGAATAATATCTTTGGAAAACAGCATAATATGGCACTGTCGGTTATCAGCCAGAGCGATACGCATTAAGGCCAGGCAAAATGCTTTGGCACAACGTTCGTTGAATCCTCCCATAGAACCGGAAGTATCCACGCAGACAATAAATGGCCCTCTGGGTTGCTTTTCACTGTTATGATGAACAGCCGGTTTTAAAGTAGTTTTTGCCTGTTGGTTATTTCCCTGTAAGCTATAAGTCAGTAGTTTTTTTTCTGCTAATCGACGATAAAATTCGTATTCCAGCTCTTCAATACCCAGAATAGCGAGTTCTGTAGGCAGAATTCTCAGAATGTCATCACTTTGTCGAAGCCCGCTGACCTGCTCCGGCACTGTATCGGGAATGTATTCAATCTGTGTGAATGGCTCCAGAATAGTACTGTCTTTAGGTAATGACTTAGCGGTTTGGCTGCGGCCCAGTAATTGAGCCAGTTGTTCCAGCTCGGGTTGTTGTCTGAGAAACTCAGAACATTGAGTCAGTAGCGATATTTTATGTTCTGTCAGATGAAGCTGCCCTTTGCTCATATCCCATAAGCATCCAGCAGCTTGATCATTTTCACTGAATATAGGAACAAGATGACTCGTTATCACTAATTGTTTCTGGATCTTTGCCAGCAACAGTTGCTTTTCTTGTTCCAATAATATGTTGTGAATTGCTGTTGTTTGTAGGATCAAACATGCGCGCCAGCGTTGAATAAATAACGAGTGTCCAGCTTGGCTGCCCCAAGATAAGTGTTTATATAATCTGTCAGCATCATCAGAGAAAGGTGATTGAATTTGTTTTATTTCTTCAATGAGTTGAGGGAATTTCTGATAAAAATCAGTAGACTTCAATGTTGATGTTTGTTGGTATAATTTAAATTCTTCGGCCAGAGGTGTAGAAATAACGGCTTCTTTGATCTGTTGCTGCAATGTTTGTCTCCAACCGGGGATCTCTTTCATTACAGATTGTTTTATCTTGGGAAATGTTTTAAAGAGAGCGATCAGTTGCGGAGTGTTTAATAGTGTTAAGATAACTTCCTCGATCAGCTCACTTTCACTTATGGCGAGTAAAAGATCGAGTGTCGGTAGCGTAAGCATGTCATCACCTCATTTTTTCCCTCAACTCCTGCAATTTTTCGCTTAATAGGGAAAAACTTTGTTCAATATTAGCCAGCCAATGTGTCCCGATAAATAAACAAGGCTGGTGCTGGCTGAATAACTGGTGCTGGTGTTGAATTTTATCACCAATGCACAGTAGTTTTTCATTCCACTGTGTTTGCTCTTTTTCTGAAATTATCTGGTTTTGTTCAGATAAGCATTTTTGTTCAAATAGACACAACACAGCACTATTTCGGCTGATATCAAGAACTTCAATTTGATTTTTTTCGTTGATTTCGAAAGAAATTTTTTGTGGAAAACCAATTCCATTTAACCGGACAGATAAGGTGTTACTGCATTTTTTAAGTGACTTTTCCAGATTGCATTTATCTATTTCGATAAAATTAACGGTAAAATCATGCAAGATTAATGAAGATGACAGAAATAACGTCAGCTTTTCGTCAGGTATGTTTTCAGGAAGCAAATAGTGAGTGTGGCGACTAAAAAATGATGCTTTCGTGGTTAGCTGTAAGGGGGAATGGTGATTTTCATCCTGTTTGGCTTTCATCCACTGTTGGTATAACTCTTCTATTTTGTGCATTAAAGAGCACTGTTGATAAGTTTGTTCTGTTAATAAATTATGCAGGAGTTGAGGGATAAGTTTTAACGTATTCAGATCGTGCCACAGACAGTCTTTTAATAACACGAGATCTAACGGAGATATAGAATCCCTTCCACTGAAAAAAGCACTGGCCTGTAGCAAACGGATAGACTTTTTCCACCGGCGATCCGATATGTGGGAAGTGTTTTCCGTAGCATTAATTTGTTGACGCAGCTGATAGATCCACTCGAAAATAGGGATCGGGAGAGGAATATGACTAATTTTATCCTGCCATTTTTCAAACTCTTCATTAGTAATTTGAAAATGATCGGGGATGGGGTTGGTATTTTCATTGCTGTGATCTATGAGTAACGCATGAAAACTTTTCTTTTCCTGAATATTATCCAGCCAGAGGCGGATCAGGATGCGGTCATAAAGAGCTTCCAGACCATCATTGGTATCAGGCAGTTCATTAGAAGCAGTAATTAACAACTTCATTGGTAATTGTTCTTCCTGATTACCATTTCTGAATTTTTTTTCATTTATTGCTGTAAGCAGCGTATTTAAAATAGCAGGCCCTGCTTTCCAGATTTCATCTAAAAAAACAATTTCTGCTTCTGGTAAATACCCTTCCGTAAGGCGCTGGTAACGCCCTTCATCCTTTAGTGCCTGAATAGAAAGGGGGCCGAAAATTTCTTCGGGAGTGGAAAAGCGAGTCATCAGATATTCAAAGTTACTGGCATTCTGAAAAGCAAATTTTATCCGACGTGCGATAAGGCTCTTGGCAATGCCCGGAGGCCCGAGAAGAAAAACACTTTCTCCACATAAAGCAGCCAGCAGACAAAGCCTAATAGCCTGACGTCTTTCATACAGCCCATTTTCCAGATACTGACTTAGCCGGGATATCTTCTCAACCAATTGCATATCGTGAACACCACAGTTTGAATAATCACCTTCATTTATTTATAGGTAAAATGCGTTCTATGCAAAGGTTTTGATGAGTATTTGTTGAAATTTTGTTGTGTGTGAAAAATACACCTAAAAAATCGATTCAGCTTAACTTATTAAATAATTTTAGTTTTTTGTTGGATATACACACCAAGTAAACGTTTTAATGTTGATCACATTTTCATCTTAATCATGTTGTTTTTGATATGGCTCTTAATATGATTGGTTGTTAGCGAAACGTTTCGCTGATGGGATCTATATAATAAATGAAAAAAGGTGCTTTATTAAGTTCTGATATTTCTGCGGTCATTTCTCGTTTAGGGCATACAGATCAGATTGTGATTAGTGATGCAGGCTTGCCAATACCCAGCTCTACTCAGAGAATAGATTTAGCGTTAACCCAGGGAATACCTGATTTATTATCTGTATTAGAAGTGGTTGTTCAGGAGTTACAAGTCGAAGCCGCCATTTTGGCGATTCTTGTAGGAGAGATAACTAAAAGAAGAAAAAATGAATGCTACTATTTCAGCTGAATTGGAATTAGTTATCAAAGAATAATCATTGCTATGATGCGGTTATCTGCTCTGGTTGCGACATTTTTATTAAATAGAAATTATTGAATGGGAATAAATGTGATGAGAATGGGAAAACTGACAGTGATGGGAAGTATCAATGTTGATCATATCTTGAACCTAAAATCATTTCCGCAGCCGGGAGAAACCGTGCAGGGAACAGAGTATCAGGTGGCATTTGGAGGAAAAGGGGCAAATCAGGCGGTTGCTGCTGGTCGTTGCGGTGCTGACATTACATTTATTGCTTGTGTTGGTCAGGATGAGGTTGGGGAAAGTGTTCGTCAACAATTGGTGAAAGATAATATCAACATCTCCGCCATTGACGCTATCACAGGGGAAACAACTGGCGTAGCACTGATCTTTGTCAATCAGCTGGGAGAAAATGTTATTGGTATTAGTGCCGGAGCAAATGGTGCGCTTACACCAACATATCTTCATCGTCATGAGCAAGTGATTAAAGATGCAGATGCATTATTACTACAGCTTGAAATTCCATTAGATACAGTGCAATTTGCTGCTGAAGTTGCAAAAAAATACGATACCAAAGTGATCCTGAATCCTGCACCAGCTCAATATATTTCAGATCAGCTACTTTCTCTGGTGGATATCATCACTCCAAATGAGACAGAAGCAGAGTATCTGACAGGAGTTTCAGTAATAAATGATGCCGGAGCAGAAAAAGCTGCACAATTACTACATAATAAAGGTATCGAAACGGTAATTATAACGCTGGGAAGTCGTGGGGTATGGCATAGTGAAAAAGGTAAACAAGGAAAAGTTGTACCCGGTTTTCAGGTCAAAGCCATCGATACTATTGCGGCAGGTGATACATTTAATGGTGCTTTGGTAACAGGGTTATTAGAAGGCAAAGAAATTTTATCGGCGATTCGTTTTGCTCATGCAGCGGCAGCAATAGCTGTGACTCGTCGTGGTGCACAGCCTTCTATCCCGTGGAGAAGTGAAATTGATACATTTTTGGTTGAACAGGATTAAACTGTGGCGACCATGAAGGATGTAGCTCGCCTTGCGGGTGTGTCGACATCGACAGTTTCTCATGTAGTTAACAATAACCGTTATGTCAGTGAGGGTGTGAAAAAGAGAGTTAATGCTGCCATTCAGGAGTTAAATTATACCCCTTCTGTACTTTCGTCATTAGCAAGAGATTTGAAAACTAAACAAACCAAAACCATTGGTATGTTGGTGACAACCAGTGATAACTCATTTTATTTTGAGGTTGTCAGAGGAGTTGAAAGGAGTTGTTACGAGCGAGGTTATAGCTTAATCCTATGTAACACTGAGGGTGACTCAGTACGGTTAACCCGAAATATGGAAACATTGCTGCAAAAGCGGGTTGATGGTTTATTGATCATGTGTTCTGAACATCAATCTATATCTAAGGATTTTTTACTGCGATATCCACTCGTACCTATTGTTACAATGGACTGGTCTCCCTTTGATGCCTCCAGTGATGTTATTAAAGATAACTCACTGATAGGAGGAGAGCTGGCAACAAATTATCTAATCAATAAGGGATTTCGTAAAATAGCCTGTATTGCTGGTCCGCAGGATAAAACACCGGCTAAGCAGCGTTTATATGGATATCGAAAAGCAATGAAAAATGCTCGGCTTGAAATTCCTGATGGTTACGAAATTTATAGCAATTTTGAATTTTCTGGTGGTTTTTCATCGATGAAACAATTACTGCAATTGCCGGAGCCACCGGAAGCAGTATTTGTTAGCAATGATGCTATGGCAATCGGTGTTTATCAGGCTTTATATCAAGCCGGAGTTTCTATTCCTGAAGATATATCTGTTATTGGTTATGATGATATTGCTATAGCTTCCTATTTGACGCCTCCACTAACGACCATCCATCAGCCAAAAGATGAATTAGGTAAATTAGCCATCGATATGTTGCTTTACCGAATGGATAACCCAGATAGTAAGCCAAAACAATTAGTACTAACACCAGAGCTTATTGAAAGAGGATCGGTGCGCAAGCATAGATGACATCATTTCTTCTCTCGCTTTTTCTTGACCAAGTTTATTCCATCTTTTTTCTTTAATAGTAGAAAGATAAAAGCAGAAACCAGGGTAAGGATACCCATAGTAAGAAAGGTATAGTGAAAGTGATCTATCGTAGAACCATAACTTGTTGCTTCATAAAACCGTAGGATTGCTGCACTGACTGTGACACCTAAACTGATGGATAATTGCTGAGCCACAGCCAGCAGGCTATTCCCGGCACTTGCATTATTATCGTTCAGATCACCAAGAGTTATTGTGTTTATCGCTGTAAATTGGGTAGACATAACCATCCCCAATATAAATAGAGGAATAACCAAAAACGCGAGTGATCGTTCAGGTGATTGCAGTGAAAACTGAGCAATCATGAGACTAATAATGATGGTGACCCAGAATAGGGTATTTTTGTATCCAAATAGGGACAGTATCCGCGTGACAAAAGATTTGGCTAGAATAGCACCAATGGCGTTAGGAGCCATCATAATGCCCGCAATAATAGCTGAGTAACCAAAACCTACCTGTAGCATCAGCGGAATAAGAAAAGAAAGTGATCCTGTGCTTAAACGCGTCACAATATTACTGCCGATACCAACCGAGAATGTCCGGGTTTTAAATAAATTAAGACTGATAAGTGGATTGGGATGTTTTGTAGCATAAAAACAATATCCAGATAACATAATGATACCGGAAGCAAGTACGGCTGCTGGAACGTAATTTGATAACGAACCGTTACCGAATAAATCCAGACTGACTGAAATCATCACTAAGCCTGAACTGAACATCACGAAGCCCGCAAAGTCAAAAGGGTTTTTTGGCATGGTAAAATTGGGCATATGTTTACTGGCGTAAATAATTCCCAGTAAACCGATAGGAATATTGATAATGAATATCCAGTGCCATGTTGCATAAGTTACTAATACTCCACCAAGCAGCGGCCCTAAAATAGGGCCAAGCAATCCGGGCATAGTGACAAAGTTCAGAACAGAGAGTAATTCGCTGCGTGGATAAGCCCGTAATAAAGCCAAGCGAGCAACGGGCATCATCATCGCGCCACCGATCCCCTGTATAACGCGTGACATTACCAAAAAAGAAAGTGAACTGGATAATGCGCAGGCAAGAGACCCTAAAGAAAATAAAGACACGGCATAAATGAAAACCCGCCGGGTACCAAACCTATCTGCTAACCAACCACTGACTGGAATCAACATCGCGACAGTTAAGGTGTAACTGACAATCGCTGGCTGCATGGCTAATGGAGAGTGGTTTAGACTTTTTGCAATTGCCGGAAGTGCAGTATTCAGGATTGTTGCATCCAGAGATTGCATAAAAAAAGCCATTGCTGCAATCCAAGGCAATCCGGACATGCTGCGCGCAGATTTAACCATTAGATGTCCCGTAAGGTTGTAATGATGATTATTTAGTAACTAAGTATCATTTTAATGCATAAAAATACACCCAGCAGATTTCTAGTTTTACCGCATGAATTTTAAAGTTGCTGTAGATATCATCAATTATTGGATGGAAAATGAACTTTTTTGTTAATTTTGTTGAAAAAAAGCACGAACGGAAAAAAATGCAAAAAAACTATTGTCAGCGCCGGAAAACTCCCTATAATGCGCCACCACTGACCGACGCTGAGCTGAGACACGCCGCCGAGGACAGCGGGAAAAAAGCGAAAATAAACGCTTGACTCCCGAGGCGAAAAGCGTAAGATACGCAGCCTCGCAACACGGAAGAGACTTCCGGTTGCCACCGCTCTTTAACAATTTATCAGACAATCTGTGTGGGCACTCGCAAGACCCTATCGACATGCCGAAAGGCAAAAAAGATTAAAGTCT
>NZ_NIBU01000051.1 GCF_002632485.1 Xenorhabdus innexi | reverse complement strand
TGGAAAACGAGCTTGGGCTGAAAAGAATTTAGCTCAAATCTAAACTCACAGTGACACCCCAAAAATAGGTAACTGTCCGATCAAGTTTGAGTCAATACACATAAAATGGTGGTCACCTGCAAACTTGCCAGAAGTGAAAGGCGTAACAGGGTTAATTTCGAACAGCAAATTTTAGTCGATGGTGTTGTGTATGCTGATGCGACGTTTGTGGCAACCTGTTTGGTGGATGGGCGTCCGTCTGTCCCTGAAATTGTCATGAATGCTATTGAAGACTAACGCTATAAAGATAATCTCTATTTTGGCCTCTGTTTGATAAGAGGCCACTCAATTTATAATCCCGGTGCTTTCCATAATGAAGTTGTCAGGCCATTATCGACCAGATGCAATTGATCAGCATACACCGCCTGCCAGTCCTTTTTGGCTTTTTGATAAATATCCCAATGAGTTAAGTCTGGCTGATATTCCCGTTCCCATCGTACTAATCTTTCACCTGTTTCCGGCATAGAGTCATACAGTGAAACTCCAACGCCAGCGGCAATAGCACAACCCAGCGCCGTAGCTTCTTTAACGATAGGAACGCGTACCGGTAATCCGGTTACGTCGGAGAGGATTTGGCTCCAGAGTTTGCCTTTTGAACCTCCACCAGCAAAAACCAGTGAATCCGGCTGAACACCAGAGAATGTTGCAACGATATCCAGATTGCTGGCGGAGACGATAGCGGCGTTCTCTTCCAGTGCCCTGAATAAGGTTGCTTTGTTGCATTTTTCCGGGTCAATCGACAGGTTAAGGAAGGAAGGTGCAGCGTGATACCACGATTTAAAGCGCATCACATCGGAAAAAATTGGCATTACACCATATGCTCCGGCGGGAACTCGTGCAGCCATTTCTTCCAGCAGATTGTAAGCATCAATGCCTAGCCGTTCTGCCATCAGTTTTTCTTCGGCACAAAAAGCATCACGGAACCAGCGCATGGTAAGGCCAGTGAAGAAACTGATGGATTCTGCTTGTGCCATGCCGGGGATCACGTGAGGATTAATACGGATATTCATATTGGGGTCGGTCATCGGCTCCGGCAGGTTGACAACCTGCTGCCAGAATGTGCCGCCAAGCACAGCGGTCTGAGCGGGTCTGACAACACCAATACCAAGGCAACCGAGTTGAACATCTCCCCCTCCCATAATGACAGGAGTCCCGCTGTCCAGACCACATTCTGCCGCTGCTTTATTTGTTATGTATCCGAGTAATGTTCCTGTTTCTCTGACCGGAGAGAGAATATCGGAACGTAATCCGGCCATTTCCAGCAGGCTGGGACGCCAGTCACGGGTTTCTAAATCCAACATGCCGGTTGTACCTGCATTGGAAGGATCAACGGCCAGTTCACCACTCAACATATAGGCCAACCAATCACTAATCATCGTTAACGTACTGGCCTGCCGATAAATATCGGGGCGGTGGTGAGCAAGCCATAACAGACGGGGCATTGCTCCCAGCGCTAATGTCTGACCGGAATAGCGATAAACATCATATTCAAACGTATTGTTGTACAGCTCTTTTAGTTCACTGACTTCATGACTGGAGCGGGCATCAACGTTGGCACATGCCCAGATGGGATCTCCGTTACGATTGTAAAGAACGATCCCCTCCCGCATCGAACAGGCGGCAATGACCTGAATTGCACTGGCGGGGAGTCCGGCGTTTTGCAGGGCTTGCCGGATACACTGACAGGCCAGTTGCCAGTTCGTTTGCAGATCAAATTCCATTGAGCCCGCTACATCCGGTACAGGCTGATGAACCCATTCTGACTGCCCGACAGAGATTTGATTACCTTCCAGATCAAATATGACTGCCCGAATACTTCCTGTTCCTGCATCAAGCGCCATCAGATACTTCCCTGATGGATGAGTATGAGCGCATTGGTTCATGATGCTACCCTCGTTTGTCGTTATCTCATTAGCCTGCTGGTTGTTGATTAAGGACTACGATATGGCACTGGGAATTAATTATCTGGAATAAACTATTATAAATAAATTATTAACTGTAAGTTATTCATCGTTATTACTGAATATTACCAGATGCTTTTTCTTCATTTATACTTTAAATAATATAAATGCGTATTTTTTAATGAAGATCTAATTATTTACAAAATGTGATCGAAATTTTGTAAACACTTCATACTATGAATTAGAGTTCTATGAATTAGGGAGATGAACAACAGATTTGAAAATAAATGTTCAGATCAGGCATGAGTTCACATTAGACATAGATTTATATTAGACGTCGGTTCATATCAGACACAGTCAGACAATATCGGGTTCAGAGACGAAAAACCACAATAACATACTGTCATGAAAATACAGCAGTGAAAGCCATAAACACCGTGAGGTAGCATGATATTACAAGGTGATTTCCCCAATGATTCATTACAAAAGCGTTCATCACAGGGACATGCTGCCAATACTCTATCACTCAATACATCATCACTGCTGGCTGTTCGGGGGGTCGGTAAACAGTTTTCCGGTTTAGTCGTGTTGAAGCAGATTGATTTCACGCTGATGTCAGGGCAGGTTCATGCCTTATTGGGGGGAAATGGCGCAGGTAAATCAACACTGGTGAAGATCATTGCCGGTCAGGAGCAGCCGGATACCGGGATACTGATGCTGGAAGGAAGTCCCATTACTCACCTGACTCCGGCTAAAGCGCATCAATTGGGCATTTATCTGGTACCGCAAGAACCTTTGTTATTCGCCAACCTGTCTGTTCAGGAAAATATTCTGTTTCGCCTGCCCAAACATCTGGTCAGTAAGAGCCGGATGCAGCAATTACTGACTCAACTGAACTGTCGGTTAGACCTGAGCGCACCCGCAGGCAGTCTGGATGTGGCAGATCAGCAGATGGTGGAAATCATGCGTGGCCTGATGCGCAACTCCCGCATTCTGATCCTTGATGAACCGACCGCCTCTCTGACTCCCGCCGAAACAGAACGATTATTTGAGCGGATACGAGAGTTGCAGCAACAACAGGTCGGGATCATTTTTATTTCCCATAAATTACCTGAAATTCGTCAGATTGCTGATTATGTCAGTGTTATGCGGGATGGAATGATTGCTCTTAGTGGGGCCGTGACCGATTTTTCAACAGAGACAATCATTCAGGCAATTACACCAGCAGCAAAAGACGCTGGATTAACAGAGACGCAAAAACTATGGCTGGATGCCGGAAATTTCCTGCATGCGGGTGATCTCGCTGACCCTATGCTTGAAACCATTTCCCTGTGTGGCGAAGGTTTTCGTGATATCTCCCTGACATTGAAGGCAGGAGAAATTGTCGGTCTTGCGGGGGTTGTTGGTGCAGGACGAACAGAGCTGGCAGAAACGTTATATGGATTACGGCCGGTAGTGAGTGGTGAAATCCATTTGCGTCAGCAAGCCATTAACTCATTGAATACGGCAGCCCGGCTGCGACATGGTTTGGTTTATCTGCCAGAAGATCGGCAGGCATCGGGGTTGTTTCTTGATGCTTCCGTTAGCTGGAATGTCTGTTCACTGACCCATAACCAGAGTTCATTCTGGGCCAGTCCGGCCTATGATGCCGCTGTGCTTGAGCGTTATCGTCGGGCACTCAACATTAATTACAGCCATGCCAGCCAGCCGGTACGTACTTTATCCGGCGGGAATCAGCAGAAAGTTTTGATTGCTAAATGTCTGGAGGCGAAACCGGCTGTTTTGATTATTGATGAACCGACACGGGGTGTTGATGTTGGTGCGCGCACTGATATTTATCAGTTGATCCGCAGCATTGCCAGTCAGCAGGTGGCGGTTCTGCTTATCTCCTCTGATCTTGATGAAATTGTCCAACTGGCGGACAGAGTGCTGGTGATGCATCACGGAGAAATCTGTGGTCACCTTGATAAATCCAATATGAGTGTGGATGCCATTATGCATCTTTCATTTGGTGAGAGGGCGCTATGTTGAAATTTCTCCAGAGCTTTATTCAGAGCAATCGTGAAGCGACTGCATTGCTGGCTATTCTAGGTTTGTTCGCCCTGTTAAGAAGTCTGGAACACGATGTTTTCAGTTTCCAGACTGTCACTATGATTTTTGCGAATGCGCAGATCCTGATGTTGCTGACGCTGGGCGCTGCGTTGGTGATGCTCACCCGGAATATTGATGTTTCCGTTGGCTCGACAACCGGCTTATGTGCTGTCGTACTGGGAATGTCACTCAATGCAGGTTTTCCTCTGCCCATAGCCTGCCTGATAACACTCTTGGCGGGTATGGCGGCGGGTCTGATAAATGGTGTGCTGGTGGTAGGGCTGAAAATTCCGGCTATTGTCGCTACCTTAGGGACGCTGGGTTTATATCGTGGTCTGATGCTATTGCTGACGGGCGGGAAATGGATCGAAGGCTTGCCTGCTGATGTGAAAGAGCTTGCCAGACCGGCTTTGTTGGGTATCTCTTTCATTGGGTGGTTATTGATATTACTTGTTTTAGCAATGATGTGGATGCTGAAAGTAACGAGTTTTGGTCGTGGCTTCTATGCTACCGGAGACAATCTGCAAGGAGCGCGCCAGATTGGGGTGCCGGTTAACCGCATTCGCATCATTGCCTTTGCCACAAATGGTGTGATGGCGGCACTGGCTGGCATTGTATTTGTTGCCCAGATTGGTTTTATCCCGAATCAGACGGGAAGCGGGCTGGAAATGAAAGCGATAGCGGCCTGTGTTTTGGGAGGAATTAGTTTGCTGGGGGGCGTGGGAACCGTGATAGGCGCGATTTTTGGCGCTTATTTTCTGACTCAGATCGACAGTGTGTTGGTGTTACTCAGGCTGCCTGCGTGGTGGAACGATTTCATTGCAGGATTGGTGTTGCTGCTGGTATTGGTACTTGATGGCAGGTTGCGCAGCACTGTTGAAAAGAACTTACGCCAGCGACGTTATGCCAGTTTTGTTAAACCGATCGATGCGTCTGTCACCCATTCATCAGAATCAGGCAGGAGAACATCATGATAAGTGCGATTAAACGTCATGGCTGGGAAACCGCCCTCACTATTCTGTTGGTGATGGAAGTTCTGTTGTTTGGCATAGCAAATCCACGCATGCTGGATACTAATGTATTGTTGTTCAGTACCAGTGATTTTATCTGTATTGGCATTGTTGCTCTGCCACTAACAATGGTCATTGTCAGTGGCGGAATTGATATTTCGTTCGGGGCGGTTATCGGTTTATGTGCTATTGCTCTGGGGATAATGAATCAGGTCGGAATGCCGATGACAGCAGCACTTCCTTTGACTCTGATTGTGGGAATGGTATGCGGCCTGATTAACTACGGGCTGATTTTCTATACCGGCGTGAATCCTCTGGTTATTACCCTCGGAACCATGTACTTGTTTGGCGGGAGTGCGTTATTACTGTCAGGATTATCCGGCGCGACAGGTTATGAAGGCATTGGCGGTTTTCCGGCGGCATTTACTGATTTTGCCAACCTGACACTGCTGAGCCTGCCTGTCCCATTGGTTGTTTTTATTTTTTGCGTCATCGGATTCTGGTTGTTTATGCATCGTACTCACTGGGGGCGCAACGTTTTTCTGATTGGGCTGAATAGCCGCGTCGCTCGTTATGCGGCGCTTCCGGTCAATAAAACATTGTGCCTGTTGTACGTTCTGACGGGGTTATCTTCGGCTCTGGCTGCGATCATTCTGGTGTCCTATTTCGGTTCAGCCCGCTCAGATCTGGGCAGCTCTTTCCTTATGCCAGCCATCACTGCGGCAGTTTTAGGCGGAGCCAATATTTATGGTGGTTCAGGCTCGGTTATTGGCACAGCACTGGCTGTGTTGTTGGTGGGATATTTGCAGCAGGGATTGCAGATGATAGGCGTTCCGAACCAGATATCCAGCGCTTTATCCGGCGCTTTGCTGATTGTGGTGGTAGTCGGGCGTTCTGTTTCTCTGCATCGCCATCAAATTAAGGGGGGGTGGCAGCGTTGGCGAATATCAGCTTTTTGATGAGCTATTCCTGCATGATTTTTTAAATAGAAAACTGTTTCTGGACAACTGTTTCTGAATATAGAAAAGAGCGGAGACTGGCATGAAAAAACAGGCAATGAAAAAACTGGTTTTAGCGGGGGTATTAAGTCTGGCGTGTACCTCATTGGCACAGGCTGCGGAGAAAGTTGCGTTTATTCCGAAGCTGGTGGGAGTCGGGTTCTTTACCAGTGGTGGGCAGGGAGCAGTGGCTGCGGGTAAAGAACTGGCGATTGATGTCACTTACGATGGCCCGACTGAGCCGAGTGTGGCAGGGCAGGTACAGCTTATCAATAATTTTGTCAATCAGGGGTACAACGCGATTGTGGTATCGGCAGTATCGCCGGATGGTTTGTGTCCGGCTCTGAAGCGAGCCATGCAGCGGGGTGTAAAAGTATTGACCTGGGATTCAGACACCGCACCAGAATGCCGCTCCATCTATATCGATCAGGGAACACCAAAACAGTTAGGCGGGTTATTAGTGGAAATGGCCGCCAGTCAGGTGAAAAAAGATAAAGCGGAACAACAGGAAAAAACAAAGAAACAGGGAAAAACAAAAGTCGCGTTTTTCTATTCCAGCCCCACTGTGACCGATCAAAACCAGTGGGTGAAGGAAGCCAAAGCCAAAATAGCGGCAGAGCACCCTGACTGGGAAGTTGTGACAACCCAATTTGGTTATAACGATGCGGCCAAGTCTTTACAGACAGCGGAGGGCATTCTGAAAGCATGGGGTGATTTGGACGTGATTATTGCCCCTGATGCTAATGCGCTGCCAGCGGCGGCACAGGCTGCCGAAAACCTGAAACGCAAAGATGTGGCGATTGTCGGGTTCAGCACCCCGAATGTTATGCGTCCTTATGTCGAGAACGGCACAGTCAAACAGTTTGCCCTGTGGGATGTGGTTAAACAGGGCAAGATAGCGATTCATGTTGCCAATGAAATGCTGAAAAAAGGCAATCTGAATGTGGGAGATAAATTAGCGATTCCTGATATCGGGGCACTTGAGATTTCACCCAATAGCGTTCAGGGATACAACTTTGAAGCGAAGGGCAACGGCATTGTTGTGATGCCGGAGCGCGTGATTTTTACCAAAGAAAACATCAACCAATACGATTTCTGATTCATGTTTTGCAGAGTCGGCGCACAGCCTGACTCTGCTATTTTCTGGAGAGAAAAATGGCAGATTTAGATGATATTAAAGACGGTAAAGATTTTGGCATTAATACACCGCAAAAGAATACGCTGTTTGAACTAAAAGGCTGTGGTGCACTGGATTGGGGAATGCAGTCGCGTTTAGCGCGAATTTTCAATCCGGCCACCAATAAAACAGTGATGCTGGCGTTTGATCACGGCTATTTTCAGGGGCCAACGACCGGGCTTGAGCGTATCGACATCAATATTGCTCCTCTGTTTGCGCATACCGATGTGTTGATGTGTACGCGCGGTATTTTACGCAGTCAGGTTCCGCCCGCCACAAATAAACCGGTGGTTCTGCGTGCATCCGGCGCAAATTCTATGCTGACCGAGCTTTCTAATGAGGCGGTTGCGGTTGCAATGGAAGATGCGCTCCGGCTGAATGTCTGTGCTGTGGCGGCACAGGTCTACATTGGTTCCGAGTATGAACATCAATCCATTAAGAACATTATCAAGCTGGTGGATCAGGGAACACGCTATGGAATGCCGACAATGGCAGTAACAGGCGTTGGTAAGGATATGGCGCGTGATCAGCGCTATTTCTCGCTGGCAACCCGGATTGCGGCGGAAATGGGCGCGAATATCATCAAAACCTATTATGTTGATAGCGGTTTTGAGCGGATTGCTGCCGGTTGTCCGGTGCCGATTGTGATTGCCGGAGGTAAGAAGCTGCCAGAGCTGGAGGCGTTAACCATGTGCTATCAGGCAATTGATCAGGGCGCATCCGGTGTTGATATGGGGCGCAACATCTTCCAGTCAGAAGCACCGATAGCCATGCTGAAAGCGGTTCAGGCGGTAGTGCATCATAATGAAAAGCCAGCTCAGGCTTATGAATTATTCCTGAGTGAAAAAGCGAAGGGAGAATGATATGCACGTTACATTAGTTGAGATTAATGTCAAAGCTGACAAAATCGACGAATTTATCGAAGTTTTTCGTGATAATCATCTTGGCTCAGTGAGAGAGCCGGGCAATTTACGGTTTGACGTATTGCAGGATGAAAATATTCCGACCCGTTTTTATATTTATGAAGCCTACACTGATGAGGCCGCAGTTGCCGCTCATAAAACAACGCCGCATTATCTGCGCTGTGTTGAAAAACTGGAAGCCCTGATGAGTGAACCACGGAAAAAGACCGCATTTATTGGTTTGATGCCAGAAGGGAAATAAATCAGTGAGAATAACGCCCTTGATATTATCGTCAGGGCGTTTGTTTTGTATATCTTTTACTGGATCAATTAAGCCAGTTATTTGTAATTATATTCAGCAAAAATTTTGCGTTAAATATGGAAATTGTTTTTAATATTTTCGGCAAGCATTCCCGGATCGCCGATGCCTCTAATATCTTTCACTAATGGAAGGCCGAGTTTATCTGCCAACTCATCAAGATTGATATAATTTTCAAAAGACTGTTCGAATTCCACTTGGTTTAGCTCAATTTCAGCAGGTTGTTCGAATTCCAGTTGCATGATCTGGTTCCATAATTTTCCTGCAAACCAAGAGCAGTTTGTTACAGGCGTGTATGCCCCATTCTGCATATCTTCAGAAGTCATTTTCATCATTTTTGACAACTGGTTACTTTCATCGATTAATTCAGGAATAAATGTCTGCTCAATAAATTCAGGAGTGATGGATTTGTTATTAATCTTCACACAATGCTGCATGTGAAATTTTCTCTCTGGCGAATCATTAGTGCTGCTATGTTCTGAGTTTTTTACAAATCCATAACCCGGATGAAAAGCATATGATGTATTATCTCCCTCTTCTGCGCTATTGAAATAAATAACCCATGCATGACCAAAACCACCACTGCCAAAGGCAATACCCAATATTTTTAGAGCTCCTTTAATGATTGCTTCTTTCTCATTATCATCCAGATTCCAGGGAAAGTTTTTGGCGATCGCCATAATAGCCATCGCTGCTGTTATCATTGGTTTGATATTCGTACGTTCAGGTGTTCGGTTAGTTCGAATACATATTTGTGGATAGCCAACGCTTTCATCTCCGACTGGCTGATATTTATCTGTACTTAACATAATTATTCCTTTTGCTGTATATTTGATATAAGTGGTTATCTTTTTCAAAGATGAAAGATACTGGTGAATATAAAATCAATCCGGTTGATTTTATATTTTGGGGTTTTTAATTGATTATCCCTTTTGTTATTTATGTAATTCCTTTTTATTTGCTGAGGTTTTTTATTTTAAAAAATAGAGGTGCGCTATAATGCCTCCGAAGTCGATAATATTGCCGTTTTTATTTTTCATAATAAAATGACTGCCACTGTGTGATACGTATTACAATTGGCTGGAAAATATTTTAATTAAATGTAACTGAATAAAATTGAAGTTATTTTTTGTATGAAATTATTTTTTCATGAAATTATATGGGAGGGAAATTAGGGTTGCGAATAGCGATGAATAACCTCTTTAATATAAATTGCAGAGGCTATAAATCGGAGAGAATTAACGTACGGAACTTGGCGGAGCTGATAAAAATTTCTTCACAATAAACTCCGCTACCTGTTCCGGTTGGTTAATATTAAGTTGCGGCAGTGAAGTTGCCAGCGGAATATCGCTGGCGATAGCAATCACATAGGGATCAAGCAGTTCTTCAAAGGCGTGATTTAAGCCATTCCGGTACAGGGCGATTTTGGGAATAGCTTCGTCCTTGAAACCCTCAACCAGAATCAAATCCAATGACGCCGCATCAAACCGGCTGACAAGATAGCGCAGATCCAACTCCGGGAGTTCTGGTGTTTCTGTCATTAATGCCCAGCGTTGTTGGCTGGCAACCAGAGTTTGTGCCGCGCCCGCTTTTCTTAATTCATAGCTGTCTTTGCCCGGCTTATCGACATCCATATTATGGTGAGTGTGTTTAATTAACCCCACACGGATTTGTTGCTGGCGTAACAGAGGAATAACCTGCTTGAGTAGGGTTGTTTTACCCGTTCCACTGTAAGCTGTGATCCCCAGTAATGGCAGGTTATCCGATATATTACTTCGGCTCATGCGGACTCCCGAAAGCATCCCCAGTGCTGGCATTGCCAGTTTTGGCACTCCTCTGGTGTATTCAGGTTGGTGAAGAATTCTGGCTGTGGAATATAGACGGCTTTTGCTTTAATCATCTGCATGAAGAACATCAGCTTTCTGTCCCCTAATGCAAGATAGCTTTCCAGTCTGGGTATCAGGCTGCGGTGCATCAGAGCAAGTGTCGGATGAGCGCGTTCACAGTCGTGTACATACGCTGCCCATGCATGTTGCTTATAACGCCAGAGTTTTTCTACCAGATCATCGGGGAAATCAGGTACATCACAAGGTACGAATACTACCCACTCATGAATGGCTTTCTTTAATACCGCCAGCATTCCGGCTAATGGCCCGGAAAAATCAGTGATGATATCTGGAATAATAGGGTAACCACTCTGTTGATACACTGCCTGATTACGGTTGGCATTAATCAGCAGTTCATGAACCTGTGGCTGCAATTTTGCAGCTATGTGTTGGTATAGTGGTGCTCCACTGAATTGCAGTAATCCCTTATCATTTCCGCCCATACGGGTAGACAGCCCTCCGGCCAGAATCGCACCACTGATTTTTGGATACGTCATGTTAAATCACCTGATATTTTCAACCGATATATTTTATCTTTGGTTATGTAACCCTTGTAAATCAATATGTAACAGTACTTATAAGAACAAATGAGTATAACCTTTACGCGTGTTGACAGCCCAATTTTTTCTCCCAATCATATCTCTTTGTTGTCAGAATGGTTGTGGAAGCAGGTTGTACACTCAAGGTATGATTAACGACTGATTAAAGAGAACTGTGTTGTGGCAGAGACAATGGCTTTTAATTTTCAAAATATTACGCCGGACTTGATAATGGACGCGCTGGCGCAGTCTGGTCTGCGTGTTGATTCGGGTTTAATTGAGCTGAACAGCTATGAAAACCGGGTCTATCAGTTTATGGATGAAGACCGCAAACGTTATGTCGTGAAATTCTATCGTCCTCAGCGCTGGAATTGGCAACAAATTCAGGAAGAGCATGAATTTACGCTGGCTTTGCAGCAGGCCGATTTACCGGTTGCTGCGCCGCTGGTTTTTGACGGGAAGACGGTACTGGAGCATGATGGGTTCTTTTTTGCCGTTTTCCCCAGCGTAGGTGGTCGCCAGTATGAAGCGGATAATATCGATCAGTTGGAAGATGTTGGGCGCTTATTGGGAAGAATACATCAGATAGGCTACCAGAAAACATTTTCTGCCCGTCCGACCATCAGCCTCAACGAATATTTGTACCAACCCTACCAATATTTGACAGAGTGCAACCTTATACCGGATGCACATAAGGCGGCTTTCTTTGCTTCGCTGGACGAACTGAATAAAGTTGTGGAGTCACAGTGGAATGTTGACTGGCAGGGATTACGGCTGCATGGTGACTGCCATGCTGGTAATATCTTGTGGCGCGATGAGGCATGGTTCGTTGATCTTGATGATGCCCGCAATGGTCCGGCGATTCAGGATTTATGGATGTTACTGAATGGTTCACGGCAGGAACAGTTGATTCAACTGGATATTCTGCTTGAATCATATAATCAGTTTGCCGAGTTAGACCTGAAAACACTGGCTCTGATAGAACCATTGCGCGCGATGCGGATGGTCTATTATCTGGCATGGGTTGCTCGTCGTTGGCAGGATCCGGCTTTTCCCAAAGCGTTTCCATGGATGGCTGACAGTGACTTCTGGCATAGACAGATAAGTCTTTTTGCTGAACAAATCCGGCTGTTACAGGAACCGCCCTTACAGCTAACCCCGATGTATTAATTTTTCTGGAGAACACGATGAAAAAATTTTGGTTCGCATTGGTGGGAGTGTTTATGGCATTTAATGCCAGCGCTTCTGATTTTTCTGAAGGTAAGCAGTATGTTGAACTTAAAAAAGCAGTTGCTGATCAACCTCAGGTTATCGAGTTTTTCTCTTTTTACTGCCCACACTGTTACCAGTTTGAAAATATCTTTCATGTTCCCAGTACGATAGCAAAAAACCTTCCGCAAGGTGTCACTCATGAGCGTTATCACGTAGACTTTCTTGGGCCTTTGGGGAAAGACCTGACAGATGCTTGGGCTGTTGCTATTGTTATGAAAGTTCAGGATAAAGTGTTACCTGTTTTATTTGATGGTATCCAGAAAACTCAGACTATCAATACGCCAGCGGATATCCGTAATGCGTTTATTAAAGCCGGTATTTCGGGTGAAGATTATGATGCGGCACTGAATAGTTTCATTGTGAAATCGGTGGCATCTAAAGAGCGTCAGGCGGCACAAGATTTTCAGTTACAGGGTGTTCCGGCCACTTTTGTTCTTGGCAAATACATGATTAATAACGGTGGAATTGAAACTAAATCAGTTCAGGACTATGCTAAAAAATTCTCTGATGTTGTGAATTATTTGGTCACCAAAAAATAAGTAATAAAAGATGAAAAATTTAGCAATTTCGTCGTAAACCCTCGCCCGATGAGGGCGGGGATATAAGTTTCAGCATGTACTCAATGGATTTCAAGATATGTTTCGGCCAATAAAGAGATAACTTGGAAGACGGGGAGTAAAAATCATACAGGCATTGTGTCAGTCAATCACAAGGCTGGCACAGTGTTTGTTCAACACAAGGCTTGCTAAAATTACCCTTTCATAACATAAACTCCGGTTATATCCACAAGTCAGTGATTTGTAAGCAATTGCAATATTTTCGTGATATTTGACGTAATTCATTGATTTTTACCCTCAGTTATCCGTTTTTGACATGGATAAACATAAATCTGTTTTATGTGCCAATTTTTTGTACACAAAGTTATCCACAATTCATTTATCAGAAAATTTATTAAAAAGCGGATCTCAGAACGAGAAAATGATCGCAAAATTCGTCTATGACAGCACAGTGTGGCATTCTATTCTTTATTCATACTCCAGAACGACGAAGACAATTTTATGGTACAGATAGCAGATAATCCCCTGATTTTGGTTGATGGTTCCTCATACCTTTATCGCGCATACCATGCTTTCCCCCCTCTGACAAACAGTGCAGGCGAACCGACAGGCGCCATGTATGGTGTACTGAATATGCTGCGCAGTTTAATCATGCAGTACAGGCCCAGCCATGTCGCGGTTGTGTTTGATGCCAAGGGCAAAACATTCCGTGATGAATTATTTGCTGAATATAAATCTCATCGCCCGCCGATGCCGGATGACTTGCGTGAGCAGATTGAGCCTCTGCATAAAATGGTCAGAGCGATGGGGCTGCCGGTTCTGGTTGTGCCGGGCGTTGAAGCGGATGATGTTATTGGCACGCTGGCTTTACAGGCAGAAAAGGAAGGCCGAGCAGTCCTGATCAGTACTGGTGATAAAGATATGGCCCAACTGGTAACGCCTAATATCACGCTGATCAACACCATGAACAACACGGTCTTAGGGCCGGAAGAGGTCACTGAGAAATACGGTATTCCCCCAGAACTTATTATCGACTTCCTCGCACTGATGGGGGACTCTTCCGATAATATTCCGGGTGTACCGGGTGTGGGTGAGAAAACGGCGCTGGGATTATTGCAGGGGCTTGGCGGGTTGAATGATATCTATGCCAGACTTGATGAGATTGCTACACTCAGCGTCCGCGGTGCAAAAACGCTGGGTGGCAAAATGGAACAGCATAAAGAGGTGGCTTTTCTCTCTTATCAACTGGCAACCATTAAAACGGATGTTGAACTGGAACAAACATGTCTGGAGCTGGCAGTCGCAGCACCTGATAACGATGAATTACTGACGCAGTTCAGCCGCTACGAATTTAAACGCTGGCTGAATGATGTACAAAATGGCAGTTGGCTGGAAAGCCGTTCGGCAGAAAAGGGCGGACAAAAACCAGCGACAGGCACTACACAAAAATCTGCAGCTCCCGTAACACCAGCCGCTGTTAATATTTCTCCAGAACACTATCAGACTATCCTTGATCGGAAATCCCTTGATGAATGGATTGAAAAGCTAAAACAGGCTCCGGCATTCTCTTTCGATACTGAAACCGATGGGCTGGATACTCTGACCGCTAATCTGGTGGGAATGTCGTTTGCCGTTCTAAAGCAGGTAGATGCTGTAGAAAATCAGGCAGATGGGGAACCGGATGTTGAGGCTGCCTATCTGCCGTTGGGGCATGATTATCTGGATGCGCCACAGCAACTTGATCGGCATGAAGTGCTTGAAGCCCTGAAACCGCTGTTGGAAGATACAAACCTGCCTAAAATTGGTCAGAACCTGAAATTTGATCGGGGAGTTCTCGAACGTTATGGCGTGGCGCTGAATGGTATTGTTTTCGATACGATGCTGGAATCATACGTTCTGAATAGTGTTGCAGGGCGACATGATATGGATAGCCTTGCAGAGCGTCATTTAGGCTATAAAACCACCACGTTTGAAGAGATTGCCGGAAAGGGCAAAAAGCAGCTAACCTTCAACCAGATCCCACTGGAAGAAGCGGCTAAATATGCTGCGGAAGATGCAGATATTACCCTGCGTCTGCATCAGGCGATGTACCCGCAGGTAGAGTCTGTTCCGACACTGAAAAAAGTTTTCCAGCACATTGAAATGCCGCTGGTTCCGGTACTCTCCCGTATGGAAAGAACCGGTGTTCTGATTGATGCCAATACGCTGGCAGTGCATTCAAAGGAAATTACGGCACGTTTGCTTGAGCTGGAAAAAGCGGCTTATGGACTGGCCGGAGAAGAGTTCAATCTGGCTTCACCCAAACAATTACAGGTTATCCTGTTTGAAAAAATGGGTCTGCCTGTTCTGAAAAAAACACCGAACGGCGCACCATCTACCAATGAAGAAGTACTGGAAGAACTGGCAGAAGATCATGAGCTGCCAAGAGTGATTCTGGAACACCGGGGTCTGGCAAAACTGAAGTCGACCTATACTGACAAGCTGCCACAGATGGTCAGCCCAGTGACGCAGCGCGTTCACACTTCTTATCATCAGGCCGTGACAGCGACCGGGCGCCTTTCTTCCCGTGATCCTAATCTGCAAAATATTCCTGTCCGTAATGAAGAAGGGCGACGCATTCGTCAGGCATTCATTGCACCAGAGGGGTATCGTATTCTGGCTGCGGACTATTCGCAGATTGAGTTACGGATTATGGCTCATTTATCACAGGACAAGGGCTTGTTAGAAGCTTTTGCACAGGGGAAAGATATTCACCGTGCGACTGCCGCAGAAGTCTTTGGCGTGCGATTGGAGCAGGTGACTGGGGAGCAGCGTCGCAGTGCAAAAGCGATCAACTTTGGGTTGATCTATGGCATGAGTGCGTTTGGTCTGTCCCGTCAGTTGGGTATTCCGCGTGGAGAAGCCCAGCGTTATATGGATCTCTATTTTGAGCGCTATCCGGGCGTACTGGAATATATGGAGCGTACCCGTCAGCAGGCTGCTGAGCATGGATTTGTTGAAACGCTGGAAGGGCGTCGCCTGTATCTGCCGGATATCACATCACGCAATGGTATGCGCCGGAAAGCCTCCGAACGTGAAGCCATCAATGCCCCGATGCAGGGAACTGCGGCGGATATTATCAAGCTGGCCATGATTGCAGTCGATGACTGGATCGTCAGTGAACAGCCAAATGTGCGTATGATCATGCAGGTTCACGATGAACTGGTGTTTGAGGTACATGAATCAGAGCTGGTATCCGCAGAGCAGAAAATCAGAGAGTTGATGGAGAAAAGTATGCAGCTCGATGTTCCTCTGAAAGTAGATGTTGGATCGGGTGAAAACTGGGATCAGGCTCACTGATTTTTCTTGAATAATTTTTATGTAAATACCGTCTGTTTAATGAACTAAAAATAACCCCGTTATGTCGTGAAGGGGCATGATACAAGAATTTTGGTTAGGTTTTAGATTAGATCTGGATCTCACAAATATGTAATTAAACTACAAAAAAAATGGTGTAATCTCTGTGTTTGATCACATAATTGGGGCTAAATCGAGGTATTTTATGAAAATTAATTACAAAAAAATCTTTTGCTGATAAAAAAAATAGGGTAAAGTTGTCGGCGTAGGGTACAGAGGTAAGATGTTCTATCTTTCAGACCTTTTACTTCACGTAATCGGATTTAGCTGAATATTAGCTGCCCCAGTCATTCTTTTTTGACTGGGGCGTTTTTTTATATATTCCTTTCACCTTCCGAAAAGGTGGGAGTTACTCCACCTCAGAAGTGATCTCAACAGCAGGCTGGTTGAACCAGATATCAAGTTTCTGTTCGAGTTTATCGATACCGATTTTTTTCAGGGCAGAGAAATACTCGATCTGAATATTACCTTCCAGAGATGCCAGCTCCTGACGTACTTTGCTTAACTGACTTTTACGTGCCCCTGATGCCAGTTTATCGGCTTTGGTGAGCAGAACCATGACTGGTACTTGCATCACAACGGCCCACTCGATCATCTGCATATCCAGATCTTTCAGCGGATGGCGGATATCCATCAACACGACCAGCCCTTGCAGACACTCACGTTTCTGGAGGTATTCACCTAATGCTCTCTGCCATTTGAGTTTCATCTCTTCTGGCACCTGTGCATAGCCATAACCCGGCAGATCAACAAGGCGTATGCCTTCTTCTACCTGAAACAAATTAATTAACTGGGTACGACCGGGGGTCTTACTGGTACGAGCCAGACTCTTTTGTCGAGTCAGTGCATTCAGGGCACTGGATTTACCTGCATTTGACCGACCTGCAAAAGCGACTTCAATGCCCGTCTCTGGAGGAAGGTGGCGAATATCTGGCGCACTCGTGACAAAGTGGGTCATGTGATAGTTATAGTTTTTGATGGTCAAAATGGTTATCTCCCTGCGGAATACACGAAAAACAGCGCGGTGATTATACCGAGAGCCACAGCTTGTGGACAGGTATAAGTGTTTTTTCTGCCAAGCCCGGAAATGGCGGTTTTTTGTGCCTGTATTTATTATATAAATTCAGCATGTATATTTTATGTCGTAGAAAGTGACATTAATAAATTATTACTACAAGGCTTTCATCCGTTTTTCTACCCGAAAATAAGTGAATATGTTCCGTTATATTATTTTTATATCAGGGTTTAGATGTGGAATGATGGCTAAAAATAGGTGTTATTCTCAATATAAATATTTTTTAAGGCATGAGAATATAGCACTGATTTGAATAGAGATACCCAATAACCTTGAATAAAATCAGAATTCCCTCGTAAAAGTTGGTAAATCTTTGCCACTTAGCGTAATGGGGAATTACACTTAATGAGTTTTATTGATTGTTATGAGTTTTGTTATTGACCTCGAGAATAAAGGAACCATCAATGTTTAAACGTATTTTTGTGTCGCTTATGACAGCATGTGCTATTAGCGTGATGGCTGCCCCAGCACTGGCTGCCGAAACTTATGTAAAGCTGGTGACATCAGCGGGTGAAATAGAACTTGAGCTGAATGGTGATAAAGCACCTATCACCACAAAAAACTTCATTGAGTATGCGAATGAGGGGTTTTATAACAACACTATTTTCCACCGCGTCATCCCCGGTTTTATGGTTCAGGGAGGTGGCTTTACAAAGGATATGCAGCAAAAATCGACCAAAGCGCCTATCAAAAATGAAGCGGATAATGGGTTGCGTAACCAGCGTGGAACGATTGCGATGGCACGTACCGCAGATAAGGACAGTGCAACCAGCCAGTTTTTTATCAATGTGACTGATAATGCCTTCCTTGATCATGGTCAGCGTGATTTTGGTTATGCGGTTTTTGGTAAAGTAGTAAAAGGTATGGATGTGGTTGATAAGATTTCTCAGGTCAAAACAGAAAATGTTGGTCCTTACCAGAATGTTCCGGTTAAACCCGTTATGATCCTCTCTGCTAAGGTTATTTCTCAGAATCCTGTTGTTTCTCAGTAATAATAATGAGAAAACTGCGTTTTTTCCCTGCAAGCTAGAGCATGGGGGCGGTATTTGCCTGTTATTACACTTTTCTCAAGTGTCAGGCCTTTAAAATACTGTCTCCATCTCCACTCCTTCCATCATTTCTGTCATCAGAACATTACGATAAGCGCACTCCGCTGGTGCCTGAAGCTATTTTAAAGTAGCTTATGTGGTATGATGAGTGCCCTGCTATCGTTGACGTTGATTTACCTGATTTTACCGTAATACATAACGCACACTGTCCAATAGGGCAAAGCAATATATAAAACTATAAAAATCAGTAGGATGTGATCCTATGCTATTAATAATAGATAACTACGACTCTTTTACATTCAATTTATATCAATACTTTTGTGAGTTAGGGACGCGTGTTTTAGTTAAACGTAATGATGAGCTACAGCTTGAAGATATCGAAAAGCTGGCACCGACTCATTTGGTGATCTCACCGGGGCCCTGTACACCGGATGAAGCCGGGATCTCACTGGAGGTTATCTCACATTTTGCCGGGAAATTGCCGATTCTGGGAGTGTGTCTCGGCCATCAGGCGATCGGGCAGGCTTTTGGTGCGAGTGTTGTTAAAGCCCGTGAAGTCATGCATGGTAAAACCAGCTTAATTCACCATAATCAGCAGGGCGTATTCAAAGGATTGAACCGGCCGCTGACAGTCACCCGTTACCACTCTTTGGTTGTCGCGGCGGAAACATTACCGGCCTCTTTTGAAGTTACTGCATGGAGCCAGCATGATGGTAATGTTGATGAAATAATGGGAATACGCCACCGTACTCTTCCTCTGGAAGGTGTTCAGTTTCATCCGGAAAGCATCCTGAGTGAACAAGGGCATGACTTACTGAATAACTTCCTGAAATACTAGCGAAAACTATTTAATTCCTCTTTCGGCTATTTTTCACAGCTTTTTTGTGTAATACCCATAATCAGGTTATGGCGCTCAGTTTATTTACGCGTCAGTGGGGTTCATTTCTTGGCAGGGGGATGAAGAGCAGAATGATGAAAAACAAAAAGCCAGTGCATGATAGGTTGCACTGGCCTAATTTAAGCGCGACTTCAGGAACTAACGTGTTCCATAAACGACAATAGTTTTGCCATGTGCAGAAATCAGGCTTTGATCTTCGAGCATTTTCAGAATGCGGCCGACTGTTTCGCGGGAGCAGCCGACAATCTGCCCGATTTCCTGACGCGTAATTTTGATTTGCATACCGTCAGGATGAGTCATTGCATCAGGCTGTTTAGCCAGATTAAGCAACGTTTGGGCAATACGGCCTGTAACGTCCAAAAATGCAAGATTGCCTACTTTTTCTGACGTTGTTTGCAAGCGGCTTGCCATTTGAGCAGATAAACGCATTAAAATATCAGGATTAACCTGAATTAACTGGCGAAATTTCTTATAGGAAATTTCAGCAACTTCACAGGCGCTTTTAGCTCGCACCCATGCTGTACGCTCTTGCCCTTCTTCAAACAATCCAAGTTCACCAATGAAATCCCCCTGATTTAAATAAGAGAGGATCATCTCTTTACCTTCTTCATCTTTTATTAGAACAGCAACTGAACCTTTAACAATGTAGTAAAGCGTTTCTGCCTTCTCACCTTGATGAATAAGCGTGCTCTTGGATGGATATTTGTGAATATGGCAGTGTGACAAAAACCATTCAAGAGTAGGGTCTGTTTGTGGCTTGCCGAGAACCATTCGCTTTATCCTCTGTTGTTATTTCCGCCTTTATGGTTTGAGAAACTGATTATTTCTCATCAGGCTGGCTTTATAAAGTCAATAGATTAACATATTAACTTGCTGAAAAACTGACAAGTAAGAATTTTATATGAGTATCTCAGGATGCCAACTGTCGGTGCATCACTCCGAGGCCATAAAACCCGCCTGTTTTACATGTAACTCTGTTTGTAACACAGGAAAAGATTTATGTCTCCTCCTGTATCGCTTCAGCATGTAAAACCAGTTAATAAATTACCACAATTCTATTTGAAAAGTCTGATTTACTACATTTTCATTTATAAATGGGTGAATAATTGAAGCTTTATTACAGGTAACATTATTTTTTGTTACCTGCATTATCGATAATTAAATTAGTCGGCAGTATTCAGGAGATTTTTTTGCCTTCAAGTAATTGCTGAACGAGTGGCGCCATAATTAACTCCATTGCCAGCCCCAGTTTTCCACCCGGAACAACGATAGTATTTATACTGGAAATAAATGAACCCTGAAGCATCGCCAGTAAATAAGGGAAATCGATTTGAGTCAGACCACGGAAACGAATGACGATAAAGCTTTCGTCTAAAGAAGGAATGGCTTTGGCAGAGAATGGGTTAGAGGTATCTACAGTAGGAACGCGCTGGAAGTTGATGTGAGTGCGGGAAAATTGAGGTGTAATATAGCGGATATAATCATCCATTGAGCGTACCACAGAGTCCATCACCGCTTCCCTTGAATGCCCGCGTTCGCTGGTATCACGAATGAGTTTCTGTATCCATTCAAGGTTGACGATGGGAACAACACCAACCAGCAGGTCTACGACACTGGCAACATTATGCTGTGGTGTGACAACACCGCCGTGCAATCCTTCATAAAAGAGTATATCGGTGTTTGAGGGGAGCGCTTCCCAGGGCGTAAACGTTCCCGGCACCTGATTATAAGGAACAGCTTCATCATAAGTATGCAGGTATTTTCGCCAGCGGCCGGTGCCTGTTTCTCCATAGTCAGAAAATGCTTTTTCCAGCATCTGGAAATCATTCGCTTCCGGGCCGAAATAGCTGATATGCCGCCCTTGTTCTTTTGCTTTGCGTATTTCTGCATCCATTTCAGGGCGGGTATAACGGTGAAAGCTATCCCCTTCGATAAGTGCAGCGGTGATGCCCAGTTGTTGGAAAATCTTGCGGAATGCCACACTGGTGGTTGTCGTTCCGGCTCCACTGGAACCGGTTATGGCAATGACAGGGTGTTTGGCAGACATAAGAACAGACTCCTTATCAATAAAAAAACAGTTGGGATGATCTTTCTCGTAATCAGCAATTTTGAGTCAATAAAAACAAGCAGAAGTTGAATGAAATGTTATTGAGCCGGAAATGGTATCAAAATACCTCGCTTAAGGGCGAAAAAGCTCTCTGGGCATGATATTGACAGTTTCGTGTAATTCAGACCAGACCAGAATAACTTCGCCCCGCTCAAGCTGACGTTTTACATCCTGCACTTTTTGCTCCAGCGTCTTTTCAGATTCACCATAATCAGTGCCTTCCCGTAAGACAAAACTTTCGATTAAATTACGCAAAGTATCAGGTTCTACTTGTTGCCACGGGATAAGCATGATGTTTCTCCATATCACATTAATACCCTTCGTTTTTTAAGCTGATTCTGGGTATTTTTTATCTCGGTTTTCGGAATTAACTAACCTTGTGTGTTAAATAACATACTGCTATTTTCCTTGAAAGAAAATGACAATATAAGGGATAACGCAACTCATGACCGCCGGCCTACTCTTTTCACTCAGTACATTTATGTTTATTTCCGCGATTACACCCGGCCCGAATAATATGTTAATAACAACGGCGGGGGCGAATTTTGGATTCCGGCGCTCGTTAACATTGTTACTGGGTATTATACTGGGAATGCAGACTATTTTGTTATTGTCTGCCTGTGGTGTTGCTGCATTATTGTTGGTCTATCCGGCTGTACACACGGGTTTGAAAGTGCTCGGTAGCCTGTATTTACTCTGGCTGGCCTGGAAAACGGTAACATCACGATATAAGCAATTGAACACGAAATCCCTTGGTACGCCTCTTAAAGGCTATCAGGGTTGGTTATTGCAGTTTCTGAACCCTAAAGCGTGGATGATGGGGTTAGGATCGATCAGCAGTTACAGCTTAGCCGGAGATTTATATATCCACTCTATTCTGGTCATCAGTGTGGTGATGCTACTCAGTAATATATCTACCGGCATAATATGGCTGCATTTAGGTGTCATGATTGGCCGCCTGTTAAAAAACCGTACAGCATGGTTTATTTTCAATATCGTAATGGGGCTTTTAACCGCAGCCTGTGTGCCATTGATCTGGGTTAACTGAATCAGCTCAAATCAATATTTTTGCTGCCAAAGAAGAAGGTCAGTACAAAGCCGCTGATATAGGCAACAATCAGGCCTGCTCCGTATACTGCCATGCCGGTGAAAACGCCTGTCAGGGAGGTCATCAATGGCAAGGCGACTATACCGGAGGGGCCGAAAACGGTATTCAGGCCGACAGGAACACCTAACCATGCAATCAGCCCGACAAAAAAACCTCCGATTGCGCCGCCAAAACAGGCGGTTACGAAAGGTTTAATGCGGGGTAACGTCACGCCGTAGATTAACGGTTCACCAACGCCCAGAAAGCCCGGAATAATGGCACCTTTAATTTGAGTACGCAGCAATGAATCCTTCTTGGCTCTTGCATATAACGCAAGAGCTGAACCAACCTGTCCGGCTCCGGCCATCGCCAGCACCGGAAACAGGGAGTTAAAACCCTGAGTCTCCACCAGTGCAAAATAAACGGGTATAAAGCCCTGATGTACACCAAACATTACCGCTATCAGGAACAACCCTGCTAAAACAGCCGTTCCGAACGGATTACCATTCAGATTGGTGAAAAGCCATGACATTGCGGTAAACAGATAACTGCCTATTGGCATAATGACGATAAAAGTAATGGCTCCCATAATTAGCAGTGTTATTGCGGAAGTCAGGATCATATCCAGATCAGCCGGAATGATTTTGCGTATCTGCTTCTCAACCCAGGCCCCCAGAATACAGGCAATCAACACGCCGATAATATTTCCGCGCGGGTCGATAGCGAAGCCAAAGAAATTGTTGATACCGGAATAAAAACCGCTGCTGGCATCGGGGTTATAACCCAGAATAAACAGCGCAGCGATAATAGCGCCATTAATACCTGAACCGCCGAATGCCTTTTGTGCATTGTAACCAATCAAAATGCTGAAGAAAGTGAACATCCCTTTACTGAAAATCTTCATATAGCCAATCATTTCAACCAATACAGCATCAGACTGTTGAACAGTTGGAGTGATAGTATGGGGAATAAAAATTTGCTCCAGTAGAGTCGCAAGGCCCAGTAACAGACCAACAGCGATAAAACCGGGGATAAGAGGGGTGAAAATAGTGGCAAATTTAGCAAGGAACTTATGGATTGAGCTGGTTTGCTTTTCTTTCAGATGTTTTTTATTGGAAGAGGCGATGTCTTTCAGAACTGCTGAATGAGGTTCTGTAGCGGGATGCCCGGCAGAACTTAACAACTCATTCAGCATATCTGCTGCTGCCTGCGCTTTACCGGGACCAAGAACAATCTGGAGCTGCTCGTGACTTTCAATCACACCCAAAACGCCGGGGATCTGTTTCAGCTCTGCTTTATCGACCAGTGAATCGTCATGCAGCGTTAACCTCAGGCGGGTCATACAATTGCCGCTCTGTATGACATTGGTTGCCCCACCAATAGCGTGAAGTATTTCAGTCAGCATATCCGGATTAATCTTAGCCATTTAGCACCCTTACCATCTATACCCGTACAGGGAAAAGGTAATAACTATCGGGTAGTTGAAATCGCTGGCCGGATGAACCCCTGATGTTCAGTTAATAACATCCGGGCTTCTTCGGCACTGATCCCCGACAGAATCATCACGATTGCAGTTTTACAGTGACCGTTACAGGCACTCAGGGCTTGTTCTGCCGCCTCTCTGCTGCATTCGGTAGCTGCCATAACAATATTTTTTTGTCGCTCGATTAACTTAGCATTAGTGGCTTCCACATCCACCATCAAATTACCGTATACCTTACCTGTGCGGATCATGGCACCCGTTGTGATCATATTCAGCACCAGCTTTTGTGCTGTACCTGCTTTCATACGGGAAGAGCCTGTGACAACTTCCGGCCCGACAACCGGAGTGACTGCGATATCAGCCAGCCGGGTCATAGGGCTATCTGGATTACAACAGATACAGGCAACAGTCGCACCTATTGATGTGGCATATTCCATCGCACCTAACACATAAGGAGTCCGGCCACTGGCGGCGATTCCGACCAGCACATCTTTTTCACTAAAGTGTAGCTCCTTAAGATCATCTGCGCCTAACTGCCGATTATCTTCCGCATTTTCGACCGCTTTCAGAATAGCCTTATGTCCGCCAGCGATTAACCCGACAACCTGCTCCGGTTTAGTGCCATAAGTTGGCGGGCATTCACTGGCATCCAGAATCCCTAACCGCCCCGATGTACCTGCTCCACAGTAGATCAATCTCCCGCCCCGACGAAAAGCCTCAGCCACTTTATCAACGACAAGAGCGACTTGAGGTAACGTCTGTTCAACAGCAAGAGCCACTTTTTTATCTTCATCGTTGATCACACGCAGCATATCGAGAATTGATAACTCATCAATATGAGTACTGGCAGGATTGCGGCTTTCAGTTACCAGATTGTTCAGGTTTATTTTCATAGTTTGTTCCAGCGATATGCGGTGGGGAAATTATCAATTATTCATAGACAGGATCTTAAGCAATAACCGTTTATTTTTAGATAGAAAAAAGGCTTCATTTATGATCTGATAATCGTCGCCAAACAATAAATCAAAACCACG
>NZ_NIBU01000050.1 GCF_002632485.1 Xenorhabdus innexi | reverse complement strand
CTCAGAGTTGGAGATAAATCTCGTGGCAAATCGATTAAATAAACGTCCTCGAAAAACGCGAGGTTATCAAACACCGAATGAGTTATTTAAAGGCATACCGACTCGTTTACTTCGTTCATAACGGTGTTGCACTTATTATGTGAATGCAAGACCAACATCAATTTTAAACACGTTGTTCCTAAATATTACTTTAAAAAACTCATCCATTTCTGATTCCCTGATAGAGTTATTAATAATGTAACAAAAAATTTACTTTCAACACCAACTGGGTTTCCCAAGTATGTATAAATCTTAAAAATTAAAATGAGGAAAAATATGTCAAAGCTCATTTATTATGTTGCTGCAACAATGGATGGTTATATCGCTACAGAAGATCATGAGTTAGGCTGGCTGGAAGAATTTGCTCTCAGCGATGATGCCACACCTTATGAAACCTTTTATCAGGGTATCGGTGCAGCGATTATAGGAGCCGGAACTTATGAGTGGATTATGAAAAATACGTCTGGTCACTGGCCGTATCCGAATATTCCTTCTTTTATTCTTTCCTCCAGAAATTTATCCGTTCCGGCAGAAATCAATGCCGTTGTCACCCATGATTCAGCCAGCCAAATTGCAGCCAAAGCACGAACCGCCGCTAAAGGTAAAGATGTATGGATCATTGGTGGCGGAGAAACGGCAGCCTTCTTTGCCGATGCCGGAGAGTTACAACAACTGTTTATCACCACGGTTCCGGTATTTTTGGGCACTGGCATCCGTGTTTTGCCGGTCAACCATATGATTCAGGCTGTTCCTAATAAGCAGCGGCTTTTAAGCAGCGGCGCAATTGAAACAATTATGGATATAAAATCAACAAAATAAACTGAATGATATTCTGCTCATGACGGGGCGCAGATCGTTTATAAAAGCGCAGGATCAGTTATGCCTCTCGCATTACAGATCCTTTATTATCTTTAGTTCTGCAAAAAAACAGAACGATCTATACGATCACTCTAACAATCAGTGATCTTATGGATGTAATACTGTTGAATCTATCTACTCGTTCGTATAGCGGGATAATACCCCGGAAGCGTGGTATTTCAACCATTACACACAGGAATATTGCCTCAGTTTTGACAATAATAAAAAGAAACTGAAAAAAAATATTATGGCAAATATTCATAATTTTCATGATAGTTTCTATTTATTACCTTCTTTCGATGCTTCTTTCAGACTCAAATAAATTCAGTGTAAAAGAGGTTAGATAATGAACAAAAATAACTATAATGTCAGCAATACGCTATTTGCATTAGAACAATTCAGTAAAAAGACCCGTCAGGATTTACATAAAATTCCTGAACTCTCCGGTCGTGAATTTAAAACTGCAAAATATTGCTATGACTTAATGAAATGTTTTGGCTACACCATCAAAAGCTATCCAGATTATACCGGTTTTACTGCTGATTTAATTATTGACCCAACTAAACCCCTGATTGCATTTCGTGCCGATATGGATGCACTCGCCATGCCCGATTTGACCAATAATGAGCACAGTTCTGTTCATGAAGGCTGTGCTCATAACTGCGGTCATGACGTTCATATGACAGTTGCCCTGACTGCCGCTAATTACCTGTCACAGCACCAGCATGAGATGCACGCCAACGTACGTTTTATCTTCCAGATGGCAGAAGAAGACATGCGGGTTCCGGGCGCAGATAAAATGGTTGAGCTGGGCTGCATGGAAGGTGTCAGTGAAGTCTATGCCCTACATAACAATGCCGCTCAGGATACGGGTACTATCGCTCTGACAAGCGGAGTCATCTCTTCATGGGGGACAACATGGACTCTGGATGTTTATGGTGTTTCTGCCCACGGTTCCACACCCCAAAAAGGGCAGGATGCCATTCGGGAAATGTGCCGCATTATTGATTATATGGACTATATCGTCGCCAAAAAGACAGATCCATTCAGCCCGGCAGTATTCACTTGCGGCATGATCAAGGGTGGTACAATCCCCAATGCCATCGCCGCTCATGCTCAATCACAGGGAACCATCCGTGCGATGGATAAAGAAACCGACCAAATCCTCAAAAACAGTATTCAGGAGATTATTGCCCGTAGTGAAGCTGGCGGTTTCAAAACGACAGTAAGTGACGCAACTTATCCTGCGATGGAAAACCATCCTTACGCTTACCAGCGTATCATTGATGCAGCTGGCAAATTCCTGCCATCAGAAAATATAGAAACGAATATCCGCCCGATGACCGGTAGCGAGGATTTCAGTTACATGATTAATGCCACTAAAGATCGCAAAGGCGCTATGTTTTTCCTCGGCAGCGGAAATAAAGCAAAAGGAATAACCAATTACCTACACTCCAATCCTTATTTTGTTGACGATGACTGCCTGCTGGTTGGCGCACAAATTTTTGTTAATCTGGTAATCGACTGAGGATATCTGGCGTCCGGTAGGGAATATCGGGCGCTGGTCTATTTTCTTTGATAAAAATGCCAGTGCTGTAACCTGCCATCATGATTTATCTCTTATCAACAAAGCAGTAGTGATTTCCGGCCAGTCATTATCTGATTACAATTAAGCCTGAAGTATATAATTTCAACATTAAGTAACCTATTAGCTAAAAAGAATAAAAAATGAAAATAAAATTAATCGCATTGATAATTTCAGCATTAACCCCTGCTGCCAATGCAAATCAATACCAAATAGAGATAGTCAATACGCCAATTTTAGACGTATCTGACAACTATAACCATAAAAGCTATAGCGATAATCAGCTTATCGAAGAGTGCAATAAATGGAATTTAAGCAAGGAAGATATCGACAAAATATTTAAAATAAGTAATAGACATGAATATAATCCCTACCGAGAGTTTAGCCAAACACCTTGTGATATAAGAGGAAAAGCAAAAATAAACAACGAAATATGGGATTTTTATATCAATGGTGGCGGTATAACCACATTTACAAATAATGATGAAATTATCTACCTAGGATGTGAAGCCGAAGAATGTGAACCTTTTTTCATAATACCTTATGATGGAATGAATCCATAAAAAACACAGAGATGAATCATCAGAAAATTAAATTTCATTTGATAATTAATAAAAAATACATATGGAAATAGCAATAATCATAAATAAATTATATTAATGATGGTGGAAATTAAAACCACTAAAACAATAAATTTAAGTAATATAAAAATTATTATATTTTCAAGTTAATAGAATAAAATGTGATCCAAAACTCAAACAACGTATCTTTTCATATTCAAAATTATTAAATCTGACTAGGATGGGCGGGTTATTACTTCATTCTATGAATTATCTCATCATAAAAGTAATCATTCTGTTAGTACCAGTTTCCGTTATTCACTACTCCTGCCATATAAAGGAGAAAAGGCATGAAGAAAAAACAGATAAATCAAAAGGATATTGATAGTCTTATTCGGTTAATCGGCGGACAAGAGAATATTGCCTCCGTTACCCATTGTATCACCAGACTCAGATTTGTTCTTAATACCCCGGAAAAAGCCGATGCTAAGGCCATTGAAGAGTTGCCTATGGTGAAAGGTTGTTTCACTAACGCCGGGCAATTTCAGGTCGTCATCGGAACAAATGTCGATGTTTATTATAAAGCTCTGCTCGCCGCAACCGGAAAGCAAGCAGCGAATAAAGAAGAGGTGAAACAGGCAGCACGACAAAATATGAAATGGTATGAAAATGCAATTTCACATTTTGCGGAAATCTTCTTCCCATTACTCCCCGCCCTTATCAGTGGTGGTCTGATATTAGGCCTGAGAAACCTCATCGGGGGAATTCCATTCAGCGAAGGAAAACCCCTCACCGATATCTATCCGATCTGGCAAACCATCTATGATTTCCTCTGGCTTATCGGTGAAGCTATATTCCTCTATCTCCCTGTCGGAATTTGCTGGTCTGCTGTTAAAAAAATGGGTGGAACGCCCATTCTGGGGATTATTCTGGGGATCACGCTAGTCTCTCCACAATTAATGAATGCCTACCAACTTGGTCAACAAATACCAGAAGTCTGGAATTTCGGGTGGTTTACTATCTCCAAAGTCGGTTATCAGGCACAGGTTATTCCTTCCCTGATGGCAGGCTTAGTATTAGGCTGGATTGAAACACGTCTGAAGAAGCTGGTGCCGGATTACCTTTATCTGGTGATTGTTCCGGTCGTTTCCCTGTTGCTGGCCGTCTTCCTCGCACATGCGATTATCGGCCCTATCGGGCGCTCAATCGGTGATGGTGTGGCTTGGTGCGTCAAGGGGCTGATGACAGGCAGTTTTGCGCCTATCGGTGCCGCTCTATTTGGCTTCCTCTATGCTCCGCTGGTGATTACCGGAGTACATCAGACAACACTGGCGATTGACCTGCAAATGGTTCAAAGCACAGGCGGAACACCTATCTGGCCTATTATTGCGTTGTCTAATATCGCTCAGGGCTCTGCGGTTATCGGTATTATCTGGGCCAGCAAAAAACAAAAAGAGCGGGAAATTTCAGTACCAGCGGCAATTTCAGCTTACCTCGGCGTAACCGAGCCTGCCATGTATGGTATTAACCTGAAATACCGCTACCCCATGTTCTGCGCAATGATCGGTTCATGTCTGGCGGGTCTGTTATGCGGGTTAAACCACGTGACTTCCTATGGTATCGGTGTAGGAGGAATTCCGGGTATTCTCTCCATCAAACCTCAGTTCTGGCTGGTCTATCTTATGGCTATGCTGATCGTCATTGTTGTCCCGATGGTATTGACTGTTCTGATGTACCGCCGGAATGAACGTAAAGCGGCATTTACTGATGAAGCAACTAATTCATAAGATATAAGCGCATAAGGTATGGTTATGAGTGAACAACAACCGTGGTGGCTAGACAGCACTATCTACCAGATTTATCCAAAGAGTTTTCAGGATAGTACAGGAAACGGTACAGGTGATATTAACGGGATCACCCAACGTCTGGATTATTTACAGCGCCTCGGTGTAGGCGCTATCTGGATCACACCAATTTACCCATCTCCACAGGTGGATAATGGTTATGATGTAGCCGATTACTGTGCGATTAACCCTGAATATGGCACGATGGAAGATTTCGATAATTTGGTGGAGAATGCCCATCGCCGTGGCATTCGCATCATTTTGGATATGGTCTTCAACCATACTTCAACGGAACACCCGTGGTTTAAAGCCGCTCAGGATGTCAATAATCCTTACCGTCAGTTCTATATATGGAAAGATGGTGGTGAACAAGGCAATCCTCCCAATAACTGGCGATCCAAATTTGGCGGTAATGCATGGCAGTGGCATGCAGCAAGCCAACAGTACTATCTCCACCTGTTTGCCATCGAACAGGCTGATCTGAACTGGGAGCATGAGCCGGTTCGTGCTGAACTGAAAAAAGTCTGTGAATTCTGGGCTGATCGGGGTGTCGATGGGCTGAGACTGGATGTCATTAATCTTGTCTCAAAACAGCAGGACTACCCTGATGATGATAGCGGTGATGGGCGCCGTTTTTATACCGATGGCCCACGTATACACGAATTTTTGCAGGAAATGAGCCGTGATGTTTTCCAGCCTAAGGCGTTAATGACGGTTGGTGAAATGTCGTCCACACGCCTTGAACACTGTATTCGTTATAGCTCGCTGGACGGGAGTGCACTCTCCATGACCTTCAATTTTCATCACCTGAAGGTTGATTATCCGAATGGGGAAAAATGGACGCTCGCAAAACCAGATTATATTGAACTGAAAAAGATCTTCTCAGTCTGGCAGCAAGGCATGCACCAAAAAGCATGGAATGCCCTTTTCTGGTGTAATCACGATCAACCCCGCATTGTGTCCCGCTTCGGGAATGAAGATCAGTACCATAAAACATCCGCCAAAATGTTAGCAATGGTGCTACACGGCATGCAGGGAACACCTTATATTTACCAAGGTGAAGAACTGGGTATGACCAATCCCCACTTTAAGCGCATCGAAGAATATCGGGATATTGAAAGCCTGAATATGTATCAGGAGCACATTGAGCAAGGCATGCCGTCAGAAGAAATACTGTCAATTCTGGCGCAGAAATCCCGGGACAATAGCCGTACGCCAATGCAGTGGGATAACTCTGACAATGCCGGATTTACCTCAGGAACTCCGTGGATCTCGGCTAGCGATAACTACCGTGAAATCAATGCAGAAGCGGCTTTGCAGGATAAAGATTCTGTATTCTACTGCTATCAGGATTTGATTCAGTTAAGAAAAACCCAGCCTATACTGACTTACGGTGATTATCTGGATCTTTTACCTGAACACTCTTCGCTATGGTGTTATCTGCGCCGCTGGCAGGATCAGACCTTACTGGTTATTGCCAATCTGAGTGATGAAACACAACTTTGGTCACCAGAGCCTGAACTGACACAAAAAGAGTGGCAGATATTGATCGGTAATTATCCATCATCAGTAACAGTAGAAAAAGAAATTAAGATTAAACCTTATGAATCAGTTTATTTAATTTCAACATAGAAATATTATTTATGATTTTTTATAATTCATAATACTTTGTTTATATTTATCTAAAAATATCATGCCTCATTAAATGAAACCGAGGCATGATATAAAAAATAAATAAAAATAATAAATAACTCACCACACCATCTAAAGTAAAAATAAATCTGCACACCAAACTTTACTTTCCTTAATCCCTGCTATACTTAAAACAAACAAAAAAATATATCCATATTTTTAAAATGGAATTTTTTATTTAACCTTCTTACCATTATATTAACACTATACCTAGGATAAGGTTTTAAATAACAACACAGCCAATAAAAAGGGGAAATAAAAATGAAATCGCCTAAAAAATACAGTATCTACCTCCTATCTTTGGTTTTATTATTTTTTTCTGATTTATCTTTAGCTCAAAGCAACACAAAACAATCTGTTCCCAATCCAGGGAATAAAGAAAACACCAGTAAAACAAGTGTGTTTTCTGCATATTATAATATGAAAATAATAAATAATAGCAAAACAGCTGTGGTAAGTATTAAAAGAGATCAATATGAATGTATGTATGATGCTGGGCCAGCAGGTGAGTTGAATTTAATCCCTAATAGCGAGGGATACTTTAAATTAGAAGATGATGATAATCTTTTCCATAATTGCAATGCCGCGGCTAAATGGGTGACGTGGAATGTCGAGTATGAACAACCAAACTCCGAAAAAAAATACTGTAGTGTAAAATTATTGACAGATTATCTTAGTATGGAGGAGGGATGGCGAACCTATTTTTACGTCACACCATATACAGATTGTCAGATTCCGATTAAATTTACTTGTGATGGTAATGAATCAAATTGTCAGAATGGTTTTGTAAGCCATGACTGGTCTACAAATATTATGGAGATAACTAAATAATTTATATCGGAAATGAGATGAGATTATTTACTTTATAGACTCAAGTTAGCAAATTCTACGCAGACAATTATACGATGAATAACTACACGATGATTTGGACTAAAAACGATGATGGCACAGCCTGAAAACCTGTGCCATACTTATTCCGATTTCCTATTCGGAGTATCCTGCCATGTATTATGCAAAGTATTTAACCTGCCTTGGTATAAGCTGTCTGGTTTTCTCCTCTACTCTACAAGCCGAATCTCCGTCAGCTCAACTGTCTCAGAATCAGCAAAAATATCTGCAACAGCAAATTGACCAACAAGTTATCGATAAATCAGCACTGAAAGATATATATAAGTGGTCAGATGCTAAAAAAGTTGCTGAATTTATTTGTCGTCCTTTTGCTTTACCCATTATTCAGCAACATCACAAAGATGCGGATAAAGTTTTCCTTGGTGACGTCTCACCAGATAGCATCAAACTGTTGAACGCCTCAGAATTAGTCGGTGCTGGCATGTACCGGACAGATAATGGCTGGAAAGACATCCAATTCTCCTGCAAACTCGATGCAACCGGTAAAGCACATTCCTTCAGTTATGAAGATGCTAAAGTACCTAAATTACCTATGGGGCCGGGGCCGGTCGTTCCTCCCGGTAAGGAGAAGTAATGCGGTATATGCTGCTGTTATTATGCCTGCTGTCGCCACTCAGCTTCGCTGCCAGTTTTGATTGTACAAAAGCCAAATCTCCGGATGAAAAAGCCATTTGTGCTAACCAGAAGCTGAATGATTTGGATGTAGAAATGAGTGTAAAGTACCATTTCCTACACGGGTTATTTGCAATGGGTGTATCAGGAGAGATGTATAATAGCCAACAGGCATGGCTGAAAAAACGGCAAAAATGCGGGGGAGATACAGCCTGTTTGCTGCAAAGTTACCACCAACGCCTCAATCAACTTAATACACTATATGATTCAATAGATAAACCACTCTGATATTGAATCTCATTAAAATATGTTATAACCGCTACCCTCTTAGACGGATAGCGGTTATCGCGTGAAAAAATTACCTGAAACGCTTCTACCCAATACAATTAATTTAAATATAACAATATTCATTATAATTACATCAATATCGCAATATATTGTTTATAAAAATTAAAAACAATTCCCTTCTGGTAAAAACAGGAATAACTGTTTTTATTAAAACAAAAATTATGAATAAAAGAAATAAAATAGCATAACTCTATGCTGCAAAAAAAATACAGATCTGACTTCACAATTTTCACCCCCTGCTACAATTAAAGAATAAAACATATCAACACAGACTATCGTTGAAATGACTGATTTATTATACACACTTATAAATACCAATCCCAAAAACAGGACAATACAATAGTAACACAAGCATAAAAAACAGAATCAAAGTACTTTTTAATTAAGTGAGATCATTATGAGTTCAATTAAATTAGCAAACATCAACACTACCAATTCAGTCTGGAAAAGAATATCGACTACAGCTAAAAACGTTAATATTAATGGAGAGTTCCCAGAATACATCGAACCCAAAAGTACATTTTATATTATGGCTGCACTCTTAAATAATGATATGAAAGAGTGTTATTTTGATGCAAAATACCAAATAATTGATTCGGAAAATAGTACTTTTTCTATAATTGGAGAATACAGCCATACCACCAATGAATTAGTTGTTGTGATTTTTTCAGAAAATTTAGAAGCAACCAACTTGCCAAAAGGTGATAAATTTACTCTTAATTATTTATATGATAATACAGTATTTTTTATGCTGTATGGTGATGTAGGGAACTATACCATCCTAGATATAAATAGTCAGTCCTGGATGCAGGATTTCCGGCATATATTGGGGGATTACTCAATAAATAAACTTTGTATTCCCGGCTCCCATGATGCCGGAATGAGTGTTGCTACATGGAAGACTATTTTCGCTTTTGACTGTAATACCCTGACACAATCATACAATATACAAAAACAATTAGAGTTCGGAATAAGATTTTTTGACATCAGGCCAGCCCTCTCTGACGATGAGTTTTGTACCTGTCATTTTTCATATCTCGGAGTAAAATGGGAAGGCGCTACAGGTGAATCAATAAGTTCGATTATCAATGGAATTAATAACTTCACAAAATATAACAATGAATTAATCATACTTAAACTTTCTCATTCTCTTAATCTCGATACTGGCATTATTCATAGTTATCGTCCTTTTAATGAAAATGAATGGCTCAGGTTGTTTAAGAAATTATCTAAAATTGAATATTTATATATTCACAATAGCATAAATAAAATTCCAGATTTAACATTTAATCAATTAACAGATAATGGGACTCATGCGGCAGTTTTGATCTTTGTAGATAATATACCTGCCGGATTCGATTTGGGACAATATTATAATAATGGTTTTTTTCATTACAACTCCCTTCATGTTCATGGTAAATATACTAACACCACAGATCTCTTTAAAATGTCTGAAGATCAAATAAAAAAAATGGAAAGAGATGCTAAAGAAAATTATTTCATGTTATATTGGACCCTGACTCAAGATGCTATATTCGCAGGAACCTGTTCAACAATAGATTATTATAGTATTAAATCGTTAGCAGATCGCGCAAATCAATATTTAGTATCTTCCATTTACCCAATAATGACGAAAAAAATACACCCAAACATTATTTACGTTGACAACGTCAAAGATAAATTGGCCACAAGTTTATCCTTAGCCATTAATTTAATGATCTCTGATAAATAACACTCGTCTATTTACAAAAAAACTTCTATCAATAGTTAGCTAAGAGTTATTATTTGGCAGATCAGATCACTGATATAAAAAGAGCCTGATTATGCAAATAAAAATGCAGCTTTTAAATTTAACTCACGATATGTTATTCCCGTCTTTCAACAGCAACTCCTTGGGATAGTGGTATTACCCAATTACACTAATAAGGTATGCGTTATGACTAATCCATTATTAGATTTTTCTGGACTACCCAAATTCGCCTCTATTAAAGCGGAACATGTTGTACCTGCGGTGAAAGAAATACTGGCTAAGTATCGACAGGTAATTGAAAAAGTTGTGAACGAAAACTGTAAATTTAGCTGGGATAATTTGTGTCAGCCAATTTCTGAAGCAAGGAGCCAATTTGAGCGTGTCTGGTCGCCTGTATCTCATCTTAATTCCGTCAAAAATACACCGGAATTCCGGGCAGCTTATGAACAATGCCTGCCGATGACTTCGGAGTTTTCAACCTGGATGGGCCAACATAAAGGGTTGTATCAGGCATATAAGTCTCTGAGAGAAAGCCCTGAGTTTGAAAAACTATCCCAGCCGCAACGTAAAGCGGTAGAAGATAAGCTGCTTGATTTCACATTATCCGGTATTGCATTACCGGAAGAGAAACAAAAACGCTACGGTGAAATCACAGCCCGCTTATCTGAGCTGGGTTCCCGCTTCGGCAATAATGTGCTTGATGCCACGATGGGATGGACAAAGCTCATTACCGATGTATGTGATCTATCCGGATTACCTGAAAGCACAAAAAATTCAGCTAAAGCTGCCGCTAAAGCGGAAGGACTGAAAGGCTGGTTATTGACGCTGGAGCCACCTGTCTACAATGCGGTCATGAATTATGCCGATGACTGTGAGCTGCGGGAAGAAATATATACCGCCTATATGACCCGCGCTTCTGATCAGGGCATGAATGCCTGTAAATGGGACAACAGCGCCATCATAGATGAAATTCTTGCCCTGCGCCATGAGCTGGCTCTGTTGTTAGGCTTTAAGAACTACGCTGAAAACTCTCTCGCTACCAAAATGGCGAAAACTACGAAGGAAGTGCTCGATTTCTTAAACGATCTGGTTGACCGTGCCCACAGTCAGGGTGAAAGGGAAATGGAGGAACTGTGTGAATTTGCCCAATCTCACTATTGGGTTGATGAGCTGGAAAGCTGGGATGTGAAATATTACAGCGAAAAACAGAAACAGCACGATTTCTCCTTTGATGAAGAGCAACTGCGCGCTTACTTCCCTGAAAAACGTGCAGTTGAAGGGCTGTTTGAAGTTGTTAAACGCATTTATGGCGTTACTGTTAAAGATTGCACCAATAATGTAGAAACCTGGCACCCTGATGTCCGTTACTTTGAGCTTTACGATGATAAAGGGGAGTTGTGCAGTAGTTTCTATATGGATCTCTATGCCCGTGCCGGTAAAAGAGGCGGAGCGTGGCAGAGCAGCTATGTTGACAGAATGCGCCTTGCTTCCGGTGAGTTGCAGAAACCCGTTGCATTCATTAACTGTAACTTTAGTGGGCCTGTGAGCGGTAAACCGGCGCTGTTCACGCATTCTGAAGTTTCAACGCTGTTCCATGAGTTTGGTCACGGTCTGCAAACGATGCTGACGATGATTGAAACTCTGGATGTTGCCGGAACTAACGGCGTACCGTGGGATACAGTAGAGTGCCCGAGCCAGATTATGGAAAACTGGTGCTGGGAAGCGGAAACACTGGAATTTATCTCCGGTCATTACGAGACAAACGCGCCTCTGCCAAAAGAAATGCTGGATAATATGCTGGAAGCTAAGAATTATCAGGCAGCAATGAAGATGCTCCGCCAGTTGGAATTTGGCCTGTTTGATTTCCGTCTGCATGTTGAATATGACCCGAAAGAAGGTGCGCAGATCCTGCCGATATTAGAATCAGTGAAAGAACACGTTTCTGTGGTTCCGTCGTCAGACTGGGAGCGGTTCCCGCACTCTTTCAGCCATATCTTTAATGGCGGCTATGCAGCGGGTTATTATAGCTATATGTGGGCTGATGTGCTGGCAGCAGATGCCTATTCACGCTTCTCTGAAGAGGGTATTTTCAACCGTGCAACCGGCCAGTCATTCCTTAATGATTATCTGGGGCGCGGAGGTTCAGAAGACCCGCTGACACTGTTTATCCGCTTCCGTGGCCGCAAACCATCACTGGATGCTCTGCTGAAAAGACTTGGCATCACCGGGTAATTATTCTCTAATCAATAAGCCAGCAACATAATCTGCTGGCTTTTTTCAGCTTCGGCTTATAACTCTTGGTATAAAACAATCCCAAACAGACTGGATTATCTCTATCAACAAAATGTTACTATTATGGCAAAAATGAGGCTATTTAGTACCATTTTGCTATAATAGTGACAAAAATTGCTATGGAGATATTCGTATGTTTTCTCTCTATACCGCCTATGATGTACAGCATGAATTAAAAGACTTTATCAAGCGGCAACGAAAGCAACAAAAATCCTCTGTTGAAGAATTAGCCAACCGTTCCGGCGTACCTTACAGCACGATCAGGAAATTTGAGCGTACCGGTAATATTTCACTACGACAGTTCCTTATGTTGTTGGAGGCGGTAGGTGAACTGCATCCATTGCATGAACTCACCAAAGAGCGCCCGCGTGAACCCACCACGATTGCTGAGGTACTGAAAAATGCTTAATACTCCTCTGAATGTCAGAAGAAAATTATCCGATGGCAACAGCATACTGGTAGGGCAATTAGCGGAAAATAAAACAGGGGTGTATTTTCAATATGATGACACTTATCTTACCTCTCACCCAAAATCACTTTCCCCTTTTTTGATCGAAGCGAATACTTCATTACAAAAAGCGCCTAAAGAACCTCATTATGGATTACATGGCGTTTTTGGTGACAGCCTGCCAGATGGTTGGGGATTGTATTTAATGGATCGTGTGTTTCGCGCAAATGGCCATAATCCCCAGATGGTGACAGCCTTAGAACGGCTTGCATATCTTGGCGAGCGGTGTTCTGGCGCGCTTTATTATGAACCGGCTATGCACTCTTTTGGTACAGATGAAAGAGACATCGATATTATTATGCTTGGCAAAGAAGCTGTTAAAGAATTTGAAGGTACAGGCTCTCATTTTCTTAGCTCTCTTTTAGATGCCAGCGGTTCAGGCGGTGCTCGTCCCAAACTCAATGTAACAAAGTGTGCTAATGGTCAATTTTCAACCCGACCTGATGCCATTGGGGAAAAGTTGATTATTAAACTGACATCTGAAAAATTCTCTTTGAAGTACTCAGAAAGCTTGGTTGAATATGCCTATATGACAATGGCCAGAAATGTTGGGATCGAAGTCCCTGATTTCGAGTTACTGGATGCGGGAAATGGCCGTTTTTGGTTACAGCAAACCCGGTTTGATTGTTGTCCGGCACAAGGCCGCTACCACATGATTTCGGCTTGTGGGTTGCTGGATGCTCCATTTCGAGAACCCTCTTTGGATTATGTTGATTTGGCTAAAGTCACAAGACATTTATGTGGTGTACAGGAAGCCCGAAAACTGGTGAAACGTGCTCTGTTTAACTATTTGACTGTCAATCAGGATGATCACACCAAAAACTTTGCTTATTTAGCCGATGATGATGACAACTGGCGCCTTTCACCATTTTATGACGTCGTGTATATGCCATCACCTTATGGAGAACATATGACTTCGTTCAATGGCAATGGCAAAGTCATTACCTCTGCGGCGTTAGAGCAATTAGCAGGGCAGGTTGGTTTTTCCAGTATTAACCCTTTAATAAGCATGCTTGAAGAAATTTATACTGAAACACGCCATTTTCAGGTTATTGCTCATGAGTTAGGCATTGATAAGGAAATGGCAACAATGATTGCTCAGCATATGGAACAGAAATGGCTGGCACTAAGGCTATGAATCCCGCTGCATACCAAGCCAAGCATTGAACTCATACAATCTTATCCCCATTTAACGACAATACACCATAATGGGATATCAGGCTGATAACAGCTTATACCCACATACAAAGATAAGGCGCTCATTATGACTAACCCGTTACTGACGTATTCAGTATTGCCTAAGTTCGCTGAGATTGAACCTGCACATGTCGTTCCTGCCGTAAAGGAAACACTGGCAAACTACCGTCAGATCATTGAGAAGATTTTAACTGAGAACTCCACTTTTACCTGGGATAATCTGTGTCAGCCTCTTTCTGAAGAACAAGATAAACTTTCCCGTATGTGGTCACCAGTCGGGCATCTGAACTCTGTCAAAAACAGCCCGGAGCTTCGCGAAGCCTATGAACAAAGCCTGCCTCTGCTCTCCGAGTTCAGCACATGGCTTGGTCAACATGAAGGGCTATATCAGGCTTATAAGTCACTAAAAGAGAGTGAAATTTTTAATTCACTGCCCCAGCCACAACGCAAATCTATCGAAGATACTCTGCGTGATTTTGAATTATCAGGAATTGGCCTGCCGGAAGAAAAACAGAAACGCTACGGTGAAATTGCAGCCCGTATGTCAGAACTCGGCTCCCAATTCGGCAATAACGTGCTGGATGCTACGATGGGCTGGACTAAGCTCATTACCGATGAAAACGTTCTGGCTGGATTACCTGAAAGTGCCAAAGCTGCTGCAAAGGCTGCCGCAGAAGCTAAAGAGCAGGAAGGCTGGTTGCTGACGCTGAATATGCCAAGTTATCTTCCTGTCATGGCCTATGCTGATAACCGTGAACTGCGTCAGGAAATGTATTACGCCTATACGACTCGTGCATCCGACCAAGGGCCTGATGCCGGAAAGTGGGATAATAATGCCATTATGGCGGAAATGCTGGCATTACGTCATGAACTGGCTCAATTGCTGGGTTTCAAAAACTATGCTGAAAAATCCCTTGCTACAAAAATGGCTAAAGAACCTCAGCAGGTTCTCGATTTCCTGAGTGATCTGGCTAACCGCGCTCATGGTCAGGGCAAAAAAGAGCTGGAAGAACTGACCAGCTTTGCCCGTTCAAACTACGGTATCGATAAACTGGAAGCATGGGATATCACGTACTACAGCGAAAAACAGAAGCAACACCATTTCTCCATTGATGATGAGCAACTGCGCCCTTATTTCCCTGAACAGCGTGTGCTTGAAGGGCTGTTTGAAGTTGTCCATCGAATCTATGGCATCACAGCCAAAGAACGTCATGATGTCGAAATCTGGCACTCTGATGTCCGTTTCTTCGAACTGTATGATGAAAAGCAGGTGCTGCGCGGCAGTTTCTATCTGGATCTCTATGCCCGTGAGCATAAACGCGGTGGTGCGTGGATGGATGACTGCGCTGGCAGAATGCGCCACGCTACCGGCGAAATACAGAAACCTGTTGCTTACCTGACCTGTAATTTCAATAAGCCGGTTGGTGATAAACCAGCTTTGTTTACCCACGATGAAGTGATAACTCTGTTCCATGAGTTTGGTCATGGCCTGCACCATATGCTGACCGAAATTGAAACACTGGATGTTTCCGGCATTAATGGTGTGCCGTGGGATGCGGTTGAGCAGCCAAGTCAGTTTATGGAAAACTGGTGCTGGGAACCGGAAGCTCTGGCGTTTATATCCGGTCACTATGAGACGAACGAGCCTCTGCCACAGGAAATGTTGGCTAGTATGCTGGCTGCGAAGAACTACCAATCTGCGATGTTTATCCTGCGTCAGCTTGAGTTCGGGCTGTTTGATTTCCGCCTGCATGCTGAATATGATCCGGCAAAAGGCGCTCAAATTCTGCCAACGCTGTACTCCGTGAAAGAACAGGTTTCTGTTGTTCCATCACCTGAATGGAACCGTTTTCCTAACTCTTTCAGCCATATTTTTAATGGTGGCTATGCGGCTGGATATTACAGCTATTTGTGGGCTGACGTACTGGCAGCAGATTCTTACTCCCGCTTCTCAGAAGAAGGTATTTTCAACCGCACTACGGGTCAGTCATTCCTCGACAATATCCTGTCTCGTGGCGGTTCTGAAGATCCAATGACACTGTTCGTCCGCTTCCGTGGCCGCGAACCAAAACTGGATGCAATGCTGAAAAGCGCCGGGATTACCGGATAATTTGTGTGGAAATTCGCGTGAATATTTGTTTGATTTGCGAACAGGGCGCTGATAGCAGCGCCTTATCTCATTTGGCAGAACGCTGGGGTCTGGTGCACGATGAAGACTCTGTTATGGCATTGGTACTGACTCCCGAGCGGCTGGAGCTTCGCAAACGCGATGAACCAAAGCTGGGCGGAATTTATGTCGATTTTGTGGCCGGAACGATGGCGCATCGCCGTCGTTTTGGGGGCGGGCGTGGTGAAGCAGTCGCCAAAGCGGTTGGCATTAAGAAAGACTATATACCAACAGTAGTCGATGCCACAGCAGGATTAGGGCGGGATGCCTTCGTTCTGGCCTCAATCGGCTGTCAGGTCAGAATGCTGGAGCGCAATCCGGTCGTCGCGGCATTATTGGATGATGGCCTACAGCGCGGCTATCAGAATGAGGAAATTGGGAGCTGGCTGAAAGAACGCATGACCCTGATCCACGCTTCAAGCATTACTGCACTGACAGATATCACGCCACAACCGGATGTGGTTTATCTTGATCCAATGTATCCACACCGGCAAAAAAGCGCGTTGGTCAAAAAAGAGATGCGCGTATTTCAGTCACTGGTCGGAGCCGATGAAGACGCAGATGCGTTATTGGAGCCTGCTCGTGCGCTGGCAAAACGCCGTGTCGTGGTAAAACGACCGGATTATGCAGAGCCACTGGCCGGGGTTAAAGCATCCGCCGCGATTACCACCAAAAACCATCGATTTGATATTTATCCTTGTTGAAAATAAAAATCCTGCCGTTTACGGCAGGAAATTTTCCTCAAAGAAATTAAAACCAGCCATAAATACATAGCAGAAATCTTTATGGCTGATACAGTAATTTAATTATTTCCACCAAGTTCATTTAATTGGCACATACAAACTAACTATTTATATATATTTCCTCACAATGAAGTGAATTAATATTCAAAATCAATTAAGTTGACTATACTATCATGGTAAAACACTTTTAAACAAAGGGTACAAGAGTGATATTTCTTGCATTACGAGTTATTAAACTGGCTATTTTCTTTTTATTAACTACAGTTATTAGTTACTTTTTTATTTTAGACAAAAACATCAAGAAAACTCTAATATCATCAGTATCAGCGACTATCATTTTATTTATAATGGATATTGGCTTGCCAACGCTATTATATTTTTATTTTAGACGCTAACTTAAACAATAAGCCCCATTCAACATGGGGTTTATTCGTCAAAGATTATTTATTGTTTACTGATAAATTTATTAAATTACAAAATACCCTGTGACAACATTGCATCAGCGACTTTAACAAAACCAGCTATGTTTGCGCCCTGTACGTAGTTGATCTGTTTGCCTTCTCCGCCATATTCCACACAGGACTGGTGAATATCGAGCATAATGTGATGTAAGCGGATATCCACTTTTTCTGCTTTCCAGCTCATACGGATTGCATTCTGTACCATTTCCAGCCCTGATGTCGCCACACCACCCGCATTGGCCGCTTTACCCGGTGCAAACAAAACGCCCGCTTCAAGAAAAGCATCCGTAGCGGCGATGGTTGCTGGCATATTGGCACCTTCTGCCACCGCTTTCACACCATTCTTAATCAGCATTTTCGCATCTTCCAGATGCAGCTCATTCTGTGTCGCGCAGGGTAGAGCAATATCAACAGGCACTGACCACGGATTTTGCCCTTTGAGGAAAGTCAGCCCCCGCTCTTTGGCATAATCCTCGACACGCCCATAATGTTTATTTTTTATCTCTTCCAGATGCGCCAGTTTCTCAGGAGTGAAACCATCTTCATCCAGTACCGTACCACCGGAATCAGATACCGTTACTACTTTAGCCCCCAGTTCCAGACATTTTTCGATAGTATATTGAGCGACATTGCCCGCCCCAGAAACCGATACCCGCATACCATCCAGCCCCATATCATGACGTTTGAGCATCGAATCAATGAAATAAACCAGACCATAGCCCGTTGCTTCCGGCCGGATCAGACTACCGCCAAAGGAAAGCTCTTTACCTGTAAAAACGCAGGCCGTGTTGTTGGATAGCTTTTTCATCATTCCGGCCATAAAAGCCACTTCCCGGCCACCAACCCCGATATCACCAGCAGGTACATCAGTATCAGGCCCCAGATGACGATACAGCTCTGTCATCAACGCCTGACAGAACCGCATAATCTCTCCCTGACTTTTCCCTTTAGGATCGAAATCAGAACCCCCTTTTCCGCCGCCCATTGGTAGCGTTGTTAAAGCATTTTTTAATGTTTGCTCAAAACCCAGAAACTTCAGAATAGAGAGGTTAACGGAAGGATGAAAACGCATCCCGCCTTTAAATGGCCCAATGGCTGAATTGAACTGCACCCGCCATGCGCGGTTTACCTGAACTTTCCCTTGGTCATCAACCCAGCTGACGCGGAACTGAATAACCCTTTCTGGTTCAACCAGACGCTCCAGTAACCCCTGTTCACGATATTGCGGATTACGCTCAAGAAAAGGCCAGAGAGATGTCAGAACTTCCCTTACTGCCTGTAAATATTCTGGTTGATGTGGGTTGTGGTACTGAACAGATTCAAGAAATGAGACTAAAGATGATGGTACATTCATTTATAGCTTCCTTTATACATTCAGATGTGATGCCCTCGACATTTCCCTTTGTTATTTTTTGTCGAAAATGAGAGGTAATTACGGTTTGCTTTCTGAATATACCACTATTTTATGATTGAATTTCAATAACTATTTTTATTAATTTTGTTAAAAATGAGATTTATAGTTTCCTAATAAAGTGATTTTCAAAGCAGCTTATCCTTTTCAGAGACAAAAAAATCGCCTGCAATTAGCAGGCGATTCCATAGAATAAGTTTTCAACAGGATATTAGTCTTCGTCGCGTAACGGAACAATCAACATATCAACATGAACCGTATTAATCAGCTGACGAGCTGATGACATCAGCTTGCTCCAAAAATCCTGATGGTGGCCACAGACGACGAGATCCATATCATATTGCTTAATCGCATCAACAAGAACCTGCCCTAAATCACCACTGCCACTCAGCGTTTCCTGAATTTCATAGCCTGAATTAGCTGAAAGCTCTTTCAGGGAGTTACGGGTTTCATCTGCGATACGTTCCTGCATATCACCAAGATTGACATCTATCAGGCCGGTGTACAGATCAGAGTAATTGACATCAACATGGATCAGCGAAATTTTAGCATTGTATGGTCTCGCCAAAGAGACCGCTTTATCCACCAAGATCCTGCTTTCTGGAGATAGATCAACTGCAACAAGAATATGTTTATAAGCCATATAAGTGAGCTCCTTCCATAAAATGGATTGGCGGCATTAAACGCCATGATTTTATACTTATACTATAACTGCTCGATGCCTCTTTTGAGTGTCGTCGTGATCACAACTTGTTACTTTATTTCGTCAACCATTTGAAAGAAAAGATATCTGCTTTCTATACCATAGCGATATTAAACATTTTATCTCTGACACTAAGACAATTTTTCATTACCACTTAGCTTTTCTAATAAGCTATTTACCCCTAAAATTTAATACTGTTACTATTTACATTACTACCTTTTCAGATAAATTCTTACTCTGGTATCTGCTTGCCACTCTAAGGAGGAGGAATATGTTCAGTATGTTTGCATTCTTCTGGGCAATTTGCATTATCTCTATTATCAATATCTTACGTTATATTTCTTCACTACGTGTTTTATTGTCTATTCTACGTCAGGCAGATCCGATGCTATATCAATCTATTGACGGGAATGGCTTTTTTACCGGTAATGGTCAGTTCAGTAAACAGATTCGGCTGGTACGCTACATCAACACGCAAGGCTACCTCAACCATCACAATGATGATGTCATCTTTTTCTGCGAAAGACTGCGTAAGCAGTTTATATTGACGAAAGTGTTATGCGGGATTGTCTTACTGTCTCTGATAGTAATAGTGATAGCCTGATAGCAACGGAGAGGGAAAGTGAATTGAAAATAAAAAGTGGCAATAAACAGTCCAGTAAAAAGGGTTGAGCTGCTGAGACAGCTGCCAACCCTTCTTGATACAGATTAGATTAATTGCAGAGCAATCCAATACAGGCAGCCTGACAGAGCAATTGAAATCGGCAACGTCAGTATCCACGCCAGCATGATATTTTTGATAGTCTTACTTTGAACACCACCACCATCAACCAGCATTGTACCTGCGACCGCAGAAGAAAGAACCTGTGTCGTCGATACCGGCATTCCCGTATAACTTGCAACGCCAATCGATACTGCGGCGGTAACCTGAGCGGAAACCCCCTGAGCATAAGTCATGCCTTTTTTACCGATTTTTTCACCAATGGTGACAGCAACGCGTTTCCAGCCAACCATTGTGCCCAGAGACAGAGCCAGCGCCACAGCGATAATTATCCACATTGGTGCATATTCAACAGTGTTCAGCAGGTCTTTACGCAATTTATGCAGGAAACGTGCATCTTCCATGCTGGTCTCAGGCAATTTAGCCACCGCTGTTGCTGTATCAGCAATACACATCAACATGCGACGCATACTATTACGCTGATCTGGATTCAGCTCGTTGTAATTCTGGATGCTTCCCAGCATATTTTCCGTGGTATTCAGAACATCAAGTGCCCGTGAATTATCACAGTGGAAATTCATATCCAGTTGATCTTCAACCGGAGATACGACCGGAGTCAGCTCAATTGCATGGGAAAGCGCTGGCTCATGGTGTTCATAATACTGCTGTAAATGAACAACAGCATCATGGGTACGAGCAATGTCATAGCTTGCTGAATTCATATTCACAACAAAGCCAGCAGGCGCGACACCAATCAGTACCAGCATGATCAGACCTATTCCTTTCTGCCCGTCATTGGCACCGTGAGAAAAACTCACACCAACAGCAGAAAGGATCAGCGCTGTGCGTGTCCAGAATGGCGGTTTACGTTTCCCATCCTGCTTTTCACGTTCAGCCGGAGTCATGTGGATACGACGGCGTTTTTTAGTACCACTCCAGTAACGACGCAGTATAAAAACCATCGCTCCCGCAATCACCAGACCAATCATAGGAGACAGAATCAAGGACATAAAAATCTGTATCATCTTCGGGATATTCAGCGCATCAACAACAGAAGAGCTGGTCACTATCGCATTGGTCAGGCCAATCCCGATAATAGAACCAATCAACGTATGAGAGCTGGATGCCGGAATACCGAAATACCATGTGCCCAGATTCCAGATAATTGCCGCCAGCAGCATGGAAAAGACCATCGCCAAACCATGGCTTGAGCTGACATTCAACAGGAGATCTGTAGGTAATAGATGAACAATCGCATAAGCGACACTCAATCCACCGAGTAGAACACCAAAAAAGTTAAAAACCCCTGCCATGACAACAGCAAATTGCGAGCGCATAGCGCGGGTATAAATAACAGTTGCTACTGCATTTGCGGTATCATGAAACCCATTGATGGCTTCATAAAAAAGCACAAACAACAGAGCAAGTACTAACATAAGGCCGGTATAAAAATCCAGGCCAGTAAACAGATGTAGCATAAACGTTAAGCCAGTTAGTAGGACATGAACGCGGCGCATTATCAGTGACAAACGCTGACGGGAAAAGAGAAATATGACCTTTTTTTGATTTAATGACAATAAACCAGCAGCGAAAAAAACTCTTTGTTTATAAAAATCAAATCGTTATATGATTTTTATGTTTTTATATTTTTTTGATAAAAAATGGCCTGTAATAATAAAAGTTCAACAAAGTGCTTATTTTTCTCTGCATTTCGCAGATAGTCCCTCCACGATGAAGTGTATTTCCTGAAAAATAATCCGGCAAAACAGTTATTCTGCAAGATATAGAGACAACAAACGTAATGGAAAAATTTGATGTAGTAATCATTGGTGCTGGCGCGGCCGGTTTATTTTGTGCAGCACAAGCCGGACAGTCAGGGCTAAGCGTTCTGGTCTTGGATAATGGTAAAAAAGCAGGCCGCAAGATTTTAATGTCCGGAGGCGGACGTTGTAATTTTACCAATATGTATACCGAACCCACAGCATACCTTTCTGCCAATCCCCACTTTTGTAAGTCAGCACTTGCTCGCTACACACAATGGGATTTTATTGACTTGGTGCAACGCCACGGCATTGCCTACCATGAAAAAACGCTGGGGCAGCTTTTTTGTGATGACTCCGCTCAGCAGATTATCAATTTACTTTTACAAGAGTGTGAAGCAGGTCAGGTCACTATCCGCTTACGCAGTGAAGTCACTCAAATTGAGAAAAGTGAGCAAGGATTCGATATTACGGCATCAGGAAAGAAAGTAAGCGCACACTCACTGGTTATAGCGTCTGGTGGGTTGTCTATGCCCGGTTTAGGCGCATCTCCTTTTGGTTATCGTATTGCAGAGCAATTCGGCCTTAATATCCTGCCAACCCGTGCAGCATTAGTTCCTTTTACTCTGCATAAACCGTTATTAGAACAGCTTCAGACTCTCTCCGGTGTTGCCGTTCCTTCCGTCGTAACCGCGCAAGACGGAACGGTATTCAGGGAAAATATCCTTTTTACTCACCGTGGACTCTCCGGCCCCGCCATTTTACAGATCTCCAACTATTGGCAGCCCGGTGAATATGTGAGTATTAACTTACTTCCTGATACAGATTTGGATGCCTTTTTAACTCATGAACACGAATCCCACCCTAATCAAAGCCTGAAAAACACCCTTGCCAAACTGTTACCAAAACGTCTGGTAGAGTGCCTGCAATCTCTTGGTCAGTTACCGGAGCTTGCCCTGAAACAGCTTAATCTGACACAGAAGAAAGAGCTGATCACCACCCTGCAATACTGGCAGGTACAACCGAATGGCACTGAGGGATATCGCACAGCAGAAGTGACTCTTGGCGGAGTAGACACTAATGAGCTGTCATCAAAAACAATGGAATCGCATAAAGTCAAAGGATTGTATTTTATTGGTGAAGTTGTCGATGTTACCGGCTGGCTCGGTGGATATAATTTCCAGTGGGCGTGGAGTTCAGCATGGGCTTGTGCGCAGGCATTAATAGCCGTAGAGAAATAATTGCGGGCGCCTGTCAGAATAATTTATTTGTAAAAACAAGTTATCTGTAAAAATAACTTGTCTGTGTGTTCCTACAAGTCCGGGTTAATGTCTGACCTGATGTTTCATGACATTCTTTATGCCATGAATACACAACTCAGCACCCCTACCTTATGAACACACAACTAACTGAATTAACACGCTTATTACGCAATCTGATACGGACAGGCGTTATTACCCAAGTCGATACCGCAAATGGCATGTGTCGGGTCGCGACAGGCAATCTTGAAACCGACTGGCTATACTGGCTGACCTCCAGAGCAGGAAACTCCCGCACTTGGTGGGCACCCAGTGTAGGTGAGCAGGTTTTATTGCTTTCCATCGGTGGTGAGCTAACCACCGCCTTTGTATTGCCAGCGATTTTCTCCAACGATTTTCCGGCACCCTCAACATCTCCCGAAGCGACGCATACCGTATTTCCAGATGGCGCAGTGATGGAGTATGAACCGCAATCCGGCGCATTGACGGTAACAGGTATTAAAACCGCCACAGTAACGGCATCAGAATCTGTCCATATTACCGCACCGGAAATCACCTGCGTTGCCAACACACGCATTACGCTGGATACACCCGAAGTCATCTGTACAAAGCTGTTGAGCACAGGCAATTTAATTGTGCGCGAGGGTGGCAACATGACGGGTAATATTGCACACACCGGAGGTATCTTCAGTTCCAACGGTGTAGTCGTGGATTTGCATACCCATACGGGTGTCAGAGCTGGCAAGGATACATCCGGTGGCCCAGTGCCTTCGGCAGCACCGGTAGCTCCAGAAGCACCAACAGAAAATAAAAAAGAAAATAAAGGCTCAGATCAAAATAAACCAGAACAAGATAAACTAACTCAGGATCAACCAATTCAAGATAAACCCGATCAAAATACAGATGATGAAATGGATCTGAAATGGCTTACTGTACCTAAAGGCCAGTTAACTTTTGATGCTGAAGGGAATGATAATGAAGATAGTATACACTTTACCCGTAAAATCCACTGGCCCGGTGGTGCATCAGGGATAACAATTGGCCGTGGCTATGATTTAGGACAACAAGCCAAGGCAAATGATGACTTAACACAGGCAAATATATCTGAACCATTGAAGAGTTGGTTAGTTGAATGTCAGGGGAAAACCGGGGAAAAAGCGAAAGAAAAATATACATCAGCGCCAGATAATATCAAAAACTTTTCCATTTCCAGAAAACAACAATATGACCTATTCAATATGGCATATGATAGATTAGAAAAAGACGTTAAACGCATTTGCAAAAAGAAAGATACACTTTTAGCATTCCATCATAGATAGGATCTTAAGCAATAACCGTTTATTTTTAGATAGAAAAAAGGCTTCATTTATGATCTGATAATCGTCGCTAAACTAATATCAAAACCACGG
>NZ_NIBU01000005.1 GCF_002632485.1 Xenorhabdus innexi | reverse complement strand
TATGCCAGAACGCGTTCAAAACACCACAAAGAAAATCATGTAAAAACAAAACATTGGATGCGTGTTTTGAACGGCTTAATTCTTAAGAGCCTATCTATGATACCCTATTAATTGTTATTATCATTTCTAATAACAGAGTGAATTTATCCCATCGTTAAAATCCTATCGAGCCTGATTTAATTAATTAGATGATGATGCCATCAATTTATATAAAGAAGTACACCTTACAATCATAGCCCATCATGTGCCATGATAAGCTTATTCTCTTCCTTAACATAAAGGGAGGTATTAAATGCAATCACTTACTCACATCTGGGAATCAGAACGAAGGGTATCGTTTAGCACCTTTATCTCACTCTGGCGGTTCACACCAATACGGTTTGAATTATCTTCGGGCTTACTTATCGGTATTAAATATGAAAATACGAAAAGCGCTTGTATTTTATTTACCGTTTTCTTCATACCGTGTTTACAAAGACCATGGCTTGGAGTCAATAATATAAATTTTTAACAAAATAAAAATGGAGTCCTATCTCATGAATATGATGAAAAAAATACTGTCAGGAGTTTTGATTTTATTCATGCTAAACGTTTTTTCAGCAGCATATGCTCATACTGATAAAATAAAATCTAACACCAAAGAAGGAGCGACTCAAGTTATATCCAAGGTATCGATAGGAACTACATGTACTCCTACGTCTAACTATAAAGGTTATGTTGACTCTGTTGCTATTGGGTATGGAGGTATCAACAAAGGTGAGGCAATAAAAAACTATATCGCTATTACATTAGTTGATCAAAAGAGGAAAAATAACGAATGGTACTGGACACAGTATGATGCTAATACAGATGCAGGTAAATCCATACAAGCAATCGCGTTATATGCTGCTGCTAGTGGGCAGAAGATTCTTGCTGAGTGCGTTACGTCCGGGGATCACCAAAATATTAAATCCTTATGGGTTGGGCCCGATGCTTGGTAAAAAAATAACGGGAGCATATCATGAATTTAATAAAGAAAATATTCATTGCCATAATTGCAATGTTATCATTTTTATCATCTAATTTCATGGCGTTTGGCCAGCCACCCCCTCCACTCCAACCATTAGCACCATATGATCCAAGGTATTTTGTTGTCGCTTTCTTTTGGGGTTCAAACTATCAGATTTATAATCCCGTAGTGGCTTACGGACATACAATAAGATATACACTACCCAATCCAAATTTATGGGTAACATATACATATGCTGGAGACGATATTGATATTCCGATCGCGCCGCTTATGCGCCGTGCTGCAGAATATTATTCCACTATTCTGCAGCCTTATTTGACTATCAGGGAATCTGAACCAGGGGAAGAACCTAATTTTACTCTACAAACTATGTTACCTACTATGTTAAATAACATAAATCCTGAGTTCAATATTAGCGATGATCTAGATGCAATAACTGTTATGCGGGGTACCGATTATTATCATGTGATGGTATCTCGTTATGGAGTTACGTCACCAGGAGTATTTTTTAGGCCTACCCTTGCTGTGTCTGATCAATTTTACGAGGGTTTGGAAACCACAATGGGGCGGGATCATAGTTTAGAGTACTATGCAGAGATTTATACATATGCGCTTATACTTCATGAGATGGGCCATGCTTTAGGATTAGGTCATCCTGATGATGCGTTCGAGGGTGTACGTAATGTAATTTCAGATACTCGCCCGGCGATCGCTGATGTAAATGATTTGGCTGTATTTACAGATGAAAATACACATCCTGCTTATCAAGATCCACCCGTAATGCTTTCATATCAGATGACTTTTTTACTAACTTTGAATCAACTGATTGGTGTACCGTTAACTATTGAGAATCTTCTGTTAGCAAGACGTGAAATAAGGTATCTACTTGATCGGGTTTCTGGAGTCTGCCGTCCATTACATTTTGAAATGCCATCGAATTCAGCTGAACTTGATAGCCCAAAGGCAAACTGTGATTATAACATTGTGTACCCACTAGCAAAAACAATGGTACCCATTGTCAATATGCTGCTGAGTAATTCACCACCACCTCCTCCTCCTAAGCCAACAGTTAAGACTTGTACAGTTGAGCTTGCAACCATAGACAGCCTGGAACTTCTCTTTTCTAGCAACTGGTATACTACCTTTACTCGCAAGAGCGGATGTGAGGTCAATCTGACTTTAAAATGTGATGGAAGTGAAAGCGCCTGTGACAGTGGAGATTATTCATCACATAATAAATTTCAGGCAATTATATATGATAACGAATCAAGCTATGACGAGAAACTCACCAGCATCGTTAAAAATACAGAAAAAGATAATACAATACACCGGATAACAAATTTATCATCAACTGATAATATGAAATTTGAAAATAAAGGTCGTGGTACGGCAAAAGTTTCATATGTTGATTCCATTTGCTATTACAACGTGGGTCCCCCTGTGATGGAAATTAAACCAGGTCTTGACCGCGCGTTTACCGTAGAAACTAATAATAATTTTTTTAGTGCCTGTACATCACAACCCAAAAAAATAAGCTGGAAAATTGAATACACGACATATGAATAAATGAGTTAAATCCTGAGTAAAACAGGAAGCAATATAATATTTTTTTTGTATTGTTGTCATGGGTAAAATTCACTTATTTAAACTGTATTCATTAAATATTAATATGTGCATTAGTATTTTCAATATTGTGGAATTGAAAGGTAATAAGACAATAATTATAGCTAAAATTTTTTATCGAAGTAAAAACTTCAAGGATTAACTTTTCAGTACTCGAGAATATGTTGTATCAACAGATCGAGCTTACATACGCAATCAGCCATCAACTTTGTATGTGAATGCAGACTAGTTAATAAGGAACAAATGACTATGAAATCAATTTATTTATTCGTATTATTTTGTTTGTTTTCCTGTAGTGTGTCAGCGGAGGAGAATGGAAACAAGATAACTGATAGCCAATTAAGGCAAAATATCAACGTTCCTACAAGTAGGAGTGATGCAATAAACTGTAATAAATCTATTACAGGAAATGTTATTTCTGTTTCCACAGGATATAACGGAAATAAAGATTGGTTGACCGTCACAATTAAGAATAAAGATGGTCAGAACTGGTTCTGGGTGGCTCACCTAAACAATACTGATGCAGGAAAATCTCTGCTTTCAACGGCAATTTTTGCTGCTTCTAGTGGCCAAAAAATTTATGCCGACTGTGATAGTAATCAATATATTACATCTCTGTGGGTTGGGCCGGCTGCGTGGTGATTATTTTATGTTGCCAGTCGATAAACTTTCTCTGCGGGAATAGCACATTATATTCAAATTCTGATGCCAGAAGATCACAAATTAAATAGATTTATCAATTTTCATTCTGTTAGTTACCTCTTTAAATATGTAAAATCATAATATTGTGTCATAATGCCAGGGACGACTAATAACAAGGCAAAATTGAAATGGGTTATAGCTTAGATTTCCGAAAAAGAGTACTGGCATACAAAGACAAGCATGCGTTGACGTTCGAGCAGATCAGTGACCACTTTGAGGTTTCTATCCGTACTCTGTTTCGGTGGTGCAATAAAATAGAACCCTGTATGACGCGTGATAAAGCTCCCACAAAAATCAGTGACGAGACACTGCTCGCTGATGTCAACCGTTATCCCGATGATTATCAATGGGAAAGAGCAAAACGTCTGGAGGTCTCACAATCCGCCATCCATTACGCCTTGAAACGACTCAGAATAACCGCCAAAAAAAACACTAAAACACCCCGCCGCTGACGAACACGCGCGTCAGGTATTTAGTGAGCGTATCCGCCATCATGAGCAGGCGGGCAAACCGATTGTTTATCTGGACGAAAGCGGCTTTGAGCAGTCCATGCCACGTACGCATGGTTATTCGTTAAAAGGGACGCGCTGTTTTGGTTTACATGACTGGCAGCACAAAGGTCGCATTAATGCCATTGGTGCCATCATTAAAAATACCTTTGTGACCTTAAGTTTGTTTGCCGGAAACATTAATGCGAATGTGTTTCATGCCTGGATGACACAAGATTTGTTACCGAAGATCCCAAAGGGTGCTGTGATTGTGATGGATAATGCCTCTTTCCATAAACGGTGTGATACGTTACAAGCGATAGCCGATCACGGGTGCCAGTTAGAATGGCTTCCCCCTTACAGTCCAGATTTAAATCCTATCGAAAACAAATGGGCGGAAACAAAAGCGATAAGAAGGCGAGAAAGATGCTCTCTTGATGAGTTATTTACAGAACATGTGAGCTATGTCTAGTTATATTGATTCAGCTATACCAAAACCAGCGTTGATGTTGCTTGTTCCCCACAAACGATCATTGTTCATCTATTTCGCAGATAAGCTGAATATTTTTTCCCTCAAGGGGAAGTGTTGTTACGTGTCGGGGCGTGAGTTTTTTAATGTCTTCATAACGGTGGCTGTTGCAACTTTCAGGATTCTCGCGGTATCACGAACTCCCACGTTATTCATCGCGATATCAACAATCTGCTCTTTAACGCCGGGCTTGCAGGCTTGATAGGTGTATTCCAATTGAAAGACCTTACAGCAGCTATAACAGCGATAACGAGGATGTCCGCCATTTCCTTTTCCGTGTCCTTTGACCTGTTCTGATTTGTGGCAATAACGACAATAAACGTCAACTTTAGCCATGCTTCATCCTTAAAAAGCCGGAAGCATATCACAGCAACTAACTATTTAATACATGACCTGTAGTGAGATAAGAAGCTCAATTAATTAATTATAAAATTTATTCTTTTTTATATTTAAACAAAGGGATCACCATATTTATTACAATAATTATAATAACCTATCCTGAATAGCTCATGCTCTTTCTCAATTTCTGCTCTTTTATCACTATATAATGCTGTCAGGATTTGTTCAGAAAATTCTATCGCGGCTGTTCCATTTGCCGTGATAAGGTTTCGATCAGTAATAGATTGCTTTTTGATGAAGTTATTTCCATTCCTGTACTCTGTATATTCATTCCATATGTATTGAGAATTACCTGTATGTTGATAATTATTTAATAATCCATTTTTGGCTAAAAAATCCACGGCACCACAGATAGCGCCAACAATTATCCCCGAAGTAAGATAAAAATTTATAAGATTTTTCAGTTCATTATTTTCGATATTCCATGAGTTACCACCAATTAAGATACAAAGATCAATATCGCGGGGGATCTCTTCTAAAGAATAAGCAATAACTATGCTAAAGCCCCCTATTGATTGACATATTCCTTTGTCTAAAGATGCAGTTTCCACCAGCCATTCTTTAGTCATACTGAGTCTGGAAGCAAGATATGCGCCTTCCCAGTCAGCATAATCATTCAACAAGAAAAAAATGGCCTTTTTCATACTCTACCCCTGTTTGTAAGTTATCTGCCTGGTAATAGACTGAATTAGCTGGTTATAACCCGTCGACAAAGTACGCACTAATTGCGCGTAGCCATTTTCTGTTTGTTTTAATTCTAAGTTGAATGTCCGATTAATGGTCTGTTTCTGATTGGATAACACCCAGTATCCCTGAATGATAACCCGCCCATCATGACGCCCATTAAAAGCAGTTATTGTGATTTCCAATACATCAGCATTCTTTTCCAATAACTGGTCAGAAACCAGTCTTTGCGGAAATGCCGCACTCAACTGAGTAGTCAGGATTTGTTGTAACTGTTGCTCCAATGGGCTGGCCCATAAGTGATTCGAAGCATTGATATAGCTGACATCTCCTGTTTGATAAGCGATACCCGGTGATGCGAGGTAATCAGCAAGATTTACCTTTTTTATCCATAATTGAGGTTTATGCGCGCTATCTACCCATTTTATCTCCGAAGCTTTTGTGACAATAGGTAGTTGATAATATGTTTTCTTCGGCTGGCTGCTACTGCATCCTGAAAGCAACATCCCCCCCACCAGCAGGAAACCAACAGGAATAAAAAATGCCAGTCTTAATATCAATTTTTTCATCAATTACGCGCCTTTTTCGGTTCAGGGTCCTGTGTTGCTTGTGCTTCAAATACCAGTGCGTTGCTCTTATTATTCAGTGTCTTCAATATTGGCTGTAATTCACGTAAGACCTGATCCAACCGTTGCATGTTATCAACCAGTTTATTGTAAGCCTGTGAACCCGGCTGAATCCCCTGCATGCTGCGGTTTAATTCATTCAATGTATTTTGTATATCTTTGGGAAGCCCTTGAGCTTCTTTACTTGCAAGGATGGTATTTAATTCGTTCATCATTTTTTGCGCAGCCTTAACTGTTTTCTGGCTCTCTTCTAATGTTTTAGTCGCCTGTACAAAGAGAGGTTCAATCGGCATTTGATTAATTTTATCCAGAGCCATGGTGACTTTTTGCTGAATCTGAGCCAATCCGCTGCTTGTAGTTGGTAAAACCTCGTAACCTGCCACTTTTCTCGGGCCTTTCCACATCTTTTCATCAGGATAAAAGTCCAGATCGATGAATAGTGCTCCCGTCAGTAAGTTTCCGGATTTCAAGGAAGCTCTTAAGCCCCGGGAAATAATTTTTTCCAGTTCTTTATCTGTGTAGAAGCCATTACCAATTTCTTTCTCAAACCGTTCAGGCTCCATATGGATTAAGACAGGAATACGAAAATCGCTATCAAGGCGCTGGCCAATCCCATCCGTATAGAATGGCACTTTTGCTACTGTTCCCACCCGTATGCCTCTGAATTCAACAGTAGCGCCCGGTTGTAAGCCTCTGATGGAATCAGAGAAGAACAGTAAGAAATCTCTATGTTCGGTATAAAGTGAGTTTTCTATGTTTTTTTCACTATCGTAAAGCCTGAACGTTTCTTTTTCTTGTACCGGTTTGCCTAAATCCCAACCTTTCGGCACATCAAAACTGACTCCCCCGGCAAATAAAGTCGACAATGCCGCAACTTCAACTCTTACTCCCTGTGATGAAACATCAAAAGCAACACCACTGTCTTTCCAGAACCGGATATTGGTTGTTAATAATCCGTCATAAGGCGCATTAATGAAGACCTGATATCTGGCCAAACGGGATTTAGGATCGAAAGTACTTGTTTCCACTGAACCAACACGATACCCACGAAATAAAACGGGGTCACCCGCTGATAAGCGCCCTGCTTTTTCACTGGTTAAGATCAGGCGCATGCCTTTTGCATCCGGTGATGCCAATGGCGGTGAATCTAATAGTGAGAATTTTCTTTCTTCACTGCCTTCGCTTCCGGGCTGTAATTCAATAAAGACTCCCGATAGCAATGTACTCAGGCCAGAAACGCCTTCACGACCAATTTGAGGCTTTACGACCCAAAATGCGGTATCTTTGTGTAATAGCCTTTCCATACCATCATTCAGACGAGCTTTGATGATCACTTCACCCAAGTTATCGCTTAATGACACTCTTTCAACCACACCAACATTAACACTGCGGCTTTTTATTTTCGTTTTTCCGGCCTCAATGCCTTCAGCATTAGAAGTGACCAGTATCACTTCCGGCCCCTGATGACTAAAGTGATAAAACAGTATCCACGCACCGATGAGCACAGTAATAATTGGTACAATCCATATCGGTGACCAACTCTTAAGTTTGCTGATCTTGGCTTGCGCCAGAGTTTCTTCTTTATCCGTCACCTTATGATTCCTCATTATTCCGTAACTCAAATTTTTTATTTGCTTTATCCCAAGTCAGACGCGGATCAAATGTCATTGATGCAAACATGGTTAAAATCACCACTGAGGCAAACAGTATGGCTCCCGTTGCGGGATAAATACTCATAAATTGCCCCATGCGTACTAACGCCGATAATACCGCGATAACAAAAACATCAATCATTGACCAACGACCAACAAACTCCACCATTTCATAAATAAAGTGCATGGTTTCAGAGTTATATCTGCCATGTCTTTTTGCATCCCAGCACAACCAGCAAATAGCGAGCATTTTCAGTAACGGCACCATAATACTGGCAACAAAGATAACCAGCGCAACGGGATAAGAACCCGTACTCCAAAGCAAAATAATCCCTTCCAGAATGGTTGAATTAATGTCGCTTCCTAATGTTTGTGTCACCATAATCGGTAACATATTCGCTGGAATATAGAGTATGGCTGATGTAATCAATAGTGCCATTGTCCACTGAAGACTGTAATGGCGGCGGGCATGCCCTTTTGAGTAGCAGCGGGGGCATTGATGTTTCTGTGCAGGTAAGATGGCTGTACAACACTGACATAGTCTGACCCCCTGAATTAAACCGGGTTTACCTGTTTTTAGAGGAACATTTATTTTCGGTGCCGATTCTATCTCATTCCAGATCCAGTACCGATCCAGACATTGAAAAGCCCTGATCTGAAACAGGCAGAAAAGACAGTAAGGCAGAAAACTGAGACCAACCGCAATATCGCCATAAGCCATTAGCTTAACAAAGCTGACTAACACTCCGGCTAAGAATATTTCGGCCATACACCAAGTTTTCATCTGAAATAAAATGCGCGCCAACTCAACTTTAAGCCGACGCGCCATTTTGATGTTCTGGCATAAAAAAATGATGGAAACCATGCAGAATGCTGGTACAAGCTGCACAAAGATCAGGAAGAACACGGCCATGCTCGAATAATCTTCACTGAACATGATTTTAGGGATTTCTGTCAGTGTGATTTCACTGACAATCCCTGCAACATTCATACTGACAAAAGGAAACAAACAGGCAAGCAATAGCATAAATAATGCACTTACTGCATAACCTGTTGGTTGGTTACGTGGTTCTTTCCACTTTGCGGTCAGTAACGTGTCACATCGTGGGCAGACGGCCTTCTTCCCTTCTTCCAGATCAGGCAGTGCCACCAGCATATCGCATTGGTGGCATAGAAGCAGCCTGCCATTCTGATGATTGTCAGAACACAAAGTGTTTCTCCTGTAACAAAGTCAATGCTGTTGTTCTGTTTACACTCTTTGTTTTCCAGTTGTTTCTTTGTCGGCTGCCCCTTATAACAGTCATCGTTTTTATAAACAGGCTGTTATCTATGCTTCTGAGGGTTCACTCTCCTGCTGCCGCGCTATATCTGGAATCCATTAAGTATACTTTAGATTGCCGCGCTATATCGCAGCAATCTGTACACTATCAGATATCACCAGCAGACATTATCCATTTTTCATCATTTCCAATTCTTGCCAGCGATCAAAAGCTTTCTCCAATTCCTGCTCTTTGTTTGCCATCGCCTGCAATACATTTTGTGTAACTTCATGTGGCTGATTGAAAAATTCAGGATCACTGACCTGAGTTTGTAGCTGTTCGATCTCTTGCTCTAACGTTTCCAATAATGAGGGTAGTTGTTCTAACTCTCTGAGTAAATGGTAACTTATCTTATTATTTGAACGTTTTGTAGCTTCTTTAACCTTATCTGGTTTACTCTCTGCCTTCTCTTTTTTTGCAGGAGACTGACGCAAAGAAACAGTTTGCTCCCGCTGTTGCTGGGCATCGAAATAGCCACCGACATAGTTGTTGATTTCGCCGTTACCTTCAAAAATCCAACACTCTGTCACAGAGTTATCAACAAACTGACGGTCATGGCTCACCAGAATGACTGTACCTGTGTAACCATCCACTAACTCTTCCAGTAACTCGAGCGTTTCAACATCAAGGTCATTGGTTGGTTCATCAAGAATAAGCAGGTTACTCGGTTTCAGGAATAAACGGGCTAACAGCAGACGGTTACGCTCTCCGCCTGACAAAGCCCGTACAGGTGTCATTGCCCGTTTAGGATGGAAAAGGAAGTCTTGCAAATAACCCAAAACATGGCGCGGACGACCGTTTACCATGACTTCCTGTTTGCCTTCTGCAAGGTTATCCATCACTGTTTTGTCTGGATCAAGAGCGGCCCGATGCTGATCAAAATAAGCTACTTCAAGTTTTGTACCACAGTGAAGCCGCCCACTGTCTGCTTTCAGATCACCCAGCATCAACTTCAGTAATGTTGTTTTACCACAGCCATTCGGCCCCACTAAGGCAATTTTGTCACCACGCTGAATCTGAGCCGAAAAATTGTTAACTAGCGTCTTATCGCCAATCCGATAATTGACGTTTTCCAGTTCAAATACAATTTTGCCGGAACGGGTTGCTTCTTCAACCTGCATTCTTGCACTGCCCATAACGTTACGACGCTCTGAACGTTCCACCCGCAGCGCTTTTAGTGCTCTCACCCGGCCTTCGTTACGCGTACGACGAGCTTTGATGCCTTGTCGAATCCAGACTTCTTCCTGTGCCAGCTTTTTATCAAATTCTGCATTCTGGAGATCTTCAACCCGTAATGCTTCTTCTTTTCCCTCAAGATACTTATCATAATTTCCCGGCCATGAAGTCAGTTTTCCGCGATCCAGATCAATAATACGGGTCGCCATACTGCGAATAAATGAACGGTCATGGGAAATAAAAACCAGACTGCCATTAAAATCTTTCAGGAAATTTTCGAGCCATTCAATCGTTTCAATATCCAGATGGTTGGTTGGCTCATCAAGGAAAAGGACTTTCGGTGCGCTGACTAAGGCTCTTCCCAGAGCAGCTTTACGCAACCATCCACCCGATAAAGAAGATAATTTTGCTTCCCCCGGTAAAGCCAGTTGCTTTAATACATCACTAATCCGGCTGTCCAGCAACCAGAGGTTGCGGGTATCCAATACCTCCTGTAACTCTGCCAGTCGGTTGAGATTTTTCTCACTGGGATCAGTTTCAACCAGACGTGAAGTCTGGTGGTATGCCTTAATATACTCCGCCTGCTCTTTTACGCCTTCCGCGACAAAATCAAAGACCGTACCTTCCACATCACGGGGGGGATCTTGTTGTAACCGGGCAACAATCAGATCCTGTTCATAAATAACCTGCCCATCATCCAGAGGCTGCTCTTTTGCCAGTACGCGCAACAAAGTGGATTTACCGGCACCATTACGGCCCACCAAACAGACTCTTTCATTTTCTTCAATATGCAGCTCAGTATCATCCAATAATGGAGCATCGCCGAATGACAGCCCTGCGCCAGATAGACTAATCAATGCCATAATATTATTTTCCTTCGCCAGCGTGACGCAGCAGCCAGCAATTGTGGATCTGGCGGTTGCGGGCAAAATCCTGAGACAGGGTTTTTTCTGTAATATCTTCTGCTACCAGACCCAACTTCTCCAGTTCAGCCAAATCCATTTTAAAACCACGCTTATTGTTGGAGAACATTAATGTTCCTCCACGACGGAGTAAGCGCTTTAATTGTTTCATTAAGTCAATGTGATCGCGCTGAACATCAAATGTATCTTCCATACGTTTAGAGTTGGAAAATGTCGGAGGATCAATAAAAATCAGATCAAACTGTTCGCGTGTCTGTGCCAGCCAACCCAGACAATCGGCCTGAATCAGACGATGCTGACGACCAGACAGACCATTTACCTGTAAGTTTTTCTCCGCCCACTCAAGATAAGTGCGGGACATATCCACTGTCGTCGTGGAACGTGCCCCACCCAATCCGGCGTGAACTGTCGCTGAACCGGTATAGGAAAACAGATTGAGGAAGTCTTTGCCCTGACTCATTGCCCCCAGTTTTTTCCGGGCAAGGCGGTGATCAAGGAATAAGCCCGTATCCAGATAATCCGTCAGATTAACCCAGAATTTTGCACCGTATTCATTCACCAAAAAGAATTCTTTCTTTTCAGCGAGTTTTTCATATTGGTTTTTACCTTTCTGACGCTGGCGGGTTTTCAGGATCAACTGATTCGATTGCAAACCAAGCACGTTCATTGTTGCGCTAATAACATCAAACAAACGCTGACGGGCTTTATTGGCATCTACAGATTTAGGGGGAGCGTATTCTTGTACAATAACTTTATCAGCATAGCGATCAACTGCGACATTATATTCCGGCAAATCTGCATCATATAAACGATAGCAATCAACACCCTGCTGTTTAGCCCATTTGCTGAGTTTCTTTTCATTTTTACGCAGGCGATTGGCATAATCTTCTGCAATACCACTATCCAGTGGCTGAGATTTACCTGACGCTTGTTCACTTTGCTGAATAGAATAGTTTTTCTGAACACAATCTAAAGGGCCATTTTTCGCTTTAAATTCGCGTTCAGCCCGCAATTGCAGGCAACTTAACAATTCAGGTGAAGCACTGAACAGGGATAAGCGCCAGCCCGGAAAACGATTTTTTATAATCCGACCGAATACATTGTGTAAAGCAATCAATGCCGGTTCACTTTCAAGGCGCTCTCCATACGGAGGATTACTTAAAATTGTTCCTGTTATGCCTTCCTGTAATGGATTTTCCAGCTTACTTGCGTCGCCTTGCTGAAATTCAATCAGCTGAGAAACTCCCGCTCTGCGGGCATTTGAACGAGCCATATCCATAACGCGACGGTCAATATCCAGCCCCCAGAAACGCGATGAAGTTTCCTGTAATCCTTTACGAAAACGTACCTGTGCTTCTGTGGTAACTTCACGCCAGATGGTTTCATCGAATTTTAACCATGATGTGAACCCCCAGCGCTGGCGGTTTAAACCCGGTGCACAATCAGCCGCCATCATTGCTGCTTCGATCAATAATGTTCCTGAACCACACATCGGGTCAACCATTGGCGTTCCTGCGTTCCAGCCGGAACGCAACACAACTGCGGCTGCCAGATTTTCTTTCAGTGGAGCCTGTCCGGCTAAATCACGATAGCCACGGATATGCAGCCCTTCCCCACTCAGATCGAGCGATACGCTTGCTTTCTCTTTATTAAGAAAAACGTTAATACGCACATCAGGCAGTTGTTTGGCAACATCCGGGCGTTGTTTGGTCTTCCGCATAAAGCAGTCAACAATGGCATCTTTGACTTTCAGAGCACCATATTGGGTATTTCTGATTTCTTCATTGGTTCCGCTGAAATGGACTGCAAATGTGCTATCTACTGAGAAAATCTCAGTCCAGTCAATCGACTGAACACCAAGATACAGATCCAGATCGCTGTAAACCTTAAATTCATTAAGCGGCAGCAGAATACGGGAAGCTAATCTGCTCCAGAGCAGGCTTTTATACATCACCCGTTCATCGCCTTTAAAATGAACTCCACCCTGGGCAATCTTACAGGATTGTGCCCCCAGCGTTTCCAGTTCGTTCTTTAACAGTTCTTCCAGTCCACGTGCCGTGCTGGCAAAGAGAGAGTTCATGTATTATTCACCAAGACTATTATTTACTAAGAAATGTACCACCAAAAAATTGCTGCCATTATAGCTAATACCAGCAGCATGTCATAAGATTGCTCACTTAAGGTAAAAATAAAGATGGAAAGTAGCCTGCGACCGGCACTTAAGGGCACTCGTATACGGGAAAACGTCAGCACTCTTTGATGCGCGGAATAGGTTAAGATTTAGTTAAGAGAGAGAAAAAAGAAACAGTCAGCCTTCAGCGGATGTGTATTTGGAGTATATGTATTTTGATCAGTTATAGAGCCGGATTAATATAACCTTTAAATTACCTTATCATATATAGGTGCCTGAGCTGGCTCAGTATAAGGTATTAAACGGTCATTCATTATTTTTATTGGATCACAGAAATTCATTACACGATCACCAAGATCTAATTTTTGCTGCACCAATAAGCAAACACTGGCATTTTCTCCCGCCTCAGCAACCATAAATAACGCTTCTGAATCATTTTCCTGTAGACGAACCTGAATAATTTCACCCTGTTCAGGTTTACTTATTAAAGAAAAGGTAGAGAAATACCAACTTTTAGGCATCTGTGGTTTCATAAAACGAAATGCAACCAATCCATTTAAGGCTAATTCAGCTCTGAGTTCTGGTGCAATATTAATACGGCGGGAATATTCTTCGAAAGTATAATAAAGCGCGGCATCATCGACAGAAAAGCTAATTTCTTTCATTGTGGTTACATAAGCAGTCAACATTCTGGCAGGAAAACGAGAACGAAAAACCATACCATTAGCCAGATCGAGCATAACTCGATTATGCTCAGTATCAAAATACCAGCGCCACTGATCATCAGGTCTAATTTTCATTGGTTACCCTTTTCTGCTCAAAATAGTTTATTTGTTTAAAAATAAGCACCACCCTAACGGGAATTTTAAAAAATTGATAAACTTTTAATCTGTCAGACAAAATATAGACGAGTCAGGAGCAGAAATAAACCCCCAACTCATTAATACTAAACCTTAAACACCAGATTGCAGTAAATATTCAGATATGATTAACAATATCTTTGATTAATTTCGGCCCTTTATAGATAAAACCAGAGAATATCTGAATCAGTGAAGCACCGGCTTCCATTTTCTCTCTGGCTGAAACTAAGGAATCAATTCCACCAACACCAATAATCGGAATTTCACCTTTTAATTCCTGAGAAAGGCGGCGAATAATTTCTGTGCTGCGCAACTGTACCGGACGACCGCTTAAACCACCAGCCTGCTGACAATGATTTAATCCTTCAATAATCTTTCTGTCCAGAGTCGTATTTGTTGCAATAACTCCATCAATTTGATGACGCATTAAACTATCTGCGATTTCTACTAATTCAGCTTCTGTCAGATCCGGCGAAATTTTTACAGCAACAGGAACATACTTTTGATATTTTTGTTGTAGTTCACTTTGTTTATTTTTAATCGCAGACAGAAGATCATCCAGCGCTTCGCCATACTGTAATGTTCTCAGGCCGGGTGTATTAGGTGAAGAGATATTAATCGTAATATAACCAGCATGGGAGTAAACTTTATCCATACAAATTAAATAGTCATCTTTACCATTCTCTACCGGCGTATCTTTATTTTTGCCGATATTAATTCCGATAATCCCGTCGTATTTTGCTTTTTTAACATTCTCAACCAGATTATCAACACCAAGATTATTAAAGCCCATCCGATTAATGATGCCTTCTGCTTCAACAACACGGAATAACCTCGGTTTATCATTCCCTGCCTGCGGACGTGGGGTCACTGTACCAATTTCAACAAAACCAAAGCCCATTGCACCAAAAGCATCAATGCAATCACCATTTTTATCAAGACCGGCAGCTAAACCAAGAGGATTTTTAAATGACAACCCCATACAGGTAACGGGTTTAGTAGCAACTGATTGGCGGATGAGGAATTCGAAAGGAGTACCGGTAACAAGTTTGAGCTGGCGAAAAGTAAGCTCATGGGCCTGTTCCGGATCAAGTTGGAACAATGCCTTCTTTAGAAGCGGATAATACATGCAATCTCCTGCGAGCATAATGACAGGTTATGGTGACTATGAAATAAGCGCGAAGCATCTTAAAGAGATCCTGCCAAAATGTAAATGTAACGCAGAAGATATTTTCCTGATTTCCTCCGGCATAGGCCGGAGGAAGTCTCATTACTCAGCTTTCCAGTGCCTTAGTGATTTTCTCAAATAAGTCACCCGATAAGTTTTCCAGTGTTTTCAATTCTTCTAACGTTGCGCGCATCAGTGCCTGACGTTTTTCATCATAGCGTTTCAGGCGGATTAGTGGCTCAATCAGGCGTGAAGCTACTTGCGGGTTACGTGTATTCAGATCAGTCAGAACTTCTTTCAGGAACTGGTAGCCCTGACCATTCTCAGCATGGAATGCCACCGCATTATTGGCAAAGAAGGTTCTCAGTAGCGAATAAGTACGGTTTGGGTTACTCAGGCTGAAAGAACGGTGGTTCATCAGGCTGCGTACTTTATCGAGTACATCAAACGCCGGACTGGTTGCCTGAAGAATGAACCATTTATCCATGACCAAGCCGTCCTGATGCCAGCGTTGATCAAATTCATCCATCAATTGGTAACTGCAAGGCAATTCTGCCGCCATTGCCGCAGATAAAGCAGCAACAGTATCAGTCATATTATCTGCCTGATAATACTGCGTAGCGACTAATTTATCGGCCTGAGTTTTATCTTCAATAAAGGCGAGATAATGCAGACAAATATTACGTAATGAGCGTTTCGCAATATCCTGATGATCCACACGATATGCCCCTGTGTGAATGCTATGGTAAACAGCAGCAAATTCATCTGCCATTTCATTTGCCAGACTGCGTGTTATTGCGTAGAGCACTTCATGAATAGCCTGCGGATCAATCACGGTAAACAGCTCTGCTATTTCATTTTCAGACGGCAGTGTCAGGATCAGGGCTGCCAGAGCCGGATCGATATTTTTATCCAGCAATACCGCACGGAATGCATCAATAACATGGATTGGCAATTCTATCGGCTGAGATTGCTGGTAACGGCTGACATTTTGTTTTACATAATTTGCTAACAGCGCCTGTGCCGAATCCCAACGAGAAAACTCATTACGAGCATATTTCATCAGGAAGGTCAGTTGATTATCAGTGTATGGATAATCCAGTTTCACCGGTGCCGAGAATTCACGTAATAAAGAAGGAACCGGCTGTGACAGTACATCATCAAATACAAATGTCTGTTCTGCGTGGATAATATTCAGCACATGATGTACCGGCTGCCCATCACGGCGCAGCGGAATGACACGGCCATGTTCATCATACAGTTCAATATCCAACGGAATGTGCAGAGGCAGTTTTTCTTTCTGATCTGCGGTAGGTGGAGTCATCTGGCTGACATGCAGAATATACTGCTGTTTTTCAGCATCATATTCATCACGGACAGTCAGTACTGGCGTACCTGATTGGCTGTACCAGCGGCGGAATAACGTCAAATCAACGTTTGAGGCATCTTCCATTGCCTGTACAAAATCATCACAGGTTGCCGCACTGCCATCATGACGGTGAACATAAAGCTGTATTCCCGCCTGAAATTGCTCTTCACCCAGTAAAGTGTGGATCATTCGAATGACTTCTGAGCCTTTTTCATAAACAGTCAGCGTATAGAAATTATTCATTTCCATCACCTGCTCAGGGCGGATTGGATGCGCCATCGGGCTGGCATCTTCAGCAAACTGAGCGGCACGCATAATACGAACATTATTAATACGATTAACGGAGCGTGAACCTAAATCCGAACTGAATTCCTGATCACGGAATACTGTCAGACCTTCTTTCAGGCTTAACTGGAACCAATCACGACAAGTGATCCTGTTTCCTGTCCAGTTATGGAAATATTCGTGTCCAATCACAGATTCAATGCCAAGATAATCTTTATCTGTCGCCGTTTCAGTTTTCGCCAATACATATTTGGAGTTAAAGACATTCAGCCCTTTATTCTCCATCGCACCCATATTGAAGAAATCAACAGCAACAATCATATAAATATCAAGGTCATATTCCAGCCCAAAACGGCTTTCATCCCACTTCATGGAATTTTTCAGTGACGTCATGGCCCAGTCAGCGCGATCCAGATTCCCTCTGTCAACAAACAGCTCCAGCGCAACCTTACGGCCACTGCGGGTAATAAACGTATCATGCAGAACATCAAAATCCCCTGCGACCAGTGCAAACAGGTAAGATGGTTTCGGGAATGGGTCCTGCCATTTAACCCAATGGCGGTCATCGCTCAGCTCTCCCTGCTCAATACGGTTACCATTAGACAATAAAAATGGATACCTGGATTTATCAGCCGTGAGACGGGTTGTAAAACGGGCCAATACGTCCGGCCTGTCCAGATAATAAGTGATATTGCGGAAACCTTCTGCTTCACACTGAGTGCACAAAGCATCACCTGATACATACAGCCCTTCAAGTGCAGTATTGGCCGCAGGATTATTTTCATTAACTATTTTCAGCGTAAATTCAGCAGGTAGTTGCTCAATGATTAACTTACCATCCTGCTCCTGATAATGTTCCCATGCTTTATCATTAATATGGATACTTTTTAATGTGAGGTTTTCTCCATCTAAAATAAGTGGAGTAATATCATTAACCTGACGTTTTACCTGACTTGTTGCTGTTACAGTTGTTTTCTCTGCATCCAGCTCAAAATCAAGATCAATATCTGTAATAGTATAGTCTGGCGCTTTATAATCCAGACGATGCTTAATAAGCCGCTGTTGTGTCATAAGAAACCTTTTTCATTACTTAACTGTTTTAAGCACTTAAATGTGAGAAGCTAACGCTGCCACAGAGACACCATCCTTTCAATCCAGAAATCTCTTTTTTCAGATGTTAATCATTTATTAAATAAAGGTGTCAATCCTGTATTGAGAATATTAGTACTTTTGTGCTAATGCTCCTCTCATATTGTATTTAACATGATATCATCTATAAATTGATTAACCTTAATCTCTATTGTCCGGAAAAATATATGCGATTATGTAGCTTTAATAACAAAATAATCACGGTATACTCTTCCGACTTTATCGATTTATACCCAATGGATTTCAAGTTGCATCGCGGCGGCAAGGAAGCGAACCCCGGGAGCATAGCTCACTATGTGACTGGGGTGAACGAGCGTAGCCAACAAAGAGACAGCTTGAAAGACGAAGGGTATAGCAGACACAAATGCTCCGCGAGGATGCCTGACGCGCCATGACTTTAGACGCTACCCCGATTATCAAATCACTGCTTGATACTGATGCTTATAAATTTCATATGCAGCAAGCAGTGTACCACCATTACAACGATATTCACGTTGTTGCAGAGTTCCGCTGCCGTGGTGATGAACTGCTCGGTGAATACGCCGGGGCATTACGCCAGCAGATTAATATGATGGCTGACCTGACTTTGACAGAACAGGAAGCCGAATATCTGTCTGGTTTACCTTTTTTTAAAAAAGATTATCTGGACTGGTTCAAAACCTTCCGCTTTAATCCTGAACAAGTAGAAGTTTCTGTTACTGATAATGGACAGCTCGCTATCAGAATTTCAGGTTTATGGCGTGAAGTTATTTTATGGGAAGTTCCGTTACTTGCCCTGATTAGTGAACTGGTACACCGTGATCGTTCTCCTGAAATTAAACCAGAAGCGGCAGTCAGCCAGCTCAGAAAATTAATTGAGCTGTTCTATCAGGATGCAGCAGCAGAACATATCGATTTATCTGGTTTCAAACTGATGGATTTCGGCACACGCCGCCGTTTTTCACACGAAGTACAATATGCCATCGTTAAGGAACTAAAAGAGAGTTTTCCTTACCTGATTGGAACCAGTAACTACCAGCTGGCACAGCAACTTGATCTGGCTCCGCTCGGCACGCAGGCGCACGAATGGTTTCAGGCTCATCAGCAAATCAGCCCGGAACTCGCTAACAGCCAGCGCGCAGCCTTACAGACTTGGCTGAACGAATACCCGAACCAGTTAGGTATCGCCCTGACAGACTGTATCACTATGGATGCTTTTTTACGGGATTTCGATAAACCTTTTGCTGTTGCCTATAACGGCCTGCGCCATGATTCTGGAGACCCCGTTGACTGGGGCGAAAAAGCGATTGCTCATTACCAGTCACTGGGTATCGATCCGCTGACCAAAACGCTGGTATTTTCAGATAGCCTGGATCTGCAAAAATCACTGGCCCTTTATCGTCATTTCCACCAACGAATCAATGTCATGTTCGGCATTGGCACACGGCTGACCTGCAATATTCCGGGAATAAAGCCCCTGAATATAGTGATCAAACTGGTTGAATGTAACGGCAAACCTGTAGCCAAACTGTCTGACAGCCCCGGAAAAACCATCTGTGAAGATGTCGAGTTTGTCACCAGATTACGCAAAGCATTTGATATCCCGGAAATGAAAAAAGCCGTGTAATTTTCAGGATAGTTTGTATCGATCTTTTATCGGTGTAATCAGCCTCTTTCTGATTACGCCGATAAAAAACGACTTTTCCCCCTATTTCCTCCTTAACCCCCTTAATTTCTGCTTGTTTCCTGTGAGAGGACAAGTAAGATAAGGAGTCATCGTGCCATTTGGCACGACTTACAATAAGTCTAATTATCTATATATAAAGAAGAGAGAAATTTATGAGCGTAGCGCCTGTAGTCGATGTACTGCAAGGCCGTGTTCCGGTTGGCAGCGAAGTCACCGTCCGCGGTTGGGTACGTACAAGGAGAGATTCAAAAGCTGGTATCTCGTTCCTCGCCGTTTATGACGGTTCCTGCTTTAATCCATTACAGGCCGTCGTTAATAATAATTTGCCTAATTATCAGAGTGAAGTTCTGAACCTCACAACCGGCTGTTCTGTGGAAGTAACCGGTACTGTTGTGGAATCACAAGGTAAAGGTCAGAGTTTTGAAATACAGGCAACCAGCGTTGTAACCGTTGGTATGGTGGAAGATCCTGATACTTATCCGATGGCAGCAAAACGCCACAGTATCGAATACCTGCGTGAAGTTGCACACCTCCGCCCACGTACTAACCTGATTGGCGCTGTTGCGCGTGTTCGTCACACATTGGCGCAGGCTCTGCACCGTTTTTACCACGAGAAAGGGTTTTTCTGGGTATCTTCACCACTGATCACCGCCTCAGATACTGAAGGTGCAGGTGAAATGTTCCGCGTTTCCACTTTGGATATGCAAAATCTGCCATTGACAGATAAAGGTGAAGTTGATTTCAGCGAAGATTTCTTTGGACGTGAAGCCTTCCTGACTGTATCTGGTCAGTTAAACGGTGAAGCTTATGCCTGTGCATTAAGTAAAGTTTACACCTTCGGGCCGACTTTCCGTGCTGAAAACTCCAATACCAGCCGTCATCTGGCTGAATTCTGGATGCTTGAACCAGAAGTTGCTTTCGCTGATCTGAATGATATTGCTAAATTGTCTGAAGAAATGCTGAAATATGTTTTCAAAGCCGTTTTAGAAGAGCGTGCTGACGATCTGGCATTCTTTGCAGAACGTGTGGACAATGAAGTCATTACTCGTCTGGAAAAATTTGTCGACTCTGATTTTGTCCAGTTGGATTACACGGATGCAATTGAAATTCTGGAAAACTGCGGCCATAAATTCGAAAACTCGGTTTATTGGGGTGTTGATTTGTCATCTGAGCACGAACGCTATCTGGCAGAGAAACACTTTGGTGCGCCGATTATCCTGAAAAACTATCCGAAAGACATCAAAGCGTTCTACATGCGTATGAATGATGATGGCAAAACTGTTGCAGCAATGGATGTTCTAGCTCCGGGTATCGGCGAAATCATTGGTGGTTCTCAGCGTGAAGAGCGTCTGGACGTACTGGATAAGCGTCTGGAAGAGATGGGTATGAATAAAGAAGATTACTGGTGGTATCGTGATCTGCGCCGTTATGGTACTGTTCCGCACTCTGGTTTTGGTCTGGGCTTTGAGCGTCTGGTCGTTTATGTCACCGGCGTATCAAACGTACGTGACGTTATCCCATTCCCAAGAACACCAAGAAACGCAAGTTTCTAATGAATTAGCTCAATAAATAGCCACAATTCAATCTAAAGAAAAGCCAGCGAAAGTTGGCTTTTTTCGTTTTATCGTCAAAACAGTGCAAAAAAAGTTCCTTGACATTTACACTTTGTAATATCTTTTTTCACTTTGTTACCAATCTTGCGCTTTTGTAGCATTTTGAAGGTGGATAAAAGCCATAACCAATGGAACACTGGGCGCAGATTAATGAGACACCTGATACCAACAAATAGTTCCAAAAATTTTAGTGTTCTATTTCCAATATGTGTCAGATGTCTGAATAACACCAATGAGGGTAATAATAATGAAGCGCAATATTCTTGCAGTGGTAATCCCAACTTTGCTGGTTGCTGGTACAGCAAACGCAGCTGAAATCTTTAACAAAGATGGCAACAAACTGGATCTGTACGGCAAAGTAGACGTTCGTCACCAATTCGCTGATAAAAGAAGTGGTGAAGATGGTGATGACTCTTACGCTCGTATCGGTATCAAAGGTGAAACTCAGATCTCTGACCAACTGACTGGTTTCGGTCGTTGGGAATATAACCTGAAAGCTCACCAAGAAGAAGGTAAGGGAACACAAGAAGCATCTACCCGTCTGGCTTTCGCTGGTCTGAAATTCGCTAACTACGGCTCACTGGATTACGGTCGTAACTACGGCGTAAACTACGACGTTAACGCATGGACTGACGTACTGCCAATCTTCGGCGGTGATTCTATGTCCGACAAAGATCGTTACATGACTGGCCGTGCCACTGGTCTGTTAACTTACCGCAACACTGACTTCTTTGGTCTGGTTGATGGTCTGAATTTTGCTCTGCAATATCAGGGTCAAAACAGCGAGCGTACCAAGAATGCTCGTTCCGGATCTAAAGCCAATGGTGACGGCTATGGCCTGGCTACTACTTATGACGTAGGTTACGGCATCAATGTTGGTGCTTCTTATGCTAATTCTACTCGTGCAAATGGTGACTGGGCTGGTACAGAGGCTCACGGTAAACGTGCTGAAGCGTGGAACATCGGTGCTAAATACGATGCTAACAACGTATATGTAGCTGCAATGTACGGCGAAACTCGCAATATGACTCCTACTTCAGTGTCAACTAAGCATGGTGCTCTGGATGGTATTGCGAATAAAACTCAAAATATTGAGTTAGTTGCACAATACTTGTTCGCTGACTACGGTCTGAAACCATCTCTGGCTTATGTTCAGTCTAAAGGTAAAGATCTGAACCGTAATCACAACAGTGATGAAGGTTTCAATGCAGATCTGGTTAAATATGTTTCTGTAGGTTCTTACTACTACTTTAACAAAAACCTGTCTACTTATGTTGATTACAAAATCAACCTGTTGGACAAAAACGAATATGCTGATGCAAATGGCCGCAACGTATTCGGTGTTGGTCTGACTTATCAGTTCTAATTGCCGTTGATAAACAGTTTAGCCAAAAGTTAAACGATTTATCTCAGAAAAGCAGCGCTCCGGTGCTGCTTTTTGCATTTTATCCCTCTGTTTTTTCAGACTCTTTTCTCCACTTCGTAAACTACTTCACAAGATTTTATTCTTTTTGCTACAAGTGGTTGGCAAATCGATTTCTTAGCGTTACCCTGAGCAGCGTATAATTTATTTCGGGCTTAACTCTCCAAATTTTGGAATAAAAAAATGTTTGAAAAAATCACAGCAGCGCCTGCCGACCCTATTCTTGGTTTAGCTGATAGCTTTAAAGCTGATCCCCGCGAAAATAAAATCAATCTGGGTATCGGTGTCTATAAAGATGAAACCGGTAAAACTCCTGTCCTGACCACCGTTAAAAAAGCAGAAAAGTTCCTGCTGGAAAACGAAAATACTAAAAATTATCTGGCAATCAGTGGATTACCGGAGTTTGGTCGTGTAACTCAGGAACTGCTTTTCGGCAGCACCAGTGCTATCGTTACTGAAAAACGTGCCCGTACTGTACAAAGCCCGGGCGGAACAGGTGCACTGCGTATCGCCGCTGATTTTATTGCCAAACAGACTAATGCCAAACGTGTTTGGATCAGCAACCCTACATGGCCGAACCATATCGGTGTTTTCTCCAGCGCTGGTTTAGAGATCCGCCAGTACAATTATTACGATGCAGAAAAACGTGCTCTGGATTTCGAAGGTATGCTGGCAAGTTTGTCTGAAGCACAAGCCGGTGATGTTGTTCTGCTGCACGGCTGCTGCCATAACCCAACCGGCATCGACCCTACTCCTGAACAGTGGCAGAAATTGGCAGATCTATCTGTAGCAAATGGCTGGTTACCTATATTCGATTTCGCTTATCAGGGCTTTGCTAAAGGTCTGGATGAAGATGCAGAAGGTCTGCGCATTTTTGCCAAGAACCATAATGAATTGATCGTTGCCAGCTCTTACTCCAAAAATTTTGGCCTGTACAATGAACGTGTTGGTGCCTGTACTATCGTTGCAACAGACAGCGATACCGCAGAAAAAGCATTTAGCCAGGCTAAATCTATTGTACGTACCAACTATTCTAACCCTCCGGCTCACGGCGCTTCTGTTGTGACGACCATTCTGTCCAACGAAGAACTGAAAGCAGAGTGGGTTCAGGAACTGGCAACAATGCGCGAACGCATTCAGCGTATGCGTCAGTTGTTCGTCAACACCTTACAAGAAAAAGGTGCAAAACAAGATTTCAGCTTCATCTGCACTCAAAATGGGATGTTCTCATTCAGTGGCCTGACCAAAGAACAGGTTGAACGTCTGCGTGAAGAATACGCTGTTTATGCCGTTAGCTCCGGTCGTATCAACATAGCTGGCTTAACACTGGAAAACATGGTTCCTCTGTGTGAAGCGATTGTTGCTGTACTTTAATTTGCATACAAAGTTTCATTGAAGTACACAATCTATATTGATATTAAAGCCGCTGAAAAAGCGGCTTTTTCTTTCCAAAGACTCTTAAAATTCAGACATACTGAATCAAAAAATTATTGGTCAGTTTTGCAAGAAAGGATTGGTTTTCCGTTCATGCCCCAAAGTTGACATCGGGCCGTGCCCCGGAATGAATTGATAATCATCCCCCAAAGCCAGCACTTTCTCTTTGATGGATTGGATTAACTCATCATGATTCCCACCCGGAAAATCCGTTCGACCAATACTGCCTTTGAACAGAACATCTCCCATTGAAATTAGCTTATCAGCATGATTGGCAAAAATAACATGTCCCGGAGTGTGCCCCGGACAGTGTAAGACAGAAAGCTGAATATTACCGATTTTTACTGTATCCCCATCATCCAGCCAACGTTCGGGGGTAAAAGACGGACACTCTTCAACACCAAACATCTGGCATTGAACCTCTAATGCTTCTATCCAAAATGCATCACCTTTGTGTGGGCCATGTACCGACACATTAAAATGCTTAGCAATATCAACGGTTGCACCTACATGGTCAAAATGACCATGTGTCAGCAAAACTTGAGTTAGCTTAACTCCCCGCCTCTCGATCTCAGCGATCAGTTTTTCAGCCTCACCGCCCGGATCGACAATTGCAGCCTCCAGAGTTTCATCGCACCAGATCAACGTACAATTCTGCATCGCTACGGTGACAGGCATTATGTGGTATTTCATTGTATTGTTTACACTCCACAATCAGGATAATTTCTTAATATATCGACGTATTTCAAACCATTTTACAGCTAACTTGAAATATGAAAGATATAATAAGATTACCACGTCCTGACTGGGCCTGTATCAATATGAATAAAATTACTTTTTGGGTAAAACCCTACTCCACCAGCTCTCATTTTTAATGCAGCTTTACGGATATGTGATAGCTTCATACCATCAATATGGAAATCCATCGCCTGACCACGGGTGTGGTAACTGTGTTTTGCCACTCCTGAACTTGCATGACGCAGCATATTATTCGTTTTTAGTGAACGATATCCTGAAACCAACTGAACTGGTTTATTTATTCCCATCATCATTTGTAACAAGTAAATTTGATCAAACAATTTGGGATCTATTTTTTTAGTTTCATTCTGGCGATAATCACGGAATAAATAATTCAGTCGAATAAGTTCAGATTTATTATAATGATGCCCGTCAAAGAATTCGGCCTTAATCTTTTCTCCGGTATGGAGGTTATCTACCCGCAAGATTCTAGGGCGTGGTGTTGTTAGTGTGGCTAGTGCATGTTGAGGTAATAAACCTAATCCTAATGCAACCATACTGACGCCGAGCCACTTACGGCGGTTATGATCAATATTATTCATATATATAATGCCCTGCTGCTTTCCTGATTCTTAGATAGCTTCAAAAATATATTAACAATCAACCCTGATCAATTAACAAATAACTAACAAACAAAAAGTAGCTTTTACTAGTTTTTGTCTATTAATGTAAATTTGTTAGTTGATACTTTTCTCTGATTTACATAACACAATTTATATTAAACTGAATTAAAATATTTATATTTGGTTAATGCAAGCTATTAACTGAGTATTTGTGTAATAATTAAAAGAAAAAATCAGAATGTAGAGAGAATTGCAGGTAAAAAAATAGCAGTGAGGATATTTCTCACTGCTTAAATACGTTTTATCTTTTTCAGCTACTGTTTAACAAAAATCAAAGCATCATATGGTTGCCAAAATATTAGACATAAGTTCAGATTTTTGTCTGGTATGACTATCATATTCATAAATATCAGCACGATATTGTGGTTTTCCTTTTTCATCCACCCAAGCAGTCTGGTAATAAAGGAATACCGGAATTCTTTTCGGGATATTTACATATTTTGTCACCCACGTTTTTAAAGAATTATTTACCTTTCCTTTATTCCAGCCTGCATCTCCCAGTAACATATTTGCTAATTCAGGTGCTTTATTAACACGTACACAGCCTGAGCTGACGGCCCGCATTTCCCGCTTAAATGAGGCCTGATTTGGTGTGTCATGTAAATATATTGCTTCCGAATTAGGCATATTAAACTTGAACCTGCCTAATGAATTAGTCGGGCCGGGAGCCTGCCGTATCCGGTAAGGAAAATTACTGGGTGTTATTGTTCCCCAGTTAATCGATGAAGGATCGATTACTGTCGCATCACTGCTCCAACTGGCAAAAACGGTATAACCACGGCTGCGGAAATAATTGGGATCACGCATGGCTCTTGGTGCAATGTCTTTACGAGTCATGCTAACAGGAACAGTCCAGGGAGGATTAATCACCACATTATTCAGTTCACTACTCATAATTGGTGTTTTTCGGCTTGGGCGTCCTACAACAACTTTAGAGCTTAATGCCTCTTCGCCATTCAAATTATAAAGTAACGAGTAGTTCGGTATATTCACTAAAATCGCAGTAGGAAGGTTATCAGGAATGATGCGCAACCGTTGCATATTCAACGCCATGATCCGTGCACGGATTTTCGGGGTGGTATTTAACCATACTCTGGTTGATTGCCCGATGACGCCATCAGCAGTTAGACCGTGTGAAGCCTGAAATCGTTTAACTGCTGCAACCAGCTCTTTGTTATAAATTTTATTTTCAGGACTTACCGCCGAAGATTTTAAAGTACCTGATCGAATTAATATATTTCTCAGTGCAATGACGCTCTGGCTGCTTTGCCCGGGTTTTAATGTTCCTTTCATCGAAAATTCAGACCACGGCTGTTTGTCCTTCAGTTGCTTTAGCATCTCCTCACGCATCAGCCCATACATAGAATGATTAGGTGATAATGACGAGATATAATTGTTGATATTATTACTCTTAACCTGTTGTTGCCACTTTTCAATTAAATTATGAGGGGGTAAATCAATTTTATATGGAGTTTTACTGTATAGCCATGAATCCCCTTTATTATGAATATTATTAATAAAGTGAAGATAACCTAACATAGCATCAGATAGGATAATATCCCGCCCCATTTCACTTAATTCGGGCGAGTTAAGTTGCACTATCCATTTGCCAAATTGAGGCTGAAACCCAGCTAACGATAAATCAAATAATTGTTCTTTAAAATTTTGTATGGCGTTTTCATCCCGCCATAATGGTTGCAAGTTATTTACTGAATATAATCGTGATAATTGTTGATAATATATCGGTTTTATTTGTTTAGGCAATAATATTTGTATTTGCTCTCCTATTTCCTGCGGAGAGCTCGATGAAGATATAGGAGCTATTTGAGTAGAGGTGTCATCCGTATCTACTTTTTCCTGCCCCCAGGATAATGGCTGGGCATTATTTGCTGTCAATACATTATGTTGACTTGCAAAGGCTCCCTCCGATACTACTAAGACACTACAGATAAAAGAAACTTTCAGTAACCTTACCGGATTCTTTGCCATAAGAGTTCACCTCGCTTTTATGTATACCCCTTTTTCATAGTGACACGTTTACCGACTGTATTTACCAGCCCTGAAACTTTACATGAAATTTACTGGGTATATTTGGCTATCCAATGACTTATTCTAATTATCGGCAGACCAATGTTATCAGAAGAGAATAGTAGTAATTATATACATAATTACTTATTAAGACAGAAAGCTCCTCAATTATATCCAATTACATGAACCAAAAGAAAATTACTGCTATAATAAATTAACTTATATTAGTTATAAAAAAGAAAAGGCACTTAAAGTGCCTTTAATAATAAATAAACACGATAAGTGTTTAAATTAATATTCTGAGTTAATAACGACTTCTTCTCCAAATTTACCCGCTTTAGGCAACGGCTGATAGGAGGAATTTGATGCTCTCAAAATACGAATACCACGAATATTCAGTTCACGGGCTGCAGCAATATCTGCGTCAGCATCACCATAATAGATTTCCAGCTTATGATCCTTCATCCAACTAATTTTATTATTTTTACCGGGATCATCTCCTGCAAAGATAACCGAATTCATTTTATTGACAGGAATATGGAGGTCTTCCTGTAAATATTTAGTGACTGTTTCTGTTTTAGTTCTGGTACGGCCGGTAATAAAATAAATGTCATCACCGCGTTTCAGGTGCATCTGGACCAAATCGATGCCAATCTGCTTCGGCATGCTGAATTTATCCCACTCGTTATTCATTTTTTCCCAGAATTGCGGATTTTTCAGATAGCTATTGTCATTTGGTGAATATTCCAGCTGACCTCGATAAAAACCGGGGCTGGAAAACAGTACTGTATCATCTATATCAAATCCTACGGCCATCGGCGGCTTATTTTGCAAACTTTTTTCAATCTGCGCCACTGAAACCCAATGCACCGCCTGACGTTGAGAAAGTTCTGCTGTCGTGACCCCTGTACTCACTTGTTCCGGTACTTGCACTTTTGCCTGAGCAGCACCACTTAAACCAACAGCAAGCGCAATTGCACTAAATGCTAACACTACCTTACGCATTATTTTTCCTTCTTTTTATCTTGGTCACAATGGGAGGGAATGATAAGTACTCTTATTTCAAGAAAATGAGATTCAATGCACATATTTCAAAACGTGATTATTATCTTTATGAATTAAAAAGCCGTCATCTCACCAATGACGGCTTTAATTTATTAATTCAGATGGAAATTATCCTCAGAAGATCGCCTGAGCCTGTTCCTGCCGCTGTTCAATAACGGGAGTTTCCTGCCCGAAGCCTCGTAAACCCACAACATGCACATGTTCCTGATTATTGAAGATCTTACGCACTAATTTATACGTAGTGCCTTTCTCCGGGCTAATATTTTCCGGAGCAGCAATAATCAGCTGCATCTGTAAGCGTTCACATAATTCAAACAGTGTGGCGATTGATTTCGCATCCAGACGTGCTGCTTCATCGAGGAATAGCAAGCGACATGGGGAAATATCTTTACCACGCAGGCGGCGGGACTCTTCTTCCCAACTCTGCACAACCATAACCAGAATAGACATTCCCGTACCAATGGCCTCACCGGTAGAAAGTGCGCCACTTTCCGCTTTCAGCCAGCCATCTGAACCACGATTCACCTCAACATCTAATTCAAGGTAATTACGGTAATCCAGCAATTCTTCACCAATTGTCTGAGGTAAACGCTGCCCCATATCAATTTGCGGATTTAAGCGCTGATACAGTTTAGCTATAGCTTCTGAGAAGGTCAGGCGCTGGCTATTAAACAGATCCTGATGTTGTTCCTGTTGTTCAGACAGAACATCCAGCAAAGCAGCGTGGCTTTCACGTATGTTCACATTCAGGCGTACACCACCCACCTGGCCAAAAGAAACCATTTGTAGTCCCTGATTCAGCATTCTGATCCGGTTCTGTTCACGCTGAATAGTCTTACGGATGATATTCGCCACACTTTTAGAACTGATCGCCAGTTTTTGTTCACGTGCCGTTAACTCTTCGGTTAAGCGCGCCAGTTCGATTTCCATCTGCTCAATAGCATCAACCGGATCATCAGTGCGAATAATATCCTGACGAATACGCTCACGCAGATGCTGATAAACGGCTACAAAGAACTGAATCTTGCGTTCAGGACGTTTCGGATCTTCAGATAAACGCAACGCATCACGTAAATGCTCATTATCTGCTACAGCAAGACGCAGTGCACCCAGTGCCTTATCTGACATTGAACGCAATGCATCAGCATCCATATAAGCCAGTTCACGGCGATGAAGACGGCGTTCAACACCATTATCTTTCACCATCCGCATCACTGCACACCAACCCGCTTTCGAAGACACCACCTGCTCACGTTTCTGATAATAATCACGCTCTGATTTACGCAGTTTCTTCTGGAGGTTTTCCATTTCCGCCTCGCAGAATGCGATCTGCTTCTCAAGCTGATTGATGCGGGAACGGTTGGCCTGCACTGAGGCATAAAGCTGATCACGGCGTTCACGAGCACGATTTTCGGCATTAGCATCAGCCTGAACACCAATATCTTTCATTTCCTGTTCAAGTTCTTTCAACATATCCTGTTTGGTGTCATAAGAACTTTTCAGGGAAGCCAGTACCTGACTGAACTGAGCACTTTGTGATTGCTGCTGGCGAAGCTGTTCACGGGCACGGCTGCGATCAGATTCCGCATGTTCAAGACGCTGACGCAGCTTATCGTTCAGGTCACTATTTTCACTGAGCATGCCTGCTGAGTCGCTGTAACTGAAATGCACGCGACGCTGTACTACTTCAGTCAACGCAAACGCCTGTTGCTTGGCTTTGATTTGACTCTGTTTTACCAACTCATAATCCCGCTGCAACTGCTCATGCTGACGAGGATCGCTTTGCAAAACCGAGACCATCGGCTCAAGTTTATTCAGAGTGTTGGTATGCTGTTGCAGAAAACGTGCCGCATCCTGCGCTTCACTCATTTCTTCACGGACAGCTTCCACACGATCAATCAGGGTTTCATCCAACAAAATTGCAATTTGCGGGATCAGCCGATTCAGCACAGACAGGCTTTCTTTTACCTGCGTCAGTTTTTGTTGGTTCTGTTGCGTGTGGGACTCAAATTGTGACAGCTCCCGTTCCAGCTCAGTTCTCCGCTGGTTCAGGCTACGGATTTCCATTTCAGGATCGCTATCAAACGCCACAGACAAATGTTTACCGACAAAACGGCTGAAAGCCTGATGTGCACGCTGGATTTTCTGCACATCAAATGAGAGCGTTGCATAACGTTCTGCCAGTGTATCGCGCTCCAGACCAAGAGCTTCCAGACGATTTTCCCTTGCCGCCCGTCCGAACAGAGGGACTTCAGGATAGCGGGAATAACGCCACTGACGATCAGAAGATTTGACCAGAACAGCATTTTCCTGCTCTTCAAAATCAAACACGCTGTCATCAAACGATTGCGGATCTCCTTCGATCAGATAGAGATCTTCCGGGCAATCTTCTAACGCTTCCAGATGTGGGCGAACCAATGAAAGATCAGGCACAACAATAGCATGCCGTGCGGAACCGTATAACGCGGAAAAATAAGGTGCATCATCAATAGTGATGTCATCATAAATTTCTGACAGTAAAACACCGCCGAAACGTTCCGCCAGAGCCAACAACCGGCTGTCTTCCGCACCACTTGGCTGGCTCAGTCGTTCGATCTGTTTTTCCAGTTCACGTTTCTGTGCTGAGACATTATCACGTTCAACAGTGGTTTCACGTTCCTGCTCCAGCAATTGCTGCATATATTCCGTGACATCATTGCTGTCTTCGAATGTTTCACCACTCTGTTCGCAAAGCTGATCCAGTGTTTCCTGTGCCGCCAGCCAGACTGGAGCACGGGCAGTCAACGTCTGAATTTTCTGCCTGAGCTGTTCAAGTTCCTGACGCACCTGCATACGGGATTCACCGCTTTCATTTGCAGTCAGGCTTAATTCTTCCAACTGGGCTTCTAATTCACCCTGCAATACTTCCAGATCTTCAGCCTGATATTGCTGGTGATGACGCTTACAGAACTCTTCCAGCATACGTTCTGCATTTTGCTGGCTGTTAAGACGCTGTTCCAGCTCAGCCAGCTGAATACGTAACGGTTGAACACGCTCTGCCAAATGGCGTTGAGATGACCATTCACGCAATACTTCACGGGCCCGGTGCCATGCTTCGCTACGGCTGACTTCACCAACAATATTTTTCACCAGCTGGTAAGCCTGTTCAAACTGACTATGAGCAGCATCAGCCACACTGAGTTTTTGTTCCAGTGCTAACAGGGTTTCAGTTGCCTGCTGTTCTTTGGCCTGATAAGTCTCCTGCCATTCATCAGCATTCTCTGCCGATAATTCAGGAAGCTGGCAAAGTTCACGTGCACGCTCCAGTGCTTGCAGCGCCTGTTGATACTGAATAGCGCGAGTCTGCTGAACATCCAGTGCCTGCTGATAATCAGCAAGCTGGCTTTTCAATTCGTCAACTTCCTGCTCCGCTGCCTCAGATGCAGCTTCGTATTCCGCCTGCATCTCTTTCGCTTCTTCAACGACTTCAGTCTGTTCTTCCAACCGATAAGTCAGCTCTTCGATATCGGCCTGATAGCGGTCAATTTTTTCCTGCTGACGCATAGCGGTCTGAACCAGATTCAGGTGGTCACTGGCTGCCTGATAATCCATTTCCAGATCAGAGGATGCCCCACTCTGTTCAGTCAGTTCTCGCGCCATTTCTACATGACGGTATTGCTCCGTCACTAATTGCCGTCGGCTGCCAAACAATTCACTACGTAGAGCCAACGCTTCATCCAGATGGACGCGGCGCTCATTGGCATGACGCATGTAGTCAGCTGAAACATAAGCTGTTGCTTCAGTAATGAGGTGCTTAAACAGGTCACGGTCAGACTGAGTGACACGGATAGCTTCCAGTGTTACACGGTTTTCACGCAGAGCCGCTTCCATATCCTGAAATGCTTTTCTGACACCGCTATTTTCTGGTAACAAATAATCACGCAATGAACGTGTGATAGCGCTGGAAATCCCGCCATACAGTGATGCTTCTATCAGACGGTAAAACTTGCTGCGATCACTGGCAGAACGTAAACGTTTCGGGATCACACCCAAATCAAACATCAGGGAATGGTAATCCGTAATGGAATTAAATTGTTTGAACTGAACGCCATCCATCTCTTCGAGGCGCTCTTTAAGTTCATTCAATGGCAGAACGCGTGCCTGACGTTCGTTGATGTTTTCGGTTAATAACTGTGTTGGTTGTATTGATGCGGGTACACCCTGAATCATAAAGGGTTTGATATCAACTTTCCGATCTCGTCCCGCGATCTGCTGTAAACGTACACCGGCAATAACTCTCTGATGGCGGGAATTAACCACATCCAGCGTAGAATAACAGACTCCAGCTCTCAGTTTACCGTGCAAACCTTTATCACGGGAGCCACTGGTTGCTCCGGCTTCTGTCGTATTGCGGAAATGCAGTAGTGTTAAATCCGGAATTAATGCCGTGACAAATGCTGCCATCGTTGTGGATTTACCCGCGCCGTTACCACCGGATAAAGTCGTTACCAGTTCATCAAGATCAAACGTTCTGGCGAAAAAGCCATTCCAGTTTACCAGTGTCAGTGAGCGAAATTTACCGCGTTCAATCATGACTGTTCATCCTCCGCACCGGCTGCTGAATGCGTGGGTGCTTCTTCGTGTTCATTACTTTCCTGCGATAAACTGCTTTCCACGGGCATTGCTTCTCCATCACGGATCATCCGCAACTGAGCCTCACGTGGATCATCACCGCTACGTACATCTGCACCGAAACGAAATACAGCTTCGGTGATCATAAATTTATTACTGTCATTTTGTAGGAAATAAGCCATCCCCAAGCGACGCAGACGGTTCAGCGAGGTGCGTACTTTTTCCTGTAATTTTTGTTTATCCAAATCTGAACCGGTTGAGCGCTGATTCACCAATTTCATCAGTCTGTTTTCATCAGCCAATGACAATAGCTCTTCATGCAGTTCCTGAAAGGTGAATATTCCCTGATTAGACAGGCGCTCAGGGCTGAGATAGAGATAACACAGAATTTTACCCACCATCATGTCCAGCTCAGATAAAACAGAGCGGGAGATCAGCGTATTTGAACGCGGCCGCAGGTAGAAAAAACCTTCTGGTGCACGGATCAATTCGACGTTATAACGCGAGTAAAATGTTTCCAGCTCTTCCTGAAAATCCATCAGAAAAGCATGATTATCAAGATCATCCATTCCAATATGACGCCCTGAACGAAGCTGACTGTCTAATTCGGGGAAAAGTGTATTGGATAATGCCTGAGCCAGTTTAACTGGCATAAATTGTTCAATATGTGTCGATGACATGTGCCTGCACCTTGGCTCCGTAATCATTAATCGCTAACCATTCCGCTGGCAACCCAGAGAAATCTGCTTCTGCAACGCCCAATCGTACTGCCTGATCCACCAGAATACGTGCAACATCAAAATGATGGGTGTGTGGATATTTGGCAAGGTAATCACGCAAGACCGCGCCCAAATCCAGAGGGAGTTTAGCCTGTTGGTAAATTGCCAGTGCCTGTTCTATCATTTCCGCCAGTTGCTCGTGAATTTCATTAAATTCTTCGTATTCCATTTCTGGCGGCAGTTCACCCATGACTTCTTCATTGCGTAATGTCAGTTCTTCATCTCGCATATCCAGCAGACGCTCTGCACTGGCAATATTCAGCACCCACGGATTATCAAAATAATTCTGGATAGACTGGCGAAGACGCTGGGCAAAAATGCGGTTTTTATCCATATCAATCGCAGTTCGGATGAATTTGTGAACATGTCGGTCATAACCGATCCAGAGATCAATGGATTGCTGCCCCCAGCTAATAATGCGGTCGAGTTTGCTTTGCAGATCAAAAACCAGCTTATCCACCAGCTCAGAGCCATCACTCATCATGTTGGCATCCTGTATCCGCAATAAGTTGGCCTGTAGCTTGTCGCCTGCGGCTTCAAGCGTATCCTGAAGCTCCCGCAGCGTCCCGGAGGTTTCAGACAGTAGTTGCTCACAATTAGCGATGGCGGCCTGCCAATCCTGATTGAGTAAGGCTGCAATATCGGTTTTTACACTGTTTTGCTGCTCATCCATGATGCGCTGTGACAGATCAATACTGTCAAAAATTTCAGCTACCGAATATTTGAGTGGTGCAAATACATTGCGATGCCAGTGGAACTCATCGCCACCTTCTTCAGCCGCTTCCGCCGCACGATGTAGCTCATTAGCAACAATGGAAAGCTGCATGGAAAGACGCAACGTGGAAAATTCACGCTGACGAATATAATAGTCACTGATGCCAATGCCTAATGGAGTCAGGCGATAAATAGCGCTACCATCCGCCAGTTCACTGGTAAAACGGTTAAGCAGCTTTTGCCTTACCATATCGTTAATTGCATTATTTGCCCTGACCGCTACCGCTTCTGAAGTCTGTTCAAAACCTTTACAGACTTCCCGGAAAGCATCAATCAGCTCTCCTTCACTCATTTCGCCATCAAGACGTTCACTGTTCAGTACGGCAATTGCCATTAAAAAAGCCAACCGCTCTGGTGGCAACGAAATGGAAAAATCATTCTTTCTGGCCCAGGACACAAGTTCAGGAACAGTCTGGGAATATTCACTCATAATTCGCTCTTTAAGGTAGGCTTGCGTGCCGTCACATGAATATAGCGCCCAAGGCTGATATAAGGCTCTTGTCTGCAATAACGCTGTTCAAGTTCAAGCAGCGCCGGAAAATCTGTATTTTGCAATTGGCGACTTTGCAGGTAGTCGTGAAAAACCCTGACTCCTGTTTTAGCCATTATTTCCATATTAAGTTCAGTGAGCCACTGATATACCTGCTCAGGTATTAATGGATTCTGTGGCGATAGGGAGCGCTTCCGACGGCGTTGAATATTTGGTGTTGCCAAATGAAAATTACCCAAAATGGCATTGCGCATAACCAGCCCATTAGCATTATAAAACATTAATGAGAGTGCACCACCGGGCGTAATGATATCTCCCAATATTTCTATCACATCTTTTTGATCAGTAATCCATTCCAATACCGCGTGGAACAGGATTAGATCAACAGGTTGAGTAATATATTGGTGAATATCCTGTACCGGACATTGAATAAACTCCATCCGATGAAGAACTCCCCGTTCTTCTGCATTGCTTTTTGCCCGTTGGATCATTTCTTCGGAGAGGTCACATAATATGACCTGATGGCCTAATTCAGCTAGCTGGCAGGCCATATTTCCTTCACCGCCCCCTGCATCTAAAATACGCAGAGATCGTTGAGGCAAATGATTCAGCAATTCTTCGATATCCTGCCAGACAACGGCTTGTCTGATTTTACCTTTGGTCGTACCGTAAATATTACGCGAAAATTTGTCTGCAATATCATCGAAATTGCGATCCCGCATGAAAAAACGCCTCATTAATAAATAAACTAAGCTTGATGTATCTATGGAGTATTTATAGGGTCTATTAAGTATATATAGTGTCTGGTGCTATTTTTGCTACCGTTATTCTGGCACAGTAATCAGTAAATTCACTACTTTTACCCTTGAATTTACCCCTGTGCGGTGATAATTCAATCAAATTAAGGCCAGTTAATGCTATTCCTGCTAAAAAAATACGTTGGTGCGCTATTAATGCCGCTCCCTTTAATCATTTTAATCGCTTTAGCAGCTTTACTCCTGCTGTGGTTTACCCGTTGGCAAAAAACAGGAAAGACAATTCTCTCCTTGAGCTGGCTTGCTCTACTTTTATTGAGCTTACAGCCCGTTGCTGACTATTTACTACTTCCTGTTGAAGGGAAATATACTCAGCGTTACGAGCCTGATGCAGCACATCAGACCCCGGTAAAATATATTGTTGTTCTTGGTGGTGGCTTTACGTATAACCCGGAATGGGCACCCAGTGCCAACCTTACCAGTAATAGTCTGCCCCGAGTGACTGAAGGCATCCGGTTATACCGCCTTAATCCCGGTGCTAAAATGATTTTTACCGGTGGTAAAGGTGTGAATTCAATCAGCAGTGCAGAAATCGCTGCTATGGTAGCACAATCTATGGGGGTTCCTGTAGCAGACACAATAGCATTAAAAGATCCGCTGGATACAGAAGAAGAAGCTACTGAAGTTGAAAAAGTCGTCGGTCAGCAACCTTTTATTCTGGTTACATCCGCAAACCATATGACTCGTTCTCTGAAATTTTTTGAACAGCATGGTATGCACCCTATTCCCGGCCCGGCAAATCAACTGGCAACCACAACCCCACTATATAATTGGGAAAAATACACTCCGTCATCCTATTATTTTTCTCATACAGAGCGGGCATGGTATGAAACTCTGGGTAAAATCTGGCAGGCAATTAAGCCTTCAGGTACAGATAAAAAGAGTGAAAATTAATTATGATGTTTATCGTTATCGCTGAGTAGCCAGAAAAAAATTAGGCGAATTTAATCGCCTAATTGCTATGGTCTATAAATACTATGGTCTATAAATACTATGACCTATAACTACTATGACCCGCTTGCTACTACTATGTTTTATTATTTTCTTATCTCAGACTGCAAAAGCCTTTCTGACTGCTTCCAAATCTTCCGGGGTGTCTACGCCAGCCCCCGGCGCCTGTAGCGCCTTCGCAACATGGATTTTTTCCCCATACCAAAGCACCCGTAATTGTTCGAGCATTTCGATATTTTCCAATGGGCTTGGTTCCCACTGCACATAGCGACGTATAAATCCGGCTCTGTATGCATAAATCCCGATATGGCGCAGGAAATTATTCCCGATAGTCTCTTTGGACTGCATAAAACGATCCCGCTCCCACGGAATGGTGGCACGGGAAAAATAGAGCGCATAACCCTGAGCATCCATCACCACTTTGACCGCATTCGGATTAAACGCTTCTTCTGCATTCTGGATCTGAACGGCAAGTGTTGCCATACCCGCATCACTTCCGGCTAAATTATCAGCAACCTGCCTGATGATTTGCTCAGGAATAAGCGGCTCATCACCCTGAACGTTTACAATAATTTCATCATCGGCAAATTGGTATTTATCGATAACCTCTGCCAAACGTTCTGTACCTGAATGATGGTTTTCACTGGTCATACAGGCTTCACCACCCGCAGCAGTAACGGCATCAAAAACAGCCTGATTATCTGTGGCTACGATCACACGACCGGCACCGGAACGAATAGCTCGCTCCATAACCCGCACAATCATCGGCTTACCATGAATATCAGCCAACGGCTTTCCGGGCAGGCGGGATGAAGCAAAACGTGCAGGGATAATGACAGTAAACATAAATTATTTCTTTTCCTCTGTTGGCAAAGCACGTGCTTCGTGCTCCAGCAGCACAGGAATGCCATCACGGAAAGGAAAAGCGAGGCGGTCAAGTTTGCAAATCAGCTCAAAGTTTTCTTTATCGTAGCTAAGTTTGCCATGACATACCGGACAAGCGATAATTTCGAGTAAACGGTGATCCATACATCCCCCAAATGACGGGTTTTTGAAGTTTAATGTGACTCAGAATACCACAAGCGATGTATCACCGTTAACTCTGTTATCTTGTACTCGTCGTATTTCAGGTTGCCTCTTTATTGGTAATATACTGAATTTCATAGAATAATGCCCTATAAAGCCTGATGATAACTGTAGTTATGAACTACGATTGTTCCCTTCAGGGATTAATGCACAAATCTCATCCAGCAATTTCTGCCCCTGATCCTCAGGAAAGTAAGCTGATACGGGTAGATACCACCAATTAGCCTGTGCAAACCGAGAACATTTCACCGCATCTTTTTCTGTCATCAGTAAATTTTGTTCAGTATTGGTTAAAGCCAATAACTGCGTCTTTTCATAAGCCTGATGATCAGCAAATGCATATGTTTTTTGCAAAGTCACACCCAATTGCTGTAGTGCAGCAAAAAAACGCGGTGGATGACCAATGCCTGCCATTGCAACTACATCAGAAATATGACTGACTTTTCGCTTTTCTCCGGTCAGAAGATTAATCGCAATTTCTCCCTTTAGTACCATCGGCAACTCACCCGCTTCTGCTGTTCCACCATTAACGATAATCGTATTTACGGTATTTAAACGACCAGAAAGTTCCCGCATCGGCCCTGCCGGTAGCCAGCAACCATTACCAAAACGACGGATACCATCAATCACAACGATTTCATAATTGCGCTGTAAGGCATAATGCTGGAGGCCATCATCGGTGATCACAATATCAAGAGGGGAATGTGCTAATAGTTTTTTGACTGCATCGATACGTTTTGGCGCAACAGCGACTGATACTCCTGTGCGACTGTGAATTAAAACCGGCTCATCTCCTGCTTGTGCAGTAGTTACTTCATCTGTCACCAGCAAGGGATAATGTTCAGATTTTCCGCCATAGCCGCGGGACACAACACCAACCCGATAACCTTTTCGCTGTAAGTGTTCCACCAGCCAGATAACTACCGGTGTTTTACCATTGCCTCCGGCAGTTAAATTACCCACAACGACAACAGGCACAGAAGCTTTCCATGAGCGGAATAATCCTGATTTATAACCCAATTTACGCAGGCCACTCACCAGCCCATAAAGGGCTGATAGTGGTAATAACAGGATATAGAGCCATGAACGGCCCGACCAAATGCGCTCAGTCATTGGCCAAACTGCATCCGATGTAACTGGGCATATGCACCATTTTTCTCCAACAGAACAGTATGGTTGCCTCTTTCGATAATATTGCCATCTTCAATAACAATAATTTCATCAGCACTTTCAATAGTAGAAAGGCGATGTGCAATTACCAGAGAAGTTCTGTTTTTCTGCAACTCATCCAGTGCTGACTGAATTGCACGTTCAGACTCCGTATCCAGTGCCGAAGTGGCCTCATCCAGAATCAAAATAGGAGAATCACGCAATAGAGCACGGGCTATGGCAATACGCTGACGTTGCCCACCAGAAAGCAGAACGCCATTCTCACCAATCATGGTATCAAGGCCGTTATCCATCTTTTTGATAAAGTCCATTGCGTAAGCCATTTCCGCCGCACGTTCAATTTCCTCACGACTAAACTGACCTTCACTGGCATAAGCAATATTGTTAGCCACGGTATCATTGAACAAATGTACATTTTGCGATACCAGTGCTATCTGATTACGCAAAGAAGACAATGTATACTCACGTAAATCATGACCATCCAGAGAAATGCTCCCTTCACTGACGTCATAAAAACGGGTAAGGAGATTGGCAATCGTTGATTTCCCAGAACCAGAGCGCCCAACCAGAGCAATTGTTTTACCTGCCGGGATTGCCATGGAAATATTTTTCAGCGCAGGATGATCTTTAGTTGGATAACAGAAAGTCACGTCGCGGAATTCAATATCGCCTTTCGCTTTTTTAATTTCCCGTTTACCTTCATCTTTTTCCTGCTCCATGTCCAAAATCGCAAACAAAGTCTGGCTGGCTGCCATACCACGCTGGAACTGTGCGTTAACATTGGTCAGTGATTTCAGCGGGCGCATTAAGGCGATCATGGATGAGAATACAACGGTAATTTTACCCGCAGTCAGAGCACCCATAATTTCAGGAAAGCTGGCAGCATACAGTATAAATGCCAGAGCAAATGAAGCGATAAGCTGGATAATAGGGTCAGAAATGGAATCAGCGGAAACCATTTTCATGCCTTGCTGACGCATATGATTGCTGACTTTATTAAAACGTGCTGTTTCAACTTTCTGACCACCAAAGATAAGAACCTCTTTGTGGCCTTTCAGCATTTGTTCTGCGCTGGTTGTCACCAATCCCATACTGTTTTGCATATTTTTACTGATACGACGAAAACGTACGGAAACGAGACGGATAACACCCGCAACAATAGGAGCAATAACAATCAGGATCAAAGATAATTCCCAACTGTAATAAAACATCAGTGCAAAAAGGCCGATAATTGATGCCCCTTCCCTGACAACGGTCACCAGAGCGCCGGAGGAAGAAGATGCAACCTGCTCTGAATCATAGGTAATACGGGAAAGTAGCGTCCCCGTAGATTGCTGGTCAAAAAAGGCGACTGGCATGCCCATCATATGATTGAACAGACGACGACGCATCTGCATCACAACTTTACCGGAAACCCACGAGATACAATAACTTGATACAAACCCAGATATGCCACGCATAAGCATTAACCCGATAACCACCAGTGGCATCCATTTCAATACACTCATGTCTGCTTTGCCAAATCCTTCATCCAGTAAAGGCTTTAACAAAGAAAGCATCAATGTATCACCGGCAGCATTTATAACCAGCGCAACCGCCGCAACTAACAAACCGGCCTTAAATGGTGTGATGATCGGCCATAGTCGGCGGAAGGTCTGCCAGGTAGAAAGGTCTTTATCATTCATTATTGAGTTACCAAAACCAAAAGAAATAGCGGCTTATTCTACTCATGATCACCGCGAATACCAAACCACTGATGATACCACCGTGACATTAACTGCTGTCGGTATCTTTCTAATTTAATGTGATCACGATAAATATAACCGGTGATCTGACCTGAGACTGACGTGCTATTCCATTGAATTTCTGCATTTTTATAACGTTGCCTGACCTTCATGGAGGGAAGTTTCCAAGGGCTGTAACGCGCAACCGAGGTTAAAGCATATTCAGGCCTGACTCTGTCTATAAATGCAGCCGTAGATGAGGTATTACTTCCATGATGAGGAACCTGCAAGATAGTCGCATTAAGATTTTCCTTCTCAAGCCCCAGTAAACGATATTCAGCCTGTTTCTCCAGATCACCCGTTAATAATAAACTATACCTGCCATCATCAATACGGATAACACAGGATTGATTATTAGTAACACTTTCTGCTTTTTCCGGTGGCCAGATAACCCGGAAAGTTAACCCCTGCCATAGCCACTGTTCACCACGGATACAAGGCAAATGGGCAGATTTGCTTGAGGGGCTGCGAATATTAATCTCTGGATATTTTTCATGCAGATATTCCAATCCTCCAGTATGATCCAGATGATCATGACTAAGAATAATTTGTTCAGGTATTAGTTGATGCCAACGCAGGTAAGGCTGAATAACTTTTTCTGCCATACTGCCTGTTTCCCAGCGGTTTCCTGTATCGAATAAAATTGCCTTTCCTCCTTTATCTATGACAATAGCCAAGCCATGACCGACATCCAACATTGAAAAGCGCCATCGGAACTCATCATCACGCTTTAAATAACAGAATGTTATTCCGGTAAAAATACATAACAACCCAACATATGATTTCCACCAGCCAAAACGCCAGATAACAACGGACATCCAACCAGCGAAGGTGATGAAGAAAGGAATATGCCCTGTCTCAGTCCATGAATGAACAAAAGCTGGTAGTGGCATTAAAGCAAACGAAATAGTGTAGTCAACCAACTGCCATAAAAATGGCTGAATAAACTGATCCAAAGGTAATAAAACACTTAGCAAGACCAACATAACCAGCGGAACTGTCAGAAAAGAAATTATCGGGACAGACCATAAATTCGCAATTAATGACGCAACATTAATACCCTGAAATAACAGAAGTTGCAGCGGCAACAACATAAGCATTATTCCCGATTGCATATGCAACCCGCGTAACCAGATCCAGCGCCAACCATAACGAAACCTTTCAGACAAAGGCATCCAATGAAACCAGAATAACAAAGCCATAACTGCAAAGAATGAAAGCCAAAAGCTGTCAGAGAGAATTGCCAGTGGATCAAAAAGCAAAATCAGAGCCGCACTCCATAAAACCCACTGCCATGAAAAACAAAAATGATTTCTACAACGCAAATAGATCCAGACAGTTAATCCCAACATTGCTCTGATAGCAGGAAGCCCCCAGCCAGAAAGCCACCCATATAACATTGCAGTCAACCAGCCCACAAAAAGCGGAAAACGAAAGCCGACCCATGTTGCGGGAAGCAGGAATTGAATTCCTCTGGCAAAAAACCAGCCAAATAAACTTGCTATTGCAATATGTAGCCCGGAAATAGCCATCAAATGAGCAATTCCCGTTTGTTGTAATAATAACCGAGTCTGTTTTTCCAGCCATGCTCTTTCACCAAATGTAAGTGCCAGAGCAATACCGGAATGTTTCAATAACTGTATTTCAGGGGTCAGTTTATCAATTAATTTTTGTCTGAGATTGCATGTATCATCCAATAAATTCGCCTTAATAATTTTGCCATTAAGCGGCTGACGAATTGATAAAGCATAGCGTTGGCTATCATAACTTCCTTGATTTAATTGAGCATGAACAGCTCTGAGTTTCATCGTGACCTGCCATTTTTGGCCAGCACAAAGCGGTGTCGGAGAGTTTAGTGATGTTGAAGGACTCCATAATACCGAAGCATATAAAGCAGGAAAAATGTATTTTCCATCGCTTTCAATTAACCTGATCCTGTAACGCTTCTTCTCACTTATATCAGTTTCATTTAACGATACACTGTCAATCATAATAGTTGCTGACCTTGTTGTATCGCTAAAATATGTTATTTGTTCCAGAATTTGGTGACCATTCCAACATCCCCAGAGTAATCCCCATAATATCAAAGAAATAATCCGGCTTGATTTATAAGAAATAAACCATAAAACAATTGCTGCCACAAATAAGAACAATATTTCTCGTGATTGAGGTAATTCTTCCAGTAATAAAAGAGGGAACATTCCCAATACAATGGCTATAGCTGCCTGATTCAGACTTATAATAGGTAATGGTTTTCTCCGAACAGAAAAAAACGGAGAGAAAAGAAACTGAATAGTCTGCGGCATCCGCATCGCTCCCTGCATTTGAATTCTCTTTATGCAGAGAAGACTATTCGACAGTACGCGTTACTGCCAGTCAGATAAGACGTATTTTGGAAACACTTCGCAAGTTAATTTCAAACAAAAAAACATGTAGTATGAAAATGTGAAAATAATCACAAAAACAAAAAAAGAACGGCACCCTGAGGTGCCGTAGCAATTAAGTAATAACTTCTATCTTAGCTGTCGCTATAGATATTCACGCGGTCGCGTAATTCTTTACCTGGCTTGAAGTGAGGAACGTATTTACCGTCCAACTCAACTTTATCACCTGTTTTTGGATTACGACCCACACGCGGAGCTCGGTAGTGAAGAGAAAAGCTGCCGAACCCGCGAACTTCAATACGTTCACCGGAGGCCAGTGTTTCTGCCATATGATCAAGCATTTCTTTCACTGCATCTTCAACGGCTTTAGCCGGCATATGAGATTGTTGCTCTGCAAGTCTTTCAATTAATTCAGACTTGGTCATGGTACCTCCCTAAACTACCGTGTTCGGGTAATATTATCGTGACCGAAAATATTACCCGCCGTTATTGACTTAGATTATTCGCCTTTAGCTGCTTTGAAAGCTTCAGCCATTGCGTTGTTAGCAAAGTTTGCGTCTTCTTGCTTGTTCACAGAAGCGATAGCGTCTTTTTCATCAGCTTCGTCTTTAGCGCGAACAGACAGGTTGATTACGCGGTTTTTGCGATCAACACCAACATATTTAGCTTCAACTTCATCGCCAACGTTCAGAACTTGAGTTGCATCTTCAACGCGGTCACGAGAAGCTTCTGATGCACGCAGGTAACCTTCAACACCGTCAGCTAATTCAACTGTAGCACCTTTTGTGTCAACCGCAGTTACTTTACCGTTAACAATAGTACCTTTCTTGTTTACAGACAGGTAGTTATTGAATGGGTCTTCTGCCAGTTGCTTGATGCCCAGAGAAATACGCTCACGCTCTGCATCTACTTGCAGAACTACAGCAGCAATTTCGTCGCCTTTTTTGTATTCACGAACTGCTTCTTCGCCTGCAACGTTCCAGGAGATGTCAGACAGGTGAACCAGACCGTCGATGCCGCCGTCCAGACCGATGAAGATACCGAAGTCAGTGATTGACTTGATTTTACCTTCAACACGGTCATTTTTGTTGTGAGTTTCAGCAAATTGCTGCCAAGGGTTAGCTTTACACTGTTTCAGACCCAGAGAGATACGACGACGTTCTTCGTCGATATCCAGAACCATAACTTCCACAACATCACCAACGTTAACAACTTTGGATGGGTGGATGTTTTTGTTAGTCCAGTCCATTTCTGAAACGTGTACCAGACCTTCAACGCCTTCTTCGATTTCTACGAAGCAGCCGTAGTCAGTCAGGTTAGTTACGCGACCAGTCAGTCGAGTACTTTCTGGATAACGCTTAGCGATTGCTACCCATGGATCTTCACCCAGTTGTTTCAGACCCAGAGATACGCGAGTACGCTCACGGTCGAACTTCAGTACTTTAACTGTGATTTCGTCGCCCACATTGACGATTTCGCTTGGGTGTTTAACACGCTTCCAAGCCATATCAGTAATGTGCAGCAGGCCATCAACGCCGCCCAGATCAACGAATGCACCGTAGTCAGTCAGGTTCTTAACGATACCTTTAACTTCCATGCCTTCTTGCAGGTTTTCCAGCAGCTGATCACGTTCTGCACTGTTTTCAGATTCGATAACAGCACGACGGGAAACAACTACGTTGTTGCGTTTTTGATCCAGCTTGATGACTTTGAACTCAAGCTCTTTGCCTTCAAGGTGAGCTGTGTCACGAACTGGACGAACATCAACCAGTGAACCCGGCAGGAACGCACGGATACCGTTCAGTTCTACAGTGAAGCCGCCTTTTACTTTACCGTTGATAATACCGGTAACAGTTTCAGCTTCTTCGTATGCTTTTTCCAGCATCAGCCATGCTTCATGACGTTTCGCTTTTTCACGGGACAGGATAGTTTCACCGAAACCATCTTCTACCGCATCCAGTGCTACGTCGATTTCATCGCCAACCTGAATTTCCAGCTCGCCCTGAGCATTTTTGAATTGCTCTACAGGAATTGCAGATTCTGATTTCAGACCTGCGTCAACCAATACAACGTCTTTATCGATAGCAACTACAACACCACGTACGATTGCACCTGGACGAGTTTCGATAGTCTGTAGGGATTCTTCAAAGAGTTGAGCAAAAGATTCTGTCATTTTAATGATCTTCAAGGTTTTAAATTAACGTCCATCTAGCATCCGGCCGAATGGGGTTGTTTTACATACCTCGCAACTTTTCCCTGTTACAAGGTGTTTTAGTATGCCAGCATATTTCACTACTCACATACCAGAATTCTATATACATCGTCTTGATGTGCCATTGCAATAGCATTATACGCGAAAATAAGCAGATTAAGCGGTTAATGCTAAGGTATTTCTCGCATAATTTAGTGCCTTATCAATTACCTCTTCGATAGACATGCTGGTCGAATCCAGAGTTAAGGCATCCTGAGCGGGCACTAACGGCGCAACTGCCCGATTACGGTCGCGGAAATCCCGTTCCTGTATTTCAGACAAAAGGCTTTCAAAGTTAACACTAAAACCATTTTCCTGCAACTGCAACATGCGCCTACGGGCACGTTCTTCCGCACTTGCATCAAGAAAAATTTTCACTGGCGCATCAGGAAAAACAACCGTTCCCATATCACGCCCGTCAGCAATCAGCCCCGGGAGAATACGAAAAGCCCGCTGCCGACGAAGCAATGCTTCACGTACCCGAGGGAATGTTGCAGTCTGTGAAGCTGTGTTACCAACCGTTTCAGTACGGATTTCATTGCTGACATCTTCACCTTCGAGAATAACCCTGAGCCTGCCGTTTGCAGGAACAAAGCGAACATCCAGATTTGCAGCCAGAGGAACCAGTGCGTCTTCAGACTTGATATCCACCTGATGGTGAATAGCAGCCAGTGCCAGCACGCGATAAATGGCTCCTGAGTCAAGTAATTGCCAATTCAATGCCTCAGCCAGTGCCTGACACAGAGTTCCCTTGCCAGCACCGCTCGGACCATCAACGGTTATTACCGGGGCTATTATCGTCATTCATTCTCCTCCTTTTTGCTTTGCATGGCGCTTTTCGACATTTTCCTACACAGAAAATTTTCCCATACAGAAAACGGGTCATTCACCGAATGCAGAAGGCTGTTCAATAAGTAAACAGCAAAAATATGAGCTTATTATACCTACTCGGAGAATGAGTGGAATAAATACATCATCATTAATCAACAATTTTCGCCATGAATATCACTGATAGATTTAAGTTGTTTAAAATATTCAGGAAATGTCTTGGTCGTACAGCCGGGGTCAAGAATAGTCACTGGAGTATCCGAAAGAGCCACTAATGAAAAACACATTGCTACCCGGTGGTCATTATAGGTCTCAATCTCAGCCGATTTCAGTTTTGCTGGCGGAACAATACGAATGTAATCATGCCCTTCTTCTACTTCGGCTCCGACTTTACGCAATTCTGTAGCCATAGCATTAAGGCGGTCTGTCTCTTTCACCCGCCAATTGTAGATATTACGGATAGCTGTTTCTCCTTCAGCAAACAGAGCCGTTGTCGCGATGGTCATGGCTGCATCAGGAATAGCGTTCATATCCATGTCAATACCCGTCAGGGTACCACGTTCACACTCTACAAAATCATCCCCCTTACGTATGATCGCCCCCATTTTTTCCAGAACATCCGCAAACTTTGTATCACCCTGCAAACTGTTTTTACCAATTCCTGTAACACGCACCGTGCCACCTTTAATCGCTGCGGCAGCAAGAAAATAGGATGCGGAAGAGGCATCACCTTCAACCAGATAATGCCCCGGAGATTGGTACTTTTGGCATCCTTTAATCCGAAAAACCTGATAGTGATCATTTTCCACAGTGACACCAAAGCTGCTCATTAATGCCAGCGTAATATCAATGTAAGGTTTAGAAACCAAATCTCCTTTGATATAAATTTCGCTATCATTCAATGCCAAAGGTACTGCCATCAATAACGCTGTCAGAAACTGACTGGAAACACTGCCATCCACAGTCACTTTTCCACCAGTGAAGCCCCCCCTGATACGTATTGGCGGATAATTTTCCTGCTCAAGATAGTCAATTTTTGCCCCTCCCTGACATAAAGCATCCACTAAGTGACCAATCGGACGCTCTTTCATCCGTGGTTCACCCGTTAAAACAATATCATTGTCTCCGAGACACAATGCCGCAGCCAGTGGGCGCATCGCTGTTCCTGCATTTCCTAAAAACAGTTCCAGCCCATTTTTACCGGTTATCATCCCGCCAATACCATCAACCTCACAGGCGGTACGATCTTCAGATAAGCGATAGGAAATACCCAGTGCCGTTAACGCATTCAGCATATGGCGGATATCATCACTATCCAATAAGTTGGTCAGATATGTTGTTCCCTGAGCAAGAGCAGCAAGTAGCAGTGCGCGGTTGGAAACACTTTTGGAACCGGGCAAGTTAATAGTTCCATTAATGTGAGAGATGGGTTGTAACGTCAGGGATTGCATAAACGGCAGGATCTCCGGTTGGTAGTACGTTATGTTTTTAATTGATTATTATGGAAAGAATTAATATCGGGAGGATTCCCCCCGATAAAAAAGTCATTATGCATTGCGCCGTTCAAAATCAGCCATAAATTCAACCAATGCCAGAACACCTTCATAAGGCATTGCATTATAAATTGAAGCTCTGGCACCTCCGGCGACTTTATGCCCTTTCAAAGCATGCAAACCATGGGCGTAGGCTTCTTCCAAAAACTTGCCGTCGAGAGCGGGGTTAGCTAGCTGGAAAGGTACATTCATAATAGAGCGGTTTTGTGGTGCAACGCGATTGATATACAAATGACTGTTATCAATCGCATGATACAGAGCTTCAGCTTTTGCATAATTGCGTTTTTTGATTTCCTGTAACCCACCCTGCTCTTTCAGCCACTTGAACACCATACCAGAGAGATACCATGCGAATGTTGGTGGTGTGTTATACATAGAATCGCTGTTCACCTGCACAGTATAATCCAGAATGGATGGGGTGTGCTTATGGGCCTTACCCAGTAAATCTTCACGAATAATTACAACGGTAATCCCCGCCGGGCCGATGTTTTTCTGAGCACCTGCATAAATAACCCCATAGCGGCTTACATCGATTGGTGCTGAAAGAATGGTTGAGGAATAATCCGCAATCACAATTTTATCATCACCAAAATCAGGCTCTTCAAAAATTGCAATACCGCCAATAGTTTCATTAGGGCAATAATGCACATAGGCCGCGTCATTACTCAAATCCCATTCATTCATTGGCTTCACACTTTTGACGCCATCTGTTTCAGTAAGAATATTAATGACATTGGGTGTGCAATATTTTGCGGCTTCTTTGGCTGCACTTTCAGCCCAATAACCACCAACGATATAATCTGCTGACGTTTTACCGCCAAGTAGATTTAATGGCAGTGCTGAAAACTGACCACGAGCACCGCCATGACAAAACAGCACCTTGTAATTATCAGGTATCGATAATAAATCCCGGAGATCTTTTTCTGCTTCAGCCGCAACCGCTATAAATTCTTTACTGCGATGGCTGATCTCCATAACGGATGTTCCCAGCCCATTCCAGCTGCAAAGTTCCTGCTCTGCACGACGTAATACTTCTGCTGGTAACATGGCTGGACCAGCACTGAAATTATATACCTGACTCATTAACTCCACCCTATCATTATAGATACAATAAAAATCGGATGTATTGGTTTTATCACTCCCGTCCAGCCTCTGCAATGGTTATTACCAGATTGTTGTCAACGACAGCATAGTGCCTACCGGATAGTACTGTTTATAGCCAAAAGTTAATGTATTCAATAAATACAAGCTCAACTATTTTTAATGAGCACTGTTATTCTGATTATGTAAATCCACCATAACTAAATAAGAATATTATTATCAAATTATGTGTAATAGGGATTTAAAGAAATCATAATAAAATACCTGCAAGCATACTTATCAGCATGATAGTGCTTAGAAATAACTTTATATTTTATTGGATTAAAATAGAGTAGTTCATTTCATCTCTATATTTTAAAGTAAAGAAAATACATTAAGACAACAAAAATAATAATTTTATTACCAACATTATAAAAACAAATTTCAACACTTTAATAAAGGTGTAATTATGACTAACACAGTAATAAAAACAACCCCTCATGGTTTCTGGGGTGAATTAACCTATCCTGTTAACCATGATTTAATTAACATTTTCATTCAAAAATCGGTAGAGTACTCTGAACATCCTGCAATAATTACCGAAGAACGAACCATTAGTTACCGTGAGTTAATTCATCAAGCACGTTCACTGGCATTCTATTTATTTAATCTGGGTGTAAAACATGAAACGCCGGTAGGGATTTTACTGGAACCCGGTATTGAACAGATTATTAGTCAGGTTGCTATTCTAATGGCCGGAGGAAGCTGCGTTCCACTCGATCCGACCGTACCTGATGATAGATTATGTTTTATGCTACAAGACTTACAAATAAATCTGACATTAACCACTCAAAAATATCAGAGCCGTTCTTTACCCACAAATTTCATTACTATTAATCAGGATATACTGGAAAAATCAATCATTGTCTATTTCCCCAAGATTAATAGGGAGAAAAATCATCGAACCCATATATTATTTACTTCCGGAACAACAGGCCGTCCAAAAGCAGTTGAAATAGAAGCCCGAGGTATTCTCCGTATTGTTGTTGAGCCTGATTACATTAACTTCACTGCCAATGATAAAATAGCTGCTATTTCGAACCCCACATTTGATGTTTCTCTATTCGAGATCTGGGGAGCGTTATTAAATGGAGCTGCCGCGGTTGTTATTCCCCGAAAAATAATTATAGATCCCTATCTGTTTGAAGCTGCACTAGAGAAATATTCGGTGAGCTGCATGATGATGACTGCGGCTTTGTTTCATTTAACTGCTCATTCATGTCCCCGAGCATTTCGTCACTTACGTTACCTTTTTGTAGGTGGTGAAAAACTAAATCCACACGCTTTTCGTCAGGTTTTACAGGCTGCCCCTCCAAAATTTTTAGCAAATTGTTACGGGCCGACTGAAAGTACCATTATAGGCCTGATCCATGAAATTAAGTTGGATGAATTAACCGATGAGGATATACCAATAGGAAGACCGATTGGTCACACTGATATTTATATATTAAATGATCAATTACAGCCTGTTGCACCAAATCAGATAGGTGAAATATATCTGGGAGGGGAAGGGATTGCCCGTGGTTATTGGAATCGGCCGGAAATTAATGCGCAACGTTTTATCATGATGGATATTGAAAGAAACAATCAATTAAAAAAAATATATCGGACTGGGGATTTAGGCTGGCAAAGATCTGACGGTATTTATATGTTTGCAGGACGAATAGATAATCAGATAAAAATACGCGGACATCGCATTGAAATAGAAGAAATTGAAACTCAATTACTGAAAAGCGAACTTCTTCAGTCTGCGGCTGTGAGTATAGTGAAAAAAGAAAATATAGAACCTTACCTGATTGCATTTGTTGTCCCTAAAAAGCCGGAAACTTTTTCAAAACATAATTTAACTCAGTCAATTAAACACTACTTACCTGATTATATGTTGCCTCGGATTACTATTGTTGAACACATCCCTATTAATCCAAATGGTAAAATAGATAGAAAACGCTTACTGGCCGAATATACCCAAAATCAGGAACAACGATTATCATCTCAGCCAACTACCGATACAAATGAAGATGAGCTAATTGTTTTGAGTATTTGGCAGAAAACCTTAGATGATTATGACCTTACTCTGGATAGTAATTTCTTCCAGATAGGGGGCAATTCACTGCAAGCCAGCAGCCTTATTCTTGCACTAGGAAATAAAATACAAAAACGTTTACCTGTTCAGCTCTTGTATGACTTTCCCACACCAAGAACACTGGCTGCACACATGTCGCAAAATGAGAATATGTCTGAAGATCTCTATGCTACTATGCTCAAAGACAGCATACTTCCCCCGGAAATTCAGCCACTACCTCACTTCCCGGAACCGTGGTTAAGCTCAGATGCCGGGCGAGTACTGCTCACTGGAGCAAGCGGTTTTCTGGGAGCATTTTTCCTGCGTGACCTTTTACTACAAACCAAAATTAACAGAGTTACTTGTCTGGTACGTGCCAAAGATAACCAGACAGCTTTGTTACGACTTAAGGAAAATCTGTATCAATATGGATTATGGCAAGAAGAATTTCTTCCGCGATTGCAGGTTATGGCCAGTGATCTTACAAAACCTCATTTAGACCTGAGTCAACAAGATTATGAGCAACTGTCCTCTGAGTGTGACGCTATTTTTCATTTGGCTGCCCATGTAAATTATATTCAACCCTACTCCATGCATTATGATGGCAACGTTCTGGGCACACTGAATATTTTACGCCTTGCCACCAATAAGAAAGCAAAACCTCTGCACTATGTATCTACAGTTTCTATTTTTGGTCCCGCTGGAATTTTCTCATCAGTAGACAGCTTAGGTGAAGATGACGATATTTCCCCTTATCTGACCGGATTAAAATATGATTCAGGATATTCACAAAGCAAGTGGGTTGCTGAACGTATGATATGGCAGGCCAGAGACAGGGGAATACCTCTTTCAGTATATCGTCCCGGTTTTATCATGGGCGATAGCCAGACAGGAGCCAATAACCCAAAAGACTTTGTTTCCAGATTAGTTAAAGGCTGTATCAAAATAGGTGCCTATCCACTCTTAGCCAACCTGCGTGAAGAGTTCGTTCCTGTTGATTATGTCAGCCAAAGCTTGCTTAATATTTCCATTGATAACAAAAAGTTGGGAAAAGCTTACCATCTGGTTTCGCCTGATCGTAAACAATCAATGGATTTAGATCCATTCTTCGCATTACTCAGGCAGCATGGCTACCAGCTTGAAGGTATGCATTATTCTGAATGGCTGAAAAAACTGGAAACAGATAATGAAATTATGGATAACCCATTAATGCCATTACTCCCTATGTTATCTGAAAAAGCCTATGGTGAATTATCCCGATTAGAAATGTACAAAGATATGCCAGCATATGATGCAAAAAACACAGAATCAGCACTAAAAGAGACACCAATCAGATATACACCAATGGATGATAATTTACTTGAATGCTACCTTACCTATTGGAAACGCATCGGTTTTTTATCATAAAGTGAGTTTATTTAATAAATTGTTTGTTTAATAACAGAAAGACGCCTAAAAGCGTCTTTCTGTTGCTGAGTTAATATAGTTATAATACAAAGTATCATTTTAATTCTGTTAATTTAATAATTTTTAAGGTTAATCATCATTAATTGAAATATGCAGAAATTATTTTCCCTGCTATAAGTTACCTATATCTTTAACTTAAGATAAAAACCCCAGTTAAATATCCTTTCTTTTCAAACCAAACTTGAATTATTTAAAAAGTATTTTTATTAACTAATAAACTAAATAATTAAAGATCTTCAACATTACTATTTTTATCATTTATTGAAAAAGTCATTACGTTTTAGTGTTGAAACAATCACCAAAATAGCGAGTCGGGTCTACCCGTTATATTCATCATCATTATAAATGAAAAAGGTGATTTATTATGAATTGGAATTTAACACGCTCTCAGTATATGGCAGATTTTATCATCGTTCCGGTTTATGCTTTTGCAGCATTCGCGATGTCGCTTATCAGCGGTGATATAAATATATTCTGGCTACTTTACGCTGGGTTAGGATGGCTTATATGGACATTAATGGAATATACAATTCACCGTTTTGGTTTTCATTTTTATTATAAACGAGACCATGCGAGACATCATGTAAAACCACTTGATTGGATTGGTACCACACCAATTTTTATCACTATCTCTTTGGGATTAGCCTGGCTGATATCTTGTACTCTGATGGACAGTTTCACTCGGGGGAGCATGATATTTATTGGTCTTTGTATCGGGTATTATTATTATATCAGTATCCATTATTTGATCCATCACTCAAGTACATCAGTGATAGACAAATTACGTCGCCATCATGAAATACACCATCGTAATCCTCATGTTAATTATGGCGTCTCAGTTAGGATTTGGGATTTTGTTTTAAGAACGATAAAAATATCGAAATATAATGATTGATAATGAATGCGACAAACCTCGTTATTTTCAACAAGGTTTGTCGGCAATCTGAACAAAAAGACATTTAAAAGCGTCTTTCTGTTTATACTTCCTTTCTTTCACGTTGCAACAATGCAACCTGAAAAAGATTCGGTATGTTTAGCTCAGGAATTAATATTTAGAAAACATTGCCTGAACTTTTGCTGGATCAGAAGTCTGAGTCAGAGCCAATTGCAGAAGAACACGTGCTTTCTGTGGGTTCAGTCTTTCTGATGCCACAAAGCCGTATTTGCTGTCATTAACTTCAGCATTCTGAGTGGTAAAACCGAAAGGAATACGGCTGGAGCGAACCACAACAACACCATCTTTAGCTGCCTGTGACAGTGTGTCCAGAATAGACTTGTAAATGTTACCGTTACCTACGCCAGCACTGATAATGCCTTTATAACCATTTTCTACAAACGCTTTAGTTGGCAGGTCGGACGCATTAGAGTAGTTATAAACAATTCCTACTTTTGGCAGTTCAGTCAGTTTACTGACATCAAAAGCAGCTTTCTCTTCTTTCGCTGGCGCAGCAGAGTAATAGTTTACTTTACCGTTATGAATAAAGCCTTGTGGGCCTGCGTTCACTGCCTGGAAAGCCTGAACTTCAGTTGTGCTCAGTTTTCCGATGTCACGTCCATGAATAACAGAATCATTCATAGCAAGCAAAACACCGCGGTTTGCAGAATCTTTATCTGATGCTACAACAACAGCATTGTAGAGATTCAATGGACCATCAGCACCCAGAGCAGTTGATGGACGCATTGCACCAACCATAACGATTGGTTTCTTACACTGAGTAGTCAGATCAAGGAAATAAGCAGTTTCTTCCATGGTATCAGTACCGTGGGTGATGACAAAACCATCGGTTTTATCACAATCTGCATTAATCTTTTTCGCCAAAGTCAACCAGACCTGATCATTCATGTCCTGAGAACCGATGCTAACAACCTGCTCACCTTTCAGATTAGCAATATTTTTGATAGCAGGAACAGCATTCAGTAATGAATCAACACCTACCTGACCCGCAGTGTAGCTGGATTTAGTTGCAGATTCACCACCACCAGCGATTGTGCCTCCTGTTGCCAGAACAGTAATGTTTGGCAGAGCAAATGCAGAACCACTGACTAAAGCCAGAAAACTGGCTATTGCTGTTTTTTTAATACTTTTCATTATTCAACCTCTTGTAAAAAAAGCTATTCTAGTATGTATTGGGGAAATAAATAAACTCTAATTAACAATAATTTTTGGGAATTAAATAGAGGCGACAAAAAAAACGCCGTATGATATGTAGCTCTTTACAGAAATCAAAGTGAATAATGATGACGCAGACCTACATCCCAGGCAAAGATGCCGCATTAGAAGACTCTATTAATAATTTCCAACAGAAACTGCACAACCTTGGTTTTAATATCGAAGAAGCCTCATGGCTGAACCCTGTCCCAAATGTCTGGTCAGTACATATCCGTGATCGCGACTGTCCACTCTGTTTTACTAACGGCAAAGGAGCCAGTAAGAAAGCGGCATTAGCTTCTGCGTTAGGTGAATACTTTGAACGTCTATCAACTAACTATTTTTTCGCTGATTTTTATCTTGGAAAAACTATTGCTCAGAGCGATTTTGTTCATTATCCGAACGAAAAGTGGTTCCCTTTACCGGAAGATGATTCTCTGCCAGCGGGTATTCTGGACGAACATCTGCACAGTTTTTACAATCCGGCTAATGAGCTTTATGCTAGCCAACTAATTGATTTACAATCCGGCAATGAAGATCGCGGGATCTGTGCTCTGCCTTTTACCCGCCAGTCTGATAATGAAACGGTCTATATCCCAATGAACATAGTTGGGAATCTGTATGTGTCAAATGGTATGTCAGCAGGTAATACCATGAATGAGGCCCGTGTTCAGGGTCTGTCCGAAGTATTCGAACGCTATGTGAAAAACCGCATCATCGCAGAATGTATTAGTTTGCCTGAAATTCCGCAAGCCGTAATGGACCGGTATCCCGGTGTTGTTGCATCAGTCAATAAGTTACAGGAAGAAGGATTCCCACTTTATTGCTACGATGCCTCTCTGGGTGGGCAATTTCCGGTCATCTGCGTTGTCCTGTTTAACCCTAATAATGGTACTTGTTTCGCCTCTTTTGGTGCTCATCCCGAGTTTGGCGTTGCACTGGAGCGTACCGTCACTGAGCTTTTACAGGGCCGCAGTCTGAAAGATTTGGATGTCTTCACACCACCAAGTTTTGATGATGAAGAAGTTTCTGAACACACTAACCTTGAAACCCATTTTATTGATTCAAGCGGAGCAATCAGCTGGGATCTGTTCAAACAGGATGCTGATTACGAATTTGCCGACTGGAATTTCAGTGGTAAAACCGAAGAAGAATTCGCAACTCTGATGCGTATTTTCAATACGCTGAGTGCCGAAGTTTATATTGCTGACTACGAACATCTGGGTGTTTATGCCTGCCGTATTCTGGTGCCGGGTATGTCAGATATTTATCCGGTTGAAGATTTGCATATTGCCAATAATACAATGGGCACTCACCTGCGTGACACCATTCTGGCATTACCGGACAGCCAGTGGCAGCCTGAAGAATATCTGGCATTTCTTGATCAAATAGATGAAGAAGGCTTGGATGATTTTACCCGTGTTCGTGAGTTATTGGGAATCGCTTCCGGTAAAGACAACGGCTGGAGCAATTTAAGGATTGGTGAACTGAAATCCATGCTGGCACTGGCTGGTAATGATCTGGAACAAGCTCTGATCTGGGTTGAGTGGACACAGGATTTCAACGCTTCTGTCTTCACCGCAGAAAGAACAAATTACTATCGCTGCCTGCATACATTACTGCTGTTGACTCAGGAAGAAGAGCGTAACCCGAGCCAGTATTATCAGGCTTTTGTCAAAATGTATGGTCAGAATACAGTCGATGCTGCTTCTTCAGCCATTTCCGGTCAAAATTGTTTCTACGGCCTATGGTCTGTCGATTCAGAATTAAAAGCATTACCAGCCCATCAGGCACTGTTAAATGCTTATGAGAAATTACAAAACGCCAAACGCACTTTTTGGTGTAAATAAGCTGAAATATATAAACTGTTAAATTAATAGTTATTAATTAACAAAAGTAAAAATCAGGTTAAATTTAATTTTATTTAAAATAACAAATAAATGACAATTTAACCTGTTATTTTACCTTTCATCCATTTGGCGCCAAATTCCTTATATAAAATATTTTTATAAATTTTAAAAAATATTTTTAATTTAAAAATCAATTTGTTAGAATAAAAAACAGCTATCAGAGTGGTCGTATTTCGCTAAACTTTCTATTTAATATGATCCATATCAAATTCATGCCAATGTCCGTTTGTTACTATCATTACGTGCTATAATTAACCGAAGATAAAGAGAGTGTTAGTATGAAAACTGACGACACTTTTAACCTATTTCCACCTGCTGTAATGGCACAAATTGCTGATGATAGTGGTGTCTATAAAGTCAATAAAAATCCAGCAGTGATTTATTTATCAGCAATAATGGCTGGTGTGTTTATTTCCATTGCTTTTGTTTTTTATATTACGGCGACTACAGGAACCTCTTCTATTCCTTATGGTTTAGCTAAATTAACCGGTGGAATATGTTTCTCCTTAGGGCTGATGCTGGTCGTAATATTTGGTGTCGATCTCTTCACTTCTACGGTATTAACCATTGTTTCAAAGGCAACCGGTCGTATTACCTGGTCACAAATGTTCAAAAACTGGGTGCATGTTTATATCGGCAATCTGATAGGAGCCCTGTTCTTTGTCGCTTTAATGTGGCTGTCAGGCCAGTATGCCGTTGCCAATGGTTTCTGGGGACTGAATGTATTACAGGTAGCTGATCATAAAATGCACCATACCTTTGTTGAGGCGCTGTGCTTAGGTATTCTGGCTAATCTGATGGTATGCCTTGCTGTCTGGATGAGCTACGCAGGCCGCAGCCTCATTGATAAGTTATTTGCATTGATTCTGCCGATTGGTATGTTCGTCGCCAGCGGCTTTGAACACAGCATTGCCAACATGTTTTTAATTCCTTTCGGGATTGTTATTAAAGAATTCGCTCCGACTGAGTTCTGGGAAAAAGTCGGCGCAACACCAGAGCAATTTCCCCAACTGACAATTTCAAATTTCATTACTGATAATCTGATCCCGGTTACGATAGGTAACATCATCGGTGGTTCGATATTGGTTGGGTTGACTTACTGGTTCATTTATTTACGTGGCAGCCGCTGATATTCATTTGCTTCCACACCCAATTTTTACAAGTTCTACTGTTAAAAGGTAAAAATATCATGTCCGAGTTAAATGAAAAATTCTCCGTAGCATGGCAAGGCTTTAACGAGGGTAACTGGCAGAGCGAAGTCAATATTCGTGACTTTATTCAGAAAAACTATACTCCGTATGAAGGTGATGAATCATTCCTTGCGGGTGCCACAAAAGCGACAGATATTTTGTGGGAAAAGGTCATGGAAGGTATCAAAATTGAAAACCGCACTCATGCGCCGGTTGATTTTGATACTAACGTTGCGTCTACAATTACCTCTCATGATGCTGGTTATATTGAAAAAAATCTGGAACAAATTGTTGGCCTGCAAACTGATGCACCTCTGAAACGTGCCATTATTCCATTCGGCGGAATCAAAATGGTTGAAGGTTCCTGCAAGGCATATGATCGGGAACTGGATCCGAAACTGAAACAAATTTTTACTGAATATCGTAAAACTCACAATCAGGGCGTATTTGATGTTTACACACCTGATATTCTGAAATGCCGTAAATCCGGTGTATTGACTGGTCTGCCAGATGCTTACGGCCGTGGTCGTATTATCGGTGATTACCGCCGTGTTGCGCTGTACGGTATTGATTTCCTGCGTGATGAAAAATACGCACAATTCACTTCATTGCAGGAAAAACTGGAGAATGGCGAAGACCTTGAAGCCACTATCCGTTTGCGGGAAGAAATTTCAGAACAGTATCGTGCTCTGGGTCAGATTAAAGAGATGGCAGCTAAATATGGCTACGACATCTCTGCCCCGGCGACTGATGCTAAACAAGCTGTACAGTGGACTTATTTCGCCTATCTGGCAGCAGTGAAATCCCAGAATGGTGCGGCAATGTCTTTCGGTCGTGTATCCAGCTTTCTGGATATCTACATCGAACGCGATATGCAGGCAGGAAAACTGACAGAACAAGAAGCGCAGGAACTGATCGACCACTTGGTCATGAAACTGCGTATGGTTCGTTTCCTGCGTACTCCAGAATACGATGAATTGTTCTCCGGTGATCCGATTTGGGCAACTGAATCCATCGCAGGTATGGGGTTGGATGGTCGTACTCTTGTTACCAAAAACAGTTTCCGTTTTCTGAATACCCTATACACAATGGGGCCATCTCCGGAACCTAACATAACCATCCTGTGGTCTGAAAAACTGCCAGCTAATTTCAAAAAATATGCAGCAAAAGTATCTATAGATACTTCATCTCTGCAATATGAAAATGATGACCTGATGCGTCCTGATTTCAACAGTGATGACTATGCGATTGCATGTTGTGTCAGCCCGATGATTGTTGGTAAACAAATGCAGTTCTTCGGTGCCCGAGCAAACCTGGCAAAAACCATGCTGTATGCCATCAATGGCGGTATGGATGAAAAACTGAAAATGCAGGTTGGTCCAAAAGAAGCACCAATCACAGATGAAGTGCTGGATTATGACACGGTCACCGAACGCATGGATCACTTCATGGACTGGCTGGCAAAACAGTATGTCACCGCATTGAATATCATCCACTATATGCATGATAAATACAGCTATGAAGCCTCTTTAATGGCACTGCATGATCGGGATGTTCATCGTACAATGGCCTGTGGTATCGCAGGGTTATCTGTAGCCGCCGATTCTTTATCTGCGATCAAATACGCAAAAGTCACACCAATCCGTGATGAAAACGGTCTGGCAGTTGATTTCAAAATTGAGGGTGAATATCCGCAGTTTGGTAATAATGATGCGCGTGTTGATGATATCGCCTGTGATTTGGTTGAACGCTTCATGAAGAAAATTCAGAAGTTACAAACCTATCGTAATGCAGTTCCGACTCAGTCAGTATTAACGATCACTTCAAACGTTGTTTATGGCAAAAAAACCGGTAACACACCTGATGGACGTCGTGCTGGTGCGCCATTCGGTCCGGGTGCGAACCCAATGCATGGTCGTGATCAGAAAGGTGCGATTGCTTCCCTGACTTCAGTAGCTAAACTGCCATTTGCTTATGCTAAAGATGGTATTTCTTATACCTTCTCCATCGTACCTAATGCGTTAGGCAAAAATGATGATGTGCGCAGAGCCAATCTGGCCGCTCTGATGGATGGTTATTTCCATCATGAAGCCAGTAATATTGAAGGCGGCCAGCATCTGAATGTTAACGTAATGAACCGTGATATGTTACTGGATGCTATGGAAAATCCTGAGAAATATCCTCAATTGACAATCCGTGTATCCGGTTATGCTGTACGCTTTAACTCTCTGACTAAAGAACAACAACAGGATGTCATTACCCGTACATTTACCCAAACAATGTAAACATCCTGCTATGTATTACCTCAAAAATGTCATTGTTTTCATGAGACAATTTTGATGAAATAAAACAGCATCACTTCAAGGCCCCTTTAAAAACGGGGCCTTTATTATCCTGTCAGTTTTTGGAGAAATCTTCCCATGCCCGTACTTGGCCGTATCCACTCTTTTGAATCCTGCGGAACCGTTGATGGCCCGGGTATTCGTTTTATTGTATTTTTTCAGGGTTGCCTGATGCGTTGCCTTTATTGCCACAATCGCGATACATGGGATACTCACAGTGGCAAAGCAGTAACAGTCGAAGAACTTATTAAAGAAGCAAAGACTTATCGTCATTTTATGAATGCGTCTGGAGGCGGAGTTACAGCTTCTGGTGGGGAGGCAATCCTTCAGGCTGAATTCGTTCGTGACTGGTTCAGGGAGTGTCATGCAGAGGGTATTCATACCTGTTTAGATACCAATGGTTTTGTTCGTCGCTATGAGCCGGTAATTGATGAGCTACTGGATGATACTGATTTAGTTATGCTGGATTTGAAACATCTTAACGATGATATTCACCGTGAGCTGGTTGGTGTTTCCAATCACCGAACACTCGAATTTGCCCATTATCTGGCAAAACGTAACCAAAAAACGTGGGTTCGCTATGTTGTAGTTCCCGGATGGTCAGATGATGACGAATCTGTCCATATGCTGGGTGAATTTACTAAAGATATGGATAATATCGAAAAGATTGAATTACTGCCTTATCATGAGCTTGGCAAACATAAGTGGGTTGCTATGGGTGAAGAGTATAAGCTGGAAGGCGTAAAACCACCTTCGAAAGAGACTATGGAAAGAGTAAAAGAGATTCTGATGAGCTATGGTCATCAGGTAATGTATTGATTTTTCATTTCATTCTCTGTTTATTGACTTGATAACCACGCTTTCCTTCCCATTTTGGTTAATATTAATAGCAACATCCTAATATTAACCAAAATAAACTATAATATTTTAATTTTATTAGATATGTTAGCTCCTATTTATAACTATAATTAAATATATATTTTATTATGTTGGCAGTTTCAAGCAGAAACATATTGAAATGATAAATAAAATTATCACTCTAAAAATAAAATAAAAACACACACTATTCCTCTGATTAAAATAATTTTTCCTCTTGTTGATTACGCATTTTTATATGATAATTTTTTGCTTCTCTAAAAACACCACTTCTGGGATGGGGATGTAGAGAAGTATTAATCTGGTAATTACTATTCAATTATATGAAACGGAAAAAATGAATAATCAAGATATTAATTTCGATTCTGGGGAAAAAAATGTTTCCCTTACCAAAGAAAAAGAAATTTTCATTCGTGAAGGCCAGTCTGTCGGTGCTGGAGCCGCAACAGAATGGATCGGCAATGCATGGAAAATGTTTAAAGCAAATCCAGGGCTGTGGATACTGTTTACATTTGTCTACTTCGCTATTCTTTTAGCAATAAATTTTATTCCACTTATTAATTTCATAACATTTCTATTTGGCCCGGTATTTGTTGCAGGTATTATCGCTGCGGCTGAAAAACAGCGAACTACGGGTGAACTTAGAATAGACTTACTTTTTTATGGATTTAAAGAAAAACTAGGTTCACTGATTGCTGTTGGTGCTCTTTACTTCGGTATCTATATGCTTGGCATTATAGCCTTTGTTCTTGTTGCAGGCTTTGGTGTACTAGACCTATTTTTTATCGCCCAAAATGCAGATCCAGATCCATTACTATTCATGAGAAGCATCCCTTCTTTGATATGGGCATGTTTTATACTCTGCATTTTCTGCCTGGTTGCTCTTGCATTTATCTGGTTCGCACCTGCATTAATTATCATTAATAATATGAAATTTGGTGAAGCAGTATCAATGAGCCTGAATGCTGTAAAGAAAAACTTATTCGGTGGTTTTTTGTTTTTCTTACTAATGGGAGTTCTATTCATTGTTTCTGCGCTCCCCTTAGGTTTAGGCTTAATTATAATGCTCCCCGTAAATCTGATTACTTATTACACTACATATCGTAGCATTTTTTATGCACAGGAAGAAAATAGCAATACAGAGCAAAAAAACCGCTTAATCAGCTAGTAAATAGTTCCTAAATGATAAATAAAAGTGCTGAGTATAGTGATCAGCACTTTATTTAAAATAAATTATCACTCAGTAAATCAAAATGAATAGTCAAAACAGTAATCCTGATATAACCAAAATAGAAAAATGTCCTTCTGATGTACAGGATATTTTCATACCCGAAGGACAACGTATTAAAGTCAGTGACGCGATCAATTGGATAGGTGATGCGTGGAGTTTTATATCGACTAAACTCGGCGTCTGGGTTTTGATGGGAATCACCTATAGCATCATCGAATTTAGTATTATGCTAATTCCTAAACTTGGCTTCATTCTGTTTAATTTACTGGAACCTGTTTTTATTGCTGGAATAATCGCTATCTGTGAAACACAGAGAACAACGGGTAAGTTTAAATTTAGGCAACTCTTCTATGGTTTTCGCCATAAATTTGGAGCTCTCCTGAAAGTAGGGATGGTCGTATGTGGGATAAAGGTATTTGGCTATCTGCTTGTAGCACTGATAGAAGGTGAGGATCTTTACCGGGCTGTTTTTGATGATTTTTATTCAGCTATGAATTATAACGACGATAGTTCAGAATTCTCATTCCTATCTTTGGGTATCACAATAATTTATCTATTTTTAACCACTGCATACTCTTGGTTTTCCCCTGCATTGATTATCCTCAATAATGTAAAATTTAAACAAGCAATTATAACCAGCTTTAATGTTGTATGTGAAAATATTGGAGGAATAATACTATTCTTCATTATTATTTATATTTTAATAGTAATTTCTGGTTTACCCCTACTGATAGGTCTTTTATTTACTACACCACTATATATGGCTACTTCTTATTCTTCTTATCGCAGTATTTTTTATAAAAAGGAAGTTAAGAACAATGAAGTCAATTAAATCGGAATATTTACTCATAAAAAAAGCGCCGTTATCTGGCGCTTTTTTTATTATTCAGAATAATTAGCTATTAGCCGATATATTCCAGTCCTTTCATATAAGGGCGCAATACTTCTGGAATTTCAATGCGGCCATCTGCCTGCTGATAGTTTTCCATCACAGCAACCAGTGTACGCCCAACAGCCAAACCAGAGCCATTCAGTGTATGCACCAGTTGGGTTTTCTTATCATCTTTGCTACGGAAACGAGCCTGCATACGACGAGCCTGAAAATCCCACGTATTAGAGCAGGATGAAATTTCACGATAAGTATTCTGAGCCGGTAACCAAACTTCCAGATCGTAAGTTTTTCTTGCACCTGCACCCATATCTCCGGTACACAACAACATCTTACGGTATGGCAAGTTCAGTAACTGCAATACTTTTTCTGCATGCCCTGTCAGTTCTTCCAGTGCTTCCATCGATTTTTCAGGATGCACAATCTGAACCAGCTCAATTTTATCAAACTGATGCATACGGATCAGACCACGGGTATCACGGCCATAAGAACCCGCTTCAGAACGGAAGCAAGGTGTATGCGCCGTCATCTTCAGCGGAAGATCACTCTCATCCAGAATTTCACCACGCACTAAGTTAGTTACTGGAACTTCCGCAGTCGGGATCAGTGCGTAGTTACTACCAGATTCTTCTTCCAGTGCTTTAGTATGGAATAAGTCTTCACCAAATTTAGGCAACTGACCTGTACCAAGCAGAGAGTCATGGTTAACCAGATAAGGAACGTAAGTTTCCAGATAACCATGCTGTTCAGTATGCAGATCCAGCATAAACTGAGCCAAGGCACGGTGCAAACGAGCAACCTGGCCTTTCATTACCACAAAACGCGCACCGGTTAATTTCACTGCGGCAGCAAAATCAAGGCCATCAGTCAGCTCACCCAGTGATACATGATCTTTGACTTCAAAATCATACTGACGTGGTTCACCCCAACGGTTGATTTCTACGTTATCGGTGTCATCTTTTCCATCAGGGGAAGAATCATCAGGGATATTCGGCATACCCAGCGCAAGATCACGGATTTCAGCCTGCAATGCTTCCAGTTCAGCTTTTGCTGAATCCAATTTTTCTCCCAACTGATTGACTTCCTGACGCAGTGGTTCGATATCTTCACCACGAGCTTTCGCTGCACCAATAGATTTCGATCGGGAGTTGCGTTCTGCCTGCAGGGTTTCAGTTTCAACTTGTAAAACTTTACGGCGCTCTTCTTGTTTACGCACCGTCTCCACATCAAGGGTGTAACCCCTGCGAGCCAGTTTTTCAGCGACTACGTCTAGCTCATTACGCAGCATATTTGGATCGAGCATGCTATTCCTGTGCTTATTATTGAGAAAAAAGTTATTGAGAAAATTTGTTTTTGATAAAACATGGTGAAACCAGTCTGAATCAACCAGACTGATATGATTTTTATCGTATAAACATTACCGTATCAATCACATTAACGATAGCGTTTTGTTGGACTATTTTGATCCTGTTCTATTAGCCAGTTTAATTTTTCACCAATCTTACCTTCCAATCCTCTACTAGTTGGATGGTAATAACGTGTTTTTTGCATCTCAGGCGGAAAATAAACCTCTCCGGCAGCATAAGCATTAGCTTCATCATGAGCATAACGATATGCTTCGCCAAAACCCATTTCTTTCATCAGCTTCGTTGGGGCGTTGCGTAAATGTTCGGGGACATCGTAGTCCGGCTTACCCTGTGCATCCGCCATAGCCGCTTTAAATGCAGTGTAAACCGCATTACTTTTGGGCGCGCAGGCAAGATAAACAATCGCCTGAGCTATAGCTCTCTCTCCTTCTGCTGCCCCAACACGTGTGAAACAATCCCATGCAGCAATTGCTATTTGCATTCCACGAGGATCTGCATTGCCAACATCTTCAGAAGCTATCGCCAGTAAACGTCGGGCAACATACAGAGGATCACCACCGGCAGTAATAATCCGGGCATACCAATAAAGTGCAGCATCTGGCGCAGAACCACGAATGGATTTATGCAGGGCGGATATTAAATCGTAATATCTGTCACCTTTATTATCAAAGCGCGCACTCCTTTCCCCACTGACTTCTTTCAACAATTCAAGTGTCAGTATCCGCTGCCCTTTCGCATCCGTTTCTGCCATATCTGCCATCATTTCCAGCAGATTCAGTGAACGACGCGCATCCCCTGCTACCAATTCTGCAAGTATCTGACGAGTCCTCTCCGGCAACACAATATTTTGCCCCCCGAGACCTCGCTCTTTATCATTGATGGCCTGAATAAGCACTTGTTCTATTTCTGCTGACGAAAGGGATTTCAGTAAATAGACACGAGCCCGCGATAACAGGGCTGAATTTAGTTCAAAAGAGGGGTTTTCTGTTGTAGCACCAATAAAGGTGATTGTGCCATCTTCAATATGTGGCAAAAATGCATCCTGCTGGCTTTTATTAAATCGATGAACTTCATCAACAAATAAAATTGTTCTGTGCCCTGCGTTACGATTCTGCCGCGCCTGCTCGATAGATTCCCGGATCTCTTTGATACCAGAAGTCACCGCAGAAATACGTTCAATATCTGCCTGAGCATAATGGCCAATAATCTCAGCTAATGTGGTTTTTCCCGTGCCGGGAGGCCCCCATAAGATCATCGAATGAAGCTGACCAGAGCGGATAGCTCTTGGTAAAGGTTTACCTTCCGCTAATAAATGCTGCTGACCAATGTAATGATCTAACGTGATTGGCCGCATTCTCGCGGCCAATGGCTGAAATTCATTCTGTGAAAAATCGAGAGAAAGATTGTTCAATTAAACCTCACTGGCGTTGATCATCCAGTGTCACACCTTCTGGCAGAGTGAACTTAAATTTCGACGCATCCACACTCGTATTCTGCTGTCCTTTCAACTGATAAGCACTTTTCTGACCATCCTGTTCAACAGCAGTAAATTTCTGAATAGTACCATCCGGTGTCACTGTGATTGAAAAATATTTGAGATTCCTGTTGGCATTCTTAGGTGTCAACTCAAAGTGATTGCCCTTTTGAGTCACACTGTACTGCTTCCAATCCGCTGGATCATTACGGGCAATCAGCATAAATGGTGTATTTCCCGTAGCATCTTTTAGCCAATTAGCTGTGACCTGTTCGACAAATGGATTGTAAAACCACAATGTCTTACCATCAGAAATCAAAACACTTTCATCAGGCGATGTCATATGCCAGTTAAACAAATTAGGACGTTTTACCCAAAGTTGCCCTTCTCCATTCTGGATCGCAGAGCCGTCATTACTGGTCACGGTCTGGGTAAATTTTGCATGAAAGCTATTTACCTTACCCAAACGTTCCTGCAAATCATGTGCAGCATCAGCCCATACAGAACTCACGCTCAACCCCATCATCAGACAGCCAATCAACATCAGTTTTTTCATGTGTGAGTACCTTCAATTCATATTATTATCAGTGTTCATGTGGCGGAGGAGCTAAAACCTCACGATTACCATTATGACCGGGCGCACTGACAATTTGCTGAACTTCCATCTGTTCTACAATACGGGCTGCCCGGTTATAGCCAATGCGGAACTGGCGCTGTATTCCAGAAATGGATACCCGACGTTTTTCAATCACAAACTCTACCGCCTGATCGAACAGAGGGTCCAGCTCTTCATCACTATCAAATCCAAGACCGCCTTCTCCGTCTTCTCCCCCCTTAATGATACTATCAATGTATTGAGGGCGACCGCGAGCTTTCCAGTCATTAACAACTTCATGAACTTCCTGATCACGCACGAAAGCCCCGTGAACACGTACAGGAATTGATGAATTTGGCGCTAAATAAAGCATATCCCCCATACCAAGCAATGACTCTGCTCCCCCCTGATCAAGGATAGTACGGGAATCAATTTTGCTGGAAACAGTGAATGCAATTCGCGTAGGAATATTGGCTTTAATCAATCCGGTAATAATATCCACAGAAGGACGCTGCGTTGCCAATACCAGATGAATACCCGCAGCCCTTGCTTTCTGAGCCAGACGGGCTATCAACTCTTCAACTTTCTTCCCTACAGTCATCATCAGATCGGCGAATTCATCGACCATCACAACGATATAAGGCTCTTTTTTCAGAACAGGATGTTCCACATCCATGCTGTCACCGGGCTTCCAGAATGGATCAGGAATAGGGCGGCCCATTTGTTCAGCCTGCTTTATCTTATCGTTATAACCTGCAATATTACGCACACCTAAAGCTGACATCAGTTTATAACGGCGTTCCATTTCATTGACACACCAACGCAACGCGTTAGCGGCATCTTTCATATCTGTAACAACTTCCGTCAAGAGATGCGGAATACCTTCATAAACGGACAACTCAAGCATTTTCGGGTCGATCATGATAAAGCGAACATCTTCCGGCTTCGCTTTATACAAGATGCTGAGGATCATCGCATTGACCCCCACTGATTTACCCGAGCCTGTCGTCCCGGCAACCAACAAGTGTGGCATTTTCCCTAAATCAGCCACAACCGGCTGACCCGCAATATCTTTCCCTAAAACGATAGTTAAAGGAGAGGGATTAGTACGGAATTTTTCGCAATCCAATACTTCCCGCAGATAAACGGTCTGGCGTTTTTTATTTGGTAACTCCAGACCCACATAAGGTCGTCCCGGTATAACTTCTACAATCCTGACCGCGACTGCCGAAAGTGAACGCGCAAGATCACGGGATAAATTGGAAATGCGCGACGCCTTAACTCCGGGAGCCAAATCTAGTTCAAATCGTGTAATCACAGGACCCGGCGAAAAACCGACAACATCAGCCTTGACCCGGTAATCGTTCAGACGGGCTTCAATTAAGCGTGAAGTCTGTTCCAGTGCAAACATATCGACTGGCTCTTCTTCTGCTGGCGGCGCTGCCAGAAGATCGAGAGAAGGCATCGGTGTGGTTGGCTTAGGCAATGGTTGATCATTACGCACCAAAAACGGATGAAACAGACTTTGCTGCGGTTGCTGCGGTTGCTGCGGTTGCTGCGGTTGCTGCGGTTGCTGCGCAAAATTATGTCTGATTTCTCTCTCATGAGAAGCACTCGGAACAGAAGAAACTGTCGAACCACTTGAAACAGGAGGACTAACACTTTTTTTCTGCTCGGGTTGTGTAATATCTTCTGCTGGCATGAACTCAGATGGCATAAATAGCGGTTCTGTCGGCACAGATTTATCTGAACTATCAGTTTGAGAAAAATATTCAAACACAGAGTTTTCAGACTGCTGTAAAACCGTAGTCTGGTTTTGGTAACGCTCATTCTGTTTCTGCTCAAAGGCTTTCCGCAACATCTCTTCCTGCTCTGCCAGTTCGTCAACATTACTGACAGGTAACTCAGAAGATTTCTCTACCTCTGTGTTATCGGCAGACTGGCTTTGAACCTCATTAAGCAGCTCTGTATTTTCTTTAACCTCTTTTTCAACATCACAGCCATAACGCTCACGCTGCTGGTCAAGAAATTGCTGGCGCAGCATATCCTGCTGTTGCGCATCCATTTTCTGTTCTTCTACTTCGGCATTAAGTTCTTCTTGCCTTTCTTTTTCTTTTCGCTGCAAATGTTCAGACAAACGATGAGAAGGAACTTTAATACCATATAGTTCACGCCGGGTCGGTATCCGTACTGGGTTCGGTCTCGGCATTTCAGGGCCAATACCCTGTTTTATTTGAGGGGTTCTTACTGCCACAGCGGGTGCTGTTACCGAATTATGCAAACTGACACCATTATCAGGAGATGACGCCTCAGCCATACCATACAGCATTTTATCCTGTACGGCTGTATCTGAATGAATATCAACTGGAGATAATTCTGATGCTGGCACCGTATACGATGTATTACTTAACTCTGCCACTATACTCTTCGTTTGCTCATCATCCGGCAGCTCAAATGTATAATGGACAGGTTCTGGTTCCTGAATATTTTCAACCGGATCTGATATTGTTTCTGGAACACTAGCGCTCTGAGGCTCAGATGAAATACTGGCAGAGAGACTTTCTTCTGATTTTTCTGGTTCAGGCTGCCTTGGGTCAGTATTGACTAATTCTGCGGCTACCGGTGTTGCCAGCAATACATCGTCTTCATCGACAATATCTGAATCCTGCATAATGTCAGCTTCGGTTGAGGGCGCTCTATGCTCATTATGACCGGATTCTTTTTCAGTACTGGAGGAAGCAGATATTTCTTCTTTTTTCAGCTCCTGCTCTTCCAATTCTTCGTCATATTCAGGTTCAGGACGGCTACGGTTGAGCACAAAACTGATGGAATCGAGAATACATGCACCAATTCTTTCTGCAATGGTAAGCCACGACCAGCCAGTAAATAGCGTAAATCCGATAACCCAGACACCAAGCAGTGCCAGTGTTGTGCCCAGAATATTGAGCCACGGCAGAATGGCATTACTGAATAAACTGCCAACTACCCCACCTGACGCAAAATCATTGAAATCATCAATATTAAGTTCTGCTAAACCACATGAAGTCAGAATAAGTGCCAAGGCACCAATAATACGTAATGCAAGTGTGAAAAAGTCCACATACTCTTGCCTATCTTTCTGACGGAAAGCATTCCAACACCCTAAAAGTATTAATGGCGGGACTGCATAGGCAAGAATACCAAATGCTGAGAATAGTATGTCTGACAACCACGCACCAACACTGCCACCTAAGTTATGGACAGGTTCATGCCAGGCAGTTTGTGACCAGCTGGGATCGGAAGGATGAAAACTGACAAGTGCGACCATTAAATAGACGGCACATATAGCAATAACCAACAGAATGGCTTCCAGAAGCCTGCGGCCACTGCTGACTCTTTTTAATTTAACACGTTTGTCTTCTGTATATTCCTGGTTCAAGAAAGGCTCTCCAGGTTTTCCTGTTGATTAAACGGAACAACGCTGAGGGCAGCTCAGCGTTGGAACTGTATGCATGAACAGGAGTGTACCTAAATTTTTCCTGTTTTGCACCTATCACTGTACATTGTAGACAAAAGCTTAACGAGTCTTAATTACCAGTCGATTACTCTGTTTCACTTCTTCCATAACTACATAAGTACGAGTATCGTTAACACCCGGAAGGCGTAACAGGGTTTCTCCCAGCAATTTACGGTACGCAGACATATCCGGTACACGTGTTTTCAGTAGGTAGTCAAAGTCTCCCGAAACTAAATGGCACTCTTGAATTTCTTCAAGTTTTTGTACGGCAGTATTGAACTGCTCAAAAACATCTGCTGCTCCGCGGTTCAGGGTGATTTCAACGAATACCAGCAATGATGCATCCAGATAGTGAGGATTCAACAAAGCGGTATAACCGGAAATAAACCCCTGACGTTCTAAACGACGTACACGCTCCAGACAAGGAGTTGGTGATAATCCGACCCGTTTGGATAATTCCACATTAGAGATACGGCCGTCTTTCTGCAATTCATTAAGGATATTACGGTCGATGCGATCAAGATCTTTTCCTGGACGCTTTTTATTATCTATCATCTTATTGCTCTCTCTTTATATTCCTACACCCATAACATTTTCCCTATCTCTTTTAAGCTGATGAGCTGGAAAAGATGTCTTCAAAGGCTAAAGCTCAATCTGTAACCAAGGTTTGGGGTCTGCACGTAATCTTCCAGAATACAATTTCCCAGAACTCGATTAACCAAAATACGACTTACTAGAACACCGTCTTTCAGAATGTCATTTCCCAAAACACGATTTTCCCAAAACATTGGGTCTCCCAGAAAGCAGCTTATCGGCAATTTTTAATATTCTATGAGAAAATCATCCACTCCGAATTGTCTATTCTATAGAAACAATTGATTAGCGAGGTAGATAATTATCTCTTACACAGATGTTTTCGCAAATGCATAGCCGATTGTCAAAGTAAATGAACAAAAATCAGAACAACATACCAAACAAATTTTCGGTAAACCGCCTTAGCTGCTCGTTTCGTGGCTAAAACGAATAAATGATGTTCAATTCAAAATGTTAAGCACTTACTCCTTACATTCCCATTACATCATAGTTACTATCTATCGGTAAAATCGTTAATAACATGAATATTTTATCTGATAATCGCTTTTTTTAACTTATCATTTCTCCTACAATCCCTAAATCCACGATATGTGATAATGGAAATGAGGTATTCATGAGTACAGCCAAACACAGTAAGCTCATCATTCTTGGCTCAGGTCCTGCTGGTTATACTGCTGCTGTTTACGCAGCCCGTGCTAATCTAAGTCCCGTACTCATTACTGGAGTTGAGAAAGGCGGCCAATTAACCACCACGACTGAAGTTGAAAACTGGCCCGGCGACCCTGAAGGGTTGACAGGCCCCGGCCTGATGGAGCGTATGCTCCAGCATGCTGAAAAATTTCAGACAGAAATTGTTTCTGACCATATTCAGAAAGTTGATTTCTCCAAAAAGCCATTCCATTTGTATGGGGATGATCAGGAATACAGCTGTGATGCCCTGATTATCGCAACTGGCGCTTCGGCTCGCTATTTAGGCTTACCTTCTGAGGAAGAATTCAAAGGGCGCGGTGTTTCTGCCTGTGCAACCTGCGATGGTTTCTTCTACCGTAAACAAAAAGTCGCCGTTGTCGGTGGCGGCAATACTGCTGTTGAAGAAGCATTGTATCTGGCGAATATTGCATCCGAAGTTCACCTGATCCACCGCCGTGATACTTTCCGCTCCGAGAAGATCCTGATTGATCGTCTGATGGATAAGGTTAAAAACGGTAATATTATTCTGCATACAGATCGCACTCTGGATGAAGTTCTGGGTGATGAGATGGGCGTAACAGGTGTTCGTATCCGCGATACCAAAAGTGATAACACCGAAGAGCTTGATGTTGCCGGTGTTTTCATTGCTATCGGCCACAGCCCGAATACCGATATTTTTGCAGGCCAGCTTGAACTGGAAAACGGCTATATCAAAGTCCAATCCGGCCTGCATGGAAACGCTACCCAGACTTCCATTCCGGGCATCTTTGCCGCTGGCGATGTGATGGATCATGTTTACCGTCAGGCTATCACTTCTGCCGGTACCGGCTGTATGGCAGCGCTGGATGCTGAACGTTTTCTGGATGGGCTGGCAACCAAATAAAATTATCTTTCCTTAAGAGCGCTATTTCGATAGCGCTTTTTAACAGGTCGCATTTTTTGTCAGTGGTATTTTGTAGATAATACACTGTGTAGATAACGTAGTGCGGGGAAGCTGGCAACGTGATTACCAGCTTGTTTTGATACTCGGTATCATCTGTTAATCTGAAATTTTTCTTATGGACAAAACAAGACAATCTGAACTTGTTCGATGGCTGAAACAGCAAAGTACCCCAGCCCGTCGATGGCTTCGTCTATCCATGCTACTGGGCCTGATTAGTGGCCTGCTGATTATATCTCAGGCCTGGCTGCTCGCATCCATCCTCCAGGCGCTTGTCATGGACCATGTTCCCCGTGAAAATCTTATCGGTCAATTTACGCTGCTGATGACCGCTTTTGCCTTGCGAGCGCTTGTCAGTGCTCTTCGGGAACGTATCGGCTTTATCTGTGGCAAGGTCGTACGTCAGCAAATCCGCGGTATGGTCTTGGATAAGCTGACTCAATTAGGGCCTGTTTGGGTGAAAGGTAAACCAGCTGGTAGCTGGGCAACCATTATTCTCGAACAAATCGAAGATATGCAGGATTTTTATTCCCGCTATTTACCTCAGATGACCCTTGCAGCCACTATTCCTGTTCTAATTCTGATTACAATATTTCCGATCAACTGGGCTGCCGGTGTTATTTTATTTGTAACAGCACCTTTGATCCCTCTTTTTATGGCTTTAGTCGGGTTAGGAGCAGCTGATGCAAATCGACGCAATTTTGTTGCACTTAGCCGATTAAGCGGTAATTTTCTCGACCGTTTGCGCGGGCTGGAAACGTTGCGTTTATTCCATCGGGGTAAAGCCGAAGTTAAACAAATTACCGAATCTACAGAAAATTTCCGCCTCAGAACGATGGAAGTCCTCCGCATGGCGTTTTTATCCTCTGCGGTATTGGAATTTTTTGCTGCTGTTTCCATTGCGGTTGTTGCTGTTTATTTTGGTTTTTCTTATCTGGGAGAGTTGCATTTTGGCAGTTACGGCCTTGGTGTCACACTGTTTGCTGGTTTTCTCGCGCTTATACTAGCTCCAGAGTTTTTTCAGCCTCTACGTGATCTGGGCACTTTTTACCATGCTAAAGCTCAGGCTATAGGCGCTGCAGAATCACTTTTCACGCTGTTAACCAGCGAAGGGGAACACTCCTCATATGGTGGCAAAAAAAATCTGTCCGAAAAAAGCGCTGTCACTATTGAAGCAAATGAACTGGAAATTCTGTCACATGATGGTCATCGCCTTGCCGGTCCTTTGAACTTTACGATTGATAAACATCAACGTATCGCATTAGTCGGTAAAAGTGGCGCAGGAAAAAGCTCCCTGATAAATGTCTTACTCGGTTTTCTTCCTTATCGTGGTTCACTGAAGATCAATGGGAATGAATTAAATGAGCTTAATCTCGACAATTGGCGTAAACAGTTAAGCTGGGTTGGGCAAAATCCTCACCTGCCGGAACAAACAATACTCGATAATATTCTCCTTGGTCAGTTTGATGCGACGCAGGAACAAATTCAGGATGTGATGCAGCGGGCCTATGTCACTGAGTTTGTCTCTGAGCTGCCTGATGGCCTAAACACCGTTATTGGTGATAACGCTGCACGATTATCCGTCGGACAAGCACAGCGTATCGCTGTCGCCAGAGCTTTATTGCATCCCTGTCAGCTTTTGCTGTTAGATGAACCCGCCGCCAGTCTTGATGCCCACAGTGAGCAACGAATAATGACAGCCTTGAATCAGGCTTCCGGTCAGCAATCCACTCTGTTAGTTACACATTTATTGGAAGAAACGCCGGAATACGATCAAATCTGGGTCATGGAAGGCGGATTAATTATCGAGAAAGGCAGTTATGAAAACCTTAGCCAATCTCAGGGCGCATTTTCCCGTCTGTTGTCTCACCGCAGTATGGAGCTTTAACATGCGTATATTACTTCCATTTCTCGCTCTCTATCGTCGTCACTGGTTTCTTATCAGCTTAGGGATGGTTCTGGCAACACTCACTCTGTTAGCCAGTATTGGCTTACTTACCCTGTCCGGCTGGTTTCTGGCCGGTACGGCTGTTGCGGGCTTTGCCGGAAAATATACCTTTAACTACATGCTGCCTGCTGCAGGTGTCCGGGGAGCTGCAATTTTCCGCACTGCCGGACGCTATGGTGAGCGTCTGGTTAGTCATGATGCGACATTTCGAGTATTAGCCCATCTGCGGGTATTTACCTTTCAGAAGATCCTGCCACTTTCTCCGGGAGGGATTGCCCGTTTTCGTCAGGGGGAACTATTAAACAGAGTGGTGGCTGATGTAGAAACATTAGATCACCTCTATCTTCGAGTCCTGTCTCCATTGCTTGCGGCGCTCGCTGTGATTGTAGTTCTGACATTGGGTTTAAGCTTCCTTGACTGGACTCTGGCTTATACTCTCGGCGGTATTATGCTGGGATTGTTACTGATATTACCTTTTGTGTTTTATCACGCAGGCAAACCCTATGGCAGAAATATCACTGCATTACGCGGGCAGTATCGTACTTTACTTACCAGCACATTACAGGGTCAGGCTGAATTAACCGTATTCGGTGCTCTTAATCGTTTCCGCCAGACAATGTCCGAGATTGAATCCCAATGGCTAAAAAGCCAGCAAAAACAAGCTAACCTGACCGGAATTTCTCAGGCTATCATGATTTTTGCTACAGGTATGACAGTGACATTAATATTATGGTTAGCAGCAGCAGGTGTAGGCGGAAATACTCAACCCGGAGCATTAATTGCCTTGTTTACCTTCTGTGCTCTTTCAGCTTTTGAATCTCTGGGGCCTGTCACTGTTGCATTCCAACATATGGGTCAGATGATCTCGTCTGCAACTCGCGTTTCTCAGCTAATGCATCAGAAGGCAGAAGTCATCTTCCCTGCTGACGGGCCAAAAAATACAGGTAATCTCAGTCTTGAGATAAAAAACATAGGGTTCACTTATCCTAACCAGCCTATGCCTGTATTGCAGAATGTTTCACTCTCCCTGCAAGAAGGTGAACATATCGCCTTATTAGGTAAGACAGGCTGTGGTAAATCCACTCTTTTACAATTATTAACCCGGGCATGGGATGTTGATAACGGCGAAATCCTACTCAATCAACAACCCATCTCTCTTTATGATGAAGCCACACTGAGAGCAATGATATCCGTCGTTCCTCAACGGATACACGTATTCAGTCATACTCTGCGGGAAAATCTGCTGCTGGCAAAACCGGATGCCACAGATGAGGAATTAACAACCACATTAAAACAGGTCGGTTTAGAAAGCTTGCTAGGCAATAATGAAAAGCTAAACTGTTGGATGGGCGAAGGTGGGCGACAGCTTTCAGGTGGCGAGCAACGCCGCTTGGGTATTGCCAGAGCTTTGCTGCATAATTCACCACTCATGTTGCTGGATGAACCGACAGAAGGGCTTGATGCGGATACTGAACAACAAATTTTGGCACTATTGCGCCATAGTTGTCAGGATAAAACACTTATTGTGATTACCCATCGGTTAACAGGCTTACAGCACATGGATCGGATCTGTGTGATGGATGGGGGACGTATCATTGAGCAAGGGCAACACGATGTATTATTGTCCCAACAAGGACGCTATTACCAATTCTATCAACGACAGAGCTATCTGGATCAGGAGTAAAACGTTTTATGTTGATAGCTCAATTGGATAACTCATATGAATTTCCTCATCCAGATAATGCACTGGCAGAACCAAATGGTCTGTTAGCATTTGGGGGTGATTTAAGCGCTGAACGATTAAAGACCGCGTATAGCAAAGGAATTTTTCCATGGTTTTCACCCAATGAGCTTCCTTTGTGGTGGTCTCCCGACCCCAGAGCTGTCCTGATCCCGGGAGAATTACATACCGGACGCACTTTACGACGTTTTATTCGCAAACATCCTTACCAAATTACGGTAAACTATGCTTTCGAACAGGTGGTATATGGATGTGCCCAGAGGCAGGAAGGCACATGGATCGGTTCTGACATCCAATTGGGCTACCAGACTCTGCATCAGGAGGGTTTGGCTCACTCAGTTGAAGTCTGGCATAAACAACAACTCGTCGGCGGGTTATATGGTGTTAATATAGGAACACTATTTTGCGGTGAATCGATGTTTAGTAAAATGGAGAATGCATCCAAGTGTGCTTTTGTGGCATTCTATCACCATTTTTTACGTCATGGTGGCCAACTTTTTGATTGCCAGGTGCTAAACCACCATACAGAATCACTGGGCGCCAAAAATATTCCAAGGAAAGAATTTCTCCGGTATCTTGGCCAATGCCAAAAGCAATCATTGCAAACAGGTTGTTGGGACGCACAACTGCTGGAGTTATAATCAATTCTTGGTGATTTATGCTGTTCACGGTGGGAGTGTCAATACTATTATCAGGAAAATGATGGTGTAAAATACGACATTCCTTTACATAATGAGGGTTTTTCGGCATTATCTTGCCGGTTAAAAACTATGGTTGTTACATTTAGAGGATTAGATGGCCAAAGAAGACAATATTGAAATGCAAGGTACTGTGTTAGACACACTGCCAAACACCATGTTTCGTGTCGAATTAGAAAACGGACACGTCATTACTGCTCACATTTCAGGTAAAATGCGTAAAAACTATATCCGCATCCTGACTGGAGATAAAGTTACAGTTGAACTAACTCCATATGACCTGACCAAAGGCCGTATCATCTTCCGTAGCCGCTAATTTCGATACCTTCTTTACACCACAGGCTATGTTTTCTGAACATTCACCTGTGGTGTTCCTCGCAGATTTATCGCCAGTCTTTTATATGCCGTACTTATTCATAGCACGGCATCTTCAGATTTTTTCTTGTTAGATTTCTGTACGCTTTTGAAATCGTATTTCAGTGCATTTTTATCTTTATCAAGGCTAATTCTGACTGAGCCTCCATGCACTAAAGAGCCAAACAGCAACTCATTTGCCAATGGTTTTTTCAGACTATCCTGAATCACACGAGCCATCGGACGAGCGCCCATCGCTTTATCGTAACCCTTATCGCATAACCACTGACGGGCATCCGTACTGATTTCCAGAGACACGCCTTTTTCATCCAGTTGAACCTGCAATTCAACAATAAATTTATCAACAACTTGCTGAATAACTTCCACAGAAAGTGAGTCAAACCAGATAATACTGTCAAGTCGATTGCGAAATTCTGGGGTGAAGGTTCGCTTAATCTCTGTCATTCCATCAATGCTATTATCCTGTTCCGTGAAACCAATGGATTTACGCTGTATTTCACGCACTCCCGCATTAGTGGTCATCACCAGAATAACATTACGGAAATCAGCTTTGCGGCCATTGTTATCCGTCAATGTTCCATTATCCATCACCTGAAGCAGAATGTTGAACACATCTGGATGGGCTTTCTCAATTTCATCAAGCAACAACACGGAATGAGGGTGTTTAATAATAGCATCCGTTAATAAACCACCCTGATCATACCCAACATAACCCGGCGGAGCACCAATCAAGCGACTGACTGTATGACGCTCCATATATTCAGACATATCAAATCGTAATAATTTAATATTGAGCACTTTAGCCAACTGTACAGTCACTTCTGTCTTACCAACGCCTGTAGGCCCGGCAAACAGGAAAGAACCAACCGGTTTGTGCTCCTGTCTCAGTCCCGCACGGCTCATTTTGATAGCTTCGGTTAACGCGCCGATGGCTCTGTTCTGACCAAAAACCAGCATTTTTAAACGATCATCCAGTGTTCTCAGAACATCTTTATCACTGGCTGAAACTGTTTTCTCCGGAATACGGGCAATACGGGCAACAACGGACTCAATATCTGCAACATTAATCGTTTTTCGACGGCGGCTAGCCGGGACTAACCTTGTACGTGCACCTGCTTCATCAATCACATCAATGGCTTTATCCGGCAAATGGCGATCAGTAATGTATTTCACAGACAGTTCAACCGCAGCCCGAATCGCTTTTGCTGTATAGCGAACATCATGGTGTGCCTCATATTTAGCACGTAACCCATTAATGATTTGTACCGTTTCTTCAGAAGACGGCTCCAGAATATCGATCTTCTGAAACCGACGGGCCAAAGCGCGATCTTTTTCAAAAATATTGCTGAATTCCTGATAAGTTGTCGAACCAATCACCCGAATACGACCGCTGGATAAAAGAGGTTTAATCAGATTGGCAGCATCCACCTGACCACCCGAAGCGGCACCCGCACCGATAATAGTATGAATTTCGTCAATAAAGAGAATACTTTTGCTGTCCTGTTCCAGCGTTTTTAACAAGGTTTTGAAGCGCTTCTCAAAATCACCACGATATTTTGTCCCGGCCAGTAATGAACCGATATCCAGTGAGTAAATTGTGCAATCCTTCATCACGGCCGGAACATCTTTTTGCACAATGCGCCAGGCGAGGCCTTCTGCAATCGCGGTCTTACCGACACCAGATTCCCCGACCAGCAACGGATTATTCTTACGCCTACGACACAGCACCTGAATTGTTCTTTCTAATTCATGCTGACGACCGACAAGCGGATCAATTTGCCCTTTTTGGGCAGACTGATTCAGATTTGTAGTGAAATTTTCCAATCTATCCTCACCTATCGCTTGTTCTTCCTGAACTGGATTAACATTATGATGGCTCTCATTATCGAGCTCATCTTTACGTGTTCCGTGAGATATAAAATTCACAACATCCAGTCGGCTGACATCATGCTTGCGCAATAAATAAGCCGCCTGAGATTCTTGTTCGCTAAAAATTGCAACCAGCACATTAGCACCGGAAACTTCTGAACGCCCCGAAGATTGAACGTGAAATACCGCTCGCTGCAAAACTCGCTGAAAGCTCAGTGTTGGCTGGGTATCCCGATCATCATTTTCCGGTAATAAAGGGGTTGTTTGAGTAATAAAATTTTCCAGTTCCTGGCGTAAAACCGCCAGATCGACCTTACAAGCCTCCAGTGCTTCTCGCGCTGATGTATTACTCAACAACGCCAGTAGCAGGTGCTCTACAGTCATAAACTCATGTCTGTTATCCCTTGCTTTGGCAAAAGCAATGTTGAGACTCAGCTCCAATTCTTGATTGAGCATAAGCACCTCCTCCTAAAATCAGTAAGCCAGATTCAGACTTTTTCCAGCGTGCAAAGTAACGGATGCTCGTGCTCCTTGGCATACATGTTCACTTGCGCAGCTTTAGTTTCTGCGACCTCTGCTGTATAAATACCGCAAATTGCCTTCCCTTGGTAATGGACATCCAGCATTAGTTGCGTTGCTCGTTCAACATCATAAGAAAAGAACTTTTGTAATACGTCAACCACAAACTCCATAGGGGTATAGTCATCATTATTCAGAATTATCTTGTACATTGATGGCGGCTGTAACGCTTGCTTTTCTTTATCTTCTATAAATTCTTCAAGATTCAAGCTGTTATAAAAATGACTCATTATCTTTCCACTGAGTATTATCTTTCTATCGGATTTTAGTATGAACTAATTCGTTCTACCTCTATATATTTTATCACTACATAAAGCACTCTGCTTATTCCCGTAGACGATCAGAGCCAGTATTCCACCTAAAAACCTGATACCGTTATCTATATCAAACTTTGGTAATTTGAAGCAACCAGACATAACTTCTGCACTTGACGATAAAATCAATTTCACTACAGTGTATTTTATGAACACCATACATAGCTGGACGACTGTTCATGATCCTGAAATTTTTAGTGATTCCTAAACCCGAAATCATAATACGAGGGATAGAGAAGTATGGAAACAGGCACTGTTAAATGGTTCAATAATGCGAAGGGCTTTGGATTTATTTGCCCTACTAGTGGCGGCGAAGACATCTTTGCTCACTATTCGACTATTCAGATGGATGGTTACAGGACGCTGAAAGCTGGGCAAAAAGTGAATTTCAGCGTTAACCAAGGCCCTAAAGGCAATCATGCCTGCCTTATTGTTCCTTTGGAAGATGGCTCAAAACTAAAAAAGAGTGACTAATAGTTTCGTAACTCACGCGCCACAGGTAAATTTCCCTTTATTTGTGGCGTGTTATTCCACAGATAATCGCTCTTTTCCCTCCCCCTAAAAACCTGTCACATTTACACAATAAATATAATTGAGTGAGATGTAAATCAATTGGATGTAAATGAAACAGATGTAAGAATCAAGAGAGTTTTATCATCAAATATCAACCATAACTAACTCATATCTCTAAGATTACGAGTTTCCACATCATACAAAATGATATTGCCCTATTTTACTTTGAATCTACTTAATTTTTTTATAAGTCCAAAGTGGCAGGATAACAAAAATGGGCTGAATTACAGTAGGTTTTCCTTTACCCAGCATGTTATAGTAGTGTGAATTATTTGTTGTTACAGCTTTTTTAGTTTTTATGACTAACTTTATATCTAGCATAAGTGCAATCAACAAAAACGCGACTTGAAAGACAAGAGTATAAAGCCAGATTAAAAGATAAAAGACGTTTATTATAAGGATATGTAACATGTATTCAGGATTACTGATTATCCTCCTTCCATTGATTCTGGGTTATCTGATTCGCCTAAATAACAAAATGATACTCACCAGAGTTCACAAATTGCTCAATATCATGGTTTATCTCATTCTCCTGCTCATGGGCATCAGCCTTGCCATACTGGATGATCTAGGCAGCAATTTGCTCTCTATCCTACTGTATGCGATGACATTTTTTTTATGTATCTTTGCAACTAACTGGCTGGCACTTTTTTTTCTGGATAAAAAAGAGCCGTGGATTATCACAGGGCATAAACAGGAAAGCCCCCCTTCCCGTCTGCATATGGCATTTGATTCCATCAAATTATGTGGCGCTCTAATATTAGGTTTTTTGCTCGGTCTGACAGAATTGTCATTGTTTAAGTTTGCCGACAAAGCCAGCACGATTACCTTAATTTTCTTACTGTTTCTTGTTGGTATCCAGCTACGTAATAACGGCTTGAGTTTGAAACAGACATTGATGAATCGCCGTGGAGCGGTTATTGCTGTTATTGTCGCTATCAGTTCTCTTATTGGCGGGGTTATAGCAGCATTCCTGCTTGGCTTACCAACCAAAACAGGCTTGGCTGTTGCATCTGGATACGGCTGGTATTCTCTTTCCGGTATTTTACTCTCTGACGCTTACGGGCCTGTGCTTGGCAGTACGGCTTTTTTTAATGATCTGGCTCGTGAGCTGGCATCAATTATGCTTCTTCCTATGTTGATCAACCGCTATCGTTCTACTGCATTAGGTTTAACCGGAGCAGCATCAATAGATTTCACATTACCCATACTACAGCGTTGTGGGGGCATAAGTATTGTACCCGCAGCGATTGTTCACGGCTTCATTTTAAGTTTGATGACACCTATATTTATCGCATTTTTTACCCGATAGATTCAAAACAACAAACATAAGGCATTATTTAACAACTTAATATTCAAACTAAAAAAAGGCAATCCAATAAAAAGCAGATCATAAAAAGAACGAGTCCTGATTAGAAAATTTATAAAATTGACTAAAATAACGATTTTACGCGCATATTATTGCATAGTTATTCTTTTGGGATTAACATCCATAAACTAATTAACTATTCATAGTTTTCGCATGAGAATTCAATTAAAAAATATCAATTGTTTCTATGGGACTAGTCAGGCTCTGTTTGATATCGACTTTGAATGTGGTTCAGGAGAAACCGTTGTTCTGCTCGGCCCTAGTGGTGCAGGCAAAAGTTCCTTACTGCGAGTCCTGAATTTACTGGAGATGCCTCGTTCCGGTCAGTTAAGTATAGCAAAGCATCAATTTGATTTTAAACAACCCCCTAATGCAAAAGAGATTCGCGCACTGCGGCAGCATGTGGGGATGGTTTTTCAGCAATATAACTTATGGCCGCATTTAACCGTAATGGATAACCTGACTGAAGCTCCCTGTCGGGTTTTAGGCTTATCCAAACAACAATCCTTGGAAAAAGCAGCTAAGTTACTCTCCCGTCTTCATCTTGAAGAATTTGCTCATCGCTTTCCGCTGAATTTGTCAGGGGGGCAACAGCAACGGGTCGCTATTGCACGCGCACTCATGATGGAACCTCAGGTTCTGTTATTTGATGAACCAACAGCAGCACTTGACCCCGAAATCACATCTCAGGTCGTTGAGATAATTAAAGAACTGGCAGAAACCGGCATTACTCAAATTATTGTGACACATGAAGTGGAACTTGCCCGTAAAACAGCCAGTCAGGTTATTTATATGGAAAAAGGAAGAATTATAGAAAAAGGTGATGCAAGTCATTTTTTGAAGCCTCAAACAGAAGCTTTTGCTCATTATTTGTCACACTAAGTTTGTCATACTGAGCCAGCTATACAGCCCCCCATGCAAAAATAGTGTCAGAAAAATAATCATCAATCACATGCTCATCAATTACAGGACATGGCTATGAAAAAATTATTGCTTGCAGCTTTATTCTCTACAATCACCCTATCAGCAACCGCTGCAGAGAAAGAAACTCTGCACTTTGCGACTGAAGCAACCTACCCTCCATTTGAATTTGTTGATGCCAACAATAAAATTCAGGGGTTCGATGTAGATCTGGCAGATGCTATGTGTAAAAAAATCAATGCCGAATGTAGCTTCACCAATCAAGCATTTGACAGTCTTATTCCCAGTCTGAAATTCCGCCGTGTCGATGTGTTAATGGCTGGTATTGATATTACGCCTGACAGAAAAAAACAGGTTGATTTCACTGATACTTATTATGATAACTCCGCCGATTTTGTGGTTGTTAAAGGTAAGTTTTCCAAAGTTGATGAGCTGAAAGGCAAGCTTGTAGGCACTCAGAATGGTACAACCCATCAAAAATACCTGATGGAACAGCATAAAGAATTAAAAACAGTGCCATATGACAGCTACCAGAATGCAATCCTTGACCTGAAAAATGGTCGTATTGAGGCAATATTTGGTGATACTGCTGTTGTCAATGAATGGCTGAAAAAGAATAAAGAACTGGGCACAATTGGTGAGAGAGTCACTGATAAAAATTACTTTGGTACCGGTTTGGGGATCGCTGTTCGTAAGGGCAATACAGACCTGTTGAACAAGCTGAATAAAGCTCTGGCAGAAATCAAACAGGATGGCACTTATGACACCATCTACAAAAAATGGTTTGGAAAAAATAACTAATTGAACGCCAATGAATGAACTTCAATCTTTAATCAGTGCCGCCGGTATCACCGTCGGCCTTGCTGTTTCCTCTCTCATAGCAGGCCTGATTCTGGCAATGATTTTTGCTGGCTGGGAATCTTCGCGCTGGAAAACCTTTGCACTCTTAGGCTCCTGTTGGGTTACTCTGATCCGTGGGCTGCCTGAAATTCTGGTAGTTCTTTTTATCTATTTCGGGAGTTCACAACTTCTTATTCTTTTATCAGATGGTCTTGATATCAATCTGGTGGTCTGCCAGTTCAGAATACAGATGGAAATTGACAGTTTTGATGTCAGCCCTTTCCTTTGCGGTGTCATTGCGCTTTCGCTCCTTTATTCAGCCTATGCATCTCAGACAATAAGAGGAGCATTAAAAGCGATTCCTGCCGGGCAGCGAGAAGCTGGTCAGGCACTGGGGTTAAGCCAGAGCCGCATATTTTTCCGCCTGATCATGCCGCAAATGTGGCGCCATGCTTTACCCGGCCTTGGTAATCAGTGGCTGGTTTTATTAAAAGATACGGCTCTGGTCTCGTTAATAAGCGTTAATGATTTGATGTTACAAACAAAAAGTATCGCCACTCGCACACAAGAACCATTCACATGGTATATGGTAGCCGCCATAATCTATTTACTTATCACATTGGTGAGCCAATTTATTCTCAAGCGACTTGAAGTACGTGCGACTCATTTTGAACGGAGTACTTCTGATGTTTGAGTATATAAAGGATATTTTACCGGGTCTGCAAACCAGTCTTAGCCTCACTTTCACCGCATTGCTGGTGGCATTTATGCTGTCAGTCATCCTGACTGTGATTCTGACAATGAAACTGCCGGTTTTATCTCAACTGGTGAAAGGCTATATAACACTATTCACCGGCACTCCCTTACTCGTACAGTTCTTTCTGATTTACTATGGTCCCGGCCAATTTCCATTAATAAAAGAGTACCCGTGGTTATGGCAGTTAATGTCTGAGCCGTGGCTCTGTGCTATGGTGACACTGGCTTTAAATAGCGCCGCGTATTCTACGCAGCTTTTTTACGGGGCTGTTAAAGCAATTCCGGCAGGGCAATGGCAATCCTGTCATGCACTTGGTATGTCGCAGGCACATTCCATGCGCATTTTACTGCCGTATGCCTTCAAACGAGCACTCTCGTCCTATTCAAATGAAGTTATCTTGATTTTTAAAAGCACTTCACTGGCCAGTACAATCACCCTGTTGGATATTATGGGATACAGCCAGCTACAATTTGGCCGCAGTTATGATGCAACCGTTTTTGTTGCAGCAGGTATCATTTATCTCTGCATAAATGGCCTTCTGACATTGCTGATGCGTATTTTTGAACGACGCACGTTATCATTTGAGCAACGTCATTAAACTGTTCACTATGAATTTGTGTCTCTCTTTGCTTCCATTGCTGATTACCCACAATGGAAGCCATTCCTTATTTCCGGTCAATTTTTATCCAGAACCAACAGAGCCAGAGCTTCATAATGTTCAGTATGTGGAAACATATCGAATAACTGCACTTTTTCTATCCGGTATCGTTCGAGCATCATGATATCTTTTGCCATCGTTTCCGCATTACAACTTGAGTAAAGAATAAACTCAGGTGCCATTCGATTAAGATACTGGCAAAGTTCTTTACCTATCCCCCTGCGAGGTGGATTAACTAATACCAACTCCGGGATCTGTGACTTATCAAGCGCAAAATGCGTAGAATCCAGAGCCTGAAATTCAACATGTTTAAGCCCGAGACTATCAGCCGAATTTCTGGCACAGGCAATCGCCTCTTCACTGATCTCAATCCCTGTCAACTTGGTTTCTTTATCTGCACAATGCAGGCCAAAGCCTCCTGCACCACAAAACAGATCCCACATACTGCTTATATTCAGATCCCTGACCCATTGCCCTGCTGTCATATATAGCTGTGAGGCAATAGCCGGATTCGTCTGGAAGAAACTCCGGGGACGAATATACAACGGAATATTGTTAAAATTTTCCCGTAACATTTTCTTTTCAGTGAAAAGAATCTCTTTTTCACCTTCAAGGATTGCCATATGAGTCGGCTGAATATTGGCAGAAATTACCGTCAATTGTGGTAACTGCTCCTGTAGCCATGGTAAGGCTCGTTTTAGCTGCCCCAGCTTAGTTTCTGAACGCAACACAAACCTCAGCATCATCTCTTTATCAGCCCGGCTTTCGGTCAACAGAATATATTTCAGCTCACCCTTTTTACGTGCAACGTTGTATGGCACTAACCCCGCTTTCGCAATAAATATTTTTATTGCGTCAAATACCGGCTGAAAGTGTTGTGGATACAAAGGGCAATCACAGAGATCGACTGTTCTCCCATCCCGATGAAGCATTCCGAGCAACGGGCGTTCGACACTACCACTCACGACCATTTTAGCTTTATTACGAAATCCACTAAGCTTGCTGGCAACAGGAGGCTGCCAGCACGTGTTAGGAGTTTCTCGTAAAAGCTGCTGTAAATGTTCTTGTTTATCTGATAACTGATGTAAATAGGACTTATCAAGCCACTGGCAGGAGTGACAATGCCCCGCGATATACTGCGCACACTGCATTGTAAAAGACCACATTAAAATATATTAGTGCAAAGTAAACGTTGAAGTTTCTGTCGAAGCCTGTGCTTCTTCATCATCTTCTACTTCCATTTCACTTTCCATATCACTCGTGACATACAGAAAGTTGTGACTGTGGACTTCGAAAATCACATTGGAAATCTGTTCCTCGCCCTGTTTCAGAAAATGAGAAAATTGCTGGAAAGTCATACCCGCAGCGACAGGAAATGACTGACAGACAATAAGTTTTGGTAAATTTTCATCCTGAATATCAAGGAATGCCTTAACAGTAAGAGAACTGGCATTAATCTGGCTCAGATTCGCAACCAATGGAATGATTGCCGTTGGCCTGACTTCTGCCAAAGCGGAAAAAAAGACAACCCCTTCCAGCAGATCAATCTTGGCATCAAACAAGCCCTCAATGTTCTGCATATGAGGCAAATGCAATACCTGACTTGCTTCATTTTCAAAATAAGAGATTTTGAGTTTATCAAGCCAGTTACGTAATGTTGCTAAATTTGGGATAACCATAGAATCCATTGAATCAACCTCATATGACTAAAAGTGACATCTGCTACCTTCAGAAAACACGCTATTAGGATAGCAACATGAAATCGTTAACCTATTCTGTTTTTTCTCTATCAGAAACAACCCGATGATTTTTGCTCTCTTTCTTATGATCAATGCCTAAGAAAGAAAGATTATAGATCGCACGCCAGATAATATGGATAGCTGCGGGAATCAAACAGCCAATGCCCAATAAGATCATAGCAATGTGTGCTTCTGTCGTCATTAATAAAGGTGATAGAATTATGCTATCAGTTATCGATAAATAGACTAACGCTAATAACCCGATACCCAATACTTCCAACAAAATAACCAGCTTTGGCATATCAGCCAACGAACGCATCTCTTCTGATGTACTTTTCTTCATTTGTTGACTACCTTCCAAATCTGATATGGGTGATAAATTTTAACCATGCCTTACCAGATAATCATATCTGAATCACTTGTATTGGCAGGACTAATTAAAACGAAAGGAAATTCCTGCTTTTTTTTATCGGCGCTTACAGGCATAGTAACTCAAGATGACATATCAATGTAGTCCATGTTCATTACTACTTAAGGAGTTTATATGTACACTGTCATTTTTGGTCGCCCCGGTTGCCCATACTGTGTCCGCGCAAAAGAACTGGCTGAAAAATTAAAAACAGAGCGTGAAGACTTTGATTACCGTTATGTGGATATTTTGGCAGAGGGTATCACCAAAGAAGACTTGTCAAAAACGGTAGGCAAAACTGTTGAGACAGTTCCCCAGATTTTCATTGATGAAACACACATTGGCGGCTGTACTGACTTTGAAGCCTACGCCAAAGAGAATCTGGAACTGTATAAATAATCACGGCATCACTACTGCTCAGGCTAAAAAGCATTTTTTGCCTGAGCGGCATACATCTCATTAATTCTGAAAGAAATTTCAGACTATTCCACTCAAAACCCCCACCCGATAGAAAAAACTCTGTAATTTTTTTACGAACGTGAGAACTTTCAGGTTTTCGTACAGTCTCAATTAGTGCCACTGCTTTTCTTTGATGTCCCCATATTGAGGAGCCCGATAGTCATCCCCTTTGGTTAAAGACTATCGGGTTTTTTGTTTATACGGGACGTTAAAAATGAGCAAAAAACAACTTATGCCATATCATGAATACATTATTGACCTACCCAGCTTCAATAATCATTAAATAAAATGATGAATCAAGGCAATACCGCTTTATTGATCCACATGCTAAAATTATTGTTTTTACCGATAAATTGATAAACACGTTATCATATTTCTACTTCAATGCACGTGTGAGGCTCATCTTGCTAGAACAACTGAACCACGATTTGTTTAACCTTATCAATGCGACACCAGATTCATCATCAGGCATGATCATGTTTTCAATCTTTATTGCTAAATATCTGGTGTATGTATATCCCATCACACTAGCAGTTTTCTGGCTTTGGGGGAAAAAGGAGGCCATCTCACACCAACGTATTGTTGTCAGTAAATCCTGTATTGCTTTTGCCTTTGCAATTTCGGCATCAACAATCATTGGAGTACTTGTCCCCCATGCCCGTCCGTTTGTTGAAGGCGTTGGTTATAATTTTCTTGTTCATGCGCCCACAGCTTCATTTCCCAGTAATCATGGTACAGCCGTGTTTACATTTTCACTGGCGTTTCTTTTCTGGCATCGGATCTGGTCAGGAATCGGCCTGATGGTTATTGCCTGTGCTATCGTCTGGGCCCGGGTTTATGTAGGGGTTCATTGGCCAATCGACATGATTGGCGCCTTGCTTGTCAGCCTGATGGGGTGTGCATTCTCGCAAATATTCTGGCATCAGTACGGCGCATTTTTACAAAACAAACTCACCTTTCTTTATCAATTCTGCTGCTCCTTTTTGATAAAAAGAGGCTGGGTACAAAGTTAGTCTTTTTTCTTCAGTAGAAAAGATATTCAATCTTTTTCAGGTTGTAGCTTTGTTGGCTACAACCTGAAAGACGGCAGGTGTAGATATGAAATACCAGCAAACGTCATAAAACCATTCGCTATATACAACATCATATAATGAAATATCATTATTCTTTCTACATAAAAAACAATCTATAATATTCTCTTTTCATGTGGTAACTTTTAAAAATTAAGATGTTTATTAATTTATAATACTAAAAATAAAATTTCTATTTATACAATTCATATCTTAATTCAAACTAAGGCACCACATTGTTTTACTTTTATTTCAGCAGGATACAGGCGGTGAAAATAAGTTAAATTCATATTTCAAATTATAAGAACTAATATTAACCACCCTGATTTTAATTTAAAACGTCACAAAAAAATAATTTATTAATGTTTTAATGAATATATAAATGACAAAATCAGAACGAGAAATTCAAATTTAAGTTATGAAACTCATTACTTCCATTCTTTACCACTGCATTTTATTTAATATTTAATTAACATCATCATAAAAACTCGTAACATATTAACTTTACGATATAAATCTTGCAATTGCGAGAGCGATCACGGTACATTTTACTAAAAATAATTATATTCCCTTTACCAAAAGTCTGTGGTTAAGAATTTTGATTTAAATATCAAAAATAGAACTAAACGGGATCTGGAATTTTCAGCTTAAAATGGCTGCATTTTAATCGATATTATTAGTATATAAATAAACGTGTTTAAATAAACGTCAGCTCAATATCTGACAACTTATTATTCATATAACGAATCCAACTCGTGCATTTTAATGATGTGCGGGTTTAGTAGTTTTTAAATTTTACTTTACCGCGTTATTTCGGAGATATTTATGGACACATCTCAAACAGGTTCAATCGCATCCTCTGCTTCTGGCAGCAAAAGCGATTACTCTACCTGGCGTAAATCAGATACTGTATGGATGTTGGGATTATATGGCACAGCCATCGGCGCTGGCGTTCTGTTTCTTCCTATAAACGCCGGGATTGGCGGACTAATACCCCTTATCATCATGGCTCTGCTTGCACTTCCGATGACATTTTTTGCTCACCGGGGAATGTGTCGTTTTGTCCTGTCCGGCAAAAATAGCGGTGAAGATATCACTGGTGTGGTAGAAGAGCATTTTGGTAAAGTGGCTGGCTTTTTTATCACTATCCTCTACTTCTTTGCCATCTACCCTATCCTGCTGGTTTATAGTGTTGCACTGACCAATACGGTAGAAAGTTTTATCACCCACCAGCTGAATATGGATGCTCCTCCTCGCGCATTACTGGCGCTGGTATTAATTCTCGGCGTTATGAGCATTATCCGTTTCGGTGAGAAAGCCATTGTCAAAGCAATGAGCGTGTTGGTGTTCCCATTCGTAACCGTACTGATGCTGCTGGCTCTGTATCTGATCCCTCATTGGAACACGGCTATTTTTGATACTCTGTCACTGGACAATGCAGTTTCTTCCACAAACAGTCACGGCCTGCTGTTCACCTTGTGGTTGGCGATTCCGGTTATGGTTTTCTCTTTCAACCATTCCCCTATCATCTCTGCGTTTGCTGTAGCAAAACGTGAAGAGTACGGCGACAATGCGGAAAAGAAATGTTCACGCATTCTGGGCTATGCTCACATCATGATGGTACTGACAGTTATGTTCTTTGTGTTCAGTTGCGTACTGAGCCTATCACCAGAAAATCTGGCGGAAGCAAAAGCACAGAACATTACTATTCTGTCTTATCTGGCTAACCATTTTAATACACCACTGATTGAGTATATCGCTCCATTCATTGCCTTTATTGCCATTACCAAATCATTCCTCGGCCACTATCTGGGTGCTCGTGAAGGCTTCAATGGTATCGTTAATAAAGCTATGAACGCACGAGGCAAATCTATTCAGCACAAAACGCTGAATCGAATCACCAGCCTTTTCATGCTGATCAGCGCATGGATTATTGCAACTATTAACCCAAGTATTCTGAATATCATTGAATCACTGGGTGGCCCAATCATTGCTATGATCCTGTTCATCATGCCAATGTATGCTATTTACAAAGTACCTGCTATGCGCAAATATGCGGGCAAGCCAAGCAATATCTTTATCATTGTGATGGGATCAATTGCAATTTCTGCCGCAGTTTACTCTGTAATGTAATCGATATATCCGGCAACTTTTTATAGTTGCCAATCTAGAAAAATGCCAGTCTCCCTGATAGGAACTGGCATTTTTACCTCTCTCTGACTGTATTATATTTTCGTATCTCTGGGGTCACTCATTAACTAAAAATTGCGTTAAACCAGCCACTCACTGTCTTCACAATAAAATCCCAGATACGACCAAAGAAACCCGTTTCTTCAACAGCTTCTTTTACCACCAGAGGATGTTGTGCAACCACCTTTCCATCCAGCATGAAATGCACGGTTCCTACAACCTGATTTTTTGCCAATGGTGCTTCCAACTCAGCCTGATTCAAAGTGAAATTTGCTTTCAAATTTGCAGATTGCCCACGCAGGAGAGTCACTGCGGCATCTTTTTCAACACCTAATGCGACTTCTGAACGAGTTCCGTACCACACTTTCTGTGTAACAAAAACAGCATCAGCCTTTAAGGGAGTGGTTGTTTCATAAAAACGAAAGCCCCATGACAGAAGTTTCTCGCTATCCACAAAACGCATCCGATCACTTGGTGCCCCCAGAACAACCGAGATTAAGCGCATCGGGCCTTCAGTTGCAGAGGCGACAAGATTATATCCCGCACCACTGGTATGCCCTGTTTTTATGCCATCCACATTCATATTCTGATTCCACAACAAACGGTTGCGGTTAGGCTGGCGGATCTTGTTAAACGTGAATTCTTTCTCTTTATTCAGTGCATATTCTTCCGGGACATCACGGATCATCGCCTGTCCCAAAACGGCCATATCACGCGCAGTGCTGTATTGCCCTGAAGCATCTAGCCCATGTACGGTTTTAAAATGAGTGTTTGTCAGCCCCAGAGACTGAGAATATTTATTCATTAAATCAACAAATGCATCCTGACTTCCCGCTACATAATCTGCAAGAGCAATGCTTGCGTCATTACCAGACTGGATCACAATGCCGCGATTCAAATCAATAACTTTGACTCTATCACCCGGTTTTAAAAACATCAGGGATGAGCCTTTGAGCACAGGATTACCTGTCGCCCATGCATCTTTTCCCACGGTAACCATATCATCCTGAGAAATTTTACCTGACTTCATCGCCTGCCCAATCACATAGCTGGTCATCATTTTGGTCAGACTTGCCGGATCTAAGCGTTCATCAGCATTATTTGATGCCAGAATTTTTCCACTGGCATAATCCATCAGAACATAAGATTTCGCATCAACCTCAGGTGCAGCGGGTTCATCCATTGCATACAGGCTGGTACTTGCCAGCCAAAAAACACCCATCCCCATCGTAAAAAACTTTATTCTCTTAATATGACCTCTTTTTTTCATCATCATCCGCCTTCTTTCTTTGACAGCCGCGTCCAATTCAACAACTAAAGTACAAAACCTCTATTAATATAGATGTTATGAGATAAGACTCCAATCCAATAGCGTAAGAATCTCCTGTTATTTCTATGAGTTTATTGCCATATTATCAAATAACCTGATATTGAGGAGAGAGTAATGCTAACAATCTGGGGTCGTAAAAATTCATCAAATGTAAAAAAAGTTCTTTGGTGTCTGGAAGAATTAAATGTTCCCTACCAGCAAATTGATGTCGGGGGGAAATTTGGCAAACTCGATGAGCCTAATTATTTACACATGAATCCCAATGGAGTTATTCCATGCTTACAGGATGGTGATTTTATCTTGTGGGAGTCAAATGTGATCGTCCGCTACCTTGCCGAGAAATTTGGCAAAAACACATTATATCCAAATGATATTAAAGAAAAATACAACATTGAGAAGTGGATGGACTGGACAGGATGTAATCTGTTTTTCCCATTAAACAACTCATGATAAGCCTTGTCAGGACACCAGAAGAGTTACGTGATCAAAAAGTTATTGCACAGGCATTAGCAGAAATAGAACGACTGCTGAAAATTGCCGATGAAGCATTAAGCCAGAAACCGTATCTTTCCGGTGATAAATTTGGCATGGCTGATATTGCGTTGGCACCGTTTATCTACCCGTGGATCAATGTTGTGACTGAGCGCCCCTCACTGCCAAACTTGGAACGCTGGTATCAATTAATGACTGAAAGGCCAGCATTCCGAAAAATCGTTATGATTGAAATAAACTAATTACAAACTCATCGGCATGCTTCCGGGATCTGGATATTGATACTCAAACCCCAGTTCCCGGCAAATGCGGCTTCCATCTACTGTTTTACATTTCTCAGTGTAGTTTTCTGCTTCCTCACTTGCTTCCGGCTGTAAAAATTCTGGTGGAGCCAGATTAAGCTGACAGCAGGCCTGTGAGTAAAACTCTGACCTTTTAGGGTGTACAGGTGCACACAAATTGTAGACATTCCCACCCTCAGAACGCTCAATCAGCAGCTTAATGGCAGAGATAGCATCATCCTGATGAACCAAATTAACGGCATTTTCCCCTCCTGCGATTGCCTTCCGTCCGGCGAGAAAACGCCCTGCATGACGGCCCGTACCGACCAGACCTGCCAAACGCAGAATATCAACAGAAGTATTGGGTAGCTGATGCAGCCAGTTCTCCAGTTCAACCAAGGCGCAGGCTGACTGAGTTTCAGCAGCCAATGAAGCATCTTCATTAAGATGACCAACAGATGAGCCATAAACGGAAGTTGAGCTGATAAAAATAATATGAGGAACAGAATGGGAAAGTGCTGTGTCCACAATTAACTGGACTGCTCTGACATACTCTACCCCCCCTCCAGCAACACCACTGGGTGGCAGCATCAGAACCAACACATCAACTGACATCAGTTGCTCAAGCTCATCGGCTGCACAGACTATTTCAGGATTCAGATTTAATAAATGGCAATCAATGCCACACATACATGCTGCCTCAACGCCATCTGGTGTTGTTTTACTGCCGATCACCTGTAAACCACTTCCTTGCAGAGCTTGCGCCAGTGGCAATCCCAGCCATCCCAACCCGATAATTGAAACCTTTTTCACTGTAATCCTCTCCAGCCCATATCGTACTGATTAGTAGGCAAAGTTATCCCCATAAAGAGCATTACTCAGCCACATTTTGACGGGAAAATACATTATTATTTATAAAACAAAATGTTAATGAATAAAAATAACTTTTTTAAAAAAAAGGTTGCTTTTCATACACAGGATCAGATAGGTTAAATGACAGTCAGTTCGTTATTTATTCTGGCAAGCTATACCAGCATATAAACAAAGTTAAGCACAAAGTTCCTTCGAAGTCACAAACCTGACATCACAGAACAGAACAGAACAGAACAAAATCAGAACAAAATAGTACCGAACACAACCAACACAAAAATAGCACCAAAGAGAGCGCACATATTATGAATCGTATTCAATTTAGCCATCATCATCACCATCATCCTGACTAGTCTTTCAGGCTGCTGTGTGCTGGAAGACATTTAGTAAGTCTTCCGGTGGCATGAATACGATAGAAAACCCCCGGAAGATTTTCCGGGGGTTTTTTTCTATACCTAATAAATTCGGGCTACAAAAATATTCAGATTGATACATAGGGTAGACATAACATGTTAGATAAAACACGATTACGGGTAGCCATGCAAAAATCAGGGCGCCTGAGTGATGATTCCAGAGAATTACTGGCACGCTGTGGCATAAAAATCAATTTGCAACAACAGCGATTGATTGCATTCGCGGAAAATATGCCCATTGATATCCTGCGTGTCCGTGATGACGATATTCCCGGTCTTGTGATGGATGGCATTGTTGATTTGGGGATTATTGGTGAAAACGTACTGGAAGAAGAACTACTGAGCCGACAGGCACAAGGAGATGATCCCCGCTATACCACATTGCGCCGCCTTGATTTTGGAGATTGTCGGCTTTCCCTCGCAGCCCCTCTTGATTACAGCTATACCGGTGTGACATGCCTGCAAAATTCACGCATTGCCACGTCTTATCCGCACTTATTAAAACGCTATCTGGATAAAAAAGGGATTCAATTCAAACCTTGCCTGCTTAATGGCTCAGTTGAAGTTGCTCCACGGGCCGGGTTGGCTGATGCTATCTGTGATCTGGTTTCAACCGGTGCAACACTGGAAGCAAACGGATTGCGGGAAGTGGAAGTCATCTATCGTTCAAAAGCCTGCCTGATCCAGCGTGATGGTGAAATGCCTGAAGCTAAACAACAACTAATCAATAAGCTAATGACCCGTATTCAGGGTGTGATTCAGGCTCGTGAATCCAAATACATCATGCTGCATGCACCAAGTGACAAACTGGAAGAGATCATCGCCCTGTTACCAGGTGCAGAACGCCCGACAATTTTGCCGCTGGCCGGAGCACAAAATCGTGTAGCCATGCATATGGTGAGCAGTGAAACCCTATTCTGGGAAACAATGGAAAAACTCAAGGTATTAGGTGCCAGTTCTATTCTGGTTTTACCAATCGAAAAAATGATGGAGTAAACGGATGAGCACCAATGTCAGTATTGTCGGTTTTAGCACCATTATCCGCTGGCAGTCATGTACACCGGAACAGCAAAAAATACTGCTGACCCGCCCTGCTGTTATCGCTTCTGACGATATTACCTATACGGTGAAACAGATTCTGGAAACAGTTAAAGAACGTGGTGATAACGTATTACGCGAATATAGCCAGCGTTTTGACAACACAACAATTGATACTGTCCGAATCTCAGAAAAAGAGATTAACGCAGCGAAAGAGCGCCTGACAACAGAAATCAAACAAGCCATCCAGTTGGCGATGAACAACATCCGTCTGTTCCATGAAGCGCAAAAACCAGCAGTCATTGAAGTAGAAACTCTTCCCGGCGTATGCTGCCAACAAATTACACGACCCATTGATTCTGTCGGGCTTTATATCCCCGGTGGCTCCGCACCACTACCTTCTACTGTACTTATGCTTGGAGTTCCTGCCAGTATTGCAGGATGTCGTAAAATGATTCTGTGCTCTCCACCACCAATCGCTGATGAAATACTCTATGCTGCGCAGTTATGCGGTATTAGTGATATTTTTCAGGTTGGTGGTGCTCAGGCTATTGCAGCAATGGCATTTGGCACAGAGTCGGTTCCTAAAGTAGATAAAATTTTTGGGCCGGGTAACGCATGGGTTACCGAAGCCAAAAAACAGGTCAGCCAGCGTATTGACGGCGCTGCCATTGATATGCCCGCCGGCCCTTCTGAGGTACTGGTAATCGCTGATAGCGGCGGCGCCCCCGAATTTACCGCAGCAGATTTACTTTCACAGGCAGAGCATGGGCCAGATTCACAGGTCATATTAGTTACACCCGATGAAAATTACGCCGGGCAGGTTATCCGTGAAATTGAAAAACAGCTCCCAGCCCTGCCACGCCAGCAAATTGCAATACAGGCCTTACAATCCAGCCGGATTATCCTCGCTGATGATATCTCCCAATGTGTGGCGATCAGTAACCAATATGGCCCTGAGCATTTGATTATCCAGACACGGCAACCAGAACAACTCGTGGATCAAATTACCAGTGCCGGTTCCGTTTTTCTCGGCGACTGGTCTCCAGAATCTGCGGGAGATTATGCTTCCGGCACTAATCACGTTTTACCAACTTACGGTTATACATCTACTCACTCAAGCCTTGGACTGGCGGACTTTCTGAAAAGAATGACCGTACAGAAGCTGACGCCACAGGGTTTGAAAAAACTTGCTCCAACGATTGAAATACTGGCACAGGCAGAGCAGCTCACTGCACATAAAAATGCAGTTACAGTACGCATCGCTGCCTTGAATAACCCTGATAATGCAAATAATCCTGATAATACAATCAATAATGCAGACACAAACTTTCAGGCTAAGGAGTAATTAATGAGCACTGTTTTTGATGTCACTTCACTGGCAAGAGAAAATATCCGCAAATTAGTCCCTTATATGTCAGCCCGTCGTTTGGGTGGCAATGGTGATATATGGTTAAATGCCAATGAATATCACGCTGCACCTGATTTTCAGTTTTCTGAAAAAACACTTAACCGCTACCCTGAATGCCAGCCTGCGGCCGTTATTCAGCGCTATGCTGATTATGCTGGCTTGCTACCAGAGCAAGTACTTGTCAGCCGCGGAGCAGATGAAGCTATCGAACTACTGCTCCGCACCTTTTGTGAACCGGGCAAAGATGCTGTTATATTCTGCCCGCCAACCTATGGAATGTACGGTGTCAGTGCGGAAACTTTCGGCGTTGCACAGAAAAAGATCCTTGCAGGTTCAGACTGGCAGCCAAATATAACGGCCATCAAAAATAATCTGGATAACGTCAAATTAATCTATATCTGTAGCCCGAATAACCCGACAGGCAATCTGATTTCCTCTTCTGCATTACGCCAGATCCTCGAACTGGCCAGCAACCGCGCCATCGTTGCCATTGATGAAGCCTATATCGAATTCAGTCCGCAGAATACTACCACTCACTGGCTAAAAGAGTATCCGCATCTGGTAATTTTGCGAACCCTCTCGAAAGCTTTTGCTTTAGCAGGGCTACGATGTGGATTTACGCTGGCTTCTGCCGATATTATCGCTCTAATGTTGAAAGTGATTGCACCTTATCCCCTTGCCACGCCTGTTGCCGATATTGCCGCACAGGCTCTGACTGCTCAGGGCATACGGGCAATGCAGGAGCGGGTCGAAGAAACAATTGCCAATCGGGCTTATCTACAGGATGCACTTGATAAGCTGATATTAGTGGAAAAAGTCTTTCCCAGTGAAACCAACTATATTCTGGTGCGATTCACCAATGCTGATTTTGTGTTCAGAACGTTATGGGATCAGGGCATTATTCTGCGTGATCAACAAAAACAGCCGGAACTGGAAAATTGCCTGCGTATTACTGTTGGCAGCCGTAGTGAATGTGAGCAACTGATCACCGCTATCGATGCTCTTTGCAAACAAAATCAACAAGTACAGGAAACAGAGAATCCATGAGCCAGAAAATACTTTTTATTGACCGTGATGGCACGTTGATCACTGAGCCACCCACTGATTATCAGGTTGATCGCCTTGATAAGCTGGCATTTGAACCCGGAGTGATCCCAGCTCTGCTGACCTTACAGAAATCCGGTTATAAACTGGTCATGGTCACTAATCAGGATGGATTAGGCACAGACAGTTTTCCACTGGCTGATTTTGAACCGCCGCACGCACTGATGATGCAAATTCTTTCTTCACAGGGAATTAAGTTTGAAGAAGTACTAATCTGCCCTCACAAACCAGAAGATGGCTGTAACTGCCGTAAACCAACACTCGGGTTAGTAGAAAAATATCTGGCTGACGGAATATTAGACCTCAAAAACAGTTACGTCATTGGTGATCGGGAAACTGACCTGCAATTGGCTCAGAATATGGGAATTAAAGGTCTCCGCTATCATGCAGAATCGTTCGGCTGGTCAGCAATTTGTGAACAATTAACCCGTCAGGATCGTTATTCCTGCGTAAGCCGCAAAACCAGAGAGACAGCCATCAAGATTGAAGTCTGGCTGGATCGTGAAGGGAAAAACCGTATTAATACAGGTGTCGGTTTCTTTGACCATATGTTGGATCAGATAGCCACTCACGGCGGTTTTCGCATGAATATTCAAGTTGATGGTGATCTCTATATTGATGATCATCACACTGTTGAAGATACAGGCCTTGCTCTGGGAGAAGCCCTGAAACAGGCTTTGGGTGACAAACTGGGTATTGCCCGTTTCGGTTTTACCCTTCCAATGGATGAATGTCTTGCCCGATGCGCTCTGGATATCTCCGGCAGACCGCACCTTGAGTATAAAGCGGAGTTTAAACATCAACGTGTCGGGGATTTGAGCACAGAAATGATCGAACACTTTTTCCGTTCCCTCTCTTATACCATGGGATGTACCTTGCATCTGAAAACGAAAGGTAAAAACGATCACCATCGTGCCGAAAGTCTGTTTAAAGTTTTTGGTCGCACACTGCGGCAGGCTATCCGCGTAGAAGGCGATACCCTGCCCAGCTCTAAAGGTGTTTTATAAGAGAGAATAATGATGAAAGTTGTTATTTTGGATACCGGCTGTGCCAATCTTGCTTCCGTTGCCTACGCCATTCGTCGGCTGGGGTATGAGCCAGTCATCAGTCTTGATGCAAATGTTGTTAGATCAGCCGAAAAACTGCTTTTACCGGGAGTCGGTACAGCGGCGTCAGCAATGACCCAGCTTCAGCAACGAGAGTTGATCCCTCTGATCACATCTCTTACCCAACCTGTTCTGGGTATCTGTCTGGGAATGCAGCTTCTGGCTGAAATCAGTGAAGAAGGCGGCAATATCCCGCTACTGAAATTAATCAGCTCTCCAGTCAAAAAAATGGCAACTTCTGGCCTGCCGTTACCTCATATGGGCTGGAATCAGGTCAATGCCCAATCAGGCCATCCTCTGTTTCACGGCATTGAAGATAACGCCTATTTTTACTTTGTTCACAGCTATGCACTGCCCGTTGGCAAATACACCATTGCTCAAACAGATTATGGCTCCCCATTCAGCAGTGCGGTCTCAAAACACAATTTTTTTGGTGTCCAATTCCATCCTGAGCGTTCTGGTGCAGCAGGAGAACAGCTATTAAAAAACTTTCTGGAGATGTAACCCCATGATTATACCTGCATTAGATTTAATCGATGGCAATGTTGTCCGTTTGCATCAGGGGGATTATGACCAGCGCCGGAATTACGGCAGTTCTCCGTTATCCCGTTTACAGGAATATGAAAAAACAGGTGCCAAACTGCTGCATCTGGTGGATTTGACCGGTGCGAAAGATCCGGCCAGACGCCAGATTTCACTGTTACGCGAACTACTGTCTGGGGTATCTGTTCCGGTACAGGTCGGAGGAGGCATCCGCTCAGAAAGCGATGTTGCAGCCCTTTTTGAAGCCGGAGCAAACCGGGTAGTCATTGGTTCAACGGCAATCACACAGCCAGCATTAGTTAAACAGTGGTTTCAGAAATATGGCGCGGAATCCATTGTTTTAGCACTGGATGTCCGCATTAGTCCCGACGGTATTAAACGGGTTGCTATCAGTGGCTGGCAGGAAAACAGCGAAGCAACACTGGAGCAGGTCATTGAGCAATATCTTCCTGTTGGCCTGAAGCATGTGCTGTGTACTGATATTTCCCGCGATGGCACATTGAGCGGCTCGAATATTTCACTTTATCAGGAAATCAGTCAACACTATCCACAGGTTGCATTTCAGGCATCTGGAGGGATCGGCAGTCTGACCGATATTTCCTCTTTACCTGCATCTGGTGTTACAGGTGTCATTGTCGGACGCGCATTGCTTGAAGGAAAATTTACATTGAAGGAGGCTATCGAATGCTGGCAAAACGCATAATTCCCTGCCTTGATGTCCGTGATGGACAGGTAGTCAAAGGGGTACAATTCCGCAATCACGAAATTATCGGTGACATTGTGCCTCTTGCGCAACGCTATGCTCAGGAAGGTGCTGATGAACTGGTATTTTATGATATTACCGCCTCCTCTGATGGCCGTGTTGTGGATAAAAGCTGGGTTGCAAAAGTCGCTGAGGTAATAAATATCCCCTTCTGTGTCGCAGGCGGGATCAGAACAGTTGAAGATGCCGGGCAAATTTTATCATTTGGTGCAGATAAAATTTCAATCAATTCTCCGGCTCTGTCAGACCCTTCTTTGATTAACCGTTTGGCTGAACGTTACGGCGTTCAATGTATCGTCATTGGTATTGATACATGGTTTGATGAGAAAAGTGACAGCTATCAGGTATATCAGTTTACCGGAGATGAAAAACGTACCACAGCAACCGCATGGCAGACTCTGGACTGGGTCAGAGAAGTACAACAACGTGGTGCCGGTGAAATTGTCCTGAATATGATGAATCAGGATGGCGTTCGTAATGGCTATGACCTTACCCAGCTTCAACGGGTTCGGGCAGCCTGTTCTGTACCTTTAGTCGCATCAGGGGGAGCAGGTGCTCCGGTTCATTTTCTGGATGCCTTTAAACACGCTAATGTTGATGGCTCCTTGGCTGCTTCTGTCTTCCATAAACAGATTATTAATATTGGCGAACTGAAACACTATCTGGCGGCGCAAGGGGTCGAGGTAAGAATATGTTAAAGATAGCACCATTAACATCACAGGAAATCGAAAAATTAGACTGGCAAAAAGTAGATAACCTGATGCCCGTGATCGTGCAACATGCCATCTCTGGCACCGTACTGATGATGGGCTATATGAACAGAGAAGCCCTGAATGTAACGCTGGATTCCGGCAGAGTCACTTTCTTTTCACGCACTAAACAACGCTTATGGACTAAAGGTGAAAGTTCTGGTCACTTTCTGGAGTTGTCCGAGATTTACCCTGACTGTGACAACGACACTCTCCTTATCCTTGCCCACCCTATCGGCCCAACGTGCCATAAAGGAACTGAAAGCTGCTTTGGCCCAGCACAAACAGAATGGAGTTTTCTTTATCAATTAGAACAAATATTGGCAAGCCGGAAAAATGCCTCACCCGACAGCTCCTATACTGCTCGCCTGTATGCCAGTGGCACAAAACGCATTGCGCAAAAAGTTGGGGAGGAAGGCGTAGAAACAGCGTTAGCAGCAACGGTGAATGACCGGGAAGAACTCACTAATGAAGCTGCTGATTTGCTCTATCATCTGCTGGTGTTACTTCAGGATCAAAATTTAGATCTGAGCTGTATTATCCGTCAATTACAGAAAAGACATTCAGTGAAAGACAACAAATCGCCTTCTGCTGAGGAATAACGTTTTAAAAAACAGAGCCACTTCGTTAAATGGCTTTAACCAAATAAAACGAAGTGGCATTTTTTGACTAAGGTCTATCTCTGGCTGGATAGTGAGCCGAATCAGGGAGAGAAATTTCATACCCTGTTTAACGGTTCATTCAACAGATAATACTTAACGCATTACATTGAACGGATAGTATTGAACAGATAGTTATTGAACAGATAGTATTGAACGGAAAAAAATAGTTACATCGCCTCTTCAAAAATAGCCACAATCTCTTCATGTGATGCCTGAATTGGATTAGTGAATCCGCAAGCATCTTTTAATGCATTAGCTGATAATACAGGCAAATCTTCCACTTTGACGTTCAATTCAGTTAAACCGGACGGAATATTAACATCTCTTGCCAGTCGACGGATTTCCTGAATACAGGCTTCAGCCCCTTCCTGCTCGGAGATATTCGCAACATCAGCTCCCATCGCAGTGGCAATATCTTTCAGGCGGGATGCTGCAACTTTTGCATTAAAGCGCTGTACATGAGGCAGCAGCACTGCATTACAAACACCGTGTGGCAAATCATAGAAACCACCTAACTGGTGAGCCATCGCATGAACATACCCTAAAGAAGCATTATTGAATGCCATACCAGCTAAAAATTGGGCATAAGCCATCTTTTCCCGCGCTTCCACATCGCTGCCATCTTCAACAGCCCGACGTAAATAACTGCTGATCATTTCAACTGCTTTCAGCGCACAGGCATCAGTAATAGGATTAGCAGCCGTAGACACATAGGCTTCGACAGCATGAGTCAGCGCGTCCATACCCGTGGCTGCGGTCAGCCCTTTCGGCATACCAATCATCAGAGAAGGATCATTGACAGATAAAACAGGCGTCACGTTTTTATCCACAATTGCCATTTTAATGTGGCGCTCTACATCCGTGATAATACAAAAACGTGTCATTTCAGAGGCTGTACCTGCCGTGGTATTAATTGCTATCAACGGCAACTGAGGTTTTGCAGAAACATCAACACCCTCATAATCACGGATATCTCCACCATTCGCTGCAACCAATGCAATACCTTTTGCACAGTCATGCGGCGATCCTCCCCCCAGCGAAATCACAAAATCGCAATCATACTGATGCAGAATAGCTAACCCTTCTTCGACGTTAATCGTAGTTGGATTAGGGTTTGTTCCATCATAAATCGCACTTTTTATCCCTACATTAGTCAATAAGTTCTGAACGTTCCCAACAATACCAATCTCATTCAACACTCGGTCAGTAACAATCAGGGCCTGCTTATAACCATAATTTTTGACTAACTGAATGGCTTCATTAAGACACCCTTCACCGATTTTATTCACTGGTGGGATAAAGAAAGTTGATATTGCCATTAGGAACTCCTTAGACTTTACTGAGGGATCTCAAATCTTGATAAGAGAAGTGATTTATAATTTCGCACTTATTTACATCAGTTATTTTGATTCAAATCAACAATCACAAGTGTAGGAATAAAAAATAAACGGAAATTCACCAAACTTTAAAATGATAAAAATTACCTTAATAATCAAACAAATAAAATAGTACAAAAATCAGGAGAGCATTTTGTTTAAGAATGATATTTTTGAGCGTCTTACCACCCTACTTGATACTAACAAGGCCCGCTATCGGGTGATGGAACATGCTACTGGTGGGAAATCAGAAGAAGTGGCAAAAATACGTGGCACATACTTAGGTCAGGGAGCAAAAGGGTTAGTCTGTCATGTTAAAGGAAATAACTGCCGTCAGTATATTCTGGCAATCTTACCCGCCGATCAGCAGGCTGACTTGGCACTTCTTGCCAAACAAGCAGGTGGCAATAGAGCATCACTGGCAAGCCCGAAGGAAGTTTCCGAATTAACTCGCTGTGTTTTTGGTGCCATACCACCTTTTAGCTTTCATCCTGATTTAAAACTGGTTGCCGACCCATTTTTATTTGAACGCTACGATGAGCTGGCGTTTAACGCTGGCAGTCTGGAACGTTCAATCATTTTAAATACAGAAGATTACCGCCGCATCGCCAACCCTGAATTAATTTCATTTAGGAAGGTTATTAATCAACGATAGATTAACAAATAATCAAAATCAGATTAATAAACAATCAATCATGCTATGATTTAACCAGGCAAGATGAGCAATTATCCTATGAATAATTTTTCTATCTTTATAATCCTTGGTCTGGTTATTATCATCAGCATGATCATGATATTGTTACACCACACGTTTGGTGCCAGCATTGCGCATTGGCTGGAACATGCTGCCCACAAGCTAATGAAATAGTAATCATACCCTGAATTTTCTGCTAAGAAACTATCCACAAAAAAGGCGCTGAGAAACTCAGCACCTTTATGAGTAATAATCGTCAAATATTAACTTACTATTATCCTAACCACTCAGTATGAAACACACCTTCTTTATCAGTGCGTTTGTAGGTATGCGCACCGAAATAGTCACGCTGTGCCTGAATCAGATTGGCTGGCAGGACTGCGGAGCGGTAGCTGTCATAATACGAGATGGCAGCAGAGAATGTTGGCGTAGGAATACCATTCTGTACCCCATAGGAAACAACATCGCGCAGCGCCTGCTGGTATTCATCAGCGATTTGTTTGAAATAAGGTGCCAGCAACAGGTTAGCGATAGCCGGATCTGCGTTGTAAGCATCTGTGATTTTTTGCAGGAACTGAGCACGGATAATGCAACCCGCACGGAAGATCTTAGCGATCTCGCCATAATTCAGATCCCAGTTGTATTCATCGGAAGAGGCTTTCAGTTGTTGGAAGCCCTGTGCGTAAGAGACGATTTTGCCTAAATATAACGCACGGCGGACTTTTTCAATAAATTCCGCTTTATCACCTGTAAATGGTTGTGCTTCCGGCCCTGACAGGACTTTAGATGCTGCAACACGCTGATCTTTCAGAGAAGAAATGTAGCGGGCGAAAACGGATTCAGTAATCAGTGTTACCGGAACACCCAAATCAAGAGAACTCTGGCTGGTCCATTTACCTGTTCCTTTATTGGCTGCTTCATCCAGAATCACATCAACGAGATATTTACCTTCCTCATCTTTCTTAAGGAAGATATCAGCCGTAATTTCGATCAGATAGCTACTCAGTTCACCTTGATTCCAGTCCTTGAAGACATCTGCCAGTTCCTGGTTAGTCAGGTTCAGGGAATTTTTCAATAAAGAATAAGCTTCAGCAATTAACTGCATGTCACCATATTCAATACCGTTGTGAACCATTTTCACATAATGACCTGCGCCATCCGAGCCAATATAAGTCACACAAGGTTCACCATCCACCTGAGCAGCAATCTCTTTCAGAATCGGCGCAACCAGTTCATAGGCTTCTTTTTGCCCACCCGGCATAATTGAAGGCCCTTTCAATGCACCTTCTTCACCACCAGAAACCCCTGTACCGATGAAGTTAAAGCCTTGCGCAGATAACTCGCGATTACGGCGGATAGTATCCTGAAAATAGGTATTGCCGCCATCAATCAGAATGTCACCCTTATCCAAGTGTGGCGTCAGAGATGCAATAGTTTTATCCGTAGCTTCACCGGCCTTAACCATCAATAAGATACGGCGCGGTTTTTCCAGAGAATCGACAAATTCTTCAATGGAATAACTTGGAACTAATTTTTTCTCTGGATTTTCAGCGATAACTTCATCAGTTTTATCACTGGAGCGGTTGAAAATAGATACAGAGTAGCCACGGCTTTCAATATTCAACGCCAGATTGCGACCCATAACCGCCATACCGACAACACCGATCTGTTGTTTGGACATGAATAACTCCCGTCTGATAATGACTGCTATCTACTAAAATGTTGTACATGCAACAATGTTGAATACAACAAAATATAGTAGACAATTTGTTAATGAGATCACATGTTAACTCATGAATGGGTATTGAGGATAGTTATTGATGCAATCGATATCGTCATACTGCTTTTTTGCTGAAAAAATTTCCAACCGCAATAAATCAGCTATTGATATTTTGCCAACCAATCCTCATTATTCAGTGGTCGGCAAACGCCGTCACACTAAAAGGTAAAATAAACTGTATGGAATGGATCGCTGATCCGACGATATGGGCAGGTCTGGCCACACTTATCGTTTTAGAAATTGTTCTTGGCATTGACAACTTAATATTTATTGCCATTCTGGCAGACAAGCTACCAGAAAAACAAAGGGATAAAGCAAGACTGACGGGCTTATCCTGTGCTCTGTTAATGAGACTTATCCTGTTATTCAGCCTCTCCTGGCTTGTCTCCCTGACAACGCCATTGCTGACGCTGTGGGGTCATTCATTCAGCGCCCGCGATTCAATTATGCTGACTGGGGGAATATTCCTGCTGTTTAAAGCAACAATGGAATTGAATGAACGGCTGGAAGGGAAAAACCTGCATACAAACCAACAGCGTAAAGGAATAAGTTTCTGGGCAGTTGTTGTTCAGATTATTGTTCTCGATGCAGTCTTCTCTCTGGACTCTGTGATTACTGCTGTCGGCATGGTTGATCACATTGGTATCATGGTTGCTGCTGTCATCATCGCAATGATCCTGATGATATGGGCCAGTAAACCACTAACAAAGTTTGTCAATGCGCACCCGACCATAGTGATATTATGTCTCAGTTTCCTGCTGATGATCGGCTTTAGTCTGGTAGCAGAAGGATTTGGTTATCGCATTCCAAAAGGCTATCTTTATGCCGCCATTGGTTTCTCTATTGTCATTGAAGCACTCAATCAGTTCGCCCAGTTTAATCGCCGCAGGTTCCTCAGTGCTTCCCGTTCATTACGTGAAAGAACGGCGGAAGCAGTCCTTCATATTTTAAATGGTAAGCGTGAAAGTGCGAGTCTGGATGATCATGCATCCAATTTGATTGCAGATCATGAGGAGCATAAAGAAGTCTTTGAGCCACAGGAAAGGCATATGATTGCCCGTGTTCTCAGCCTTGCACAACGCACGGTCAGCAGCATCATGACTTCACGCCATGATGTGGTTTACCTTGACGTTCATTCCCCCACTGACAAACTGGCTGTACTACTGAAACAGAAGCCACACACACGGATTGTAGTAACAGATGAAAAAACCAGTGATGAACCACTGGGAGTTGTGCACGTCATTGATATACTTGATCAGCAGCTTACTCATAATCCATTTGATTTGCGTCAATTAGTACAACAACCTTTAATTTTTCCTGAATCCCTTTCTTTGCTTCAGGCATTAGAACAATTCCGTCAGGCTCAGACACATTTTGCTTTTGTTGTTGATGAGTTCGGCTCTGTTGAAGGTATCGTTACAGTCACAGATGTAGTGGAAACGATTACAGGAAACCTGCCGGTAGGCAGTGGAGAAATAGATGCCCGTCATGATATTCAGGTCACGGAAGAAGGTGACTGGATTGCTAATGGATTCATGCCACTGGATGATTTAGTGCTTTATGTTCCGCTACCGCTGGACGAAAAACGCGAATATCAGACATTGGCAGGTTTGTTGATGGAGCATCTGCAACATATCCCACAACTGGGCGAACAGCTACAGATCGGTGAATATCTTTTTGAGCCAATGGAGATAACCAGCCATCGTATCAACAAGGTGAAAATCACATCGCTGAAAGCGGAAGAAGATATAGTCGAATAATCTATTCAGCTATCACTCTCATTTACTAATAAAAACCGGCATTCTGTCGGTTTTTTTAGTTCTGATAAATTTTATTATATCGATTTAATGTGAATTTTCAGATAATTAAGCCGAAAAATATTATGTATGCAATTGTATGTCTTACTTCATTGACTTGTCATTAATAAATATGGGGGTTACATGAGTAATAAATATTTTGCATTATTGACGGATTCAGGTGCCAATAAACTGGAAAACGCAGCAACTTCAGGCAATAAACTTGAGATAACACATATGGCTGTTGGTGATGGGCATTTACCCATGCCTAATGCAGATCAAAGCCAGTTGATAAATGAAAAACACCGTGCAGAAATTGACAGGCTGTTCATCGATCCCAATAACCCTAATCAAATTATTGTTGAACAGGTAATTCCGGAAAATGAGGGGAACTGGTGGATCCGCGAAATAGGTCTGTACGATGAAGATAACACGCTAATCGCTGTCGGAAACTGCGCTGCTTTGTACAAATCACAAATGCAGGAACAAACAGTTCGGATGATTTTACCGATTGGTGATAGAAACTTAACGGGTTGGATAGCGGAGTTAATTTCCGGCGTAGCCACTCGTAGCTACGTCAGAGGTAAAATCAGAGATCACGCAGAAAGTCGTAATCATCCTGATGCCACATTAAAAAATAAAGGTTTTGTCATTCTGAGCAGTGCTGTAGACAGTAATAGTGAAACTCACGCAGCAACACCGAAAGCAGTGAAATCAATTCATGAGCTGGCACAGAAAGCCTATGATTTAGCCAATCCGGAAAATGCTGGGAAGAAATGGGTGCCGTTAACCCGTACCATTAACGACCATGCGCTGAACAATGATATCCGGCTGATGGCGTCTGATGTCGGGGCCTACAGCAAGGAAGAGACCGACACCCGCATTCAGGCCAACAATGAACCGGTCTTGCACGAAGTTTCACAAGCCATGAAACTGGCTGAGACTGCCAACCAAAATGCCACCACTGCCATTAAAGATGCCGAAAGCAAAGTTCCGCTCACCCGTACCATTAACGACCACGCTCTGAACAATGATATCCGGCTGATGGCGTCTGACGTCGGGGCATACAGCAAGGAAGAGACCGACACCCGCATTCAGGCCAACAATGAATCCGTCTTGCACGAAGCTTCACAAGCCATGAAACTGGCTGAGACCGCCAACCAAAATGCCACCACTGCCATTAAAGATGCCGAAAGCAAAGTTCCGCTCACCCGTACCATCAACGACCATGCGCTGAACAATGATATCCGGCTGATGGCGTCTGATGTCGGAGCCTACAGCAAGGAAGAGACCGACACCCGCATTCAGGCCAACAATGAACCGGTCTTGCACGAAGTTTCACAAGCCATGAAACTGGCTGAGACCGCCAACCACAATGCCACCACTGCTATTAAAGATGCCGAAAGCAAAGTTCCTCTCACCCGCCGAATAAACGGAAAAGAATTAATAAATGATATCAAACTGATGGCGTCTGATGTGGGGGCTTATAATAAAGAAGAGACTGAGCAACTTATTGATGGCATCAAGGAACTGGCAAATTCTGCCAATAATAATGCCGACAGCAAAGTCCCCATGTTCCGCACAATAAATAATAAAGCATTATTAACCGATATCATGCTGAATGCATCGGATGTTGATACCTATGCTAAAGGAGAAATTGATCAGCAAATTAATGCCGTCAGAAAACTGGCAAATGATGCCAATAATAATGTCAATGGCAAAGTTCCATTAACTCGTACAGTGAATAATAAGGCATTACTCACTGATATAGCCCTCACTGCATTCGATGTAGGTGCTTATAGTAAAAGCGAAATTGATTCCCGTATAGACAAAGTCACAAAAAACGCGGACGGCCGACTGGCAAAAGATGAGAATGGTGCCGATATTCCGGATAAAAACGCGTTCGTAAGAAATATTGGATTAGGTGATTTGATTGGATTAAAGATTGAATCCAGTGTCAGCGGGCAAGATGCTACGATCATTAATCTTGGGAAGGTCACACAAATAAGCGGAATGGCTATAGCCAGTGCCCCGATTAAACCAGAACATGCATCAATGATTGGCGGAATAACATACTATACCAATTATTACAAAATTCGATTACCTATCAGCTTGTCCAATGGCATTATTTCATGTCATGCCAGTATCGTTTGTAATAATTTTGATAGCCAAGGCCCCTGCCATCTGGCTGATGTTAAAACACAAAGAAGTAATTCGGATGGGGTAGGATTATCGAAAGATACTTTAACCATATCCGTTACCACACCACAGTTAGGTTGGATTCCTGAGTTTTATTATGAAGTGACAGGGTATTAACAGAAATAAAAAGTAAAATACCCTTTTAATTCTCATCAGGTGATTGGCAGATTAATCACCTGATGAGGTTAAAATGACCTATTATTCAGCAGTTTTTTTCTTATTCTTACTGCTATCATTATTATCAAGCCAGTTTTTTATGGATTGTTTAATTTTTTGTTGTAATTCATCATGCAATATTGATTCGACATTAAGGGCGTATTGCAAATTGTTCCAATTACCATAAACACGCAATGGTACTTTTAATTTCTCTAAGTGGCTGACTAATTCGTTTTTTTGCTCCCAACCACCGGTTAATTGCACCAACAATGCAACATCAATATTCTGTTTCAGTAAATTTGCTTTACCCTGCCCTTCAATTTTTGCAGTATCAGAAGTTGCAGAAAGCCTGTTAATTTTAATTTCACCTTGTGCCAGTTTTGCTTTTACTGACAGATTTTGTACGCCAGTAAAACTCTGGGTATTCGTAGGCGGTTTAACCTGATCGGTGACTCTTGAAAATGATTGCTGGATCAGCATCGGAATATTCAGCCCATCCATACGCGCATTTTTTAGATTAACGTTCAGATCTCCCTGCCAGTAATGAGCAACCGCATATTCGTCATACCCGTCACCCCAAAGATCCCCGTCTAATGCCAACTGCCCACTGAATACTGACGGTAAATCCAAAACTTGCAGCAACGGCTGTAATTCAATATTCTGTAACAAGGGCTTCGTATGCAGTTTAGTCGGATTGACTGTTGCATCAATGGTTGTGGGAAGCGCAAAATAGCCTCCGAATACATTACCACTCAGCCTTAAAATATCGGCTACTCCTTCGTTATTAACCGCCTTTAAAACAAAGTTATCAATATCCATACCCTGATAAATAAATTTCTTTGCCTTAAGTAACAAGTGAGCATCAAACTCTTTCAGGAAACTGAGATCATAATTTGATAAAGGTGAAACCGACTTTGCAATCACAGGTTTTACTGAATTATTTTCAATCCGGTAATCAAGTTTTTCCTGAAAACTGTTTTTGGATAATTTATCCCAGCCCAGCAGATTATCTAAGTTTAATTGTGATGAAAATAAACTGATGGAATAGGCAGGTTTATCTTTCAGATTAATATCCACACCACCTGTCAGTTCGCTCTCATTCATCTTAAGCGCAATTTTTTGTAATGAAACGGATGAGGAAAAAGCATCGTATTGTAGATTTGCTGCCCCTTCCCCAGTAATGCCTTCCGGGGGTACACCAACACCTGTGAACTGATATTTAAACGAATTTATATCACCTGTTACATGCTGCGGATAATCAGCAATATTAATATCAGCATCAAATTCAAAGGCAAATTCCTGCTGGTTTTTATTGATTTTACTATTCAGCTCAAGATTAAGGTGATTCTTATCCTGACGCTTCATCAGCAGGTTAATATCCCGTATGTTTAGCTGCGAATGGGCGTTAATTTGCCAAATCAGCAAACTGTCTTCTACTTTGATCCTGTCAATATCCAATTTCCAGCTATGAGCACTACCTTCTGCCGGATAATGAATATCACCTTCGGGAGCAATGGGCGCTTCAGGTTTCTGCTGTGGCTGGCTATCTGGTGTAAGGTGAAAAACAGCCCCTTTGAACATAACTTCCTTAACCGCCAGCTGATGAGATAACAGTGGCAGTAATTCAACATCCAGACGCATGTTTTCTGCCACAATCGCAGGCTGTTGCGCTCCGGGAGCAGTCAGCGATACCTGTCCGGTCAAAATACTCAGTTTTGGCCAGACATGCCAACGCAAATCATCCTGTAACACGAGCTGATAGCCACTCTTTTTTTGTACTTGTTTAACTATGTAGTGACGAAAATCGTTCGGATTAATCAGTATGACCAATGCCGTCAGACCTGCAACCACTACCACTAACAAAATAATGAGTGTCGTTAACAATCTTTTCATGGCTTCCCCAGTCTCATGCCCACAAGATGATTATTTTCACCAAATGACTATTCTACCGATATTTTTAGCAGAAAAGATTAGTCCTCGCTGATTCGGCTCCCTACAGCTCCTTTCTGATTTTTATATTTGGCATCCTGACGTCGGTTGTAAGGACGTTCAGCATCACCTGAAAGCGGTTCAAAACTTAAGGCACCAATGACCATTCCGGGGCGCAGGGCTAACGGCAATTTCCCTGAGTTATAGAATTCAAGAACAATTTGACCATGCCAGCCCGGATCAATCCGGTGAGCAGTGACATGCACCATCAACCCAAGACGAGCCAGAGATGAACGCCCATCTAACCAACCAACAAGATTAGCAGGCAATGTGACAGATTCCAGTGTTACTGCCAATGCCAGTTCGCCGGGATGCAGAAAAAAAGCCTCTCCATCCGGCAAACTGATTTCATCGCTCATGACACGATCAAGCGCTGCATTAACTTCAGTCTTAGGGCCGCTCAAATCAATATAAGCAGCAGTATGACCACGAAAAACACGAAACTGATTCCCAAGGCAAACATCCGCAGTTGCCCCATTAATACGTTCGACAGGGGGACGTGGGGTAATTACCAGTTTACCTTCATCAAGCCATTTAATAATGTCACGGTCACAGAGTCGCATTATTTCCTCTCAAAATACGATAATTCTTATGAATACCTGAGTAATAGGTTATTCGTAAAATTGGCCAATCTTAGCTTTCAGTATATCGATAGCCACACGGTTTTTGCCGCCACGGGGAACAATAATATCTGCATATTGTTTTGATGGTTCGATGAATTGCAGGAACATTGGGCGGACAGTTTTCTGATATTGTTCCATGACTGAATCCAATGAACGACCACGTTCATTTACATCACGCTTAATGCGACGCATTAGGCAAATATCTAATGGTGTGTCAACAAAAATAGAAAAATCCAGCTCCTGACGCAAACGCTTATCCGTTAATAATAGAATACCTTCAAGGATAATAACGCGCTTAGGTTGCAAATGGATGGATTCTGATTTACGGGTATGAGCAACATAGTCATATTGGGGCAATTCAATGGATTTACCGGCTTTCAATGCCTGAATATGCTCGAACAGTAAATCGTGATCCATTGAACTCGGATGGTCATAATTAACTTTATAGCGCTCTTCCAGCGGGGTGTTAGTCTGATCTTTATAGTAGCAATCTTCTGGGATAACACCGATATTGTGATCGCCAACCTGAGCCCGTAATTCTCTATAAAGTGTGCTGGCAATAAGGCTTTTGCCCGAAGCGGAGGCACCTGCAATGCCTACGATTGTACACTTATGTGCTTCATCAGCCATACTAAAAATAACCTGATTAAAAAGAAAAAATAAAGTGGGAAAAATAGCATTCTTTCATGCTATGTTTGGCGGATTATAGGGAGTTAGCGGTCGCTATGCCAGCGTAAACAGGATAAGTCGCGTTTTTTTCGATACGCTTCGCATAAAAATTCTACAATCACTTGTGTGAAAAAGAAAAATAACTAAAAAACGCCATCTTATGGAACATATGAATTATGATGGCGTTTAATTAAAACATTCTTATTCAATGCCTGACATCAGACAGCCCGGAAAGAAATTTCCGTCGGGATTTTTTCTCCCTGCCAGTACATTTTAGCGGCAACATTAGCAGCAATTTCCCGATAAATATCGGCAAATTCACTGGCGGGCTGGCTGATAACTGTCGGCTCTCCGCGATCAAGATCTTCACGCAGTGAGATATGCAGCGGGATCTTACCTAACAACTGGCACTCATATTTTTCTGCCAGTTTTTCCGCGCCTCCTGTGCCAAAAATCGCTTCATGATGTCCGCAGTTATTACAGATATGTGTGCTCATATTTTCAATAATACCCAATACCGGCACGCTGACTTTCTGGAACATCACAATGCCTTTCATAGCATCAATCAGAGCAATATCCTGTGGCGTGGTAACAACTAAAGCGCCTGTCACCGGAATATTCTGGGATAGTGTTAACTGAATATCACCCGTTCCCGGTGGCATATCAATGACCAGATAATCCAGATCAGGCCACAGAGTATCCTGTAGCATCTGCATAAGCGCCTTACTCGCCATCGGCCCACGCCAGACCATGGCATTATCATCGGTGACAAGATAACCAATCGAGTTTGTCGCCATCCCGTGTACCATAATGGGGGCCATATGCTGACCATCAGGTGAAGTCGGGCGCTCCTTGGCTGTTCCGAGCATACTGGGAACTGACGGGCCGTAAATATCGGCATCCAGAATACCGACTTTTGCGCCTTCCTGCGCCAAAGCCAGTGCCAGATTCACCGCCGTACTGGATTTCCCCACACCGCCCTTTCCTGAACTGACAGCCAGAATATTGCGGACGCCATTAATTCCCGGCAGGTTATTAGCCCGGCGTAATGTACAGATATCATGGGAAAGACGCCATTCAACACCTTTTGCGCCAGTCGCATTTTGTAAGCGTTGAGTTGTTTCTTCTTTCAGTGAGTTAAAAGCCCGTTTCCATACGAACGGCATCATGAGTTCAATATGCAATATGTCATCAAGCACTGTGCAATGATGCAGTGCTTTCAGAGTCACCAAATCTTGTTCTAATGTAGGATGCTTAAATGTTGCCAGTATTTTCGCAACGCTTTCTCTCAGCAGGTCAGGATTGGTCTGCTCGGGGGATCGTGAGTTCATCCCGGCTCCTTTTAATTTTCTTTTTCAACCTAAAACTGTCTGACCATCATAACAGAAGCAAACAGCTTGCGATAAGGACACAAACAAAAGTGATGAAGTTCTCGCATTACCCTAGCGGCAATGCTTCTTATCGGGTAACATCAAAAACCCTTTTTAATTTATGGAAGTCAGATCCTAACTATGTCTCAAGTCGCGAAAAAATTATTGGTGACCTGTGCGTTACCCTATGCTAACGGTCCAATTCATCTCGGTCACATTTTAGAACACATTCAGGCTGATATTTGGGTTCGTTATCATCGAATGCGCGGCAAAGAGGTTCACTTTGTCTGTGCTGACGATGCTCACGGTACACCCATCATGCTGAAAGCTCAGCAAGCCGGGATCTCGCCAGAAGAAATGATCGACAAAGTGCATCTGGAGCATCAGCAGGATTTTGCTGGTTTTGAGATCAGTTATGATAACTATCACTCTACCCACAGCGAAGAAAACAGAGCTCTTGCATCCGACATTTATCTGAAACTGAAGAAAAACGGTTACATCAAAAACCGGACTATTTCTCAGCTTTTCGACCCGGAAAAAAGCATGTTCCTGCCGGATCGTTTCGTCAAAGGAACCTGCCCGAAATGTAAGTCAGAAGATCAGTATGGCGACAACTGTGAAGTCTGCGGAACAACTTATTCTCCGACAGAATTGATCAACCCGCGTTCAGTGGTATCCGGTGCAACACCAGAAATGCGCGAAACTGAACACTTCTTCTTCGACCTGCCAGCCTTCAGCGATATGCTGCAACAGTGGACTCGCTCCGGCACCCTGCAAGAGCAGGTAGCCAACAAAATGCAGGAATGGTTTGAATCCGGCCTGCAACAATGGGATATCACCCGTGATGCGCCTTATTTCGGTTTTGAAATCCCTGATGAGCCGGGCAAATATTTTTATGTCTGGCTGGATGCGCCAATCGGCTATATGGGTTCATTCCAGAATCTGTGCAACAAGCGTGACGACCTGAATTTTGACGAGTTCTGGGGAAAAGATTCGAAAACGGATCTGTACCACTTTATCGGTAAAGATATCGTTTATTTCCATAGCCTGTTCTGGCCTGCCATGCTGGAAGGCAGCAATTACCGTAAACCAACTAACGTGTTTGTTCACGGTTACATTACTGTCAACGGCACCAAAATGTCCAAGTCCCGTGGAACTTTCATCAAGGCGGAAACTTATCTTAAACATCTGGATGCAGATTGCCTGCGTTATTACTACGCGGCAAAACTCTCTTCCCGTATTGATGATATCGACCTGAATCTGGAAGATTTCGTTCAGCGCGTCAACAGTGACATCGTCAATAAAGTAGTCAACCTTGCTTCACGTAATGCCGGTTTTATCAATAAACGTTTTGGCGGCAAACTGGCAGATACGCTTGCTGATCCGGCTTTGTACCAACAGTTTGTTGATGCGGCACAGGGAATTGAAGACGATCTCACTAACCGCGAGTTTAGCAAGGCTGTACGTGAAATTATGGCGTTGGCAGATCTCGCTAACCGCTATGTTGATGAACAGGCACCGTGGGTTGTCGCGAAAGAAGAAGGCCGTGATGCCGATCTTCAGGCTATCTGCTCAATGGGTATTAATCTGTTCCGCGTATTGATGACTTACCTGAAGCCTATTCTTCCGAGTCTGGCTGATCGCGCAGAAGCATTTCTGAATACTGAGCTGACTTGGGACGGAATTTCACAGCCACTGCTGAATCATGCTGTTTCACCATTTAAAGCACTCTTTAACCGTATTGAAATGGCTAAAGTTGAAGCCATGGTTGCTGATTCCAAAGAAAGCATTGCACCACAAAAAACCGTGACTGGCCCTCTGGCTGATGATCCAATTCAGGAAACCATCGCATTTGATGATTTCGCCAAAGTGGATATGCGTATCGCATTGATTAAGCAGGCTGATTTTGTTGATGGTTCAGATAAGCTGCTGAAATTAACACTTGACCTTGGTGGTGAAACCCGTCAGGTCTTCTCTGGTATCCGCTCAGCTTATCCCGATCCAAAAGCCTTGGAAAACCGCCTGACTATGATGGTCGCTAACCTTGCTCCGCGTAAAATGCGTTTTGGTATTTCAGAAGGCATGGTGATGGCAGCAGGCCCCGGCGGAAAAGAAATTTTCCTGTTAAGCCCGGACAGCGGCGCCGAGCCGGGTATGCAGGTTAAATAATTAACGGCGTAATCAGGCTAAAAAACTGATATTAAGCATAGGAATGCGGGCCTTTTAAGCCCGCATTTCAATGTGACATATAGCACATTTATAATATTAGTCGTATGATAACCCTCTTTATATTGAGGAATTATACGTTATGTCTTTCCTGAACGTGTTGCTGATCGGCTGGCAATATCTGCGCGCATTTTCACTGCTCTATTTATGCCTCATTGTCGGAAACTTCACCTCAGCACACCTCCCCTTCTCTCTTCCCGGCAGCATTATTGGTTTACTTCTTCTGTTCTGTTTACTGGCATTCCAGATTATTCCTACACATTGGGTAAAACCGGGCTGTAATTTATTGATGAAAAATATGACTCTGCTCTTTCTACCCATCGGAGTTGGTGTCATGGAATATTATCCACAACTCAGCCAGCAGGTATTCCCGATTGCCCTTTCCTGTATTATCAGTACTGTTATTGTCATGATTACCGTTGCTTACAGTTCTCACTATATTCATCGCGAACGTATTATTATCGGTTCCGACCAGACAGAGCCTTCAAAGCAGGAGGACAACAAGAAATGCTAAGCTATATCTGGTGGTCACTACCATTAACGCTGTCTGTTTTTTATGTTGCCAAAAAACTAGCCGTCCGGCTCAAGTTTCCTGTTTTCAATCCCTTATTGATATCAATGGCGGTTATTATTCCTTTGCTGTTACTGACTCACACACCTTATAAGCACTACTTTGCTGGCAGCAAGATATTGAATGATTTATTACAACCTGCCGTTGTTGCTCTGGCCTTTCCGTTGTATGAACAACTCCATCAAATCCGTGCTCAATGGAAATCCCTCATCAGTATCTGTTTCATCGGCAGTATTACGGCAATGATAACGGGTACAGCTATCGCTTTTTGGGCCGGAGCCACACCTGAAATTGCCGCTTCAATATTACCGAAATCAGTTACGACACCTATAGCGATGGCTGTCGCTCATTCCATTGGCGGCATTCCGGCAATTAGTGCAGCCTGTGTGATTGCTGTCGGTATTCTGGGAGCTATCTTTGGTCATAATCTGTTTAATATCCTGAAGATTAAAACTAAAGCATCCAGAGGCCTGGCAATGGGGACAGCTTCTCATGCCGTCGGAACAGCGCGATGTGCCGAAATAGATCATGTGGAAGGTGCATACAGCTCACTGGCTCTAATGACCTGCGGAATTATCACTTCGTTGGTGGCTCCTTTTCTGTTTCCTGTGTTACTGCACCTGTTTGGTTAGTGAGTGATGAGCATCAGAAAACGCATTCAGAGCGTAAAAATTTGACATAGGTTGCTAAAATAATATTTTTGTTACAAAAATTTCATGAATTATATGGCACATATCACATTATAAACCTGAGCAGTCATCCTAGAATAACCTGCAATTAATTTGGAGATTATTTATATGCAAGCTCGTTTTCATGCTATCTGGTCAGAAATCACGCCTGAATTACAAAAGGCGCTGTTGCCCTATATTGGTAATGACGATTTTCCAGCTATGCTGACAGCAGAGCAGGTTGAGTTAATCAAGCAGGCCTGCGGCTTTGATGATCATGCACTGGAACTTGCCCTGCTACCACTCGCTGCGGCCTGTGCCATTTCCCCTATATCAGACTTTCGTGTCGGGGCCATCGTCCGGGGAGAAAGCGGCAACCTCTACTTTGGTGCCAATATGGAATTTATTGGCGTTCCATTACAGCAGACTGTTCATGCCGAGCAATCAGCCATTACTCATGCTTGGTTGCGTGGTGAGAAAAAACTGGTGTCTATCACCATTAATTACTCCCCTTGTGGTCACTGTCGCCAGTTTATGAATGAGTTAAACAGCGGAACACAACTGGAAATCTGTTTGCCTGAGCGCCCACGCCTGACACTGGCGGATTATCTGCCAGAAGCATTTGGCCCACGTGATTTATCTGTCACCCATTTACTGTTAGATACTATTCATCATGGCTATCAATTGGATACCGAAGATGAATGTGTTCTGGCAGCATTAAATGCCGCAAATCAGAGCCACGCACCCTATAGTCAGTCCCACTCTGGTGTTGCACTGATAGATGAGCAAAACCGCGTTTATACTGGTCGCTATGCAGAAAATGCCGCATTTAACCCTAGCTTACCTCCTTTACAGGCAGCTCTGATACTGATGAATATGTCAGGAAGTGACTGCCATTCGATCAAACGGGCAATACTTGTAGAAGGGAAAAATGGTCAACTTTCCCATTGGAATGCAACCGAATCTACTTTGAATTTTCTCGGTTGCAAACAAATAGAACACCATACATTCTGATCATCCTGTAAGATTTTTGGGCAAAACTGAAGAATTAAATAACATTTAATTAGCTAATTCTGCATGTTATCTCTCATTTTTGCCTAATATAAATATATTTAAGTAACATTTACTGTACTTATTTTTTTTATCTTCTTAGGATCTATAGTCGATTTTGTTTTTGATTAGTCCAAAGAGTAAGCATCATGGAACTGGAACACGAAAGTAAACGTCCTCTCTATATTCCCTACGCTGGCCCCATCCTGTTGGAGTTTCCCCTGCTAAACAAAGGCAGCGCCTTTACGGAAGAAGAACGCAGCAATTTCAATTTGCATGGCTTATTGCCTCAAGCCGTTGAAACAATAGAAGAGCAGGCAGAACGCGCCTATCGCCAATACCGCGATTTTAAAAACGATGCGGATAAACATATTTATTTGAGGAATATTCAGGATACGAACGAAACTCTTTTCTACCGGCTCCTTGACGCCCATCTCAGCGAAATGATGCCTATCATTTACACGCCGACAGTAGGTGAAGCGTGTGAACATTTTTCTGATATTTACCGCCGTGCCCGAGGTTTGTTCATCTCTTACCCGAACCGGGCTTATATTGATGACATGCTGCAAAATGCCACCAAACAGAATGTTAAAGTTATCGTTGTCACCGATGGTGAGCGTATTCTGGGGCTTGGCGATCAGGGAATTGGTGGTATGGGTATCCCTATCGGTAAATTATCTTTATATACTTCCTGTGGCGGGATCAGCCCTGCTTATACCCTGCCTGTCGTGCTGGATGTAGGTACAAACAACCCGCAACGTCTGAATGACCCACTGTACATGGGCTGGCGTCATCCCCGTATTACAGGCAAGGAATATGATGATTTCGTCGATGAATTCATTCAGGCAGTAAAACGCCGCTGGCCGAATGTTCTGTTACAGTTCGAAGACTTTGCGCAGAATAACGCTATGCCGCTGTTGACCCGTTACCGGAATGATCTTTGCTGCTTCAATGATGATATTCAGGGTACAGCCGCTGTTGCTCTCGGTAGCCTGATTGCAGCCAGTCGTGCCGCAGGCCGTCAATTGAAAGACCAGACAGTCACTTTCCTTGGTGCCGGTTCTGCGGGCTGTGGTATCGCCGAGCAAATCATCGCGCAGATGAAATCGGAAGGTCTGAGTGATGAACAGGCTCGTGCCCGTGTATTCATGGTCGATCGTTTCGGTTTACTCACTGATAAGCAACCGAATTTGCTGGATTTCCAAAGCGTACTGGTTCAGAAAAGCAGCACACTGCAATCCTGGGATGTCGATAAAGACAGTCTGTCATTAATGGATGTTGTCCGTAACGCAAAACCGACTGTTCTGATTGGTGTTTCTGGTCAGTCCGGCCTGTTCACAGAAGAAATTATCCGTGAAATGCATAAACACTGTGAACGCCCGATTGTCATGCCATTGTCAAATCCGACATCGCGCGTGGAAGCACGTCCAGAAGACATCATTAACTGGACCGAAGGTAAAGCGCTGGTCGCAACCGGCAGCCCGTTCTCACCGGTGCAGTATGAAGGTCAGGAATTCCCGATTGCGCAGTGTAATAACTCTTATATCTTCCCGGGTATCGGGTTAGGTGTTATTGCTTCAGGTGCCAAGCGTGTGACAGATGACATGCTAATGGCAGCCAGCCGTGCATTAGCAGACTGCTCTCCTCTGGCACAAACCGGATCTGGCCCATTACTGCCATTGATCGATGACATTCAGGGTGTTTCCCGTAAGATAGCCAAAGAAGTAGCGAAAAAAGCCCAGATTCAGGGTGTAGCAACAGTTACTTCAGAAGATGCACTGGAAGAAGCGATTGAGCGTAATTTCTGGAAACCAGAATACCGCATCTATAAACGCACATCATTCTGATAATATTCATGCCTGCCGTAAATACCGGCAGGCACTTAACCGATAATTCGTTTTTATATTCATGTGATTAATCCAACACTTGCTTCAATATTCCAAGTAAAGTAGCCTTTAATGACTTGGTTACGGTTATATAAAAGGCAAAAATAATGAGGAAGCATCTAATTACCAGTCTAATCTTCATAATAGCTGTTTTTACGCTATCAGCTATTATGCTTGATCGCTGGATCAGCTGGAAAACTGCTCCCTATATTTTTGATGATCTCAGACAGCTTCCTGAGCGAGAAGTGGGCATGGTTTTAGGCACATCAAAGTATTATAAAACCGGCGCATATAACCAATATTATTTCTATCGTATTCAAGGGGCTGTTAATGCCTATAACAGTGAAAAGGTCAAATATCTGCTATTAAGCGGAGATAATGCCCAACACAGCTATAATGAACCCAATACGATGCGAAGAGATCTCATTAAGGCAGGTATTCCGGCCTCTAGAATTGTGATGGATTTTGCGGGCTTCAGGACATTAGATTCGGTTGTCAGAACTCGCAAGGTATTTGATACTAACGACTTCACTATTATCACTCAACGTTTCCATTGTGAACGCGCCCTCTTTATTGCAATGCATATGGGCATAGAAGCACAGTGTTATGCCGTCTCTTCTCCTAAGAATATGATGACTGTACGTTTTCGTGAAGTATTAGCCCGCCTTGGCGCTTGGGCTGATTTGTATATTTTAAAGCGAGAACCTCGTTTTCTGGGACCGTTAACCCCCATTCCCAGCCAGCAGATCACTCCAACAGGCACTAAAGGCTACCCTGCTGTATCACCAGAAGAGTTACAGGAAATGGAAAATAAGCATCGCAACAAATAAAAATAAAAAGAGCCTATCTTTCTTCTGGTAATAGGCTCTTAACAGTTGAGAATCTTTCTTACAGCTTTCCAGACAGTGCCCGCCAAAGTTTTTCAGCAGGCCCTTGCTGATAACGTTTTAACCACCAGCAGGAAAAACTGATATTACATACCCAGATAAAAGGGATAAATATTAACAATTCCAAACGGGTAAATTGATTAAATAACCCAAAATGATAAAAGAGTGTGGTGCAAATTAAAGTTTGCATCAAATAGCAGGTCAATGCCATTCTGCCAACCTGCTGTAACCAGAAAACCACCCGCCAGCGAAATATGACTGGCCAGAATCCATAAATCAGCGCCACATATGATAACGCTATAAAAGGTGTCGCTAATTCAGTGATGGTCTGGCGGATTGTCCAGGCAGAGAAGTAACTGTAAGGATCTAAATACAATACTGACAGCGCAACAGACTGAATCAACAGGCCGCTCACAAATAGCCACAGAGCCGCACGACGATAGTGAGAAAGACTGTACTCTCCCTTCAGCCAACCATTACGTAATAGCATTGCGCCGCAAAGCACTGTTCCCAGAAGCTGCCAGCCATACTGCGCAATGGTCACTATCACCACGCCACCGATCTGGTTTAGACGATGTTTTATTGCGACTAACCCGCCCTGAGTTTTCCAGTAACTCTCATGCAGAATATCCTGATCTGAAGGGCACCAAAAAGTACTGTTTTCCTCGACCGGAAATAGCCCCAACAGATAGAACATCATCAACCCAAACAAGTATAAGACAATGCCCCGCTCAAACAACTTGGGACGATTATTAATCCAATGTAGTGCCAGAAGGCCGACCAGACCATATGACAACAAGATATCGCCATCCCATAGCAAAATTCCGTGTAATAAACCAATAACAGCCAGAATTATCAACCGGCAACGATTCCAGTGATGCTCCCGTTGCCTCAATAACTCAAGTGAGGCGCCAAATAACAGCGTTAAGATAAATAAAAATTTTCCCTGAGCAAAAGTGTTCAGGACAGACCATGTTAATACGTCAGAAAATAGAACCTCAGCTTTATAAAAGAGGTTGGTATAACCGGCATATGGCAACGCAAAACCGGAGATATTCAGTAATAATATGCCCAGAACAGCGAAACCACGTACGCTATCAAGCACCGTAATCCTGTGGCTCGCTGCTCCGCAATTTAGTTTACTACTCATCATGACAACACAGATTCATCACGATAAGTGCAGGTGGCGCACAGCACGCAAAAATTCCTGTCGCGTATTTTGACTGGACTTAAATAAACCGCCAAGAGATGTAGTCGTTGTGGTGCTGGTGGCATCGCGGATACCACGAGCCTTGACACAGTAATGCACAGCATCAATAGAAACAGCCACATTATTCGTCCCAAGCAAAGCCTGAAGCGCAATCAGAATTTGCTGGGTCAGCCGCTCCTGTACCTGCGGGCGTTGTGCAAAAAACTGGACGATGCGGTTAATTTTCGATAGCCCAATGACTTTATCCTTAGGAATATAAGCTACAGTGGCTTTCCCATCGATAGTCACAAAATGGTGTTCGCAGGTACTGGTCAATGTGATATCCCGTACTGTCACCATCTCATCGACTTTCATTTTATTTTCTATCAGAGTGATTTTCGGAAAGTTTCTGTAATCTAAGCCGGAAAATATTTCATCCACATACATTTTCGCAATACGACACGGCGTATCCGCCAGACTGTCATCACTCAAATCGAGGTTTAACAGTTTCATAATTTCTGTCATATGTTCCTCGATGCGGACTTTACGCACTTCAGGCTCTAAAGTCTGTTCACGCAGTGGGGTTTCAAGACCACGCTCAACCAGTGCCGAATGCACCAACGCGGCTTCTGTACTTAAGGATGACATCGGATTCTCCAAAGATAATACTTCCATTACATGATATCTACTGATGGGGCATTCACTCACATTATTACCACGAACAACTATATCAATATTGAATATCGAATAGCTATACCTGCCACCATTCAAATTAGCGTCCTACCGGCTGTATTCTGTCTTCAATCAGGACAGGCGCATAACTATACCTGTACAGCATCAATGCGCCAAATCAGGATTATTCACGGGAAATTTTATTGCGATTAAAGACCAGCAATCCGGCGATAACCAAACCAATAAATGCAACATATAGCGCAGGTTCCAATTTACCTGTCAGCCATGTCGAAATAGCTGATAGCACTGGGCCGACCAATTGCCCCAAAGCATAACCGGTAGTTAATAGCCCAGCCATATACTGGGTATGATTGGGAGCCAGTTCACGCCCATACAGCAACGCCAGCTGTACCACACACATAAAACCGCCGCCGACCAGAAATGCGCCGATGATAAGGCCACTGATTCCAGGTAAAACTTCTGCTGCCAAAATTCCCAGAGCCTGAAGCCAGAGTGTAATAGCCAGACGAATTTGCGCTGTAGAGATGTGGCGTAGCAAAATTCCCAGCACAATACCGATAACTGAAGCTCCCCCGAATATCGGCCAGACAAATTGCGCAAACAGGCTGCCGGGAAAACGCTCTGAAGCCATTTGAGAAAGGAATGTTGCAGGCAGAATATAGCCGAATCCGGCAAGCGAATAACTCCATACCAGCCGCTTGATTTCAGGTGTTAAAGCAAGTTTTTGCATTGCAACTTGTGGCCGATGCAGTTCTCCCCGCCGTGGTAAATAGCGGCTGGCATAAATACTGCACAATAAAGCCAGAATGCCATAAATAAGCCATGCCTGAGACGCACCCATTCCCCACGACTGAATTCCTACCGCCAGCACTCCACTGACCAGAATCCCAATCCCGGTTCCGGCAAAAACGGCGGCACTCAGCCCCGGACGATTCAGCTTTGCCAGTTCATCGTTCGACCATGCCGCTACCAATACCAATGTCCAGCCACTTGCCCAGCCAATAAAAAAGCGGGCGATACTGTGTAATACCGGGCCATCCAGCAAGGCGGACAGAAGTGTAATAATAACCGCCCCCCAAAGCCCTCCCCACAGGCGATATTCCACAAATCGCTTCGCCCGCATCGCATCGTAAGAGCCGGCAAAATAGCCAAGGTAATTAAAGGCTGCCACAATTCCGGCTTGCGTCAGCGTGAACTGTGATTCAGCAATCATCAGCGGAACTTGTGGAGTGAAAGTAAAGCGCCCTATTCCCATCGCAACAACCAAAGCAAGGAATCCGCTCAATGCGATTTGAATAGCCAGATAATGACGATCATCAGATGCTGCTACTTGGTTACTCATAGTGATTAAATTCTTATGTAATTGATTGTTTTAATTGTCGTTATTTAGTTATAGCAAATCATAGATATGATATGCATCTTTTATTAATCAATCAGAATTGCTTTCCTTTACTTTTCAGAGAATCATCTTCAATCTGTCAGGCATAATAATTTCCCATTAAAAGGATCTTTGCCATAATGCCACTATGCTATTTGCCGCACATTGGGAGTTTTCATGGATCATTGTTACACCTCAGGCTTAATTTCACTCGAACAGGCGCTGGAAAAACTACTGTCCCAAACCGCTTCTCTCACCGAAACAGAAACAATCAGCCTGATGTATTCAGCAGGCCGCGTTACGGCCACAGATATTATTTCTCCGATTAATGTTCCCCCTTTTGATAATTCAGCGATGGATGGTTATGCCATTCGTCTGGCTGATCTGAATGAAACAAAAACTTTACCGCTGGCAGGAAAAGCGCTGGCTGGTGTTCCGTTTCAGGGAGAATGGCCCTCAGGCACCTGTATCCGTATTATGACAGGCGCTCCAATCCCCACAGGCGCCGATGCTGTTGTTATGCAGGAGCAGACGGAAACAACTGAAACGGGCGTTCGGTTTACCCACCCAGTTCGTCAGGGGCAGAATATCCGCACCATTGGCGAAGACATTGCCCAAAATACGGTTGTTCTGCCACAAGGCATTAAGCTTTCGACAGCACAATTGCCTCTGCTGGCCTCACTGGGCATTGCAAAAATTGACGTGATCCGCAAATTAAAAGTTGCAGTTTTTTCTACCGGTGACGAATTACAGGCCATTGGTGAGCCATTACAAGCCGGACAAATTTACGACACTAACCGCTTTGCAGTTCGCCTGATGCTGGAAAAACTGGATTGTGATGTTATCGACCTCGGCGTCATTCCTGATGATCCTGACGCCCTGCATCGCGCTTTCGCGCAAGCCAATGCACAAGCCGATTTAGTCATCAGCAGTGGTGGAGTTTCCGTAGGTGAAGCTGATTACACGAAACAGATTCTGGACGAAGTGGGCCAGATTAGCTTCTGGAAATTAGCCATTAAGCCCGGTAAACCTTTTGCTTTCGGTAAGCTGGAAAAAGCATGGTTTTGTGGCCTGCCGGGTAATCCGGTATCCGCTGTTCTGACATTCTATCAATTGGTCCAACCGCTGATTGCACACCTGTCCGGTTTCAGCTCATGGCAGCCTCCCATGCGCCTTAATGCCAAAGCAGTTACTCCACTGAAAAAATCACCCGGCAGGCTGGATTTCCAACGCGGGATTGCAGCACTTACTGAACAGGGTGAATTAGAAGTAAAAACCACCGGTCATCAGGGTTCCCATATTTTCAGTTCATACAGTCTTGGTAATTGCTTTATTGTTCTTGAACGGGAGCGAGGTTCTGTTGCAGCAGGAGAAACTGTGCAAATAGAATTTTTCAATCAACTGCTGAAAAATCAATAAATAAAAAATGATTAATGAACTCACAGATGAAGAAACACTTCGCTACAATCGGCAAATTGTTCTGCGGGGGTTCGATTTTGACGGGCAGGAAAAATTAAAATCCGCCAACGTGCTGATCGTTGGTCTGGGTGGTCTCGGTTGTGCCGCTTCTCAATATCTGGCGGCTGCGGGAGTTGGGACAATCACATTATTGGATTTTGATACTGTTTCTCTCTCTAATTTACAACGCCAAACCCTGCACCGTGATGAACGCATTGGTATGGCTAAGGTGCATTCAGCCTCTCTAACGCTGCGGGAGATAAATCCTCATATTGCTGTCCACCCTATCGAAGGGTTATTAGATGACCCAGCGTTAAGCCAGTTAATTACCCGACATGATGTTGTACTGGATTGTACCGATAATGTTGCCATCCGCGAACAACTTAACCGCCTCTGTTACCAGCATAAAACGGCTTTGGTTTCCGGGGCTGCCATACGGATGGAAGGGCAACTGTCAGTTTTTACCTATCATGAGGAAGAGCCTTGCTACCGTTGTCTTAGCCGATTATTTGGTGAAAATAGCCTGACCTGTGTTGAAGCGGGCGTAATGGCACCACTTGTAGGTACAATCGGCTCATTACAGGCTATGGAAGCAATTAAACTACTGGCTCAGTACGGAAAGGTTATCAAAGGAAAAATATTACTGTTCGATGCAATGACAATGCAGTTCCGTGAAATAAAATTAGCGAAAGATCCTGAGTGTGAAGTATGCCGAAAGTAAGAAAGTAAGAATGACTGACCCCGTTAAAACGGGGTCATCAATAAGCAGGTTTACACAACAATCCCCTGACTTCTCAGATACTCATCATAAGTACCTTTAAAATCAACAACCTTATCGGATTTTATTTCCAGAATACGGCTGGCTAATGAGCTGACAAAAGCACGGTCATGGGAAACAAAAATCAGCGTGCCCTGATAGAGTTCCAGTGCCAGATTCAGCGACTCGATAGATTCCATATCCAGATGGTTGGTCGGTTCATCCATCACCAGAATATTCGGCTTTTGCATCATCAGCTTGCCAAACAACATCCGGCCTTTTTCACCACCGGACAAGACGCCGACTTTCTTCCTGATATCATCCTGATTGAATAATAAACGCCCCAGTACACTACGTACTGCCTGTTCATCATCACCTTCACGTCTCCACTGACTCATCCATTCAAAGACAGTCAGTTCACCATCAAAATCACCGGCATGATCCTGCGCATAATAGCCAATAGTGCTATTTTCAGACCACTTAACCGTGCCGCTGGTTGGTTCAGTTTCACCGATCAGTGTTTTCAATAGTGTCGTTTTACCGATACCATTCTCACCAATCACCGCCATTTTTTCGCCAACTTCCATCAACAGATTCAGGTTATTAAACAGCGGGCCATTATCATAACCTTTCGTCAAAGCTTCGAGTTCCAGTGCATTACGGAACAGCTTTTTATCCTGATCAAAACGGATATACGGATTCTGGCGACTGGAAGCCTTCACTTCTTCTAACTGAATTTTGTCAATCTGGCGGGCACGTGAAGTGGCCTGTTTGGATTTAGACGCATTCGCGCTGAAGCGACTGACAAACGACTGCAACTCTGCAATCTGAGCCTTTTTCTTAGCATTATCTGCCACCAGACGTTCACGGGCCTGAGTTGCTGCCACCATATACTCATCATAATTACCGGGGAACTGACGCAGTTCACCGTAATCCAAATCAGCCATATGAGTACATACTGTGTTCAGAAAGTGGCGGTCATGGGAAATGATAATCATGGTACTGTTGCGCTCATTCAGCACTTGCTCCAACCAACGGATAGTATCAATATCCAGGTTGTTGGTTGGCTCATCAAGTAACAGAACATCAGGATCAGAAAACAGTGCCTGAGCCAGCAGGACACGCAATTTCCAACCCGGAGCAACAGTACTCATCAGGCCATAGTGCTGCTCTACCGGAATACCAACACCCAGTAATAATTCTCCGGCACGGGCTTCTGCGCTATAGCCATCCATTTCACCATAAGCAACTTCCAGATCAGCGACACGATAGCCGTCTTCTTCGCTCATTTCTGCCATAGCATAAATACGGTCACGCTCCTGTTTCACTTCCCACAACTCTGTGTGACCCATGATAACCGTATCCAAGACAGTGTATTCTTCAAAGGCAAACTGATCCTGACGTAATTTACCCAGACGTTCATTCGGGTCGAGACTGACATTACCGGAAGTCGGTGTTAAGTCTCCACCTAAAATTTTCATAAAAGTTGACTTACCCGCTCCATTGGCACCAATCAGGCCATAGCGGTTGCCGTTACCGAATTTAACAGAAATGTTTTCAAACAGAGGCTTACTGCCAAACTGCATAGTGATGTTGTTTGTACTTAACACAACTTTTGCTCTTAAAGTGAATAAAAAGGGAATTTGGAAAAATCGATAGTTGCCCATTATGCCACAAGAAGAAAAAAGTATCGCCAGAATGCTTTCATCGCGATCAGTGAAGCCGACGATCAGGGTTTCTCTATATGTTACATTGATATCAGGGTAATAAATTTCTCTAATGCCACAATACTAGTTGCCCTATGCAAATATAGAATAAGAAACAGGGTTACTATAAACTAGAAAGGGATATTTACTATTTAACAAATGAATCTACCGGAAAAATAAAATGCAGAAAATCAGATGGGGTATTATTGGTTGTGGTAATGTAACTGAAGTCAAAAGTGGCCCTGCTTTTTATAAACTGGAAAATTCAGAATTAATTGCTGTTATGAGGCGAAATGCCGCTTTAGCCAAAGATTTTTCCGACAGGCATAATATTCCTAAATGGTATTCTGATGCTGAATCTTTGATTAACGATCCCGAGATTGATGCTGTTTATATTGCAACACCACCATCCAGCCATAAAAAATATACTTTATTAGCTGCCGCTGCCGGTAAAATTGTTTATGTAGAAAAACCAATGGCTCTGACATTTTCAGAATGTAATGAAATGATTGCTGCCTGCCAACGTTATAATGTTCCATTATTCGTCGCTTATTACCGTAGGGCATTGCCGAGATTTATAAAAATAAAAGAACTCATTGACTTAGGCGCTATTGGTTCTCCGCGTATGGTAAGCTGCCAGTTATTCAGGGAAATGGAATCTCGCTATCTTGATCCCGAAAATCTGCCCTGGTTTGTGCAGCCAGAAATATCCGGTGGCGGATTATTTGTTGATTTAGCCTGCCACACACTGGATATACTGGATTTCCTTCTGGGAAAAATTGTTTCCGTCAGAGGGCATGCGAATTCTCAGGCAAAAGCGTATCCGGCAGAAGATTGTGTCTCAATGTCATTCATGTTTGAAAATCAAGTGCAGGGTATTGGCATCTGGAATTTTGTTGCAGGTTCTCGTGAAGATAAAACCGAGATAATTGGTACAAAAGGTAAAATAACTTTTTCCACATTCGGTGACTCTCCAATTTTATATTATGATGAAAGCAATACACTGCATCAGTTTCATTTCGAAAATCCGAAACACATTCAAATGCCATTTATACAAACGATAATTCAGCAATTACAAGGAAAAGGCATAATCCCTTCGAATGGTATATCTTCTGCACGTACCAGTTGGGTTATTGATGAAGTACTGAAAGAATATAGGAATGAACTACACTCAAAAATAAAATAAACATGATTTATCCGGCTAACTGTTATTCAATTACGGAGTTATCAATATGAGAATATTAGTGATAGGAGCAACAGGAAATATAGGAAAACACATTATCAGTAACATTAAAAAATACCATCCTTTGTTGACTGATAACCATACAAGTCTTGAAATTGTTCAGGCCAGCCGTAATTCATCTGAATATCCACTTGATGTTTTTGATAATCAACAATTAGATGATTTTTTATCTAAAAATAAAATGTTTGAAGCTATTATATGTGCATTTGGTAAAACCAACTGGGCAAAGCCGGATAACCTACGTGATTATGAGGAAAGTATCAGGAATAAAGCCCTGAGTCAGATTAATGTTGCACTCCGAGCCTTAAAATACATAAAACCCAGCGGCTCAATTACTTTGACATCAGGTATTGTTGGCAAAATAATGTCACCTAATGGCTCCCAAACAGCCGTAACCAACGGTGCTATTGAGGCTTTTGTCCGCTCCGCTGCTACTGAAATCACAGATGCCCGAATCAACGTAGTCAGTCCTAAATTATTGGATGAATCATTTACCAGTTATGCCAGATTCTTCCCCGGACAAGAAACCTGCACGGGTGAACAGATAGCAAGAGGCTATATACGCAGTGTTTATGGTAAAGAAACAGGGATGGTAATAGAAATATAGATGTGAAATATACACGCTTGGTAATTAGCGGTTATAAAAACCGCTAATTATTTTCTTAGGTTTTACTTGGAGTTACACATTAAGCCGCGTCAAGTTTTTCATTCCTTCCGATTATTATTCCCAAAATTCCTTGGATTGCCAAAACGAGGAAAAGTAACCACAGAACAAAAGTCCAGGAAGCGGTAACATCATGGATATAACCAGAAATAAGCGGGCCACAGAATGCAATTAAATAACCGATTGACTGCATCATTGAATTTGCTTTTGTGATATTAGTAGTATGATTAAAACGCAGTAGTGGCAGTAAGAATGCCACTCCGGTACAAATACCTGCACCAATACCCATGATCATCACCGCAACAGGAATAAAATGTTTTTGACCATAAACAAATAAAACAATCCCCAGCATACCAATAACAGGATTAATCACAAACATAATTACCTGTCTTTTTATTTTATAGATATAAAATGCAGTAAGTGTTGCAAAAGGGATTGCAACTAATGAGAACAGGGCAGCATAAGATGCGGCTTCCGTCTGCTCCATACCATAAGAGCTGATAATTTCAGGAAACCATGCCGTAATAATATAGAAGTTAAACGATAAAACAGAAAAATAGACGGCCATCATCCAGCATGAAATGCTTGACCACGGGTTAATCACCTTCACTGGTTTATCATCATCATTATTCCGAATATTTGAGTTACCTAGTGATTTCTTTTGTTTTTTACCAGAAAAGAGCAGGATTAATATCACTGAAAATATTGGAATAAGTACCCAAATCCAGGAAACTTCATTCCAAGAAAAACCCAGCATATGCTTAACTGGTAACGTCAGACCGGTCGCCATTGCTGGTCCCAAATATAAAGATGCAGTATAAGAGGATGACAGAAGAGCGACTCGGTTACTTCCCAGACTTTTAAAGAAAGAAGGTAAAGCAATATTACCCAATGCGATTGCAAACCCAAACATGACTGTAGAAGCCAACAGTAATGTCAGAGAGCTATTTAACCTTAAGATGTACGCAACAATGGCAACAATAAATGTCATTAATAAGGTTTTATGTAAACCTATTCTTCTTTCAAAATAAGGTGTTAATGGAGAAAAAAAGAAAAAACACAACGGTGACAATGATGTTATTAAACCAAAGGTAGAGTAACTTATTTTTAAATCGTCAATAATTTCCTGTGACATCGGCGGGATATAAGATATTGGTACTCTTAACCCCAATCCGGCAATCATGATAAATAGTAATAATTTTAAGATAAAGCTATCATTAAAGCGTTTCCCTATTTCCATTATTTCACCACAGAAGTTTGAAGGCTTATCGTATTTTTACTTGAAAAATTCGAGGATACATCAAATAAACTTACTGCCTACTTGTTTAAAATTCTGGCAGACAAACCTGCATTTAGCAAGGTTCCGGGAAATTAATTTACCTGTAACTTCTACTACAAATGTTCATCATACGAAAACTGTCTGTTCATTTTTAAATGAGCGCTTTACAGATAACTCGTTTTATTTTCCACAACAATTTCTGCTAACATTTCTTCATGCTCATCACAATAACCTACTTCAATAAAAACCGAAACGTTGGTAAAACTTGCTATGCCGTTGACTTGTTTCATCATAACAGACAGATATCTTGTGACAATCCGTATATTCTTTCATTTCATCCAGTAATAATTTCATGGCAATACTGCCAATTCCTTTATTCTGATAATCTTTATCAATCATCATCCGATAAAGATTATATTCGTTCGGCTTTCCCTCATTCACACAGCGCTCATACATAGCGAAACCAACAATCTCTTTGCCAAAAATAATGACTCTTGGCCTACAATACTGATTAAATTTTGATTCTGCAATTGACTCCGCATTTGATGCAACAAACTGCTCCTGACCGTATTCAAGCTCAAGAGACATAACTTTCTGATAGTTATTTTTATCTAAATCTATTAAGGAAACTTTCATATTTCACTCCATAATTACAATGTAATTGCCATCAGTTTATTGACTTCTTTGTATCCCTCTCTTTCATAAAACTTCGTTGCTGCAATATTTTCAGATAAAACACTCAGTTCCAAGTGAGTTAAATTATTTTCCTGCGCCCATTTATTCATTTCTGTTAATAGCTTATGACCAATGCCCTGACTTCTTACATTCTGACTGACAATAACATCAATAATATAGCCATATGTTCTCTGAACAAGGCACTTAAATGGAGGTGTCTGTTTTTTCTGTGCAATACAAAAACCTGTTATATTGTTATTATCATCCCTTGCTACTAATAATTTAAAGTTATCATCACGAAGAGTAGATATGATAAATTCTCTATCCTGTGAGACTTTTTTCCATCTGTCAGGCTGTAACTCAGCCATTTCGCTGAATAATGTTTTATAAAGTAATAAAACATCATCAACATCCTGCATAGAAGCGGCTCTTATTATCATATTTTCTCTCCTGAAATTCATACTTAATTTACATTAAGGAAATAGCATAATAATTAAAGATGATAAAATCATCAATGGATTTTAACATACTACTTTTACATGGATATCTTGCTTTCACAATATATGAATTAAGCAGAATTAATGACTATACTTCATGCTTATTCTTTTTATACGCGAATTTAATGCTCATAAGGCATGATAATACTGTTGTATTCTGGCTATTTCACTGCGAAGATGGCTCTCCTAAATAACATGTTGTAATTGAGGTTTTCTGTAAATGTCCTTTTCTAAACATCGGGCAGCATCTTTTCCCCTGCTTCCTATCGTTTTATTATTAATTTCAATGACATCAATTCAGGCTGGTGCATCACTAGCCAAAACCGTATTTCATGTCATTGGTGCGCCTGGTGTGACTGCCCTGAGACTTGCATTGGGGACGATTATTCTATTTCTGATTTTTAAACCCTGGCGGCTAAAATTCACCCGCTCATCGATCCTCCCTCTCCTCGCTTACGGTATTTCACTCGGTGGAATGAATTATCTGTTTTACATGGCATTATCCAAAATTCCCCTCGGAATTGCCGTCGCACTTGAATTTACCGGCCCGCTGGCTGTCGCTATGTTTTCCTCACGCCGACCAGTAGATTTTCTCTGGATCATATTGGTTATTGCCGGATTAGGTTTTCTGTTACCTATCGGTAATGATGTCAGCACACTCGATCCTGTCGGTATTATATATGCATTGGGAGCCGGTGTTTTCTGGGCACTTTATATTATCTTCGGCCAACGTGCCGGAGCCGGTCATGGTGCAGCTACAGTTTCTATCGGTTCATTAATTGCGGCCGTTATTTTCTTTCCGATCGGGTTCATCCAAACCGGGCCGGAGCTTATGTTTGACGTCTCATTACTGCCTGTTGCTCTGGGTATCGCCATCTTATCAACGGCATTTCCCTATACTTTGGAAATGATTGCGCTGACACGTCTGCCAGCCAAAACATTCGGTACTTTAATGAGTCTGGAACCCGCACTGGGTGCCTTATCCGGCATTATTTTCCTGAATGAACATTTGACCATGACCCAGTGGCTTGCCCTTCTGTGCATAATTTGTGCCTCAATTGGTTCCACTTCAACCATGAAGCAAAAAACTAAAATCGAAAAAGTTGCATAAACTTCCCGTCAGTAGCCCATGAAAACCGAAAGGTATTAATATCTTTCGGTTTTTACTATCTCCGATATTAATTAACGATATTTTTATTAACTATCAATTCGATAGCATAAATCGATATGACGTCTGCTCAATGTTAGGCTACTTTTAATGTATTCCATGTCATAAATTTAAATTAAGGGAGCATTAAAAATGAGTACCGCAAAATTTGTCAGAAAGAATGCCTCCAAACTGATTCACACCCGTAATAATATCAGCGAAGGCGTTAAACAAAGTTCAATTTATGCACTGAATCATATGGTAATCCAGTTTACTGACCTGTCTTTGATGACTAAACAGGCACACTGGAATATACGCGGCAGAAACTTTATTGCTATCCATAAAATGCTGGATGATTTCCGTGCTGCACTCGTTGATCATCTCGATACTTTTGCCGAACGTGTCGTACAACTGGGTGGTATTGCGATGGGCACACTTGAAGAAGTTCACAAAGGAACTCAGTTGGAAAGTTACCCGACGGATATTCACAATGTACAGGATCACTTAAAAGCACTGGCCGATCGTTATGCCGTCGTTGCTAATGGTATCCGTCAGGCTATTGGTGATGCCAAAGATGAGGATACAGCAGATATGTTCACTGCCGCTTCCCGTGATCTCGATAAGTTTTTATGGTTTCTTGAAGCCAATATTGAGCTATGAGATAAAAAACAGTCATCAGGCCGTTACTACGGCCTTTTTATTATTAAAAACATTCAAAACAGAAGTTATAACCTAAAAAATCACACTAACCTTTAAAAAAATAATTTTTCTCACTATAATCCTACCTGCTTTAAAAATAAACATGAGGAAAATATACAATGGATATCGAAGTTAAAGATTCCAATGGTGCCCTGCTGAATGATGGTGATTCAGTTCAGGTCATCAAAGATCTGAAAGTCAAAGGCACCTCTAAGACGCTGAAACGTGGCACATTAATTAAAAATATTCGCCTGACCCACCGTGAAGACGAAATCGAATGTAACGCTGATAAAATCAAAGGGTTAGTGTTAAAAACCTGCTTCCTGAAAAAAATCGGATAAATAACAGTTATCAGCTGAATTTTGTCTTAAGGATAAATAATATTAACTTTTATATTATTTATCCTTTTTCATTTTCAGTAATACTTCTTCCGAAGGGATATCCGGTTGCTCAATCGGAAAAACCGGCAATGCCTCCAGTAAACGGGGGCCATAACGCTTGGTTAAAAGCCTTTTGTCATAAATGATGACATCTCCATGACACTCATGACTGCGTATAAGTCTTCCTACTTGTTGGATAAGACTGAAAGAAGCACTCGGTAAACTCTGCACTTCAAAAGGGTAGCGTTTCAGCGATTTAAGCCATTCACTTTCAGTGATAATGACCGGATTTGTGACGGGCGGAAAAGCAATTTTATGGATGTGTACCTGTGAAAGGTAATTGCCTTTCAAGTCTAACCCTTCAGCGAAAGACTGTAACCCAACCAGAACACTGGGCTGCCCTTCATCAATACGCCTGCAATGGGTTTCCACCAGCCGGTATCGTGGCTGATCCCCCTGCACCAGTAACATCAGGCGTAAGTCTTTTACAAACTCGAGAAAACCGTCCATTGCACGTTGGCTGCTAAACAACACTAACATCCCCTGATGCGCGCCCAGCAATACCTGAGAACGGAAATAGCGGGCCATCTGCTCAAGATGCTGTGTTTCATTATGAATTGTAGGCTCCAGTGTCATGCGTGGAATAATCAGACGCCCTTGCCGGACATGTTCAAAGGGAGACGTTAAAGTAACAAAGCGATCGTCATAATTTTCATGCAACCCTGTCAGCTCCTGAATGCGGGAAAAACTGCTGAGAGAACGCAATGTTGCGGATGTCACGACAATATGCGGAATGTTTCTCCACAATAACTGGGTTAATTGTTCACTGACACGGATACCTGCGCAATGAAAGTAAAGGTGTGATTGATTTTTCTCATAACGGCGGGTCAGCCACTTTGAGATGGGAGCATGAGAAGACTCTTCCAGCGAAGCCAACCGCCACAACTTTGCCATATTCTCGAAATAACCCAGTGTCCGGCTAGTCAGCAAGATAGCCCGGTGCAATCTGACAATATCCTGTTTCGCCGTTTGATCGGTGAGGTCATTCAGAATCGCTTCAGATAAGCTACGCAACCCATCCGTCAGCTTAAAAAGTGTCTGACAGCACAGCAATAAATTATCCGGTAATTTTCCCAGTTCAAACAGGTATTCCTCCGCTTCTCCACGTTCTGGCAGTAACGTCTGAGTAATATCAGCCAACTCCCTGAAGCACTCGCGGATTTTTTCACAATGAGCCTGCAAGCGGGTTATATCAGCCAAAGCAGGTGGTTTGGCCGGACGGAACTGGAGCAAATATTGCTCTACATGACGAATAAAAGAATCCAACTGACCATTAAGCTGAAAAAGCGTAATTTCTCCTTCTACCTCCAGTGAATCCCTTGCAACATCCGGAATATGATGGCCTTCATCCAGAACCAATAACATATTTTTAGCTTCCGGCAGGACAGATTCACTTTCCAGTGCCGCCATCACCAGAGAGTGATTGGCAACGACGACATCAGCATCTTCAATCTCTCTTCGGGCCAGAAAAAATGGGCAACGTTGGTAAAACTGGCAGTTACGCGCCAGACAGTTCATCTTATCAGTGCTTACTTTTGACCACAGCGAATCCGACAGTGCCAGTTGATGGTGATCCCGCAAACCATCCCAGACAAAAGTGGTGTAATCATTGCGTAACCTGCGACACAGTTCCCGTTCTTCACTATTGGCTACAGCAGTCTTATCTTCCACCAGCAGCATTAAATCGATTTGCTCCCCCTCTGCGGCACAAATAGCCTCCAGATTACGCGGGCAAACATAACGCGCGCGACCAAACGCCCCGGTGAATTTTAAATCCGGGATGATTTTTCGTAATAACGGCAGATCCTTACTGTAAATCTGATCCTGTAAAGCCACATTAGCAGTACTCACTATTAATGGCTTTTGCTCAGCCCGACTGACCGCAATACCGGGAATAAGGTAGGATAAGGTTTTTCCTACTCCAGTGGGGGCTTCTATTACCAAATGCCGCCCTTCATCATCTGCCAGTGTTTTCGCCACTTCTGCAATCATCTGACGCTGGGGTGCTCTGGGAATGAAGCCATCAATATGGGTAGATAACGCCTTATACCATTGGCTGATTTGATTTTTTATTGAACTGGAAAGTGCCATATATTTTGCTGCATGAGAATTGTCATCCTATTCTCCCACAGAGTTACCCTCAGATCAGCCTGATATCGTGATTATTGGGAACAGCTTTCCAGCTTTTTTACAGAAAAAGCCAGAAGATCGCTTATTGCTTGTCAGGAATATAGAAGCCGATATACTTTTGCCCTTCGACATGACTAAGAATTTTATCGGGAACAAAGATGAAAAAGATCCTGCTTGTTATTATTGTCCTATTCACCCTCGGCTCTATCGGAGGCATTATTTTAGCAGGAATGAACATGTATAACCGTTCAATGGCCTCAACAGAAGAAACACAACAAGTACAGCCTGAAACGATACATCAGGAAAATACACAATCCGGGCAACAGTAACAGCCGATATGCCTTCAGAGTTATAGCGTGCCAATTTAGCAGCATGACGTGCGGAATATCCAATGACGGGGAATCTTATGAACAGTCAGTATTTTGTTACTCCACAATGGCTAAATGAACATCTCAATGATGAGAATGTTGTTATTATCGATGCCAGTGCACCTATGCCAACTGAATCCATTGATTATCAGCAAAAATGGCTGGAGAAGCATATAACGGGTTCCTGCTTTTTTGATCTTGATAAAATAGCCAACCTTCGGAGTGCATTACCGCATATGCTCCCTGAGCCGGAAACGTTCCAGAAAGCCGTTAGTGCAATGGGTATCAGTGAACAGCACCTGATAGTCATTTACGATCAGGGAAATATGTTTTCAGCACCCCGGGCATGGTGGACATTTAAGAATTTCGGTGCACAGAACATCCGTATTCTTGAAGGTGGTTTACAAGGCTGGCAACAGGCTGGTTATCCAACTGAATCGGGAGAATTCAGCCATGATGCTCAGGTATTCAATACCCGCTTTTCTCCTGAGTGTGTCGTTTCCCGTCATCAAATCCTTGATATTCTCGATAACAAGAAGCAAGTGCAATTTATCGATGCCCGATCAGCAGAGCGTTTTCAGGCCAAAGCACCTGAACCCCGCCCCGGTTTAAGAATGGGTCATATTCCCGGCTCAAAAAATGTCCCGTGGACAACACTACTTGAAAATGGACGTTATAAATCGCCGGATGAGATTAAACTTATCTTCGAACAACAAGGTGTCGATTTGGAACAGCCCATTATCACCAGTTGTGGCTCTGGTATGACGGCTGCTGTTTTAATCTTAGGGCTTGATATAATCGGCCACAAAAACGCCGCACTATACGATGGCTCATGGGCGGAATGGGGAGCCGACGCTGCACTTCCATTAGAGAAATAAGTTAATAAATTCACCCAGCCGAAAAAGGGCATTCAGTCATCACGCCCTTTTTCTATCGGTTATATTTCTATCGGTTATAGAATACCAACGGCTACACCTGATGGATTTCAAGTTGCATCGCGGCGCAAGAAAATGACAAATTCATCGGGAACCAATTTGCCCTACAACAAAAGATACATATAATATCAACCATATACACTCATTATTTTTACTGATCTATGAATTAGAAACTTTATGATATATAAACAGAACAACTAACGCGCCAATAACGGCAATCGCAAAACTACCCAGATTGAAGCCGTCTACTTTTCCCATACCAAAAAATGTGCTGATATAGCCGCCAACGACCGCACCAACAATTCCTAAAATCACTGTCATAATGATGCCACTACTATTATTACCCGGCATAATCCACTTTGCGATGATCCCCGCAATCAAGCCAAAGATAATCCATGACAGAATACCCATACTCAACCTCCTGATTTTATTATATATACCGTATTTCGAACGACCTCTTTGCTGGTCATGCTCGAAATGTGTTGGATATCTATAAGCGCTAAAGTAATAAGAACTCAAAGTTACTCCTGCTACGATTTGACCAAGAATATCTTAGCTACACACCTTAATTTAATACATTAAATAAAAAAATAGCAAATAGTAGAAAACTGACAGTTTATAAATAACTATAGCTATAACTATAACTATTTATAAAAGTAAATTAAATCGAAAATCATCATTAATTAAGTTCATATTATTAGCATCATTTTACAATCAGACATTATCTCAGACATATAGAACTCAAAATCAATAAAAACAGTTAGTTTTAGCCATATCACCTACTCTTTTTAATTACCATTAGCGTACATATTTTCCATTGAAAGCATAAAAATAAACTAGCAGGAAAACCATGACCAACTATACTTAATTGATTATCGAAAAAACTTATAATTATTAAGTTATTCAACCATAAAATAACTATTAGAAAGATAATTAAAAATTACAGCAATGTGGTTACCACATATGAAAAAAAGAAAAATAACTTGAAAAATCTGATAAATTTACTCCTGATGCGAACAATCCTTCCGGCTTATCAGATAACTATAATATTGCACATGATGAATCCATTCAAAAAACAAACGAAACAGAGACAAAAAAAATCAGTACTAGATTGTATCCCAAAGTCGTATATAAAGTAATAGATGAACATGGTCGTGTACTATGTATGGATAAACCTGACAGTGCTTACAAACGCTATGCTTACTTTGGTTCAGAGAAAGATTACCAGCAATATGTTATTCCTATACAATTCTCGGCCTCACCACAATATGATGAATCTTATGTATTTGGCATAAATGATGAGGTTGAGGATGTTGTATATTTATATGATATTACAATGTCAATCTTTGGGGTTTATTTATATTTCGATTATTATAATTCAGACCCTTATTTTAAAGAGGTAAAATTAACAGCAGAGTATATTAAAACTGTAAAAGATCAAAGCCAATATAAACTCATCATGAATAATAAAGAAAGGCATATGTTTTTGTATTGCCCAGAAACCTCTAGTTCCTCATGGGATTGGCTGCAACTGAATAGTAATAATTTTACTCTGATGTCTTTTTATCCACTTCATTTTGAAAATTCTATCGTAAAAAAAAGATGTAAAGGGGTATGGTCATCCCGTGTTCCTATCAAAACATCAGATAGCGCCTGTACACCAGTTTCTGATGAAATCGCAAAAAAATTATATCAGGATGCAAAACTGGGAAGCTATGAACGAAGAGTAGAATCTTTTAATTATGAGGATTTTTGCCATGTGTATAAGGCACAGGTATCTAAGACAGCCTATAAAAATGATGTAGAAATTGCGTATTGTTTTATATTGATGTGGGGTAAACAACAAAATGATAAGAATGCAGTTATTGCATTTTTAGCAATTTCGCCGTAAACCCTCGCCCGATGAGGGCGGGGATATAAGGCGTTAAGATGCGATAGCGGCTTAATCTGGGATCGCCTGACTCTCCACATAAGCCTTTAACGTTTCAATTGTTGCACCGCCAGCAGTGCAAGCGAAGTATGAACGTGACCACAAGGCGGCGCTTTTACTCTGTCTTGTAAGGTGTGTGTTTTGTCGTCGCAACATACGAGATGAAACAGCTTTCAAATTATTAACCATTATGCTGATTGAAAGTTTGGGTGGATATGAGATCAGCAAATGAACATGATCTTGTTCGCCGTCCATTTCAATAAGCTGACACTCCAATTTTACGCAAGCAGATTCAAACGCCTCTTTCAACTGCTTAATCATTACACCCGTAAAAATCTTTCTTCGATATTTCGTTGTGAACACCAGATGTACAACTAGTTTGCTCACACTATGCCTTTTTCTGAGATAATCTTGAAGCAGTGCTTTATTATGCGCGCTCATTTTACAAAACCTATTTAAGTCAATAATATAAAGCCATTATACAGGTGAGCACTGAAATGTTAAGAGCAACAAAAGTACGCATTTATCCAACACAAGAACAAGCTGACTTTTTGATGGCTCAGTTTGGTGCTGTGCGTTTTGCGTATAACAAAGCTTTACATTTAAAGTCCCATATGTACCGCAAGCATGGTGTCATACTGAACCCGAAGAAAGACATAAAACCCCTACTTGCGGTTGCCAAGAAATCACGGAAATACCAATGGTTGAAGCAATACGATTCAATGGCTTTACAACAGTCCGTCATCAATCTTCACCAAGCTTTTGATAACTTTTTTAACCCAAAGTTGAAAGCCAGGTACCCACAATTCAAACGTAGACACGGCAAGCAATCGAGTTACCACTGTGTGGGCGTAAAGGTGTCTGATAGTGCAATCAAACTCCC
>NZ_NIBU01000049.1 GCF_002632485.1 Xenorhabdus innexi | reverse complement strand
TGAAAGACTTCTCGACTGATATCACTGGCATAAACTTTTCTCATTCCAGTAGGTTACATGAAAAACTGTTCAGGGTGAAAAAGATTCTGAATAGCCTCTAACACTAATAGGGCAGACCATGATTTCAAAAAATATGCAGCACTTGGTTAAAAGTTGTCGTCTTTTTCTCTGAATTAACTCTATCTGACTAATTAATAGTGTAACGCGCTTGATTATTAGTTAATGGGATAAATAGCAAACCAATTTGTGTCTATTCTTCGAATCGGCTTTTTCTTCTGCGTTTATGCTGTTACCGCTCTTAATGCGTTATAGGGCTTGGTTCCAGAGGAACTTACCCTAAACAGACGCGACAAAACAGGCCATCAAATTGGCTATAAAACAGGCGAGGGAAGAATATGCTCGATAAATTAGACGCCGCCTTTCATTTTCGACAGGAAGCTCTGGTACTCCGCAACCAGCGGCAGGAAATTCTGTCTGCAAATATTGCCAATGCGGATACCCCCGGTTATCAGGCACGCGATATCGACTTTGCTGCGCAGTTAAAAAAAGTGATGGATCACGGGCGGGTAACGGGGAATGGAATTGGGCTGACTCTGACTTCCAATCGGCATATTCCCATTCAGCCCCAGAAACGTCTGGAGATGGATCTGCTGTATCGGGTGCCTCATCAGACGGCTATGGATGGAAATACCGTTGACATGGATATGGAACGCAGCAATTTCGCAGATAACAGTCTGAAATATCAGGCTGAACTTACTATGACGAATGCTCAGATCAAAAGCATGATGTCAGTTCTACAGTCACAAGGATAATGGGAATGTCTCTACTCAGTATTTTTGATATTGCGGGTTCCGCACTTTCTGCTCAGTCCCAGCGGCTGAATGTCAGTGCCAGCAATATGGCAAATGCCGATAGTATCGTCGGGCCGGATGGCGAACCTTATCGCGCCAAGCAGGTTGTCTTCCGGGTCGCTGCACCTGCTGGGCAGGAAGTTGGCGGCGTGCGTGTCAGTGAAGTGGTGGATGACCCGACACCTTTTCGCCTTGAATATAAGCCGGGCAATCCGCTGGCCGATGAAAAAGGCTATGTGCGTATGCCGAATGTGGATGTGGTCGGAGAAATGGTAAACACCATCTCGGCTTCACGCAGTTATCAGGCAAACATTGAAGTACTCAATACCACCAAGTCCATTATGCTGAAAACCCTGACTCTGGGTCAGTAACAGGAATTCCATTATGGCAGTTACCACTTCAATTAATGATTCTTTAGATAATTCAACAGTCGGCGAATTAGCTGGCAGCGCCAGAAAACAGACCGGTAATGATATTAAGGATAACTTCCTGAATCTGCTGGTTGCACAACTTAAGAATCAGGATCCAACCAATCCCATGCAAAACAATGAACTGACTACGCAGCTTGCGCAGATCAGTACAGTAGAAGGGATTGAAAAACTGAATAAATCGCTGGGCGCTGTTGTCGGACAGATGGAAGGCAATCAGGCCATGCAGACGACTCAGTTAATTGGTCGGGGCGTTATGATCCCCGGTAATAGGTTATTAGTAGGCTCCAGTGAAGAAAGAGGTATCAGTACATCAAAAATTGGTATTGAGCTGACCCGACCTGCTGACAACGTAAAATTAACCATCAGAGATAAAGATGGTGCAGTAGTTCGGGAATTGGACATCGGTAGATTTAATGCGGGTGTTCATAGTTTCTCATGGGATGGTAAAAACGCGGATGGCAAGGAAGTTGCAAACGGTGCATACAGTTTCACTGTTTCTGCAAGCTATCAGAATCAAGCGTTAGTGACACTGCCGCTGACATACGCCGTGGTAAACGGTGTTACGCGGGGTGAGGATGGCACTAAATTAGATTTAGGGCTGGCGGGTACGGTAACCATGGATAAAGTTCGTCAGATTCTTTAACAAAACGGAGGACATATGGCTTTTTCACAGGCAGTCAGTGGCTTAAATGCCGCAGCAAGTAACCTGGACGTAATCGGTAACAATATTGCGAACTCAGCAACATTCGGTTTTAAATCGAGTTCAGCTGCGTTTGCAGATGTATTCAGCGGTTCTGATGTAGGTTTGGGGGTTAAAGTTTCTGGCATGGTTCAGAACTTTAAAGATGGCTCAACCACGACAACTAATCGTCAGTTAGATATGGCAATCACGCAGGGCGGTTTTTTCCGCATGCTGGATGAAAACGGCAACATTTATTATTCCCGCAACGGTCAGTTCAAAATGGATTCCGACCGAAATCTTATCAATATGCAGGGCATGAAACTGACCGGCTATCCGGCAGTACAGGGAGCAAACGGGCCTGAGATTCAGCGTGGCGCAGCACCGGGGCCGATTGCTATCGCAACAGATATGCTGGATGCGAAAGCAACAACCAAAGTCACGATGACAACTAACCTGAATTCGATGAACAAAGCCATCGATACAACTGCTAATCCATTTGATCCAGCTAAAAAAGACAGCTTTAACTACAGCACAGGCATGTCTGTGTACGATAGTCTGGGCAATGAACATAACGTCAATGTGTTCTTCGTTAAAACGGAAGATAACAAATGGGAAATTCATGCTCAGGATACTTCTGTAGCAGGTTCTGCGACTCAGAAACTGGGTAATGTGGAATTTGACAATAATGGTCGCATTAAAGGTAATGACAACGCATTCGCATTTAATATGCCCGCGCTGAATGGCTCTAATCCTGCGGCAATCAATATCGATTTCAACGGCAGTAAACAGCAGAGCATTCAGCAGGATTCTGTTTCCAATCTGCAACAAGACGGCTATGAAGCCGGTCACTTCACGAATTACCGTGTAGATGCGGACGGAAAAATCTACGGTATCTACTCTAACCAGCAGACTCAGGTTCTGGGGCAGGTTGTTCTGGCTAACTTCTCTAACCCGGAAGGTCTGGCATCGCAAGGCGATAACGTTTGGGTTGAAACGGGTGCATCCGGTAGCCCGGTTGTTGGTACTGCGGGTTCCGGTAACTTCGGTAAGCTGATCAGCGGTGCGCTGGAAGCGTCAAACGTTGATATGAGTCAGGAGCTGGTCAATATGATCGTCGCTCAGCGTAACTACCAATCCAACGCTCAGACCATCAAAACTCAGGATCAAATCCTGCAAACTCTGGTCAGCATGCGTTAATAAGCTTCGGCGCATCGCTTTTTTGGAGAGCGTTTTATGGATCACGTTATTTATACCGCAATGGGTGCTGCGCGCCAGACACTGGAGCATCAGGCTGTCACTGCCAATAATCTGGCAAATGCTTCGACGCCGGGCTTTAAAGCTCAGCTTGCTGCGCTGCGTGCCGTGCCGATTGAGGGTGAAACCCTGCCGACCAGAACTTTGGTTGTTGCTTCCACACCCGGCATAGATAGCCGTCAGGGGCCAATGAATTATACCGCTCGTCCGTTGGATGTAGCAGTCGGACAGGGCGGCTATCTGGCTGTTCAGCTTGAAGACGGAACAGAAGCTTATACCCGTAACGGTGGTATTCAGGTTTCGCCGGAAGGACAACTGACAGTGCAGGGGCGCATGTTGATGGGGGAAAACGGGCCGATTGATGTTCCGCCCCAGGCCGAACTGACTATTGCCGGAGATGGTGCTATCTCTGCCCTGATTGCCAGCGATCCTCCGACTTTGCTGGGGCAGGTTGGCAAACTGAAAATTGTCAAACCGGAAGCCGGTCAGGTCGTGCGTGGTGATGATGGATTATTCCATTTAACCCCACAGGCACGGGAACAGCAGGGTGATGAGCTGGACGCAAGCACAGAAGTAAAAATTATGCCGGGCGTACTGGAAGGCAGTAATGTCAACCCAGTGGAAAGCATGGTGAATATGATCGCCAACGCGCGTCGTTTTGAGATGCAGATGAAAGTCATACACAGTTCTGACGAAAACGCGCAACGGGCTAACCAGCTCCTTGCTATGAGCTGAGTGGGAAACAGAGGATAAATTCATGATCCGATCTTTATGGATTGCGAAGACTGGGCTGGATGCTCAGCAAACAAATATGGACGTTATTGCCAACAACCTGGCAAACGTCAGCACAAACGGTTTTAAACGTCAACGCGCGGTGTTCGAAGATTTGCTTTATCAAACTGAACGTCAGCCCGGCGCAATGTCGTCTGAACAGACTAACCTGCCATCCGGTTTACAGATTGGTACAGGTGTGCGTCCGGTAGCGACTGAGCGCCTGCACAGTCAGGGAAATCTGGCATCGACGACTAACAGTAAAGATGTGGCAATCAAAGGGCAGGGGTTCTTTCAGATCCAGATGCCTGATGGGACAACCGGTTATACCCGTGATGGCTCATTTCAGGTAGATCAGAATGGTCAGTTGGTGACAGCGGGTGGTTTTCAGGTCATGCCTGCCATCATCATCCCGGATAATGCCACCAAAATCAGCGTTGCCCGTGATGGTATTGTCAGCGTCAACGTGCAGGGACAGAACGCCCCGCAGCAAGTCGGACAACTGACACTGATCACTTTCATTAACGAAAGCGGTCTGGAAAGCATCGGTGAGAACCTGTATCTGGAAACTAACAGCTCCGGTGTGCCGGTAGAAAACGCACCGGGCATCAATGGTGCCGGATTGCTTTATCAGGGCTATGTTGAAACCTCTAACGTCAATGTGGCGGAAGAGCTGGTCAATATGATTCAGGTTCAGCGAGCCTACGAAATTAACAGTAAGGCAGTATCAACGTCTGATCAGATGCTGCAAAAACTTACTCAGTTATAACCTAATCATTAATCAGTGGGGAATATCGCTATACCCAGCAGAGTCATGAATTCCCCACGATTTCTGCGATAAAACTTAAGAGCATCGAAGATGGATACAATGCCCGTTGCTGAAAGCCATACCGAAAATTCTGTGGCTGATAGCTTTGTCGGTTTACGGAAAAACCGGGAAAATAAGCGGCGTATCAGCAGAACTGCGGTGGTACTTGCATTGTCAGCGCTGACATTGGGGGGATGTGCTTATATGCCGCACAAACCGCTGGTGAAAGGAACGACAACAGCCAAACCTACCGAAGCCCCTGCGCCAACGCCGAATGGTTCTATTTTTCAGACCGTCCAGCCAGTCTATTACGGCTATCAGCCTCTGTTTGAAGACCGTCGTCCACGCAATATCGGTGACACGCTGACCATCATCCTGCAAGAAAACGTCAGTGCGAGCAAAAACTCTTCTGCCAATGCCAGTCGCAGCGGCAAAACGGGTTTCCTTGCTGCTGTGACTCCTCGTTTTTTAGAGGGATTAATCGGTGGCGGTAAAACCGATATTGAGATGGAAGGTAACAGCGAGTTTGGCGGTAAAGGTGGAGCGAATGCGAACAACACTTTCCGCGGCACGATCACGGTGACGGTGGATCAACTGTTGGCAAACGGTAACCTGCACGTTATCGGAGAAAAACAGATTGCCATCAATCAGGGAACGGAATTTATCCGCTTCTCCGGCGTTGTGAATCCGCGAACGATCAGTGGCACCAATACCGTCAGCTCTAATCAGGTTGCGGATGCCCGCATTGAATATGCTGGCGATGGTTATATTAACGAAGCACAGCATATGGGCTGGTTGCAACGTTTCTTTATGAATATCTCACCGTTTTAAAAGAGGATGGTCAGGATGAAAAAGTTAGTCGCCAGCCTTTTTACACTGGTGCTGGTACTGTTCAACATGTTCGCACCGACCAGTGCTTTTGCTGAACGTATTCGTGATTTGACAACGATTGAAGGCATCAGGGATAACGCACTGATTGGTTATGGCTTGGTAGTCGGGCTGGATGGAACGGGTGACCAGACCATGCAGACCCCTTTTACCACGCAAAGCCTGAATAATATGTTGTCACAGTTAGGGATAGCCGTGCCCCCCGGCACAAATATGCAGCTCAAAAACGTTGCTGCCGTGATGGTGACAGCTAAGCTGCCACCGTTTGCACGTTCAGGGCAGAATATTGATGTGGTGGTCTCTTCACTGGGTAATGCTAAGAGTCTGCGTGGCGGTACATTGCTGATGACACCACTCAAAGGGGTGGATAATCAGGTATACGCGCTGGCTCAGGGGCATATTCTGGTTGGCGGTGCTGGTGTCAGCGCAGGTGGTAACAGCATAAAAATAAACCAGTTGGCAGGTGGCCGTATTTCCAATGGCGCCGTTATTGAACGGGAGTTACCGACCCGATTCGGTCAGAAAGGAACGCTGAATCTGCAACTGAATGAAGATAATTTCAGTCTGGCGCAGCAGATCAGTGATGCGGTCAACCGTCTGCAAGGCGTGGGAACAGCGACAGCGCTCGATTCACGCACAGTTCAGTTGCGTTTGCCGATAGAAAACAGCGAGCAGGTGAAATTTCTGTCACAGGTTCAGAACCTGAATATTCGCGTTGATGCCGGTGATGCCAAAGTGATTTTCAACTCCCGTACCGGATCGCTGGTGATGAACCGCAATGTCACACTGGAAAGCTGTGCGATTGCTCATGGCAGCCTGTCAGTGATTGTTGAGCGTCAGACTGCGGTCAGTCAGCCGGATACGCCGCTGGCAGGGGGAAGCACTGTTGTAACCCGCAATACCGGTATTGGTATTCAGGAGCAGGGCGGGGTACTACAGAAAGTCAACTCCAGTGCGAATCTGACTCAGGTTATCCGTGCGCTGAATGCGCTGGGGGCAACACCGACTGACTTAATGTCAATCTTACAGGCGATGGAAAGTGCGGGCTGTTTACGGGCGAAGCTGGAGATTATCTGATGAATGATTTTCTGTCGATACCGACTGCGGCTTATGATGTGAATTCACTTCATTCACTGAAAGCCAAATTAGCACAGGATCCACAACAGGGGCTACGGCAGGTAGCCCAACAACTGGAAGGCGTATTTGTGCAGATGATGCTGAAAAGTATGCGTTCCTCGTTGCCGCAGGATGGCATGTTAAGCAGTGATCAGACCCGTTTTTATACTTCGATGTACGATCAGCAGATTGCACAGGATCTCTCGCAAAAGGGGTTGGGATTTGCCGATATGATCGTCAAACAGGTTTCCAATGCCAATTCTGCTCCCAGTGAGCTGGCGGGAACCGTGCCGATGCCGCTGGATAATGAAATCCTGCACACGCTGCCGAAACAGGCGCTGGATCAGTTTTTGCGCCGAGCGATGTCTGATAAAAATTCGTCTGATAAATCTTCTTCAGGCGTCGCGCTGTCAAACTCTCTGCCAATGAACAGTAACAGTTTTGTTTCCATGCTTGCCGTTCCGGCACAGATCGCCAGTCAGAAAAGTGGCATTCCGCACTTACTGATTATCGCGCAGGCAGCGCTGGAATCCGGTTGGGGCCAGCGGGAAATACTGACGGAAGAGGGCAAACCCAGCTATAACCTGTTTGGTATTAAAGCAGGTAAAAGCTGGAAAGGAGCTGTCACCAATATCCTAACCACTGAGTATGTGAATGGTGAGCCGCAGAAAATGCGCGATAGCTTCCGGGTCTATGGCTCTTATCTGGAAGCTGTTACAGATTACACCAAGCTGCTGACGGAAAACCCCCGCTATAGCAAAGTCGCCCAGTCAATGACCGCAGAGCAGGGAGCACACTCTTTGCAGGAGGCCGGTTATGCCACAGACCCCGGTTATGCCCAGAAACTGGTATCGCTGATCCAGCAGTTAAAGAGTAACGGCAGTCAGATGGTAAAAGCCTATTCCTATGATTTTGATGATTTGTTCTGAGTAACAGGCCAACGCATTTTTGTTCAAGGTTCAGGTTCTTCTGCCGATAACTTTTACAGATGATTTATACCGATAACGATAGCCGTCATGTCTCTCTGAATAGAGGCATAGCGAAAACGTAAAAGGATCTACACATGTCCAACAGTCTTATGAATACTGCGATGAGCGGTATTAATGCCGCTCAGGTGGCAATGGGTGTAGTAAGTAATAATATTGCCAACTCCAAAAGTGAGGGCTACAACCGACAGAACACCGTCATGACGCAAAATAATGGAACTATGTCCCCGGTGGGTTTTATAGGTAACGGAACGTCGGTAACGACGATTAACCGTGAATACAGTGAGTTTATCAACCAACAATTCAATTCAGCTGAAACTAAGCATCATGCATTAAGGGCTTATAACGAGCAGATAACCAAGATCAACAATCTGTTGGCAGATAAAGAAACCAGCCTGTCCAATTCTTTCGAAGATTTTTTCAAAAGTATCGGAACAGTTGAAAGCAATGCAGAAGACAGTGCCGCCAGAACTACGGTCTTAGGTAAAGCCGAAGGATTGGTTGGTCGTTTTAAAGAATCTGATGCGTTCCTGCGTCAGCTTGACAGCGGCATCAATTCGCAGATTGAGCAGAATGTCAAAGAAATCAACAAATACGCGGAAGAAATTGCCAAGCTGAACAATGAAATTATCCGTATGCGCGGTACAGGCACGGGTGAGCCTCTGGCATTACTGGATAAGCGTGATCTGGCGGTCAATAAATTAAACCAGCTGGTGGAAGTGAATGTCACCCAGCAGGATGGCGGCGTTTATAACGTCTCATTTGGTGGCGGCATGTCGCTGGTATCAGGCAGCAAATCCTACCGTATGGAAGCCATTCCATCCAGTGCTGACAGTAGTCGTATTACGCTGGGTTATAACAATGGCACAGTAGGTACGCGGGAAATTGACGAACGTTTCATTTCCGGCGGCAAGCTGGGTGGTGCGTTGCAAGTGCGTCGCGACGTTGTTGATACAACCCGTAATGAACTGAACCAGTTGGCTATGGTGATGGCGGATCAGTTTAATCAGGTGCAGACAGGCGGTTTTGACCTGAACGGCGATAAAGGTGCTGATTTCTTTACTTTCACCAAGCCAGAGGTGATATCGAACAGCGATAACAAAGGCACCGCTGGTATCACAGTGGAATATGCTGATTCCACTAAAGTTAAAGCCAGCGATTACACCCTTAAATATGAAGGCGGCGACTGGAAAGTACAGCGTGTTTCTGATCGTGAAATGGTTGCCGTGACTAAAAATGGCAACACGCTGGAATTTGATGGCCTGAAAGTCGAAATTAATGCAGAAAACGCACAAAATCACGACAAATACACCCTGAAAACCGTCAGCAATGTTATCGCAACGCTGGAAGTGAATATCAAAGACTCCTCCAAACTGGCAACAGCAGGAGAGAAAGGTACTGGCCCAAGTGATAACCGCAACGCCAAGAAATTCCTTGAATTACAGGATAAGCGTCTGGTGGATGGCAAAGCATCCTTTGCCGGAGCTTATGCGTCACTGGTCAGCACAGTCGGTAGTAAAGCCAACAGTGCAAAGATCAGCGTTGAAACACAGGGCCATATCGTTGACAAACTGAAAGAGACCCGTGAATCAATTTCCGGCGTCAATATGGACGAAGAGTACGGCGAATTGCAGCGTATGCAGCAGTATTATCTGGCAAACGCCCGCGTGATCCAGACTGCAACAACGTTGTTCGATGCAATTTTGGGCATTCGTTAATCACGGGTTGGCTAAAGAAAAAAAGGAAGTGATATTGTGCGTGTAAGTACGAATCAATTATACACTCAGAAAATGGACGGGATCTTTAATGCCCAGTCTAAATGGATGAAATCGGGTGAGCAATTGTCCAGCGGGCGTCGGGTAATCAACCCATCAGATGATCCTCTGGCTGCTTCGCAGAATATTATGGTTTCTCAGTCTGAATCGAAAAACCAGCAGTTTGCCACTGCGCGTATTTTTGCCAAAAATGCCATGTCATCCCAGCTTAGCATTACCGCTGATGCTGTGAAGATCACAATAAAAGTGTTTGAAACTTTAGTGGCGGCAGCGGATGAGCAAAGTGAACAGGATCGCGCATCCTATGCTCAGCAACTGGAAGGCTTTAAACAGGAATTGTTGAACCTCGGCAACAAAACTGATGGTAACGGTCGTTATATTTTTGCTGGCTATAAGACTGACAAACCACCTTTTGTTGCTGATAAAGATGGTAAGGTGACCTACGTTGGCGGTAACGAAAAAATCACGCAGAAAGTCGATGACAACCGTTCGATGACCATAGCTCATACCGGAAGAGAGGTATTTTTATCCCAGCCGGGCAACCCGATCAAAGAACCGGGATCTGATGGTAAAACTAACAGTGAATCTGATATTTTTGCTACGATTGATATGGCAATCAAAGCATTGAAAATGCCATATAGTTCAGCAACAGATGAGCAGAAAAACGAAGCTGCGGAGCTTATCAATAAAGCTAACCGTGGTACTCGTAATAGCCTGAATAACTTCTCTTCTGTTGAAGCGGTACTGGGTTTACAGCTTCAGGAATTGGGTAAACTGGATTCACTGGGCAGTGAACGCAGCATTGCCAATAAAGTCCGTTCAGGTGAACTGGTTGATGTCGATTGGACAGCGACTATTTCTGAATATTATCAACAACAAGCGGGTTTACAGGCTTCCTTTAAAGCATTCACTGACTTAAAAGGTATGTCTCTGTTTGAGATGTATAGATAATTAATTCTGACTTAATTCAGTGACTCAGGCTCTTATCTGTCTACGATAAGAGCCTTTTATTTCTTCTTCATTAATCTTTATAACACTTTGTTATTAATAATCTTATAAATATTATACCTCTTAAGGTGTATTGAATTTTTCTGTATTCAATATACCCCTGCTTTTTTACTCATTATATTATTTTATCTTGTGATCAAGATCTTATCTTTGGCAGGTAAGAAGAATCCCATATTAAGTTTTTTGATATAAACGTTTCAGATTTAATTTAGTGGACTTAGTGAAGGATTAAATCTCGCCTTATGCCTTATAAGTAGATAAGAAAAACAAATGTGCATGAAAATTATAAAAATACTCGCCTGTATTACCTTTATTTTGTTCAGTACGATATTGATCGGTTGTTTGTCAACTGTTGATTATGAATGGACAATCGGCGAAGAAGGAATCAATACCGTTTGTGATGTGGTCAGTTCTTTTACTATTGATGATGACCGGGTATTTACAGCACCCTTATGTCTGCTTTTTCTGCTGCCTGCTATATTGGTATTTATCGTAAAAGGAATAAAAATTTTTTCAGTGTGTAAATTCAAAGCGATCAGTTACGGGTTGATTGTAGGATTTACAGTAGGGTACTGGTATTGGATGTTCTTCGGCCGATTAATGGGCTGCTCATTTGCGACATATTAACTGTGATTAATACAGCTTATGGTTTAAAAGACGGTGAAGATATCGGGAGATGAGGGTTATCAATCTCCCTGTAGCTTGGTATTTAAGCTTAGGATTTAATCTTCCTTTGGCGCTTCTTCCCGTTCATGCATACCATAATCACGGATAATTGCCGCCACTCTTAATGTATAATCCGCAAATACCTTATTACGGCCTAATGTTTGAGCTTCCCGGTGTTGGTTGGTATTTCGCCACTGTTTAACCGATTCTTCATCTCGCCAATAGGATAGTGAGAGATATTTATTTTTTTGACTCAGGCTTTGAAAGCGTTCTACAGAAATAAAGCCCGGAATATTATTCAATAGTGGCTTTAGTATGGCTGCCAGATCAAAGTAATGTTCACTTTGGTTTTCTGCGATTTCGACTTCGAATATAACCGCTAACATTATCGTCTCCTTGAAGAGTGAAAGACACGATAATACGTTGAATTTTTTATCATCACTTCGTTGGTTACCGAAATGACAAGTTGTTGCGTTTATTATGTGAATGCAAGTTACTTAAAAATAATCATTAAAAATGAGTACTTCCAATTTATTGTTTAGTCATTTTATGAAATATTTTGATTCGAATGTTAAGGTTAACCAGAAGTTATAGATACCTAATAAAAACTCATTGTTAAATGAAAGTTAATCAAAGTAACTTAATTCATCTCAGATATCAGATAACTATAGTAAAGGATCTGGCAAACTAACGTGAGGGAAAAATAATGATTCTAGATGCCAGCTATACATTATTGGTAGCCTGCTTGGCGCTATTAATTGGTATGTTTGTTGTAAAAAACACTCCTTTTCTACAAAAAAACCATATTCCAGAAGCCGTTGTTGGTGGTTTTATTGTTGCGATAACTCTGTTAATTGTCGATAAAACGACAGGCTATACATTTACATTTGATACTTCGTTACAAAATTTATTAATGGTTAGCTTCTTCTCTTCTATTGGGTTAAATTCTGATTTCTCTCGTTTAATCAAAGGTGGAAAACCACTTGTATTATTGGCTATTGCAGTCGCAATTCTTATTGCCATCCAAAATATTGTGGGTATAAGTCTGGCTATGCTGCTGGGTGAAAGTCCATTTATCGGTTTAATTGCAGGCTCTATCACATTAAGTGGTGGTCATGGTAATGCCGGTGCCTGGGGGCCTATTTTAGCTGAAAAATTCGGTGTGGCGGGAGCCGTCGAATTAGCTATGGCCTGTGCAACCATGGGATTGGTATTAGGTGGCTTAATTGGTGGGCCTGTCGCAAGACATTTGTTGAAAAACGTTGCGATACCCAAAGCAACAGAGCAAGAACGCGATACGATTGTTGAAGCTTTTGAACAACCTGCCGTTAAAAGAAAAATCAATGCAAATAATGTGGTTGAAACCATCTCAATGATGATCATCTGTATTATTGTGGGGGGTTATATCAGTGCCTTATTTAAAGATACCATTCTGCAAATGCCAACGTTCGTATGGTGCTTATTTCTCGGTATCATTATCCGCAATCTGTTAACACATGTTTTTAAACACGAGGTTTTTGAACCAACAGTGGATGTTTTAGGCAGTGTGGCTTTATCACTCTTCTTAGCGATGGCATTAATGTCATTGAAATTTGGCCAACTGGCAAGTATGGCGGGCCCAGTATTAACCATTATCACAGTACAAGCTATCGTAATGGTGTTGTTTGCCCGTTTTGTGACATTCAGAATGATGGGCAGAGATTACGATGCAGCTGTTATTAGTGCGGGGCATTGTGGTTTTGGAATGGGAGCGACACCAACCGCAATTGCGAACATGCAGACAGTCACTAAAGCTTTCGTACCATCACATAAAGCTTTTCTTATAGTAACAATGATGGGGGGCTTTATTGTGGATATATCAAACAGTGTCTTAATTAAAGTATTTATCGAAATTAGCGCGTATTTTTCTTAATATCGCCAAATCAGTGGCTTGAGTATAAAAAATATATACTCAAGCCACTGAATTTTGTTCACCCCTTAAAATTCGGTTTAAATTGTTTCTTATAATCGATTCAGTGACTGAGCTATCTTATTGTTATTACTTTATTAGGTAGAATGCCTTACAAAAAGTATAGCAACTTGTAGGTTAAGAAAGATGAAGCTAAGACACCTCGATATCTTTTATGCCGTAATGACCTGCGGTTCATTAACTCGGGCAGCAGAAGTTTTACATATATCTCAACCTGCTGCCAGTAAAGCGCTCAAACATGCCGAACAACAATTAGGTCTTGTTTTATTCCAACGTATCAGAGGTAAATTATTACCGACTGATGAGGCATTGCTTCTATTCGATGAAGCAAAAGAGATTTATCGAAATTTAGATAGACTGAGGACTCTGGCACAAAATTTATCCAGAGATCCGCAGGGTAAACTGGCGATTGGTTGCTTGCCCAGTTTAGGTTTGAGCTTAGTACCGGAAGTCACGGCACAGTTTGTAAAAAAGCATCCTAATATAAAATTAACTATTGGTACTTATCATACTACTGATATTTTACAACTATTAACGCAACAGGATTTAGATATTGGTATTGGATTTAATCTGGCTATTGAAGGAGGGATTACGGTTCTTCCTATTGCCGAAATTCCTCTGGTGTACATTGATAATAAAATAAAACAATCTCCTGTTTCATTAGCTGATATTGATAAAGATCGCTGGATTCATCCTGGCTTCGATTCTCTAGCCCAGTTATTACAGGAATATCATGAATTTTCAGCCTCAAATATTAGTGTTCACACTTATCATATGGCAGCGGAATTTGTTCGGGCAGGGTTAGGATGCAGTGTTACGGACATATTTTCCGCTGAGCATACTTTGCCTGAATTCATGATACATCCTTTAAAAGAAAATTTGCATTTATCAGTATCTGTTTTTCATAGGGCAGACAGGCCGTTAACTAAAGCGGCTCAAAACTATGTCAATACGTTGTCATTAACACTGGAAAGAAGAAATAAGTTAGTTAACCAAAAGTTATACTTAGGCAATGAAAACTCAATTGTTTAGTTGGCCTGTTCGCCGTTAAATAATGACTATTAAGTTATTATTGGTTACGGATGATGATGAAAAAGCATATGGTTCAAAAACATATTGTGGTTATTGGTGGAGGTGTGATTGGATTAAGCACTGCATATGCTTTAATTAAAGCAGGTCAAATCGTCACGTTGTTGGAATCAGAATCAGATGTTGGTATGCAAACCAGTTTTGCCAACGGGGGACAACTTAGCTACCGCTATGTCTCCCCGCTTGCGGATGCAGGTGTGCCATTACAGGGATTGCGTTGGATGGGGAAAGATGATTCGCCGCTAAACTTAAATATCAGGCTCTCTTTACAGCAGTGGTCTTGGTTAGCACAATTTACTCTGGCCTGTAATCGAAAGACCAATAAAATTAATGGTTCTCACCTACTGAGGCTTTCGTTATTAAGCCAGAAAATTATGAACGAATGGCGCTCAAATGGTGATATTGATGACTTTTTATGGGAGAAGTCAGGTAAATTAATTATTCACCGCGATAAAAAAAGTTTTCAAAAAGCGAGTGAAATTATTGATAGCCAATTTCAGAGAATTTTGGATACACAGGAGATTATATCTTTAGAACCTTCATTAAAAGATATTCAGTCACAATTGGTTGGTGCTATTTATGCACCAGACGATGAAAGTGCAGATTGTTATTTGTTTTGTAAAAAAATGTTGCAATATTTATCAATGCAATCAAGATTTAATTTGCTTTTACAACATTCAGTGAAGTCATTTATTAAAGAAAATAATCGCATCATTGGAGTAGCCACTCACCAGGGAAATACTCTTGCTGATGAAATTATTGTTTGTGCCGGTAATGGAAGTCGGAAATTATTACAGCCAATTGGGATCAATGTACCGATATTAGGTTTAAAAGGTTATAGCATAAGCGTACCCTTCCCACAGAAGGCTGATATTGTACCGAAAATAAATGTAACTGATTATGGTAATAAAATAGTATATGCCAAACTCGATAAACAATTACGTATCGCTGCGATGGTTGATATTGGTTATGATAAATCAGGGTTACGTAATAGCAGAATTACTGCATTAAAAAACATTATTAAAAAAACTTTTCCAGAACTGCCGAATGTAGATGATGCAGAAACATGGTGTGGCTTACGCCCATCAACACCAAAAGGTCCGCCAATTTTAGGAAAAACAAACTATGCTAATCTATGGTTAAATATCGGACACGGTAGTTTGGGTTTTACATTAGCTGCCGGAAGTGCAGTGATACTCAGCCAATTAATTACAGAACAGACTTCGCCTATTTCTTTAGCAGGATTAACGAGATAGTACATGCCTATTAAATAATAATAGTCTCAGACTATACGTAGAAGAGAGTGTTGAATATTTAATTAGTTAGATATACCTTTTTGGTTATTTATCACATTCATAGTTATCTGAGTATGCATGAACTTGACCTTGAGAAAAAAATCGTCGCAATTTCTGCGCTATTAGCGGATCGTGCCCGTACCTGTATATTATTTCTGTTGATGGACGGGCGGGCTTATACAGCCACTGAATTAAGTGTCGCTGCTGATATAGCACCTTCAACAGCCAGTGCCCATTTAAGCCGTTTAGTGGAACAAAACATAGTGACCTGTATTAAACAGGGGCGATATCGTTATTTTAAAATTTTTAGTGAAGAAGTCGCAATATTGCTGGAAAGTATGATGTGTTTTGTTAATAGCGATAATTTCGGCACTGTGAAAACGTCAACACCAAAATCATTGCGTTCTTTCCGAACTTGTTATAACCATATGGCCGGAGAAGTGGCAGTAAAAATTCATAACAGTTTGCGGTCTAATCTTTGGATAACGGATGATTATCACCTGACGTCGAATGGGAAAGAATTTTTCTTTTCTCTTGGTATAGACTGCGATACGAAGACAGTTACTGAACGGAAGTTTGCCTGCTCCTGCCTTGACTGGAGTGAACGTTATTTTCATCTTGGTGGTTTTCTGGGCGCATTACTACATAATCATTTTTTGCAGAAAAAGTGGGCTATCCGGCAATTAGACAGCCGGGAATTAAAATTAACAGAATCAGGAAAAAGGGTGCTTAAACAGAGATTTAACATAGAGATATAGGCGGTGTTTTCCACACCACCTATACACTTCGTCTTTCAAGCTGCTTCTTTGTTGGCTACGCCCGCTCACCCCGATCACATAGTTATCTATGCTCCCAGGGATATACTCCCTTGCCGCCGTGGCACATCTTGAAATCCATTGTGTATATACCCAACAAAGAGGTGACTTTAAGGGCGCAGAGTATAAAGACATGTTACAACTCAACACCTTTATAGCCTGCCAAAATTTGTGCCCATTCCTGTCGGGCAAACCATTTTTGGGTCTCTCCGTTGTAATGCATATCATCGGGAGTAAATACCCCGAATTGAGTGGAAATCCCGTTATAGTTTGGGGCGTTTCTGGCATCAACGAGTGTTCGATACTCAGGATTAGCAGCAATTACACTATTAATTGCTTCGGAAACATAACTGGTATTAATCGGGTCAAACCAGACTGACAGCGGATAATAAAATTTCCACGGTATATTGCGGGAGCCTATGGCATCACTGAGACCGGTAACGATACGGGTAAAATTCATTTCTGCTGCTTTTGCTGCGGCTAAACTTTCAGTTTCGGCTTCCCATTGGTTCCAGTGAACAGCCAGTATTCGGGGTGTTTTACCTATTTTACGCAGGGAGTTCACCGCCATCCGTAATGTTCTGACTGCGCGGGGATAGAGAGATTCGACATCATCAGGGTCTCGTTCAGGCGCCCAGCGATTGTCAGGAGTATCAGGTAAATACATTCCCTGTCCACCGTACCCCATAAGAATGACATAAAGGTCGGGTAATTTTAGTGTATTGCCGGTATTAATATGATTTTGCCAATAGCGGGCAAAACGATTGGCAATATTAACCGGATGATCCTGATTACCCCGTGGTAAACCGCAGGGAGCGCCAATATTGGCATTGCCAAAACTAGTCAGACCCGTCCAGTTAATGGTTGAAAAATTTACGCTATAAACTTCAGGCAGAGACAGAGTAAATACGTTCTTTAAACCCTGAGTAATTGCTTCATTGGGTGCTAATTGAGTGGCGTGACCATAACTATTTGACTGACCAAGAACAATGAGTAATGGAGCATCATTGCTCCTCCACGGAGGAGACTCTATTCCAGAGGAAGAGGATTTTTTATCTATCATGAAGATCTCCTTTAGTATTTTATATCTGATTTATATAAAGGCGATGCTGTTTTACATAACAGAAATTAACTTTTTTATTAAAAAAATCAACAGATAATATGTTTTAAATATCTAAGTTAATAAGATGCTCAGTATTCGAGTTAAAATTCAGTAGAGTGGTTTATTAATTATTATGTTAAAAAATATTTAAGGTTAAAGTTTGCAAAAAAATCAATAAATAAGGGTGGCGTTTATAAATTCAAATAAGGAATTGGCTTTTATGGTTACTTATGCATAAAAATGAATTTTATATAATAAAGTGATATTTAGTATACTATATATAATTAACCATACTGTTATTGTAATTAATTTAAATTACTTTTGATTTATTGGGTGGAATAACTTCCGGCAATAACCATTGCTATTTAAATAACTTTTAATAGCGAGGAATAATATTGTTTCTATTTAGAGTGTTATTTTGTCTTAGCTTTATATAATATATAGGTGATGTTATGAGTGAAGAAGAAAAAGTAAAGCTAAAAATTCTTGAAGAATTTAAAAAACAAACTGAAGGTAAGTGGGTACCTGAACTTATCGATAAAACTGTAAAAGACGTAACTTCTCTGGAAGTTTCTTCTTATTCTGCCTCAGCAACCATCGAGAGCTTAATTATTCGTCATAGTTTTCAAGTCAGTATAACGGGTTATGATGAGAGATTTGATGGGTTGACATGGGGTTGGGCTACTCCCGGTATAGGTACGTCAATTGGCCTTGTCCTTACAAAAGATTTAGATAACCTTTTGTCTGATACTACAACTTTTTGGTTTTATGGGACTCCGAGTTATTTAGGGCTATATTTTTATAGTGATGACAACTTTCTCGGAAGTTTCCAAGGTGCAAGCCTTTCCTTAGTAGGGGGTACTGGCCACGGTTCGGGTCAGTGGCATTGATTATTTTATTTGTTAATAAAATAATGTACAGGCTAACTTTCTGTACATTATTTTTATTTTTGACTTAGGATAATGCTTACTTAAACCAGCCACTGGAATCTTTTTCACTGGCTTATAAAATATATAGGTGATGCTATGAGTGAAGAAAATAAAGTCAATATAAAAACAATTGAAGATTTAAAAAAACATACTAAAGGTAAATGGGCGCCAGATCTTATTGATAAAGTGGTAAAAGAAATCACTTCTTTGGGAATTGAGACATATAACGCTACAACTGAAGTGCATAGTTCAATTAGTAGTCTACACTTTGACGTTTCGCTTGATGATGATGATAAGGTTTTTAAAGGTGATTCTCGGGGGTTGACTTTTAGCAGCGTAGGTATTTCGGTTGGTACCATTTTTACAAATAATTTAGCTAAACTTTATTCTGATACTACAGTTTTTTACTTTACTGGGTTCCCCAAATATTTAACCCTATATTTTTTCGATAAACATCATTCTTTGTGTGGAAGATTCCGTGGTACACCCCTTTCTTTTGTACCAGATTTCGGCTGTGGAGCAGGTTTATGGCGTTAATTATTTTATTTGTGACTGAAAGTGGTGTACCGGATAATATCAGTACACCACTTTTTTAACTCCGGCTAATTATTATTTAAACCAGCCACTGGCTTCTTTCTCACTGGCTTTGCCTACACTTTCTAACAGCGATTTAGTGCCTGATGATAAATTACGCTTAACGTCAGCATCTGACTGGATAACATCTGTTTTTGCTGCTTCTTTTTTCAGTTCTTGATCAATAAACTCGTTTTCACGTTTTACTCTTGCAGTACGTTTTTCTAACTCGAGTTTTTTCATCTCTAGGTCAAGTTTACGCAGTTCGTCTTCGTAATTCTGATCCCGTTTTTTATCCGCTGCGGCTTCCGCGAGTATACGCTGTTTCTCTGCTTCTCTGGCTGCCTCTTGCTTTCTGATTTTTGCTGTTCTGGCAGCAGCTTCCCTTTGTTTTCTTTCCCTTTCTGCTTTGGCGGCTTTTTCTTGTTGTGCCTGCCTTTCAGCCAGTTGCTTTTGCTCTTCTGCCTTACCTTCATTTTCTGCCTGAGCAATAGCAAACATCTGTTCTTGGAGGGATGAAGCGAAAACTGGGAGCGATAAGGAGATCAACAAAGATGAAATAAGAATTTTTTTAATCATGATTTATCTGCTTATTATTTTTTATTCGGGCAAGTGGCGTTTGGTTGGATCCGTGTTTCATTTTTTTGGGTTGTAATGACCACAGATAATCCCGGCGTAAACTGACATGTACGCCCAACCTGAATAGAGGTATAAATCTTATTTTTTTCTTTATAGATAAGAGTGACACCTTCAACAATAACTTTTTCATCCACCATTGAACCAGCGGCTGCACCAAGAGCACCTCCACCAACAGCTCCTGCTGCTGCCCCCGCCCCAGAGGAACCAGCATTATAGCCAACAACCCCACCCGCTACAGCACCAAGGATGGCACCAAAAGTCTGGGCGGCTTCTTGATTTGCTTTGTTTTCTACAGCGACTTTGGCAGGAAGAACGGAAATGATATTGATGGTTTTTGCTTCTTGTTTTCCATTTAATTGAGTTGGGTCATAAACATCTGCTGCATATGAATCAGCATTGGACTGGCATCCGCTGATAATAATGGAAGAAGTTATGATTGTTGAGATGCATAATAATTTAATTTTCACTTATATTTCCTGCTAAAGCTGCCAAAAGTGGGCAATGATGCATTTTTTTATACTCTAAAACAAGGTACTAGCTGATATATTTGATATTTTCGAATAGGTCACAGTGTTATTTGATTGATTTGATGTATAAAGCAATATTGTTTGATTAATATAGGAAATAACAGTGCAATCGATTGAAAGAAGTATTCATTTGGCAGATTCATTTGTTTCTTATTGCAAATACTTTAGTGCAAATCAGGAAACTTCCAAAAACCCGGTGATGTTCCTGCATGGGACAAATAGCGGTGGTGCCAGTTTTGGAAAAATAATAAACACCTTTAATCATGAGCGGTCAGTTATTATTCCTGATTATGCAGGTTGCGGTAATTCCACTCTGCCATCAGGTGAACTGACAGTTGAATACCTTGCCGAGCAAGTCGCCGCAGTGATCAATGACAGTAGCGATAAACCCGTTGATTTAGTCGGGTTTTCTTTGGGAGCTGTTGTTGCTGCAGTGGTTGCCGCGACTCATCCACAGTTAGTGAACCGGCTGGTCTTGACTGCGCCGTGGGCTACCAATGACGATCCCTATTTCAGGCTGGTGCTTTCAACTTGGTTAAAACTGGAAAACAGTGATCAGGCTTTAGCTACAGCGTTTGGTCTTTCTCATGTTCTGAGTCCGGAATTCATTTCATCAGTGGGGCAGGATACGCTTGATCAAATCTGCGCCCGACCATCAGAAAAAGAGACAAACAGACGCATCGCTCTGGGATTATCAATCAATATCAAGAATTACCTAACCTGGATAAATAAAGAAACATTAATTATCGGATTAAGTCACGACACGCTTATCCCGCCTTATCTGGCACGAGAAGTCCATGAATGCGTAAAAAACAGCCAGTACGCGGAAGTGAAGAGCGGTCATGCTGTACCGATGGAAAACCCAGTTGCATGGACGAGTATTATCAATGATTTTTTACAAAAAAATAAACCGTAGCCGGGATATTTACTCTGAAGGGATTAACGTGGCAGGTAAATTCACGGGTAAATATTTATAAATGGTTGATAATGATACGTCATAAATGATAGATAGCTGTTTTCTGCTATGGCCTTTATGCAGTAATCTGGCGGCCTGTTGCCGATCTTCTTCGGTAAATCTGACGGGTCGTCCGCCGATCCTTCCCTGTTGTCGGGCAGCAGCCAGACCTGCATTGGTTCTTTCGACGATCAACTCGCGTTCCATTTCGGCCAGTGCGCTCATCACATGGAAGAAAAACCGCCCCATAGCGGTACTGGTATCAATACTGTCCGTCAGGCTCTGGAAATGAATTCCCTGTTCATGCAGTTCTGAAATTAGTGTCACCAGATTTTTTACACTGCGCCCCAGACGATCCAACTTCCAGACAACCAGTGTATCGCCAAATTTCAGGTGCTTTAACGCACGTTTTAATCCTGGGCGATTGGCTGTTCTCCCACTGATTTTGTCTTCAAAAATCATTTCACAGTGAATATCGGTCAATGCATTTCTTTGCAAATCACTATTCTGATCACTTGTTGATACTCTGATATAGCCAATTTTTGCCACGGATCACCCTTTAGTTGTGCAATGAACTCTGTATACCCGTCACTTTCAATTTGAAATCCATAGGGTATATAAGGGAAATAATACCGTTTTTTGTATTATAAAAAACCTTAAATTCGCAAAATGGCGTGATAAAAATTCATATAATTGGCTTTGTTATTGATTTTATTGTGCGCGCGGAGCGGTCACAAATAAAATCATTAATATGCCTCCTGACTCGGTGATCATACTCACAGTATTAAGTTTTATTAACAATAGTGAGCAATAAGTTCTCGATTATTTTCTCAAAATGCTCTTTATTTAGTTGAAACAATTTTGTTGCTAACTTGTTATTTATAATTCCGAGGGTTGTATATGGAGCTGATCACACAATGGTTAGGTGCAATAAACGGGGTTGTATGGGGAGTACCAATGCTGATTGGTCTTCTGGGCATCGGTATTTTCATGCAAATCCGTCTGTCTTTCTTACCTATTCGTAAATTAGGAACAGGGTTCAAATTACTTTTCCAAAAAAACAAACAACGTGGCGAAGGACAGATTTCACCTTTTAATGCATTAATGACCGCATTATCCGCAACAATAGGCACAGGAAACATTGCCGGAGTGGCAACCGCCATCGTCATGGGCGGGCCGGGAGCACTGTTCTGGATGTGGATGACGGCGTTGTTGGGAATGGCAACTAAATATTCTGAAGCTGTGCTGGCGGTGCGTTACCGTGAAACAGACAAAAACGGTAACTATGTTGGCGGCCCCATGTACTACATCAAAAATGGATTAGGAAAAAAATGGGTCTGGCTGGGAACGTTATTTGCTGTCTTTGGCAGTATGGCTGGTTTTGGTATTGGCAATACAGTACAGGCCAACTCTGTCGCGGAAGTACTGCACAGCAGTTTTGGGATTGATAAAACCATTACTGCTCTTGCATTGGTGATTCTGGTCGGTGCGGTATTGATTGGTGGCATTAAGCGTATCTCTGATGTTGCAGGTAAGCTGGTTCCTGTGATGACCGTTGGCTATTTAGCGCTGGGAGTTATCGTTCTGGGGATGAACCTGACCGCCATTCCAGAAGCATTTGCTTTGATTATTAAGTCTGCGTTTACACCTGTTGCGGCACAGGGGGGCTTCGCCGGTGCCGCAGTCTGGGCTGCAATCCGCTTTGGTATTGCCCGTGGTGTGTTCTCTAACGAAGCGGGAATGGGAAGTGCACCTATCGCTCATGCTGCGGCAAAAACCCAAAACCCGATCCGTCAGGGCTTAATTGCCATGTTGGGGACTTTTATCGATACCATTGTGGTCTGCTCAATTACCGGATTGACAATTGTTATTACCGGCGGTTGGTTGACCGGTGAAACCGGAGCAACACTAACAGCAAACTCTTTTTCGGCAGTGATTCCGGGAGGCCATTACCTTGTCGCAATTTCTCTGGCTATTTTTGCTTTCACGACTATCTTAGGCTGGAGTTTCTACGGTGAAAAATGTATCCAGTACTTATTTGGGGTGAAGGCGATTACACCTTTCCGAATTATCTGGATCATTGCATTGCCGATTGGTGCGACTCAGTCACTGAATTTAGTCTGGTTATTAGCAGACACACTCAATGCGATGATGGCTGTTCCAAATTTAATTGCGATTGCCCTGTTAAGCCCGGTGGTATACCGCCTGACTAAAGATCATATCCATGATGTGAATGCGGACAGTCTTGAAATTAAGGCAAGTAATATTGAAATCAAGACGGCAATGAAAACAGATTAATAATTCTTATTAAACAAAGACGATAAATTGAAATAGCTCCCATATCTCAAGCTCAGTGTTATAAGGCGTAACGCACAGTTTGAGGTATGGGAGAATGATATTTTTTTATTGGATTATATTAATATAATAATAAACAGGAGCAGTAATGAGTCATAACAATGTCGCACCTCATTTACAGAAAATCCCTACAATTTTAACTGAAAACTGGACAGACTGGCGCTGGCAGCAAAAGAATGCCATACGTGATGAAGAAGTCCTACGTTCAGCCTGTGGTGGATGGAGCGAAGAAATAGCCCAGCGTATCCAACAAAATTTACAAGGACAAAAGATGCAGATTACGCCTTATTATCTGCGTCGCATTTTAGCCACCACTCAGTCTGATGATATCTCGACAAATCCACTCTGGCGGCAGGTTGTGCCATACTGGAATGAAGAAAAACTGGAGGGTTATGATGGGGAATCAGAAAATTGGGAGTTGAATAATGAAATGAAAACGCCCATTTGTCAGCACAAATATGACAATCGGGTTATTTTACGGATGGTCAATGCCTGTAACTCCTACTGTCAATTCTGCTTTGAAGCTCTGCGGACATTAAAAGTTGACTCAGATAAATCTAATGCAGGCCGCAGTTCCTTTCAGCAATCCATTGAATATATTAGAAATACACCGTCAATCGAAGAAGTTATCCTGAGCGGCGGTGATCCGCTTATGCTGACAGATAATAAATTAGCTGAATCGCTCGCAGCAATCAGAGAAATCAGAGACGATCTGTTAATTCGTGTTCATTCCCGTGCACTAACCTTCAACCCTTACCGTATTACTGATACTTTGTTAGAAGCACTGGAAAAATATCGCGTTAATGCTTTTGGAGTACATATTTGTCACCCATTAGAGTTGAGTGAAGAATTCCAATCCGCAGTACGTCGTATCCAACGTGTTGTACCGATAGTTTTTTCTAATATGCCCTTCTTACGTGGAATTAATGACAGTGAAGAAACACTGCATAAATTATTCATCGATCTTTATCGTATGGGCGTTAAACCTTACTATCTCTATCATTTTATGCCTTTCTCTCCGGGGTCATCTGAGTATAAAGCCTCAATTAATGATGGTATTGCCATCATGAAAAAACTTAAACGTCGGGTTTCCAACATTGCTTTGCCTGAATATGTGCTACCACATATGAAGGGTAAATTTACCGTCCCGCTGTTCACTCATCCTGATGAAATACCTTATTTCGAAACACGTGGCACTCAACATTATTACCGTTTTATTAACTGGAAAAATGAGCAATGCGAATGGCTAGTGGTACATTCTGCATTTGATAACCTCATCAAACGAGCTTGAAAACCATTAAGTTTTATGGTTAATTAGCACACCGTTTCAATGACCATCAGATACCCCTAATTTTTTATGTGGAAAGCGCCAGCAGTCAAT
>NZ_NIBU01000048.1 GCF_002632485.1 Xenorhabdus innexi | reverse complement strand
ACAGTTCTACTTCCGTACAACTGACGTAACCGGTACTATCGAACTGCCAGAAGGCGTAGAGATGGTAATGCCAGGTGACAACATCAACATGGTAGTTAATCTGATTGCGCCAATCGCAATGGACGAAGGTCTGCGTTTCGCAATCCGTGAAGGCGGCCGTACTGTAGGTGCAGGTGTTGTTGCTAAAGTTATTGCTTAATCTTTGATTAGCAAAAAATTTTGAAAAAGAGGAGCCTTCGCTCCTCTTTTTTTTGTGCCATTGAAAATGATAGCTTTATTTAGCTCCACAATAAAATAGAAACAACAATTGAAATGAGAGTTATTTACATTTAGAATTTGACGATATACTTTATTTTATAGCTATAACGGCTGTCGAACCTAATTAAGTTCGTTAATGAGTACGTAAGTAGTTATAACATTATAAATAGTTAGAAGAGTGTTCCATGTATATCTGCCTCTGCAACGCAATAAGTGATAAAGCCATACGTAATGCTGTCCGACAGCAGAATGTTCGTTCTATCAGAGAGCTGAAAAACTTTGTGCCTGTAGGGAGTGATTGTGGAAAATGTGTGCGTCAAGCTCGCGAAATCATTAATGAAGAGATCTCTTCGCTACCCCCTATAATTAATGTTGCTTAAAATAAGCACAATTATCTTGCAATTGCTCTGCTTAATTAGTACTAAACTGTAGGTACTGGAAGCGGAGGAATTGATTATGAAAGGTGATAAAAAAATAATTGCCCATCTAAATAAACTTCTCGGTAACGAACTTGTCGCCATAAACCAGTATTTTTTACATGCCCGAATGTTTAAAAACTGGGGGTTAGTGCGCCTGAATGATGTTGAGTACCGTGAATCTATTGAAGAAATGAAACATGCAGATAAATATATTGAGCGTATTTTATTTCTGGAAGGTATCCCTAATTTACAGGATTTAGGTAAACTCAATATCGGTGAAGATGTCGAAGAGATGTTGCAATCCGATTTGGCACTGGAATTACGTGGTGCTCAGGATCTTAGAGAAGCAATTGTATACGCTGATTCAATTCACGATTATGTGAGCCGGGATTTGATGATTGAAGTCCTTGCAGATGAAGAAAATCATATAGACTGGCTGGAAACGCAGCTCGATTTGATTAAACGAATGGGAATACAAAACTATACTCAAGCCCATATTATCGAAGAAGAATAGAGTTTATTAACGCCCTGTAAATTCATATAGGGCGTTCATTTCTCAATATTTTTGCCTGCCCTTATTATTTCCCTGAATAAATTTCATCCTTGTCTTGCATTGTGAAGTGATTCGCGTATAATGCGCGAGCTAACCTACTTCGTAGGCTGATTTTTATCAGTGTGAGCGGTAATTTACCGCCATATTAAAATACTCCCGATATGGGGGTTATATATTGAACGATTACACTCCCCCATCAATCGAAATGGGTGCGAGGAGTAATTATTTACGTTTATAAAATAGTTGGAGCTCTGGTCTCATGCAGAACCAAAGAATCCGTATCCGCCTTAAAGCATTTGATCATCGTTTGATCGATCAATCAACTGCGGAAATCGTAGAGACCGCTAAGCGCACTGGTGCGCAGGTTCGTGGTCCGATCCCGCTGCCGACTCGTAAAGAGCGTTTTACCGTTCTGATTTCTCCGCACGTTAATAAAGATGCGCGTGATCAGTACGAAATTCGCACTCACAAACGTCTGGTTGACATCGTTGAGCCAACCGAGAAAACCGTTGATGCTCTGATGCGTCTGGATCTGGCTGCCGGTGTAGACGTGCAGATCAGCCTGGGTTAATCAGGTCATTGAGCGATTGAGAGGTTGAAACAATGATTGGTTTAGTCGGTAAAAAAGTGGGCATGACTCGCATCTTCACTGAAGATGGCGTTTCAATCCCTGTAACTGTTATCGAAATCGAAAATAACCGTGTAACTCAAGTTAAAAACAAAGAGACTGACGGTTATCGTGCAATTCAGGTAACGACTGGTAGCAAAAAAGCAAACCGCGTTAACAAGCCTGAAGCAGGTCATTTCGCTAAAGCTGGCGTTGAAGCTGGTCGCATCCTGCGTGAATTCCGTCTGTCTGAAGACGATGCAGAGTTCGCTGTAGGTCAAAGCATTAGTGTTGAAATTTTCGCTGACGTTAAAAAAGTCGACGTTACTGGTACATCTAAAGGTAAAGGTTTCGCGGGTACTGTTAAACGCTGGAACTTCCGTACTCAAGATGCTACGCACGGTAACTCCCTGTCTCACCGTGTTCCGGGTTCTATCGGTCAGAACCAGACTCCGGGCAAGGTGTTCAAAGGTAAGAAAATGGCAGGCCAACTGGGTAATGAGCGTGTAACCGTTCAGAGCCTAGATGTAGTACGTGTTGACGCAGAGCGCAACCTGCTGCTGGTCAAAGGTGCTGTACCTGGTGCAACCAACAGCAACCTGATCGTAAAACCGGCTGTCAAGGCGTAACGTCGAGGAGATAGGAATGGAATTGGTATTGAAAGACGCGCAAAGCGCGCTGACTGTTTCCGAAACTACCTTCGGGCGTGATTTCAATGAAGCGCTTGTGCATCAAGTAGTTGTTGCGTATGCAGCTGGTGCTCGTCAAGGTACTCGTGCTCAGAAAACTCGTGCTGAAGTTTCTGGTTCTGGTAAAAAACCGTGGCGTCAAAAAGGCACTGGCCGTGCGCGTTCTGGTTCAATTAAGAGCCCAATCTGGCGCTCTGGTGGTGTAACTTTCGCAGCGAAACCACAGGACCACAGTCAAAAAGTTAATAAAAAGATGTACCGTGGTGCTCTGAAAAGCATCCTGTCTGAATTGGTACGTCAAGATCGTCTGATCGTTGTCGAGAAGTTCTCTGTTGAAGCACCTAAAACTAAGCTGCTGGCACAGAAACTGAAAGAGATGGCTCTGGAAGACGTGCTGATCGTCACTGGTGAAGTTGATGAGAACCTGTTCTTAGCAGCTCGTAACTTGTACAAAGTTGACGTCCGTGATGCAGCGGGTATCGATCCAGTAAGCCTGATTGCCTTCGACAAAGTGGTTATGACTGCTGACGCTGTGAAGCAAGTTGAGGAGATGCTGGCATGATCCGTGAAGAACGTCTGCTGAAAGTACTGCGCGCGCCGCACGTATCTGAAAAAGCTTCTACAGCGATGGAAAAAAGCAACACCATCGTTCTCAAAGTTGCGAGAGACGCGACTAAAGCAGAAGTTAAAGCTGCTGTGCAGAAACTGTTTGAAGTCGAAGTTGAAGGTGTGAACACTTTGCTGGTTAAAGGTAAAGTTAAACGCCACGGTCAGCGTATTGGTCGTCGTAGCGACTGGAAAAAAGCTTACGTCACCCTGAAAGAAGGCCAGAACCTGGACTTCGTTGGCGGCGCTGAGTAAGTCGGAGGAGTAAAGAACAATGGCAATTGTTAAATGTAAACCTACGTCTCCGGGCCGTCGCCACGTTGTTAAAGTGGTTAACCCTGAGCTGCATAAGGGCAAACCTTATGCTCCGCTGTTAGAAAAAAACAGCAAAACTGGTGGTCGTAACAACAATGGTCGTATTACCACTCGTCACATCGGTGGCGGCCATAAACAGCACTATCGTCTGATTGACTTCAAACGTAACAAAGACGGTATCCCTGCTGTTGTTGAGCGTCTGGAATATGATCCAAACCGTTCAGCAAACATCGCGCTGGTTCTGTATAAAGACGGCGAGCGTCGTTACATCCTGGCTCCTAAAGGCCTGAAAGCTGGCGATCAAATCCAGTCTGGTGCAGATTCTGCAATCAAAGCTGGTAATGCTCTGCCAATGCGCAATATCCCGGTTGGTTCTACTGTTCACAACATAGAAATGAAACCAGGTAAAGGTGGCCAGCTGGCTCGTTCAGCAGGTACTTATGCTCAGATCGTTGCACGTGATGGTTCTTATGTAACCCTGCGTCTGCGTTCTGGTGAAATGCGTAAAGTACTGGCTGACTGCCGTGCGACTTTAGGTGAAGTTGGTAACGCAGAACACATGCTACGCGTTCTGGGTAAAGCTGGTGCAAGCCGCTGGCGTGGTATTCGTCCTACCGTTCGTGGTACGGCGATGAACCCAGTTGACCATCCACACGGTGGTGGTGAAGGTCGTAACTTTGGTAAACACCCTGTAACTCCATGGGGCATCCAGACCAAAGGTAAGAAGACCCGTAGTAACAAACGTACTGATCAATACATCGTACGTCGCCGTTCTAAAAAATAATTAGAGGATAAACCATGCCACGTTCTCTCAAGAAAGGTCCATTTATTGACCTGCACTTGCTGAAGAAGGTAGAGAAAGCGGTGGAAAGCGGAGACAAAAAGCCTATTAAGACTTGGTCCCGTCGTTCAACGATCTTTCCTAACATGATCGGTTTGACCATCGCTGTCCATAATGGTCGTCAGCATGTTCCAGTTTTTGTTTCCGACGAAATGGTTGGTCACAAACTGGGTGAATTCGCGCCGACCCGTACTTATCGCGGCCATGCGGCCGATAAAAAGGCTAAGAAGCGCTAAGGTAGGAGGAAGAGATGGAAACTATCGCTAAACATCGCCACGCTCGTTCTTCTGCTCAGAAGGTTCGCCTTGTGGCTGACCTGATCCGCGGTAAGAAAGTGTCGCAAGCTCTGGAAACTCTGACCTATACCAACAAGAAAGCTGCTGGTTTAGTGAAGAAAGTACTTGAGTCTGCTATTGCTAACGCAGAACACAACGATGGCGCTGACATCGATGATCTGAAAGTTGCGAAAATTTTCGTAGACGAAGGTCCAACCATGAAGCGCATTATGCCTCGTGCCAAAGGCCGTGCAGATCGTATCCTGAAGCGCACCAGCCACATTACTGTGGTTGTGTCCGATCGCTGAGACTCTGGAGACTAGCAATGGGTCAGAAAGTACATCCTAATGGTATTCGTCTGGGTATTGTCAAACCTTGGAACTCTACCTGGTATGCGAATACCAAAGAATTCGCTGACAACCTAGACAGCGACTTTAAAGTTCGCCAGTACTTGAATAAAGAACTGGTTAAAGCATCTATTTCACGTATCGTTATCGAACGTCCTGCGAAAAGCATCCGTGTGACTATTCACACTGCTCGCCCAGGTATCGTAATCGGTAAAAAAGGTGAAGACGTAGAAAAACTGCGCAAAGCTGTAGCGGACATCGCTGGTGTTCCTGCGCAGATTAATATTGCCGAAGTGCGCAAACCTGAGCTGGACGCGAAACTGGTTGCTGACAGCATCAGCTCACAGCTGGAACGTCGTGTTATGTTCCGCCGTGCTATGAAGCGTGCTGTACAGAACGCAATGCGTCTGGGCGCTAAAGGCATCAAAGTGGAAGTAAGCGGCCGTCTGGGCGGTGCTGAAATCGCGCGTACTGAATGGTATCGTGAAGGTCGTGTACCTCTGCACACTCTGCGTGCAGATATCGACTACAACACTTCAGAAGCGCACACCACTTATGGTGTAATCGGCGTTAAGGTATGGATCTTCAAAGGTGAGATCCTGGGTGGTATGGCTGCTGTTGAACAGGCGGAAAAACCGGCTGCTCAACCTAAAAAGCAGCAGCGTAAAGGCCGCAAGTAAGGAGAGTCGCTGATGTTACAACCAAAGCGTACGAAATTCCGTAAAGTGCATAAAGGCCGTAACCGCGGTCTGGCTGCCGGTGCGGATGTTAGCTTCGGCACTTTCGGTCTGAAAGCTGTGGGCCGTGGTCGTTTGACTGCACGTCAAATCGAAGCGGCACGTCGTGCTATGACCCGTGCAATTAAGCGTCAAGGTAAAATCTGGATCCGTGTGTTCCCAGACAAACCAATCACTGAAAAGCCACTCGAAGTGCGTATGGGTAAAGGTAAAGGTAACGTAGAGTATTGGGTTGCCTTGATCCAGCCTGGTAAAGTCCTGTATGAAATGGACGGTGTGTCTGAAGAGCTGGCCCGTGAAGCATTCAAGCTGGCGGCAGCGAAACTGCCTATCAAAACCACCTTTGTAACTAAGACGGTGATGTAATGAAAGCACAAGAGCTGCGCGAAAAAAGCGTTGAAGAGCTGAACACTGAGCTGCTGAACCTGTTACGTGAACAGTTTAATCTGCGTATGCAGGCGGCAAGCGGCCAGCTGCAACAGTCTCATCTGTTGAAACAAGTGCGTCGTAATATTGCACGCGTTAAGACTTTACTGACTGAGAAGGCGGGTGCGTAATGACCGATAAAATCCGTACTCTGCAAGGTCGTGTTGTTAGCGACAAAATGGAAAAATCCATTGTTGTTGCTATTGAACGCAAGGTGAAACACCCACTGTATGGTAAATTCATCAAGCGTACGACTAAGTTGCACGTACATGACGAGAACAATGAATGTGGAATTGGTGATGTAGTGGAAATCCGCGAAACCCGTCCACTGTCTAAGACTAAATCTTGGGCCTTAGTTCGCGTTGTAGAGAAAGCGGTTCTATAATAGGGCGTTATCTCATAAGAAATAAACGGCTCAAAAAATAACAGGGCCGTTTATTTTTCTGTCCATCGCGAAGATGTGGTGTTATAATGCCGCGCCCTCGTAGTGTGGGATATTAAAACGGCTTCTTTAAAAATAAAGTGGCTCAGTAGTAGTTGACATTTAGCGGAGCACTAAAATGATCCAAGAACAGACTATGCTGAACGTGGCCGACAACTCCGGTGCACGTCGCGTAATGTGTATCAAGGTTCTAGGTGGCTCGCACCGTCGATACGCACATGTCGGTGATATCATCAAGATCACCATCAAGGAAGCAATTCCTCGTGGTAAAGTCAAAAAAGGTGATGTCCTGAAAGCGGTAGTGGTGCGCACCAAGAAGGGTGTTCGTCGCCCGGACGGTTCTGTCATTCGCTTCGATAGCAACGCTTGCGTATTGTTGAACAACAATAGTGAGCAGGTTATCGGTACGCGTATTTTTGGGCCGGTAACTCGTGAACTTCGTAATGAAAAGTTCATGAAAATTATCTCTCTGGCACCTGAAGTACTCTAAGGAGCAGGCAATGGCAGCGAAAATCCGTCGTGATGACGAAATTATCGTGCTGACTGGTAAAGACAAAGGTAAGCGCGGTAAAGTAAAACAGGTTCTTTCTTCTGGTAAAGTTATCGTTGAAGGTATCAATCTGGTTAAAAAACATCAGAAGCCAGTTCCGGCTCTGAATCAACCAGGTGGCATCGTTGAAAAAGAAGCAGCAATTCAGGTTTCTAACGTTGCAATCTTTAATGCAGAAACCGGCAAGGCTGACCGTGTAGGTTTTAGATTCGAAGACGGCAAAAAAGTACGTTTCTTCAAATCTAATAACGAAACTATCAAGTAATTTGGAGTATACGATGGCGAAACTGCATGATTACTACAAAGACGAGGTAGTCCAGAAACTGATGAGTCAGTTTGGTTACCATTCTGTCATGCAAGTCCCTCGGGTCGAGAAGATCACCCTGAACATGGGTGTTGGTGAAGCAATCGCTGACAAGAAACTGCTGGACAATGCAGCAGCTGATTTGGCAGCAATTTCTGGTCAAAAACCACTGATCACCAAAGCACGCAAATCAGTTGCAGGCTTCAAAATCCGTCAGGGCTATCCAATCGGCTGTAAAGTAACCCTGCGTGGCGAACGCATGTGGGAGTTCTTTGAGCGCCTGATTTCTATTGCTGTACCACGTATTCGTGACTTCCGTGGCTTGTCCGCTAAGTCATTTGATGGCCGCGGTAACTACAGCATGGGTGTTCGTGAGCAAATCATCTTCCCTGAAATCGATTACGATAAAGTGGATCGTGTACGTGGTTTGGATATTACCATCACCACTACTGCGAAATCTGATGATGAAGGCCGCGCACTGTTGGCTGCGTTTAACTTCCCGTTCCGCAAGTAAGGCAGGGTATTCATGGCTAAGCAATCAATGAAAGCACGTGATGTAAAACGTGCGAAATTAGCTGAGAAATTCTTCGCAAAACGCGTTGAACTGAAAGCGATCATCTCTGATGTGAACGCATCTGATGAAGACCGTTGGAATGCTGTTCTCAAGCTGCAAACACTGCCACGTGATTCCAGCCCTTGCCGTCAGCGTAACCGCTGCCGTCAAACTGGGCGTCCGCATGCATTTTTGCGGAAGTTTGGGTTGAGCCGTATTAAAGTCCGTGAAGCCGCAATGCGCGGTGAAATCCCGGGCCTTAAAAAGGCTAGCTGGTAATTGTCACCAATTGAATCACGGGAGTAAAGACAGATGAGCATGCAAGATCCGATCGCGGATATGCTGACCCGTATCCGTAACGGTCAGGCCGCGAATAAAGTTGCGGTCACCATGCCTTCCTCCAAGCTGAAAGTGGCAATTGCCAACGTGCTGAAGGAAGAAGGTTATATTGAAGATTTTAAAATCGAAGGCGACACCAAGCCAGAACTGGAAGTGACTCTGAAGTACTTCCAAGGCAAGGCTGTTGTAGAAAGCATTCAGCGTGTAAGCCGCCCAAGTCTGCGCATCTATAAGAAAAAAGATGAGCTGCCACAAGTTATGGCTGGCTTGGGTATCGCTGTTATTTCTACCTCTAAAGGTGTAATGACTGATCGTGCAGCTCGCCAGGCTGGTCTGGGTGGCGAGATTCTCTGCTACGTAGCTTAATTCGGGAGGAAAGAATGTCTCGTGTTGCAAAAGCACCCGTCGTCATTCCTGCCGGCGTAGAGGTTAAACTCAACGGTCAGGTTATTTCGATTAAGGGTAAAAACGGCGAATTGAGTCGTGAAATCCACAGCGCAGTTGAAGTTACACATGCAGATAACCAACTGACTTTCGCTCCACGCGAAGGTTTTGCAGATGCTTGGGCACAGGCGGGTACAACTCGTTCTCTGCTGAATGCAATGGTTATCGGTGTTAACGAAGGCTTCACGAAGAAGCTCCAACTGGTAGGTGTTGGTTACCGTGCGGCAGTTAAAGGCAACTCTGTTAGCTTGTCTTTAGGCTTCTCGCATCCGGTTGAACATCAACTGCCTGCAGGCATTACTGCGGAATGCCCATCACAAACTGAAATCGTACTGAAAGGTGCTGATAAGCAGGTGATTGGTCAGGTTGCGGCAGATCTGCGTGCCTATCGTCGTCCTGAGCCATACAAAGGCAAGGGTGTTCGTTACGCCGATGAAATCGTGCGTACCAAAGAGGCTAAGAAGAAGTAAGGTAACACTATGGATAAGAAAGCAGCTCGTATCCGTCGTGCGACCCGCGCACGCCGCAAGCTCCAGGAACTGGGTGCAACTCGCCTGGTGGTACATCGTACCCCTCGCCATATTTATGCGCAGGTTATCGCACCAAATGGTTCTGAAACTCTGGTGGCAGCTTCTACAACAGAAAAAGCTATCAGTGAACAACTGAAATTCACTGGAAACAAAGAAGCCGCAGCAGTAGTTGGTAAAATTGTTGCTGAACGCGCTCTGGAAAAAGGTATTGCAAACGTATCCTTTGACCGTTCTGGTTTCCAATATCATGGTAGAGTCCAGGCACTGGCAGATGCTGCCCGTGAAGCTGGCCTTCAGTTCTAAGGTAGAGGTGTAAGATGGCTCACATCGAAAAACAAGCTGGCGAACTGCAGGAAAAGCTGATCGCGGTAAACCGCGTATCTAAAACCGTTAAAGGTGGCCGTATTTTCAGCTTTACAGCACTGACTGTAGTTGGTGATGGTAACGGTCGCGTTGGTTTTGGCTACGGCAAAGCACGCGAAGTTCCGGCAGCGATCCAGAAAGCGATGGAAAAAGCACGTCGCAATATGAAAACAGTCGCACTTAACAGCGGCACTCTGTACCACCCAGTGAAAGGCGGACACACCGGTTCTCGCGTGTTCATGCAGCCTGCTCATGAAGGTACAGGTATCATCGCAGGTGGTGCGATGCGTGCTGTTCTGGAAGTAGCTGGAGTTCGTAACGTACTGGCGAAAACCTATGGTTCCACTAACCCAATCAATGTGGTTCGTGCAACTCTGGATGCTTTAGACAGCATGAAGTCTCCAGAAATGGTCGCAGCTAAGCGTGGCAAATCCGTCGAAGAAATTCTGGGGTAATGACCATGGCTAAGACTATCAAAATTACTCAGGTTCGCAGTTCAATTGGTCGTTTGCCTAAGCACAAGGCAACTCTGACTGGTTTAGGTCTGCGTCGCATTGGTCATACTGTTGAGCGCGAAGATACACCAGCGGTTCGCGGTATGGTCAACTTGGTTTCCTATATGGTTAAAGTTGAGGAGTAACAGATGCGCTTAAATACTCTGTCTCCGGCTGAAGGTGCCAAGCACGCATCTAAACGTGTAGGTCGTGGTATCGGTTCTGGTCTGGGTAAAACTGGCGGCCGTGGTCACAAAGGTCAGAAGTCTCGTTCTGGCGGTGGCGTACGTCGTGGTTTCGAAGGTGGCCAGATGCCTCTGTACCGTCGTTTACCAAAATTTGGTTTTACTTCACGTAAAGCAATGGTTACAGCAGAAATTCGTCTGTCTGACTTTGCTCACGTTGAAGGCGATGTTATCGATCTGAATGCACTGAAAGCTGCTAACATTGTTGGCCCTCAAATTGAGTTCGCGAAAGTTATGCTTTCTGGCGAAGTCAATCGCGCAGTAACTGTGCGTGGCTTGCGTGTTACTAAAGGCGCCCGTGCTGCAATTGAAGCTGCTGGCGGTAAAATTGAGGAATAAGTAACAGATGGCTAAACAACCAGGATTAGATTTTCAAAGTGCCAAAGGCGGATTAGGTGAGTTAAAACGCAGACTTTTGTTTGTTATTGGAGCTCTGATTGTTTTCCGTATTGGCTCTTTTATTCCAATCCCTGGTATTGATGCCACTGTGCTTGCCAAATTGCTCGAACAGCAAAGAGGCACCATCATTGAAATGTTCAACATGTTCTCTGGTGGTGCTTTAAGCCGTGCTTCTATCTTTGCACTGGGTATAATGCCGTATATTTCTGCATCTATTATTATCCAGTTGCTAACTGTGGTTAACCCTCGCTTAGCAGAGATTAAGAAGGAAGGGGAAGCTGGTCGTCGTAAGATCAGTCAGTACACCCGTTATGGCACATTAGTGCTGGCAATATTCCAGTCAATAGGTATTGCAACTGGGCTGCCGAATATGCCTGGGATGCAAGGTTTGGTTATCAATCCGGGTCTTGCATTCTACTTCACGGCTGTTGTAAGTTTGGTCACAGGAACTATGTTCTTGATGTGGCTGGGTGAGCAGATTACTGAACGAGGTATTGGTAACGGTATTTCAATCATAATCTTTGCTGGTATCGTTGCGGGTCTTCCGCCTGCAATTGGTCACACCATCGAGCAAGCTCGGCAAGGCGATCTGCACTTCCTCCTGTTGCTGTTGGTTGCAGTCTTAGTGTTTGCAGTAACTTTCTTCGTTGTTTTCATGGAGCGTGGTCAACGTCGTATCGTTGTTAACTACGCGAAACGTCAGCAAGGTCGTAGAGTTTTTGCAGCACAAAGTACACATTTACCGTTGAAAGTGAATATGGCTGGGGTTATCCCCGCGATTTTTGCTTCCAGTATTATTTTGTTCCCTGGTACCATAGCCTCTTGGTTTGGTAGTGGAGCAAACTGGAATTGGTTGACAACTATTTCTATGTATTTGCAGCCAGGTCAACCGCTTTATGTGTTATTGTATGCATCTGCAATCATCTTCTTCTGTTTCTTCTATACGGCTTTGGTGTTCAATCCAAGAGAAACGGCAGATAACCTGAAGAAGTCCGGTGCATTTGTACCAGGAATTCGTCCGGGAGAGCAAACGGCTAAGTACATCGATAAAGTAATGACTCGTCTGACCTTAGTTGGTGCGTTATATATTACTTTTATCTGCTTAATCCCGGAGTTCATGCGTGATGCAATGAAAGTTCCATTCTATTTTGGTGGTACTTCCCTACTGATTGTAGTTGTCGTCATCATGGACTTTATGGCTCAAGTGCAAACTCTGATGATGTCGAGTCAATATGAGTCTGCATTGAAGAAGGCAAACCTGAAAGGGTATAACCGCTAATCGGTTTGCTTGAGAAGTTACGGAGAGTAAAAATGAAAGTTCGTGCTTCCGTCAAGAAATTATGTCGTAACTGCAAAATCGTTAAACGTAACGGTATCGTTCGTGTGATTTGCAGTGCAGAGCCTAAGCATAAACAGCGCCAAGGCTAATTAATCGCATATTTTTCTTGCAAAGTTGGGTTGAGCTGGCTAAATTAGCCAGCCAATCTTTTTATCTGACAGCAACATTATTTGAGTATCCTGAAAACGGGCTTTTCAGAATTTTGTTGCAGTGAATAAATATTGTAGGAGTGCATAGTGGCCCGTATAGCAGGCATTAACATTCCTGATCAGAAACATACTGTAATCGCATTAACTTCGATTTACGGTATCGGTAAAACCCGCTCACAGGCTATCTGTGCGGCAACGGGTATTGCTGAAAATGTTAAGATCAGTGAGCTGTCTGAAGAGCAAATTGACAAGCTGCGTGACGAAGTTGCTAAATACGTTGTAGAAGGTGATTTGCGTCGTGAAGTAACCCTGAGTATCAAACGTCTGATGGATCTTGGTTGCTATCGTGGTTTACGTCATCGTCGTGGTCTGCCGGTTCGCGGTCAGCGTACTAAGACCAATGCACGTACCCGTAAGGGTCCGCGTAAGCCGATCAAGAAATAATCGGGGTATTGAATAATGGCAAAAGCACCTATTCGTGCACGTAAGCGTGTAAGAAAACAAGTCTCTGACGGTGTGGCTCATATCCATGCTTCTTTCAACAACACCATCGTTACTATTACTGATCGTCAGGGTAACGCTTTGGGTTGGGCAACTGCCGGTGGTTCCGGTTTCCGAGGTTCTCGTAAATCTACTCCGTTTGCAGCTCAGGTTGCAGCAGAACGCTGTGCTGAAGCAGTAAAAGAATACGGAATTAAGAACCTGGAAGTTATGGTTAAAGGACCTGGTCCGGGCCGTGAGTCAACTATTCGCGCCCTGAACGCGGCTGGTTTCCGCATCACTAATATTACTGATGTGACTCCGATCCCTCATAACGGTTGTCGTCCACCGAAAAAACGTCGCGTTTAATATACGTCTTCGTTTTTAGGATTGTTGGAGAAAGAAAATGGCAAGATATTTGGGTCCTAAGCTCAAGCTGAGCCGTCGCGAGGGTACAGACCTTTTCCTGAAGTCTGGCGTTCGCGCGATTGACACCAAGTGTAAGTTAGAACAAGCACCAGGCCAGCACGGCGCACGCAAACCGCGTCTGTCTGACTACGGTGTTCAGTTACGTGAGAAACAAAAAGTTCGTCGTACATACGGTGTTCTGGAGCGTCAATTCCGTAACTACTATAAAGAAGCTACCCGTCTGAAAGGCAACACAGGTGAAAACCTGCTGACTTTGCTGGAAGGTCGCTTAGATAACGTCGTTTATCGTATGGGTTTTGGCGCGACTCGTGCTGAATCACGTCAGATGGTAAGCCACAAGGCTATCATGGTAAATGGTCGCGTTGTTAACATCGCTTCTTATCAGGTATCCCCGAATGACGTAGTCAGCGTTCGTGAAAAAGCGAAAAAGCAGGCTCGTATTAAGGCAGCTTTAGAGCTGGCTGAGCAGCGTGAGAAACCAACTTGGTTGGAAGTTGATGCTGCGAAGATGGAAGGTGTGTTCAAGCGTAATCCTGAACGTACTGATCTATCCGCTGACATTAACGAACACCTGATCGTCGAGCTTTACTCTAAGTAAAGCTTAGCACCAAAGAGAGGACACAATGCAGGGTTCTGTGACAGAGTTTCTAAAACCGCGCCTGGTAGATATCGAGCAAGTCAGTTCGACGCACGCCAAGGTGACCCTTGAGCCATTAGAGCGTGGCTTTGGCCATACTCTTGGCAACGCACTGCGCCGTATTCTGCTTTCGTCTATGCCGGGTTGTGCGGTGACTGAGGTTGAGATTGATGGTGTACTGCATGAGTACAGCACCAAAGAAGGTGTACAGGAAGATATCCTGGAGATTCTCCTCAATCTGAAAGGGCTGGCGGTGAAAGTTCAGGGCAAAGATGAAGTCATCCTTACCTTGAATAAATCTGGCATTGGCCCTGTGACTGCAGCCGACATCATCCATGATGGTGATGTTGAAATCGTCAAGCCGCAGCACGTAATCTGCCATCTGACTGACGAAAGCGCTTCCATTAGCATGCGTATTAAAGTTCAGCGCGGTCGTGGTTATGTGCCGGCTTCTGCCCGAATTCATTCGGAAGAAGATGAGCGCCCTATCGGTCGTTTGTTAGTAGATGCTTGCTATAGCCCAGTAGAGCGTATTGCCTACAATGTTGAAGCAGCTCGTGTAGAACAGCGTACTGACTTGGATAAGCTGGTTATCGAGATGGAGACTAACGGTACAATCGATCCTGAAGAGGCGATTCGCCGTGCAGCTACTATTCTGGCTGAACAACTAGAAGCTTTCGTTGATTTACGTGACGTACGTCAACCAGAGATTAAAGAAGAGAAGCCTGAGTTTGATCCGATACTGCTGCGCCCTGTTGACGATCTGGAATTGACTGTCCGCTCTGCTAACTGCCTTAAGGCAGAAGCTATCCACTACATCGGTGATCTGGTACAGCGTACTGAGGTTGAGTTACTTAAAACACCTAATCTGGGTAAAAAATCTCTTACTGAGATTAAAGACGTACTGGCTTCACGTGGACTTTCTCTGGGCATGCGTCTGGAAAACTGGCCACCAGCAAGTATTGCTGATGAATAACTAGATCACAGGTTAAGGTTTTACTGAGAAGGATAAGGTCATGCGCCATCGTAAGAGTGGTCGTCAATTGAACCGCAACAGCAGCCATCGCCAAGCTATGTTCCGTAACATGGCAGGTTCTTTGGTTCGTCATGAAATCATCAAGACGACTCTGCCTAAAGCGAAAGAACTGCGTCGCGTCGTTGAGCCGCTGATTACTCTTGCCAAGACCGACAACGTAGCTAATCGTCGTCTGGCATTCGCCCGTACTCGTGATAACGAAATCGTGGCAAAACTGTTTAATGAACTGGGCCCGCGTTTTGCGAGCCGCGCAGGTGGTTACACTCGTATTCTGAAGTGTGGCTTCCGTGCAGGTGACAATGCACCGATGGCATACATCGAGCTTGTTGACCGCGCCGCTGAGTCTCAGACAGAAGCAGCATCTGCAGAGTAATCTGCAGAAGCATAAAAAACCGGGATAATACCCGGTTTTTTATCGACTTTTAATTTATCCTATCAATACTTCTTCACTCCATCTTATTCTCTTCAATTATTTTCTGAACAGTACATCCAAGCGATGATTTATTAATCTATTCTGGTAGTATTGATTTTATTCTCTCGTTTGATTAGAGGTTGCTATGTATCGCATCGGTCAATTGGCTAGGTTAGCGAATGTTACACCTGATACTGTTCGCTTTTATGAGAAACAAGGGTTGATGGAACATGAAGAAAGAACAGAAAGTGGCTATAGGCTTTATACAAAACAGGACTTACAGCGATTACGCTTTATTCGCTATGCAAAGCAATTGGGCTTTACATTAGAAACTATTGTAGAGTTACTTTCTATTCGCGTTGATCCTGAACATCATACTTGCCAAGAATCTAAGAAAATCGTTGATACTAGATTACAAGAAATAGAAGAAAAATTATTAGAAATGCAAAAAATGCGTGACTCTTTAAAAATGCTGAGTGATGCTTGTTGTGGTAGTGCGCATACCAGTACTTATTGCTCTATATTGGAAATATTAGAAGAAGGAGCAACAAGGAAATGATTTTTCTTTATTATCTTGAGCATTAAGAGTACTATTGTTAAGTTATATTTAATCAAATAACTATATTTTGAGGTCACTATGACAACATATCGCCATAAAAAAGGTGTTATCAAAGATAATGCTATAGAAGCGCTTCTACATGACCCTTTATTCAGACAGCGTGTAGAGAAGAATAAAAAAGGCAAGGGAAGTTATAATCGTAAAGCAAAACATGGGAAAAGTAGTGGTTGGGAGGCCAATGATAATAATTTTTTCAAGTTGTTATCATTGGCCTTCTAATTTTCTAAGTACAAATATTTCTGACTTGATAGGAGTGTAAGTGCCTTATAGAAAGAATGGGCTTGGTTGGAATAGTTTTTCTACTTCAGGAACAAATTTTTTATCTGTAATAAACATGATCACATGATCACCTTGTTGAATGATACTGTAATCATTAGCGATGATAACTTCTTCTCCGCGAACAATAGCACCAATAGTTGTTCCTGATGGGAGTTTTATATCTCCTATTTTTCGCCCAACGACTTTAGATGTATGTTCGTCGCCATGAGCGATGGCTTCAATAGCTTCAGCAACTCCTCGCCTTAATGAAAATACACTGACGATATCGGCTTTGCGGACATGACCAAGTAGTGCAGATACTGTAGCCTGTTGGGGTGAGATGGCTATATCAATGACACCACCCTGAACTAAATCAACGTATGCACTGCGTTGGATAAGTACCATTGCTTTTTTGGCTCCCATTCGTTTTGCAAGCATAGCTGACATGATATTAGCTTCATCATCGTTGGTTAGTGCAATGAAAACATCGACTTGTTCGATATGCTCTTCTGTCAGTAGCTCTTGGTCAGAGGCATCACCATAAAATACAATAGTATCGTGTAATAGCTCTGCGAGTTCAGTTGCTCTTTCTTGATTATGCTCAATAAGCTTAACGCTATAATCTTTTTCAAGGCGTAATGCTAAACCTGCACCAACATTTCCACCACCAACAATCATGATACGTTTGTATGGTTTTTCTAGACGCTGTAGTTCACTCATTACAGCTCTGATATGCTGTGATGCAGCAACAAAAAATACTTCGTCACCAGCCTCAATAACTGTAGAACCTTGTGGTCTTATTGGGCGGTCTTGCCGAAATATTGCGGCAACTTTGCTATCGATATGCGGCATATGTTCACGAAGAGAAGATAAGGCATTTCCCACAAGTGAGCCACCATAATAAGCTTTTACTGCAACAATACTGACACGTCCTTCTGAGAAGTTAACAACCTGTAAAGCTCCCGGATATTGGATTAGCTTGTAGATGTAATCTATAACTAACTGTTCTGGAGATATCAAATAATCGATAGGAATATCTCCGGGCTTAAATAGTTTTTCTGATTCACGAATATATTCTGATGAACGGATTCTGGCGACTTTATTCGGGGTATTAAATAGAGAATAGGCGATCTGGCATGCGATCATGTTGGTTTCATCTGAATTTGTAACAGCAACTAGCATATCAGCATCTTCAGCTCCGGCTTCTCTCAATACCCTGGGATGAGAGCCATGGCCATTTACAACCCGGAGATCAAATTTGTCCTGCAACTGGCGTAAGCGATCAGTATCAGTATCAACAACAGTAATATCATTGTTTTCATCAACCAAATTTTCAGCTAATGTTCCACCAACTTGACCAGCACCTAGGATAATTATCTTCATAGCTACTCTCTTTATGTGTTAAAAGTCGCAATTATTTTGCTATCTTAGCAAAGTCATTACATTCTCTCGCTCTATCGAGCGAGAGAAAAGCTATTCTACTATTGCTTAGTCAATCGAGCATAAAAGAAGCCATCACCCCCCTCTATTTCTGGAATAATTTGAATTCCTGGTATTTCGTGTGTGCCTGTTCCAGAGAGTTTGGCGTCTGTATGGCGTTTTAAGAATGCTTTAATTTGTTCATTATTTTCATCAGGTAAAATTGAGCATGTGGCATAAACCAAAGTCCCGCCTTTTTTTAAGTACGGCCAAATAGCATCCAGAATTTCAGATTGTAGTATAACTAACTGATCAATATCCTCATTTCTTCTTAACCATTTGATATCTGGATGGCGACGGATCACACCTGTTGCTGAACATGGTGCATCAAGGAGAATACGATCAAACTGTTCTCCGTCAGCCCATTTGTGCGGAAAACGTCCATCACCAGTCTTGATGACAGCGTTTAAATTAAGGCGTTGTAAATTTTCTTCCACACGCTTAATTCTTTGTTCATCAATATCAACGGCAAGCACTTTGGCGTTTGGTGCCATCTCAAGTATGTGAGTTGTTTTTCCACCTGGGGCTGCACAAAGATCAAGTATTTTTTCTTCATCAGATGGTATTAGTAATTCAGCACAACCTTGTGCAGAACGGTCTTGAATGGTGACCCAGCCTTTATCAAATCCGGGTAGCATATTGACGGGACAAGGATTCAATAGGCGAATTGCATTGGGATGACCTTCATCTAATTCTGCGGCTATATTGGCTTTTTGCAGCAAGGTAAGGTATTCATTAGCAGAGTGATGTATCTGATTAACACGCAACCACATAGGTGGTTTTTGATTATTCGCATTGACAATATGTTGCCAATTATGTGGATAAGCTTTCTGAATTCGAGTTAATAGCCATTTGGGGTGGAAATGATGAGTGGCATCATTAGATTTTTCGACAAGCTTTTGTTGTTGACGCTGAAATTGTCGAAGAACACCATTAATTAGTCCTTTCAATTGTGGACGTTTTAAACTGATTGCTCCATTAACTGTTTCTGCAATCGAAGCATGGGCAGGTATGCGTGTATACGTAAGTTGATACATTCCAACCATGATCAAATAATGGAAAATGCGTTGCTTACCTTTTAATGGTTTTGCCATTAATTGGGCTATAAACCATTCCAACTGAGGTAAAACTCTCATTACACCAAAGCAGAGTTCCTGAAGGAGAGCTTTATCTTTATCAGATATTTTTTGTTGGAGTTCAGGTATAACAGTGCTGAGTGACTGTCCTTGCTCCAGCACTTGGTTAATCGCTTTTGCAGCGATGCTTCGCAGGTTATATGTATTTTTCATTGCATGGTCAAAAGCTGAATTTCATCAGCATAATAATAGTAGTAGAAAGCGAGAAGATGCCTGTATGCTGACACCATACAGGCAGTGAATATTAGTTGATTTTGTGACCCGGAATGAACCACTCGCGCTTAGAGTTTAATAAATCGGCAGCTGACATTGCTTTTTTGCCAGGAGGCTGCAATTGAGTAATATTCAATATCCCATCAGCTGTAGCAACCTGAATGCCTTTTTTATCCGCATGAACAATTGTCCCTGGGGATTGCTCCGATTTCCCGTTAATAGCACTAGCCTTCCATACCTTGATGGGGTGCTCATCAATAAAGAAATAGCTCATTGGCCAAGGATTGAATGCACGAACACAACGTTCAAGCTGGGTTGCAGATAAACTCCAATCCATTCTTGCCTCATCTTTGCTGAGTTTTTCGGCGTAGGTGGCAAGGTGATTATCTTGGCTTTCAGGCTGGCTATTGCCTGATGTGATTAGATTTAATGTATCGAGTAACGCATCAGAGCCGATATCAGCAAGTTTATCATACAGGCTGGCAGTCGTATCTTCGTTTGTAATTGGGCAGGTTGCTTTTAACAGCATATCACCTGTATCAAGGCCTGCATCCATTTGCATAATTGTTACTCCTGTTTCTTTATCCCCGGCCCAGATAGCCCGCTGAATCGGTGCAGCACCGCGCCAATTAGGTAATAAAGAACCGTGAACATTGAGACACCCTAACGATGGTATATCTAATACTGCTTGGGGAAGGATCAAACCATATGCAACGACAACCATGATATGGGCTTGTTGTTCCATGACCCATTGTTGGCTTTCTTCTGTACGTAATGTTTTTGGCTGAAAAACAGGAATATGATGCTCTTCAGCCAATACTTTTACAGGACTTGGTGTCAGTTTTTTACCCCTTCCTGCCGGTTTATCTGGCTGAGTGAGTACGCCGACAATTTGATGTTGAGATTTTAATAAGGCCGCCAAGTGGTGAGCCGCAAAATCAGGGGTTCCGGCAAAAATAATACGTAAAGAATTAGGCACTGTTATTTCCTACAATGATAAAGTTTACTTTGCTTTGGCTCTTAGTCGATCAATTTTCTCGACTTTCTGGCGAATACGCTGGCGTTTTAACGGAGATAGGTAATCTACGAAGAGTTTACCGAGTAAGTGATCCATTTCATGTTGAATACAAATCGCCAATAGACCATCGGCTTCCAGCTCAAACGGTTGACCGTAATAATCCAGAGCCTTAATTTTTACTTGCTCGAATCGTGGCACAAATGCACGTTGTTCAGGAACTGATAAACAACCTTCTTCGATACCTGTTTCCCCCGACTCGGTTACTAATTCTGGATTAATAAGTACAAGTCTCTGATCACGGTTCTCTGAAACATCAATAACAACAATTCTCTGATGAATATCAACTTGAGTTGCTGCTAAGCCGATCCCTTCTTCTGCGTACATCGTTTCAAACATATCATCAATGATACGTTGGATTTTTGCATCGACTTTTTCAACTGGCTTGGCAACTGTGCGAAGCCGCTCATCTGGATAATGTAATACTTGTAAAACTGACATATATGTTTAGAACTGCATCCAAAAAGTGAGTGATAATTAGCGCCTATTCTAGACATTTCCTGATTAGATTGACAGTATTGCCTACAAATTAATCATGTAAGTATGACGATGTATCGAGTCAGGATGACAATAATGGAAGAGATGGAAATATGGCTGAGGATGAAAATGGTTTCTCATCTTTCAGCTGAAAAAGCAGTGCCTATTATCGAGCGCCTGCTACAGATTAAAAGTATTAATCATACTGTGATGAGGGATTGTGGTTTATCACCCGCACAGTGTGTACAGTTTTTAAAAGCAAACCCTTCTACTCTGCTTTCCAGCCTTAATTGGCTGGAACAATCAGGAAATCATTTATTGACCTTTTCTGATCCTGAGTATCCCTCTTTATTAAGGCAAATTTATTCCCCTCCACTCGCTCTTTTTGTATCAGGAAAAGTGAACATTCTATCTGAGAAACAAGTTGCAATGGTAGGTAGTCGGTCGGCAAGCTTTTACGGAGAAAAGTGGGGAAGGGTGTTCGCTGGGGGGCTGGCAGAAAATGGAGTGGTAATAACCAGTGGGCTGGCGGTCGGGATTGATGGTATCTGTCATCAGGCTGCTATTGATGTAGGTGGAAGAACGGTTGCTGTATTGGGGAGTGGCCTTAAGTATATCTATCCTAATCGCCATCGAGCTTTGGCCTGCTGTATTAAAGAAAATGGTGCTTTGGTTTCTGAATTTTTCCCTGACACACCGCCTAAAGCTAAAAACTTCCCAAGACGAAATCGGATTATTAGCGGATTAAGCCTGGCGATTCTTATTGTAGAAGCTCACCAAAAGAGTGGTTCATTGATCACAGCACGCTGTGCACTTGAACAAGGGAGGGATATTTTTGCATTACCGGGTCCATTAGGAGGGCCTTCAAGTGAAGGGAATCACTGGCTAATTAAGCAAGGAGCTTATTTAGCAACCAGTGTGATTGATATAATGGAAAATATTAATGCTAATTTTCAATGGGTTAATTTGGAACAAGAGGATAATAAACAATTTGAGCAAACAGAGTTGCCATTTGCTGATGTGCTGGTTAACGTAAGTGATGTAGTTACACCTGTTGATATAATTGCTCAGCGTTCTTCTCTTCCTATTACAGAAGTCATGACTCAATTATTGGAGCTTGAGCTAATGGGAAAAGTAGTTGTTGTTGCTGGTGGCTATATTCGGGTGAATTGAGATATTGAATTTTCTCTCGCCTGAATTTTATGGTTTTCCAATAAATATCGTGATTAGTGTTCAGTGAGTAAGGCATGTCTAAAAAAGTACCCTTTACAGTAAAACAAGCAGAATATTGCATTGAGTGTGGGGATAAATTAGTAATCCGCAACGGGACTCATGGCACCTTTTATGCTTGTTCTAATTACCCATCATGCTGTTATGTTCGACCGTTAAAGATATCATCAGATGGACATATTATTAAGGAACTTGATGGACAAATTTGTTCTGAGTGCGGTTCAACTTTGGTTTTACGGCAAGGGCGATATGGTATGTTTATTGGCTGTAGCAATTATCCAGAGTGTAATCATATTGAATTAATTGATAAGCCTGATGACACTTCAGTTAATTGTCCTCAGTGCCAACAAGGGAAATTACTTCAACGTAAGTCGCGATTTGGTAAAACATTTCACGCTTGTAATCGATATCCTGAATGCCAGTTCATACTGAATAATAAACCGGTACAGGGTGAGTGTGAGCTTTGTCATTATCCTTTGTTGATAGAAAAGAAAACGGTTCAAGGCATTAAACTGTTTTGTGCCAGTAAGTTGTGCAGAAAACAGCAATCCATTGAAACAGAGAAATAAAATGAGTAATGAAGTCTCTCCTGAATTTGATGTAATTATTACGGCTTTAAAAGAAGAAAAAGTCATTGCTTATCCAACAGAAGCCGTTTTTGGATTGGGCTGCGATCCTGACAGCGAAAAAGCGGTTAATGAATTATTGTTACTAAAAAATAGACCCAAGGAAAAAGGGTTAATCCTCATTGCTGATGATTATGAGAGGTTATGCCCCTATATTGATGATAGGCAGTTGGGTAATGAGCAAAAAAAGACGATCTTTTCTTTTTGGCCGGGACCGGTGACATGGGTTATACCAGCCAAATCCATAACGCCAAAGTGGTTGACTGGGAAATTTTCAACATTGGCAGTCCGTGTGACCGATCATCCTTTAGTCAGAGAATTGTGTACCCTTTATGGCAAACCTCTTGTATCAACCAGTGCAAATCTCAGCGGATTGGAACCATGTCGGAGTTCAGAAGAAGTTCGTCGGCAATTCGGTAATGATTTTCCCGTGCTGGAAGGGGAAGTTGGTGGACGTAAGAACCCATCAGAAATCAGGGATGCTTTGACAGGTAAACTATATCGGCAAGGGTAGGGAATAATGGATAGATTCGCAGTTTTTGGTAATCCAATTGCTCACAGTAAATCTCCTTATATTCATCAATTATTTGCCCAACAAACGGGTATTGAGCACCAATATGGGAGGGTACTGGCTCCATTAGAATGCTTTGAACAAGTATTGGAGCAATTTTTTAAGCAAGGTGGTTTAGGGGCGAATATTACTGTTCCCTTTAAGGAGCGTGCTTATGAGTGTGCACATCAACTGAGTGAGCGAGCGAAACGCTGCGGTGCAGTTAACACACTCAAGCTAATTGAAAATAATCAACTTTTGGGTGATAACACTGATGGAGTCGGATTATTTGCCGATTTGCAGCGACTTAATTTCATTAGTAAAGGGCAGAATGTTCTGATTATTGGGGCTGGTGGTGCAGCAAAAGGGGTAATATCTCCCTTATTAGACTTTGGATGTAGTGTAACTATTACTAATCGCACTTTTACACGTGCGCAAGGTATAGTGAATATGTTTTCTTCATTTGGTCATATTCAGGCCGTTGAAATACAGTCTCTTTTAGCCCCTGATTTTGATCTGATCATCAACGCTACCGCTTCTGGTCTTGATGGGAGTGTACCTGAAATATCACCATCAATTTTTCGTAATGATAGTGCTTGTTATGACATGTACTATCAAAGCCAGTTAACTCCTTTTCTTCATTTTGCCCAACGGAATGGAGTCTCATGTTTGGCTGATGGATTAGGGATGCTAGTGGGGCAAGCGGCACATGCCTTTGAACTTTGGCATGGTGTCTTACCGGAAGTAGAACCTGTTTTAGCTGCTTTAAGAGAAGAATTATACTAATGAATCAAGCAATTCAGTTTCCTGATCGTGAAGAGTGGGATGAGCAGGAGAATAAAGTTATCTTTCCTGCTATGGTAAACGGGCTATTGGTGCAGTGCCTGATCAGTGCTGATGAATTAACTCAGCGTTATGGTAATGACTTTCATCCACTTAAGCTATTTCGTCAACATCGTTGGGATTTGGAAGAGGAATTTGAAGAAACCATCCTACGTGGGCAGGATGATCAATTTGGGCGTTACTCTTTATCGTCTGATATATCGGCTAAGTAATTATCTTTCCAGTGGACATAATTATTAGCAGAATAAAGCAGCCCTTCCAGTTCTTCATGCTTGAGTTTTCTCACTTGCTTGACGGGGCTGCCTATATATAGATATCCACTTTCTAATATTTTTCTTGGTGGAACAAGGCTACCGGCTCCAATAATGACATTGTCTTCAATAATAGAACCATCAAGCAGAATTGAACCCATTCCAACAAGTACTCGGTTTCCAATTGAACAGCCATGTAACATTGCTTTGTGACCGACAGTGACGTCTTCACCTATGATTAGTGGGAAGCCATCAGGATTATCAGATGATTTATGAGTCACATGTAGAATAGAACCGTCCTGTATATTCGTACGAGATCCAATAGCAACATAATTGACATCACCACGGATGACAACCAATGGCCAGATACTCACATCATCAGCCAATCTGACATCGCCAATCACTATAGAAGAAGGGTCCAGCATCGTTCTTTGGCCAATTTGAGGCCGCAAGTTTAAGTAGTTACGTAAAACGGTAGACATAAAAACCTCAATAACGGTAAGAGAGCATAATATTGCATGGAATGTTATTGAAGAAAAGATCACCACATAATTGGTAAATTTGCATTAATTTCATCCTTATTGGACGGTTTTTATATTGGTGAGAGCAAAAAATAAGCGATCAAAAATAAAATTGCAAAAAAGGGTTGTCAGCGCCGTAAAACTCCCTATAATGCGCCACCACTGACCGACGCTGAGCTGAGACACGCCGCCGAGGACAGCGGGAAAAAAGCGAAAATAAACGCTTGACTCCCGAGGCGAAAAGCGTAAGATACGCAGCCTCGCAACACGGAAGAAACCTTCCGGTTGCCCCGCTCTTTAACAATTTATCAGACAATCTGTGTGGGCACTCGCAAGACCCTATCGACATGCCGAAAGGCAAAAAAGATTAAAGTCTT
>NZ_NIBU01000047.1 GCF_002632485.1 Xenorhabdus innexi | reverse complement strand
GAGGGCTTCTTTTTGGGCATTTGTCAGGGTAATTTTCATGGACACAATCTTGATCTGATAGGAAGGAAAAATCAAGCAGCTTCAATTACGATGGGTATATCAGTACTGGGTACCTGTATTTCGTTACCCACACGAAATGATACTCAATCTGAAATACCGTGTGGCTGCCATATCTGTAATCCATATTGCACCTCTCGTGCAACAGAGTATCGCAGCTAAAGCTGACCGACTAAAGTCGGTGGTTTTAACCTTTCACATGGAAAAATAAAACCGGAAGATCATTCCGGCTTTATTTAAGTCAATAGATCGATAACATCAATAAGCCCTTAAGGGGATTTATACATTAAAAATTCACTTTAATTCTATATTAAAATAATCTTCTAATAATGATAGTATATATTCAGATGAAGATTGATAATATCCTTCTGGGAGACTGTTATCAATAGATTTAAATGATAATTCACTATCACTCCAAATGATATTTTTATTTTCTTCAACCAAATCATTTAGTAAATCACATACCGCATTAAGGTTATTACCTATATATCCATAATTTCCAAAGAGAGCATATCCTAATTCACAATAAAATGAATAATAGTCTTGGATGTATTTACCTTCGATAATTATTTTTTCATTTTTAATCTCTCTTGGGAATCCATTTTTTATATAACATGCTGATATATACTTTCTTTTCAAACTTCCTTTCATATCTAACCAAATTCTTTTTTCATCCTCATTTTGAAATTCCAAAATAGATAATGCACCCACCTCATACATTCCAGATGAAATATTTAGATTTAGAAAGAAATTGTTTTCACATGCACTAAACTTGTTGATTATAAAATCAAAATCCAGTCTACCTTCAAAATCCTCACATTGAAGTGAATAAGATTCATTCTTGCATAAGTCAAGGTATTTTATATCTACACCACAAAACACAAAAGAATAAGCTCCTTCTGTGCCATTATAATCATAAAATTCAACCAGTTTATTAAATGAAAGCACTAATTCTTCAGAAGTGTTGAATATTTTATATTTACTGCTCATTTTCAGGACCTTTTTATCATATTAATCTAATTCTTTAACTACTACATCAAAGATTCGTTTGTAATGCTCATGAGTGAAGCCAATCATTTTTTTACCATTGCCTAAATCTTTCGTTAATATTCTCATATCGTTATTTCCTGGAACTACCTGCCATTCCAACGCTCCCTTCCATCTTTGTTGGTCTGCCTCTCCATGACCTTGAAAAACAGTTTGCGTATCTTTTGTATTGCGTTGAATACGAGGGATCCCTTTCCCATTCAAAATATCATTAATGGCTTTATTCATTGCCTCAATCTGATGTGGTTTAGGCGGATTATTTTTAGGCGTTTTTTTGAGAGAAGCTGCATATTTCTTGCAATTGTCACCCGCCAACCCAAACGGATCGACCCATCCCGTCGGATTATGCACATACCCGTATGGATTCACCCCGCCCAGCAGCCCTATCGGGTCTGACGAGATGTACTGCGCCGTCTCCGGATTATAGTAACGAAAACGGTTATAATACAACCCGCTCTCTTCATCCGCATACTGCCCGCAGAACCTGAAATGACAGCCCACATGATAATCCGGATCATTGGACGCAATAACCTGAGACTTTTCGGCTTTTCCCCACGTTGTCAGCCGCTGAGCCCAGACCAGCGTGCCGTTTTCATTGAGTATCTCTCGCGGAGTGCCTTGATGATCGCTTACCACATAATGCAGCTTGCCCCGCTCAAAACGCGCAGCAGGTGTCAATGCGCCCGGCTCGTATAACCAGCGGATACGCTGATCTTCTACCGGAGTACCATCGGCATAAACCGGTGTTTCTTCAATCAGCTGATCACCGCTCCACAGGTAATCGTGCCCCATGATGACATCCGATTTAATATTTAAGTCCGGTTTGCCGTCCAACCAACGTTGGAGATTGGCTGCCGCCAGTTTACCATCATGGACTTTGAGCTTGCGGGTACGCCGCCCGAAAGCATCGTAGCGATAGTGCCAACGTGATCCGTCTGGGGTTTCGCAGTGGGTAAGCTGGTTTTGTGTATCCCAGCGGTAGCGCCACACCTGCGGGCGGAATCCGTCTCGCTGCTCGGTTTTTTCGACCAGCCGTCCGTTATCATCGTAAGCATAACGGACATTGCCCCGATGTACGACCCGTCCGCTACGCTGGGACTGGGCAATATTATCCATCGCCCCCCGCGCATCTACAGGCAGGTGCTGGCTCAGGTTGCCATTAGCATCATAACGGAACTGCTCTTCATACGGTCGCGTACCATCAAACAAAGTATGAAGTATCTGGTCATTAGTGTTGTAGTGATATCGCGTTTGCCCCCAGCGGCTGTCATCAATCACCCGCACATTGTGAGCACGGTCATATTGCCAGCTTCGGTTAACCGCAGAGGCTTGCGGTGGAAAATGCGGGTCATTTTGTGCCAGTGTTTCCCTGAAAAACTGAGTGGCCTGCCCTGCCGACTGATGTGCCAGCAGGCCGGTCGCGGTGTAACGGCTGGCAAGGATAAACCCGTTAGCACTTTCGCGTACGGTTTCCCTTCCCAATGCATCATGCTGGAAGGTCAACGGTGTATGCTGGTTAAGCTGAAAATGGTTCAGTGCACCTGTTTGGTTATAGCCAAAGTGCAGGACATTCCCATCAATACTTTCATTGATCGGGCGTCCGGTCAGGTTATCCCATTCACGAATGATTTCCCGTCCGTTGATACGCTCACAGGTGGGCAGCCCCGTGGTTTTGTCATACTCATATTCCACCACCGCATCGTCATTGACGGCTTTAACCAGTTGATGACGTTTGTTGTATTCGTAGGTGGTGGTGGCTTTAAGCACCAGCAGCTCTTCTTCTGGCTGCCAACTTTCTTGTTTGACCAGCAAGTCGGCGGCAGAGTAATACCAGCGTAATTGTTGGCCATCAGGATATTGTGCCTGAATTCGGCGTCCCAGTTTATCGTATTGATAATCAACGGTACGTCCGGTGAAATCGGTTTCCCGAATTATCTGACCACCCGCATCCCGCTCATAACGATAAGTTTCACCGGTGGAGGCAGTTACTGTTCTGAGGCGGGTCAGACGGTCATAGCCAAAATGGAGAGTAGTGCCATCCGGTCGGGTAACCTGATTGAGCAGATCAAAAGCACCATATTGATAACGGGTAGTTCGGCCTTCCCCGTCAGTGACAGCCACCACGCGCCGTTCACTGTCATATTCCAGTTTCTGGGTGACGCCATCTGGCAATTCAACTTCGGTCAGGCTGCCATGGGCATCACTGTAACGGTAGTGAGTCTGTTGTTTCAGCGCATCGGTGATTTGACGCAGGCGGCCCAGTTCATCCAGTTGCAGGCCCGTTGTCTGCCCATCGGGGGTCATCACCGCCGCCAATCGTTGTTGCGCGTCATAGGCATAGTGCCATTGGCGACCATCCGGTAACAAACGCTGGCGTAATTCGCCATGAGTACCGTATTGGTATTCTTCCCGATGACCAAGCGGGTTGGTCAGCGCGGTCAGGTTGCCCTGTTCGTCATAGTGCCATTGCCAGCGTTCACCGGTGGGCAACACACTTTCCGTTAGTTGTCCGTGTTCATCATAACCGTAAACAAAAGTCTCACCCGTAGGCAACACCATCTCGGTCAGGGCACCATCATGATTGTAGTCAAAGGTGGTAATTCGCCCTAGCGGGTCGGATTCCCAGACTATCTGACTGTGACGCCATTGACGACGGGTGATACGGCCCAGCGGATCAACTTCACGAACCACCAGCCCGTTATGATCATAGTGGTAGTGGCTTTCTCCCCCTTCCGCATCCAGATAGGTTGTAATACGGGCTTGATCGTCATAACGGAAACGATCATTCCAGTAACCGTTGGCTGTGGTCGTGGTTAGTGCCCGCCCGCGTTCATCGTAGGTAAGATGGACATCCGTTTGATCGGTATCATGCCAGCGGATCATCCGTCCATGCGCGTCATATTCATGCCACAAATGGTGATGCTGGAATACTTCGCATTCACTCAGATACCCCTGTGGATTATATTGGCAAGTCACCAGCCGCTGTTGTTTTTTATGTTCAAAGTAATCTACGGTTTGAAGCTGCTGATCCTGATAGTCCAACACCAGCCGGAAACCGTCAGTGCGCCTGACTTCAATCAGTTGCGACTGTTTATCATAGATAAACTGGATTGTGTTTTGTCGGCGATCAGTGATCGCGGACAGTTTGCGGATCTTGCCGACAGCATGGTTAAAATGGTAGCTGAGCTGGGACTGGCGATCAGTCAGTTGTAATTCACTATTCAGTTCACCGATCAGCAAGTAATGAGGAATATGCTGGTTACGGGCTAATACCGTATTATCCGGTGTGCTGAAATCGTAAATTACCCCATCCGCATCAGTGAAATTCACCTTACTATCGATCAATTCCAACTGACGTGACCAGTCATCCGCCCATTTCGGACCGAACAGGCCGTTGTATTTAGAGGTAGAGCGATACGTACGGGTCAGGGTGATGGGCAACAGCCCAGGAATGGCAATAACCGGCCAGACTTGCAGAAAGTCACCGGTAGCCACATCGACAGGTTCGCCTTGTGTACCACAGGTTCCATTACAGCTTCCTTCCTTGTTGTTGGATTTGTTGGTTACTGAATCCTGTCCCGTGTTTTGGGAATTGTTTTGTGAAGGCGTGACAGTGTTCGACGATTGCCCTTCGATTCTGGCACCTTCTGCTACTTTGCCTTCCTCAGTAAGTACTTTTTTTTCAATTTTGTTTGCTGCAGTATCGACTTGTTTGGCCGCAGCAGCTAATTCAGTTGTGCTTTTCCTGATAACATTAGTCTTCCCAGAAGGCAAACCAATTATATCGAGAACCTCGACCTCAAATATTCCTGCTGCTTGTGCTCGGTTGCTGGCGGTTGCTTTCCAGTCATTCAGGTTAAATTTCCCGCTTTGCTTTTTCTGAATGTCTGCGACTTCACGTACCGTCTTTGCTTTTTCTGTTTCACCATATATTTCAAGCCATCGGGCGGTCTCTTCCGAGTCTTTGGCACTTTCAAAATAAGCCCCTTGGATATAGGATTCTACCGTGTCAACCACGATGTTATAGGCACCTTTTGCATGTCCTTTAGCCCGCTCAACCGGATTTTTCATCCCTTCAACATGATTAATGGCCTTCTCCTGTGCCCAATCAACAACGTCGTCTTTGGCTTCTTTTGTGGCTTCCCATGCTTTTTCCCACCAACCTTTTTCTTCCGGTGTTTCTGCTTTAGGTATGGTATTGGCTTCTGTCACCGGCACTTGCGCCGATGGGGCTTGTGCGACGATTTTTCCTAACGTGTTGCCTTCACCGGTCGGGCTATCATCTCGAACTGGGGCGGGAAGGGCATCATTGGGCTTGGGATGCTCGTCTTCTTCTTTTTTTTCTTTTTCCTCTTCCCACTCCTTCAGTGGAAACTCCCCGCTTTTGAATTTATCTACCGCGTCTTGTACAACCCGCTTGAATTCCTCAGGTGTCCATGATGTATTTGGGCCACCCACCTCACTGAAGGGGAAGATATTGTCCGAATATTTGAGGGCCTTTTCGGCTCTTTCTTGCGTATGAATGGTGAAATTTTCGCAAAATGCCTTGGCATTATATCCCGTAATCTCAATTATGACTGTCATCGCTTTTTCCTTATGCCCCATTCATCCAGAATTCATCCCCGTGGCGCAGTACCAGTTTATTGCCTGCCCGGACGGTTTTTGTATGGGCTTTGGGATGGCACTTTGCCCCCACCGTGCCACTTTTGATGCCATTGGCCACACCTGCCTGATCACCGAGTGTCGACGGCACAAAGCTCTGGGCAAACACCACTACCGGCTGGCCATTGGCGCGCACACTTTTCGTCGGTACGGAACTGTCTGCCAGTTTGGCAATGACCGGATACGGGATCGGCGGGGTTATCGGGCCAATCGGGGTTTTGCACACGTCGGGTAACATGCCGACTATCAGCCATTCGCCTGCGGTACGGGCGATATAGTTATCAGCCATCCTTTTTCTCCTCTTCCAGTGGAGCCATTTTGAGTAACGGGGCATCCGGGTTGATTTCAAACCGCGCTTCAGCGACCCGCACCGGTAAGGATGTTTTGAAATTCAGGCGGCAGGTCATATGCAACGTTCTTGCCTCGCTGTCGATAATTAACGTGTCCATACGCATCGGCACCGGTAGCAAAATGCCATTTTGCATCCGCAGCAGAATAAACGGACGGTGTCCCGGCAAGTTGATATGCAGTTCACCATTCGGTGTCAGGCCGCTTAACGTGATGGCAATATCCGTGTCCGGCCAGTCAATTTGCTGGTCAGCCGGTGCACCGTTCCAGTAGCCAAAATCAAAATCTTTCGGCAAGTAGGGATGACGATGCTCTAACCAGTCCGCATCGTAAGTCCCGGCCAGCTGGCGGCGGGGCAGCCACGGACGGCCGATAAAACCCATGCCTTGTGGCTGGCAGGCGGGGGTATCGGGTGATAACGTTCCGCTCAGTTGAGCAGCAAAATGCTGCGCCGTGAACGGCACATTGGGGCAGGTAATGCGCGGGGCAGGGTAGCGGGTGATTTGTTTGGCCTGTGCATACCACGGCGTGATAAATCCCATCCCCAGCGGGTTGCTTTCACAGGCGGCGTGTGCAATCGGGGCTTTTTCGCCGTCTGGGTGTTGCTGGCGCTGTTCCGGTGTCAGCCGGTCATTTTCCTTAAGCTGAGCACCGGCTTTATCATCTGCCTGAATTTTGCATTCACCGCCAAAGGCGTAGCGGTAATCCAGCGGCAGTGTTGCAAATGGTTTCGGGTCAGTCAGTTGCCAGTGACCGTCAGTATCACGGATAAATTCCTGCTCACCAGTGACGGTCAGGGTTTTGTCGAGCAGGGTCTGCCCCTGCTTGCTCCTGACCTGCAACCGGACAGGAAATTTAGTGCAGGGCCGATTATCCGGCGCATAAGCCGTACCGTTGACAATCACGTCACAGCGCGGTTTAAACGGCGCAAGGTCACTTTCCTGTAATACCTGAGAGGCATTCATCCGCCCACGGTATTCATCCTGTAAACACAGCGGCGGCGCGGGCAGGAGTTCAGCACTGTATTCTCCTTGTCCGGCAGGCAGGAGCTGGTAGCCGATTTTCATTACGGCGACATGGTGCTCCACATCTTCCACATCCAGCATGGAATAGTTCATCACTGCAAAGGGGGTCAGGTTACGAAATTCCATCTCAGTCTGTCTTCCTTAGTTCAGGTCGATATCTTTACCAGTGATTTGCACCGGACCACTGGCCTCAAACTTGAACTCACTACCCTGAATCGTGATTTTGCCGCTGCTGTCCATACGCAGAACGCTTGCACCACATTGCAGCTCAATCACATCCCCGGCTTTGATGGACAAGGTATTGCCGACGACCACGGATTTGTGGGCGCCCACCTGTTCGGTTTGGCTCAGGGCTACACCCGTATTCATCGCTCCCCCGACGGTCAGGGCATAGGCGAGGCCGACCGTTTCTGTCCGCGTGAGGTCAATGGTGGCATTCTGATGCCCTTTGACCCTGATGGTTTGATTTTTATCCACGGTTTCGGTGTGATTGGCCAGTACCTGCGTATCCCGGTTATTGAGCACTTTGGTCTGCATATCTTTTTGGGCGTGCAGGGAAAGCCGTTCGCTGCCTTTGGCATCTTCAAACAGCAATTCGTTGTAGCCTTCACCCTTGTGGGTTTTGGAGCGGAATGCCATCTGGGTTTTGCTGCCCGGCAAGGCACCCGGCGGGATATTGCTGGCATGGTAAGTCCGTCCGGTTACTATTGGCTGGTCAGGGTCGCCGTGCAGAAAATCCACCACCACTTCCTGCCCGATACGTGGGATAGCCAGCATTCCCCAGCCCTGACCGGCCCAAGGCTGGCTGACCCGTATCCAGCAGGAGCTGTGGTCATCACTCTTACCGTATCTATCCCACGGGAATTGCAGACGCACGCGTCCGTACTGGTCACAGAAGATTTCTTCCCCCGCTGGGCCAACCACTTTAGCGATTTGTGGGCCATCCATCACCGGTTTGGGCAACGGTGCCGGACGCCAGTTCTGGTTCTGGCGGATAAAGTAGAAGTGGCTGTGCAGCGTGGTGCCGCTGCCGCCGGTTGCTGTCTCCAGCGCACCCGGCTGGCTGCCGCTGTGGCTGGCAGAGACGGTCTGCCATGACTGATTCAGGTCTATGCGGGGATGATTACCCAAAATAAACAGTTTGCCCGGTTGCAGGGCGATCGCATTGCCGCTGCCTTGCCCCATGACGGCATCGCTGCGTAATGCCTCAAGACGGTAGCGGGTAAAATCTTTGCCATGCGCCTCATCTTTGAAACGACCGGGGTAGTCGTAGTGCTCGTAGTACAGTTGTTGCAGGTTTTCATCCCGCATCTGCTGGTGAAATTCGGCTGGCCACGCTGGGTTCTTAAAGGTGTAATCTTTCAGTTGCACCTGCGCCGGTCGCACCTGTGCGCTGTAGGTCAGGCTGCTGATGGCTGGTTCTCCCAGCGTACTGGCTTCTCCGGGCTGATACGGGATCATCATGCCCGGTGGCACAGAGCCGCAGTCGTCGGCGAAGACCAGCGTGTTGCGTCCGTTACTGCATTCGAAAAAGTAGAAAATGCCTTCTTCTGCCGTTAACCGTTGCAGGAAGGCAAAGTCACTTTCCTGATACTGGACACAGAATTCCCGCGCCGGATGAGGATGGCGCAGGCTGAAGATCACATCACGGATATTGTGTTCTTTCAGAATGGTCGTGATGATGGTGGCGATATCCTGCTGCTGGAAAATGCGCGAGTTCTGTCTCAGGGTCGTGCGCCACAGGTCAGGCCGGATAATCATCTGGTAAGTGGTTTGGTGCAATCCGGTGTTACCCTGCTCAAAGCGAGAAACGACACCCGTGATGCTGCGTTGCTCGATACCGTTTTGCAGAATAGTCAGCGTGGCGGTGCGATCCAGTACAGCCGGAAAGTCGATAGCCGGGTCGGCACTCGCCAGTCCCACACTCAGGCTGAACGGCTGGGAAAAACTTTCGTTCAGGGTGAAATCCGTCACCACAAACGTCTGCGGCAATAAGCCCCCTGCGGTCAGGGTGAATTGCAGGCCACTCGGGTCACGCCCGCCCATCAGTATCTGAGCCGCTTTTTCCAGCGCTTTAGTGGCTGTACTCTGCCCCCCGACTGCACGCGCTGCCAACTTTTTCCCACCCGCAAAACCTCCCCCCGAAGTTAAGCCTGACGCACCACTACCCAATTTACCGGCAACCTGTTTTGCTTTCTGAACCGCCGCTTGTCCCTGCTGAATAAGGGCTTGCCCTTTCTGCAATTTATCGATGTTCTTCTTTATTGACATGATGTGTCTCCCTGAGATGGTCGAACGTTATGTAATAGGCATCCCGCCTGATAGCAACGCAGGCCATAACATTCGGGTACAAGATTTAAATCTAACTCATATTGTTTCCGATAAATTGGCTAACTCAGGACGCAATACGTTGTTTTTCGATAAATTAGTGGTGGGAAAATGCTGCGGAAGGCTCTTGTGACTAAAATTGGTGTACCACTTCATATTCAATTACGATGACTATATGGCAAAATTGGTTAAAGACAATTTATCAACATTTCTGAATAACGATCATTTCTGACTAAAAACAATGAAAGAAATTACCTTTATCCCTGTACAGACAACGATTACCACCAATGAGCCTTTTTTCACCGCGATACAAAGGGGCTTATTATCAGAGCATCCTGATATCCAGATTATGCTGACTTATTTTACTCAAGGCAGCTATCGGGATGATTTATTTACTGAGTATGGCATTGTTTATCCTGAACGATTGCAGAATGCTGTCACTAAACGGCGGTCGGAGTATCTGGCTGCCCGTTACTGTGCCTGCCAGATATTAAATAATATGGGATACCCTGAATTTCAGGTGGCATCAGCACAGGATCGCTCTCCTATCTGGCCTGAAAATATCTGTGGCTCTATATCTCATTCAACCAATTGTGCTATTGTTTTCGCGGCCTCAAATGATAAATATCAACTGGTCGGTATTGATATCGAAAAAGAGATCAAGCAGGAAACTATCGACAGTGTTTCAGCCAGCATTATTAATGAAACAGAGGCGGAATTACTTGCAAAGTCTCCGCTGACTTTTATTCAGGCATTCACCCTGGCCTTTTCTATTAAAGAGAGTCTTTACAAAGCACTTTACCCTCATGTGAAGCGCTTTTTCGATTTTCATGCAGCAGAAATTGTGGAAATTGACTGCGTTCATCACACTGTGACCATAAAATTACTACAAACACTTTCTGATGATTATCAGGCGGGTTCTTTGTTTCAGGGAAATTTTGTTCTGATGCCGCAGCAACAGTTATTGACCTATATCGTAGGGTAAAAACTGTCAGTAAAAAAACTGCCAGCCTATCATTTGCTGGCAGATTTTACGTTGCATGATTATTTTATGCGACCAGTTGCCCGCGCATAAGAAAATAGTCCACCAGCAGCCACAATATTGGCCAGTTCACCAACAGGGTCGGTCGGGTATTTTTCAGCACTTTCCAGCAGAGTTACCGTCTGATTCTCAATATCAATCTCAATGCTGTCACCGGTAACTAACTTGTCACACAAACGCTTCTGGGCAGCAACAGGCAATACTTCACCGGTGGAAACACAATTACGAAAGAAGATACGGGCATAAGACTGAGCTAGAACGGCTTTTACACCAGAAGCTCCCAGAGCCACGACAGCATGCTCACGAGAAGAACCACAGCCAAAATTCTGCCCTGCCACAATAATCGGATATTTCGCCTTACCCTTTTCTTCATCGATAAAAGGCAGTGCTCCTTCCGGTAATCCGCACATCGCCAGTGAGGCCAACTGAGCATAACCCTCAGGTGAAGAAGGATTTATTTTGATATATTCCCCGGCCAGAATCTGGTCAGTATCAATATTGTCCTCCAGAACATAAACCTGACCACGAATGATATTTTCCTTGCTCATAAAAATTCTCCCGGATTAGTGATCTGGCCAGTAATCGCTGCCGCTGCAACAGAGTACGGTGAAGCGAGGTAAATATTCGCGCGTTTATGCCCCATTCTGCCGACAAAATTACGGTTGGTCGTGGATATCACTGATATCGGATCATTAACGCGACCAAACGTATCCTGTGGGCCACCGCAGCAGGCTGCACATCCAGCTTCAGCAGAAAGCTTTACTCCCGCATCGGTTAAAATCTGATAAACGGAAACGCCTTCAATCTGAGTTGTGATGGTTTTATGGAATACTTCTTTTGTTGCAGGCACTGCGTAAGTCGGAATTTTAACTTTATGGCCTTTTATAATACGGGCAGCGGCGACAAAATCCTCAAGCTTGCCCCCTGTACAGGAACCGATATAGGCCTGAGAAATAGCAACATTGGCAACTTTTTCAATGGACACCACATTATCCGGAGAGTGTGGTTTAGCGATTTTCGGCTGCATATCTGAAACATCGATATTTACCACACGGCTATATTCAGCATCTTCATCGGGGTAAACAATCTCAAAAGGGAGTTCATTCCGCTCTGCCAGATAATCAAGCGTTGCCTGATTCGGTACCATAATGCCATTTTTAGCACCACACTCAACGACCATATTACAAATCGTCATACGTTCTTCGACAGATAATTCATCGGTGACATTACCGCCGAATTCAATCGCCTGATAGGTCGCTCCGTCCACGGTCAGCTCTGACAATACCGCCAGAATCATATCTTTAGCCAGAACATGAGCGGGCTTAGTGCCGGTAAAGTTGACACGAATAGTACTCGGCACTTTGAGCGGGATTTCCCCAGTCCCGATAGCATAGGCAGCATCAGTAATCCCCAGCCCAATCGCAAATGTTCCGAAAGCACCGGCTGTCACGGTGTGAGAATCTGTCCCCAACAGAACTTCTCCGGGGCGGGTATGGCCTCCCTCAGCCAATCCGATATGACAGACACCTTTATAATTAGGCGTTCCGACATCATAGAAATATTTAACGTTCTGCTCCGCAGCAAATTCACGCATCATCCGTATATTCTGATTGGCCTGCGGATCAGCGGAGTAAACAAAATGGTCGGGGATCATGATAAAGCGGGTCGGGTCCCATATTTTGGCATCCTGACCGAACTCTTTTTTAAATACACTGGCTACACCGGGGGCACAAGGGTCGTGAGACATCAGGATATCCACTTTTGCCCAAACCACTTCGCCCGGTGTGACCTGTTTACGTCCACTCGCCCGCGCGAGAATTTTTTGTGTCATAGTTTGGTTCATCTCACATTGCCCTCCAGAATATTTAGATTAGACATGCCGAAAAAGAATATACCCGTCGTCTTTCAAGTTGCTTCTTTGTTGGCTGCGCTCGCTCACCCCGGTCACATAGTTATCTATGCTCCCGGGGATTTACTCCCTTGCCGCCGCGACGCATCTTGAAATCCATAAGGTATAGATTGTTATTGTTATAAAATAATTACTCCTTATTGTGACAAAATACCATCGTTCGGTTCACTGTTTCTGTCATGGAACAGTCGTTCGTTAAATGAAAAATTTCTTACCGGAAATAGCGCCTTTCTTCGCAGAACCTGTGATATGTTATGGTTTTTCGGGGGAAATCATCAGGTTACTTTATGAATAATATTGAGAATCTCAGCTCAATGGTGATTTTTGCCCGCGTCGTGGAAACATTAAGTTTTACCGATGCGGCAAAATCATTAAGGCTTTCCAAATCTTCCGTCAGTCGTGAAATCGCCCAATTAGAGGTCAGGCTGGGAACTCAGTTACTCAACCGAACCACACGCAAAATTCAGGTGACAGAAGTCGGAATGAGTTATTACCAATATTGTCAGCGTATTCTGAATGAAGCCAAGAACGCCGAACGTTTTATCCGTAATTTCCATGAAGAACCGATGGGAAGCCTGCGCCTGATTGCACCGGTATCCTTCGGCAGCCAGTGTATTGTTCCTGCTCTGAACAATTTTGTTGCCGGAAATATCCATGTCAGTGTCGATCTGGAACTGACCGACCGGATCATTAACATGGAAAAAGATCAGTGTGATATCGCCGTTGTGGTAGGACGAGAAACGCCGGATCATCCACTGGTGATGCCCCTTATTGATATCACTTGGGGGCTTTATGCCACGCCGGATTACATCAGCCAGTTTTCCCCTATAGAAAAACCGGAAGATCTCCCCCGCTATGATTACCTGCTGTTTCGCGGCCCTGCCCACACCATCTCTCTTCCGTTTAAAAAGGAAAGAAATAAATTTGATATTGAAGTGCGCAGCCGTTTTCGCATCAATAATAGTGTAGCATTGATGAGCTCAGCGCTGGCGGGAGCCGGTATTGCTTACCTGCCGGATTATATTACTCATGAATCCGTTGCCGCCGGAAAGCTGGTAAGGCTTCTTCCCGAATGGGACATGGATATCTATCGATCCTGGATCTTGTTTAAATCCGAAGAAACGCTTTCTTCACGTGTGAGGCTTTTTGCCAATACTTTGCAGCATAAGCTGATTAACCAGATGCAACATACTGAGTAAACGATAACGCTGCTCTGGTGTTAAACGCAGATAACGGCGAGTCGCCGGAAGTCGGCTGACAACTTCAGAAGCAGCAAAATGCTCAATTTCGCAATGCCATTTCCCCTCCCTGATTTGCAGGCTGCATAGCCGGAAATCCAGCTCTGCTAACGTCTGTCGAATCACCGGATATTGTTCCAATTGTTCAATCAATTTCAATCCGTCTTCCTGTTTTGAAAAGAATCGTATCTGCTTTTTACGCAGACTTCCCCCCGTTTTTACCTGTATATCGGCATTCAAAGGCAGACTTATCACGCCGGAAACAGAAAACCGCGTATAAACAATAAATGCCATAAACAGTTTTTTTACCCTTTCGGTGATGCATATTGCCAACTGTTCTTCAGGCCTGACAATCAGTTCTTCCGGCTTATTCCTCTCACAATGATATGGCTGGAGATCACGCTCCAGCCGATTAAGTGTCAGGCCTGCCTGATAACCGGCAGGCAAGCGCTGTTTATTGATTTTCTGCCAGAAAGAAGATTTAGCGGAGGCTGCGTAATGGCTCAAGTTTAATCTCCTTCAATTCAGTTTCAGAGAACGTTTTAGACAAAACCTCTTCCACTGCGACAGGTTTAAACGGATTTACTTTCTGAACAAATATCGTCCATACCAGTGCGTAAGATGCTGTTAAGCCAAGCATTACCATAAACGGAATATAAACATCCGCTTTATCCATTCCCGGTGGCGTAATGTATATAAGAGCGATGATAATCCCTACACTGGAAATAATCTGCGGTAGCGGGAAAAACGGAGATTTATAGGCACGATGTAGATCAGGACGACGAATACGCAGCAGGATGACGGAAATGGTAACTAACAGATAAGCGGTTCCCCAAGAACAGACCGCAGCCAGTACCAGCGGCATAATGCGGTTCAGATCACCCTGAATAGCAAAAGCATGGACACAGGGGATCAAAACAGCCACAAAAATGCCGAATATTGGTGTTTTGAACCTTGGATGCAGATAAGTAAAAATACGGGGCAAAGTACCATCAAGTGCCATGCCGTATAAAATACGGGGAACGGCTGCCATCAGCGTATTAATTGTGGCCGCCCCTGCCAGCAGCAGGCCAAAACCAATCCAGTATTTCCCAAAATCACCCATGACCTGACCGGCAAATGCCGGAATTGCCATTGGCGTTTCCAGTAAACTGACATTATTGACCGGATCAACAATGACGTTTTCCACCTGATGCGTCATGGCTGCGCCGTACATAAACATACAGAACGCCACACCACACAACCCGATTGTCATTGCCCGTGGAATAACTTTTGCCGAATTTTTAATTTCCGGTGCCATTGGCGTGACCAGCTCGCAGCCCATGAACATAAACATCGCCATCCCGACCAGGCTTAATACCATTGTCGGATCAGAGACATTCAGCGCCTGACCAAACCAGCCATCAACTGAAGTGTGAAATGGCATCAGCAGGCCACACAGACTAAAAATCACCAACGTACTCCACATGGCAAACGTCAGTACAATTTCCACTTTACTGAATGCCTCAATCCCAAACGCATTCAGCAGACCGAAGGTGATCACCAACCCTACTCCAACCATCCAGGAAGCGTTATTGTTCTCCATCACGCTATTGAGGCTTTCAAAGTTAACCAATGCCATAATGCCGGAAAGAATGGTTTCCGCAGTTCCGGCAAAAACATGCACAATCAAATAGGCAGAAAGTGCCCCGGTTATTGCCCAGAAGCGCCCCATACCACAAGAAATATAATCATAGACTGATCCGGAAGTAGGCAAAATCGCGGCGGCTTCAGAAAAAGTCGTTAACTGTGCCTGCATCACGATAAAGCTGAGAAGTACAGCCAGAGCGAATGTATCGCCACCAATCCCGAACCCACTGGTTACAGTTAAAATGACCGGACTTGCCATAATCACACCAACAGAGCTGGCAAGTGTTGTCGGAAAACCAACCTTCCCCTTCTCAATATGTGATGTTAATTTTGAGGACATATTCATTTTTCTTCCCCTCTTTTACCCTGAAATACAGCCGATTTGATTGTGAGTTTTTGTAAACAAAAGGTGACTGTGATTTAACTATAGGGATAAGGGGAAAAGTGTTGCCATCATTCTAAAGAACGACACCCAAAAGAGGTATCTCATACCGGTTTTTGCCGAAAAGTACCGAAGAAAAAGATAAAAAATACCATAACTCAAGAAATATCAGTCGATAATGAAAAAACATCAAGTTAATATGTTAACAAAATAGAAGCAGGATGTGCAAAGTCAGCTTAAAAGCAGCCAAAATCTCAAAAAATAAGTTTTTAATAATGCAATCAATCTCACATTATTAACATGTATATTTTGTATTAGAAATCAGAAAAGCCATGATGAATTCATAACTGGATCAGACAGGTATCGTTAATGAATACATCCCCGTTCAACCACCATCAACAGACTCTGATTAATTGCTGCCTGAATACAATTGCTCACATTATTCCTGTGTCTGCCGCTGTTTATTATCTTGTTAATGAAGAGTGGCAGCCTGAGCATCATATTCTGTATGGCATCACACCTGATATGTATCAGGTATATTTAGAGTCTTTCACTCAGTCAGATCCTCTGCATCCGAAAAATTTCATAAATAATGAACAGCGTCTTGTCAGCATGAATGACAATATGAAAGAGAGTGGTCAAGCGTTTTACCACGATTTTATGCAGTCCAATAAATTAACAGATAGGGTCGAAATTTTTATCCGCCGTGGGAGTAAAATTCTCTCCGGTCTTTCAGTTCTGAGAGATTATCCATTCCGGCATCAGGAGATAATGCGGCTTAATACCATTATTCCTGTGGCTGAATTGATGACTTTTGATATTTTGCCTGACTCACAAATTGCATTCACCGCAAAAGAGCAGGAAATTATTCAGTTAGTCAGAGAAGGGGCCAGTAATAAACGCATCGCATTACAACTCAGAATTTCCCTTTCTACCGTGAAAACACATCTGCGTAATATTTTTGCCAAAGCCAAAGTGACTAATCGGACAGAATTAGTTTCTTCCGGTTTTATTAGCCGTAATTTGAGCGGGTACGGTACCGCACCCGCAGAAATTATCAATAATAGTTGCCGTGGCGGTAATCCCATGTCGTAAAAATATCAGACATGATCACCATGATTTTATGCACATCCAGACCTTTGCGGATCAATATCGGGCACGGTGTAATATCGCGCTGACCATTCTGCTCTGGTACTAATTTACCGCTGTCATCGACCATTGAAATCATCACACCCTGTTCATAACGGGTCTGTTCAGTCTCATTCGGCTGGATAGATTTCACATAATCATTCGCAGAAATAATCAGGTCTGCACGCTCTTCAATCCGCTCACCAATACACTCAACCAGACCCCGATTACCTTTGCCTGACGGATTAGCTGAACTGGCAAAAGAGAATTTACCGTATTCTTCCCACAGTGCTTTTGCCAGAATCTCGCCGGGTTTACCAAATTTAATGACAAAACAGCTCGTTCCACGACCATCCATCATCAGCTCTTTAGAACCATCGTCAGGAATACGCGCAACAGCTTCTTCTTTCCACGGCAAAATACAGCCCAACAGCACATCGTCATCCCAGTGTTTCTGGTAAAGCTCTTCAATTTCCGGGTTAAGCTGAGCCAGCTCTTTCAATTGTTCCAGAGATCCGCACAATACGACGCCGGGCTTATTGCGATTGCGCTGCTTGGCCTCAAATTTGCGCTCCAGCCCCTTTGCATCGGATGTCATAATGATGTAACCCACTTTAGTCGGACAGACAATCATTCCGCCATCATTAGAGAGGATCTCTACTGCTTCCTGTTGTAATCCTTGATTCCATTCAACTTTTTTGGGAGAAGAAAAAGCTTTGCTGCTCATAAATAGATACCCTTTTTTAAAAACTGAAGACCTTAAACCGAAAAACGATGAGTCAGTTAACGCTGGTAATAACCGGTAATTGTGGCGGTTGCCAGGCTATTGGCGTGGATCATAAAACGCGCAACCGCATTTGTTGTTTCAGAACCAATACCCAGTTTTTCTACTGACATGGCATGTACCGTGAAAATATAGCGATGCGCTTTATCTCCCTCAGGTGGACAAGCCCCTCCAAAACCAAACTGCCCGTAATCATTTTTGCTCTGAATTGTGCCAGCCGGTAATTTACTGCTATCACTCCGCCCTGCATCTGCGGCCAGAGCCTGTATTTCCAGCGGAATATCAAACGCTACCCAATGCCAAAAACCACTACCCGTTGGGGCATCAGGATCATAAACCGTGATGGCAAAACTTTTTGTTCCGGCAGGTGCATCTGCCCAGGCAAGCTCAGGTGAGCGATTACCACCGTTACCACCAAACTCATTGAATTCCTGCTCTTTGCTCAGGAAATCATTATTCTTAAATTCAGTTGAAGTGATTATCATGCTTATATCCTCATAGGAATGCCTTTTAAAACATCCTAACGCAGTTTTTCTATGCTGCAAGATTAAGCGAGGTTTTTGCGCGATTGTTCCAATTTGGCAACAATAAGTACGTTTGGGGGATACTTTTTATCTGTATACACTTCGTCTTTCAAGCTGCCTCTTTGTTGGCTGTGCTCACTCATCCCAGTCACCCCAGTCACATAGTTATCTATGCTCCCGGGACTTGCTCCCTTGCCGCCGCGACGCAGCTTGAAATCCATTGTGTATATAAAGGCTCAGAAAAAGCCCGCCATCAGAGCGAGCTTTCAAGCAGCGTTTATTTATAACTGAATATATCAGGCCGGTTTTTTTGATGCCTGCAAATATAATAACTCCAGCCCGATTGTAGCTGCCGCCAGCGCAGTAATTTCCGATTGATCATAAGACGGAGCAACTTCCACCACATCCATACCAACAATATTCAGCGGTTGCAGAGCCCGCAAAATTTTCAGTGCGCGATCTGAAGTTAAACCACCGATCACCGGCGTCCCCGTACCGGGTGCAAATGCCGGATCAAGGCAGTCAATATCAAAAGTCAGGTACACAGGCAGATCGCCGACAACAGATTTGATCTGCTCGACAACATCATCAACGCTGCGATCATTAACCTGCCCAGCATCTAACACTGTGAAATCATTGTCTGTATCGTGTTCAGTGCGAATACCAATCTGGACAGAATGTGCCGGATCGATCAGTCCCTCGTTTGGCGCATGGTAAAACATCGTCCCATGATCAAACTTGCTGCCGTTTGGATAAGTATCGGTATGAGCATCAAAATGCACCAGAGCCATTTTACCGAAATGCTTTGCATGGGCACGCAACAACGGTAGTGTGACAAAATGATCCCCACCCAAAGTCAGCATTTTTTTGCCTGATGCCAGCACTTTCTCAGCATGAGCCTGTAGTTTGTCGCTCATATCCTGAGCATCACCAAAATTGAATACCAGATCACCACAATCAACGACATTCAGACGCTTACGCAGGCTGAAGTTCCACGGCCAGCGGCTGCTTTCCCAGGCCAGATTTGTCGATACCTGACGAATCGCGGCTGGCCCGTGGCGACTACCCGCCCGGCCGGATGTCGCCATATCAAAAGGTACTCCTGTAATAACCCACTCCGCATCACTGGAATAAGGCTGAAAATTCAACGGGAAGCGTAGGAAGCCAAAGGCGTTTGAAACCAGAGAGTTATCGATTTGGTTTCCTAAGGAACTAATATTCATAATATATCCTCGAAAGCCTCATGTTTAATGAACACGGGACTTGATTACATTACGCTAACTTCACAAGAAGTCTTATTTTTAAATTTCATTTAAAAACAATATATTAACATCAAAAAACAAATAGTGGCTCACACTCACCAATATGGAGCATATAGTATTGGACATCATTTTTTCTTGCTACTCTTTTAAAGAGGTTAGGTTAAATAAACACGGTAATTATCAGAAAGAAAAAATAAAAAGAATAATTAAGGAAAGGAGTTAAACCACATAGAAATTAAATTAGTTTAACTTCTTGTTCAAATAAGCGATTACTCAGTTGATTATCATAAAATGGATTGAGAAGCGCCTCAATGCGCTTCTCAATTAATTAAATTACTCGTCTTCTAAATAAGTGTAACCGTACAGACCACTTTCAAACTCTTGCAGGAACTGCTCCTGTAGATTTTCATCCAAATCAGTCGATTTCACCTGATCACGGAAGCGGGTCAATAGTACCTGAGGCTCCAGTTTTACATATTGAAGCATATTAGCTACCGTATCCCCCTCTTCACTCTGCTGATAAGTCACTTCACCATTTTCTGCCACGTAGACATCAACAGCCGCAGTATCACCAAACAGGTTATGCATATTACCCAGAATTTCCTGATAAGCACCGACCATAAAGAAGCCGATCAGTGGGGGAGTTTCCGGATCATAGGCAGGCATTGGCATTGTTGTCGCCACACCATCACCTTCAATATAATGATCAATGATGCCGTCAGAGTCACAAGTGATATCCAGCAGGACAGCACGACGATCCAATGGCTTATCCAGTCCCTCAAGTGGCAGAACCGGGAATAACTGATCGATCCCCCAAGCATCCGGCATGGACTGAAACAGGGAAAAGTTCACGTAGAGTTTATCTGCCATTCGCTCCTGTAATTCATCAATGATCGGACGATGGGCGCGGTTACTTGGATCAAGATCCTGCTGAGTGCGGCGGCAGATATTTAAGTATAATTCTTCCGCCCAGGCGCGTTCAGACAGACTCAAAATTCCGTGAGCATACTGGGTATGAACATCGTACAGATCAAACTGACTGTCATGCAGCCATTCACGTAAAGACCGCTTATAGCCATCTGTCTGCATTTCCTGCCATGTATTCCACAGGCTCGTCAGAGGACGTGCGGCATCTTCTGCCGGTGGCGTTGTCTCGGTGAACTCATTACGCTCTACGCCAATAACATTGGAGATTAAAACGGTATGATGGGCCGTCAATGCACGACCGGATTCTGTGATCACCGTCGGATGCGGCAGACCGTTTTCCTCACAGGCATCCCCAATTCCCCAAATAACATTGTTCGCGTATTCATTCAGGCCATAGTTAACGGAGCATTCTGACTGGGAACGTGTGCCTTCATAATCCACTCCCAATCCTCCGCCCACATCAAAGCACTGAATGTTAACACCCAATTTATGCAGCTCGACATAAAAACGGGCAGATTCACGCACGCCTGTTGCTATATCACGGATATTCGCCAACTGAGAACCCAGATGGAAATGGAGTAATTGTAAGCTGTCCAGTTTTCCGGCTGAACGAAGAGTTTCAACCAATTGCAGAACCTGTGCTGCTGCCAGACCAAATTTGGATTTTTCACCACCGCTGGACTGCCATTTACCTGCCCCCTGTGAAGCAAGGCGTGCCCGTACACCAAGACGCGGGACGACATTAATACGCTCTGCTTCTTCCAATACCATTGCAATTTCAGACATTTTCTCGATGACCAGATACACTTTGTGCCCCAGTTTTTCACCGATCAGTGCCAGACGGATATACTCACGATCTTTATAGCCATTACAGACAATAACCGTTCTTGTCATACCTGCATGAGCCAATACCGCCATCAGCTCAGCCTTTGAGCCAGCTTCCAGACCGACAGGTTCCCCAGAATTAGCCAACGATTCAATCACGCGGCGCTGCTGATTCACCTTAATCGGATAAACCAGAAAATAGTCACCCTTATAACCATAGGATTCACGCGCACGCTGAAAAGCCGCATTAATGGAGCGCAAACGATGTTGCAGGATCTGAGGGAAACAAAACAGTGCGGGCAACTGCAACTGTTTCTTCTCTTTCTTCTCTTTCTGCACTTTCTTGACCAGATCGACAAGCTCAACCTGAGCTTTCGGCAAATCAGGATTTGGACAAACACTGACATTACCTAGATCATTGACGTAGTAATAGTTGCCGCTCCAGTATGCGATATTGTAAGTCTGGCGCATTTTACGGGCGATATTATCATTCATGGCAGTCTCCTTCATGGAGTAGAGGTTTGCCTTCACCTGTGGTCAATAACCCAAGACACTATATTTAGTGTGCGTATCTTGCGCATGAATAAATGTCAGGGAATAGCATGCTCTTAAATTATAGAAACGTTTAGAGGGAGCTAAACAATATGTATATTTACTGTTTGGTAATATGGCTTCTGTCCGAAGCGACCTGTCTACTCGAATGTTTCAGGTAACATCGGAATGAATTCATATTGATATGAGAGGAACAAGATGCGGATACATCAGTGGCATAATGTGGCTGTTGGTCGTTAACAATCAGCAAATAATGGTTCATAACCCCATTTACCCCACATGGCTTTTCATTATAAAAGCCGTTTCTCAATTGATGAGACGCAGAACACGCATAAAACGTACCCTGCAAACGCCTATAACTTGAAGTGCAAAAAACCTATCAGTTACGGGCGCTGTTTATACCTGTAATCTAACAAAATTGCAAAATGAAATTTATTGATACTTAACAGATATAGATAAGTTTATCCGATAAATCTCCATCGTTACCTTATAGAAAGTAAACAATCTCTTATGAATATAAGTCGCTGTCATCACTATTTGTCTGATTAAATAAATAAATACAATAAAATAACAATTTGAAAATACAGAAAATAGTGACTTTTGTTGATTTGAATTGGGGCTGATATTGGAAGTGTAAGAGCATGAATTGATCCAGCCCGCGACGTACAAAACGTATAATAGAGATAACCTGAAAGACGGTGGATATCATCAAACTAAACATTTCAGGAAATGACAGATAAGAAATTCAAAATGTCATACAACAAAAACTATTTAAAACCAAAAAAACTGGTATATTTAGTTATTGTGACTTAGACTAGCCGTCTAGATGGTAAAACATCCACCCTTAAACCGAGATTATATTTAAGGTAACCAAATATAATGACTACACACCTTTTTACTTCTGAGTCTGTTTCAGAAGGTCATCCAGATAAAATTGCCGACCAAATTTCCGATGCTGTTCTTGACGCAATCCTAGAACAAGATCCTAAGGCTCGTGTAGCCTGCGAAACTTATGTGAAAACCGGTATGGTTATGGTTGGTGGTGAAATTACTACCAGCGCCTGGGTTGATATCGAAGAAATTACCCGCAATACAGTGCGTGAAATTGGCTATACCAGTTCAGAAATGGGCTTTGATGCTAATTCCTGTGCAGTAATCAGTGCGATTGGTAAGCAATCACCTGATATCAATCAGGGTGTAGACCGAGCAGACCCTCTGGAACAAGGAGCTGGTGATCAGGGATTGATGTTTGGTTATGCAACCAATGAAACCGATGTTCTTATGCCAGCACCTGTTACTTATGCTCACCGTCTGGTTGAGCGTCAGGCATATGTGCGTAAGAACAAAACGTTGCCATGGCTACGCCCGGATGCTAAAAGTCAGGTTACATTCCAGTATGACAGCGGCAAAATTGTCGGTATTGATGCTATTGTCCTTTCTACTCAGCATTCAGAAGAAATTGGTCAGAAAGAGCTGCAAGAAGCAGTTATGGATGAGATCATCAAACCTGTTTTACCAGCAGAGTGGCTCACTCCGATGACCAAATATTTTATCAATCCAACAGGCCGTTTCGTGATTGGTGGCCCGATGGGTGACTGTGGTCTGACAGGACGTAAAATTATTGTTGATACATACGGTGGTATGGCACGCCACGGCGGTGGAGCATTCTCAGGAAAAGACCCATCCAAAGTTGACCGTTCTGCGGCTTACGCTGCACGTTACGTAGCTAAAAATATCGTTGCCGCTGGTCTGGCTGATCGCTGTGAGATTCAGGTGTCTTACGCTATCGGTGTTGCAGAACCAACTTCTATCATGGTTGAAACCTTCGGAACTGAAAAAGTGCCGACATCAACCCTGGTTCAGTTAGTACGCGAGTTCTTCGATCTGCGCCCTTATGGCCTGATCAAAATGCTGGATCTACTGCATCCAATTTATCGTGATACTGCAGCATACGGTCATTTTGGTCGTGAACAATTCCCGTGGGAAGCAACCGATAAAGCTGCGATCCTACGTGATGCGGCCGGATTGAAATAATCCTCTACTTTCAAAAGCCCGCCCATAACAAGCGGGCTTTTTCATATTAAGTTACTATTCATGTTCAATTACTACTCATGTTAAATTACTCTTCAAATTAATCTAATACAGAATTATCGCTGTTTATGAAATTCGTTAAAGTTCCGCTTCCATTACAACAAGCAGTTATGCGCACTTTGCGACAAAAAATGATGCAGGCAAGTGAGTTCCTTGAACAAACTTTTCCTGAACCCTGTGTAACCTACCGGCAAAGGGGGACAATTGCAGGAAGTGCTCGCTTGCAGGATTGGGAAATTCGTCTTAACCCTATTCTGCTCATTGAAAACGAACAATCGTTTATTGATGAGGTCATCCCCCACGAATTAGCTCATTTATTGGTTTACCATCAGTTTGGTAAGGTCGCTCCTCACGGTAAGGAGTGGCGTTATATTATGGAAACTGTATTTAAAGTATCTGCCAACAGAACCCATCAATTTTCAGTACAATCCGTTTGCAGCAAGATGTTCATCTATTGTTGTCACTGCCAGCAGCATGAATTAAGCGTCAGACAACATAATAAGGTGCTCAAAGGGAAAAGCTGCTATGTCTGCCGACAATGTGGGGAACGATTGACTCTTCTGGAAACAAGTAAACCGGATAAACCTCAATAACAATTAAAATGCCCCGGAATCAGGGCGCTTTCTTGTTTTGCTTAATTTTTTCTGCTTCATTAATGATCTGATCAGCTGTTTTTCCATTCAATGATTGGTAAAAGTTTTTTTCCAGACTTTCCATGGCTTCAAATTTTATATTTCCGTGCTGGTTATTCTTAAACAATTCATCAAAATCGATACTATGAATCATGACAATATTCAATGCATCATCAAATTTTAATTTCTTATCTTCAGGTAAGGTGTCCCTGATTTTTTCAATGGATGTTTTTACAGCTATTTCATTCGTTCCATCAATTTTAAGCTGTTTATCACACCCTGTTAATGTAAAACCCAACAAACAAATTACTAACAACTTTCTCATAATCAACCCCGCCCCAATAGCTGTAGTCTAATAATAGCAGAGTATGATAAAAATAAACTTACTTAACTGAAAAATTTATTATTAAATAAATCATGTTTACAAATCATTTATTATCCTTTTGTTTTTCAAACTACAATAATTCTTGTTATTTAACATTTATCACAACTTAAATGTAATATCATTATATAAACCAATAAGAATCATAAATTATTTTGATAAACCCAGTGTAATAAAATTAAAAAAACCACCTTTGAATTTGTAAATAATCGGAAATTTATATGACCACTTCATAAAAGTGGCCCTAATAAAATCCCCAAAAGCCCAAAAATCAATAATTACCCATGATTTTATTCCGATTAATTATTACTTAGTTGAAATATAAATATCAGCCTATTATTTATTGATATAGGTATTTTGTATTTAAACAAAAAATTAAGAATAGGCTCAATAAAATTTTTATATATATGGTTTCATAGACAGGATCTTAAGAATTAAGCCTTTCAAAACACGCATCCAATGTTTTGTTTTTACATGATTTTCTTTGTGGTGTTTTGAACGCGTTCTGGCATAAATATTCTTGTGCTTTTTCCAGCCAAAAATACGTTTCCGACCACGCCTTTTGGAGCAGGT
>NZ_NIBU01000046.1 GCF_002632485.1 Xenorhabdus innexi | reverse complement strand
TGAAAGACTTCTCGACTGATATCACTGGCATAAACTTTTCTCATTCCAGTAGGTTACATGAAAAACTGTTCAGGGTGAAAAAGATTCTGAATAGCCTCTCAGAGGACGGCTTACTCAAAAGTTATCAGAATAGCTCACTGTGAGTACCTAATCAGGCAAGCTCCAAAATGGTATTATCAACTTTTTTATAAATTAGCAGTAGATCTGGGTGAAGATGACAATCTCAGAAACCCCGCCAGTTCCCTTTTAGTGGATGATCGACATATCTTGGCGGGATTGGTTTGTCGTTTACCAGTATATCCAGTATTTCAACTAAACTATCCTCGATAGTTGCACGATATTTACCCTTCTTCACGCGCTTATAGTCTTTCTTGAACTCGGAAGAACGACTAATCTTCCTCATCATTATTCAGGTCATCCATGAAAGCAGAAACACTATCAAACTTTTTACCCTTACCGTCTTCAAGCTGTTTCATGGCAGCTTTTGTACGCGAAACATTTCGGTAAGAAGTACCTTTTACTTTAAAGGGCAGTGTATTTTTTTCCGCGACTTGTACCATTAACATGCGAATAGCATCACTAACCGTTAAGCCCATAGACTGGAGTGCTATAGTTGCAAGCTCTTTAGTTTTAGGATCAATTTTTGCCCTGACATAAGTTTCATTAGCCATAAAAATCTCCTTCTTTCTTTACATAGTAGCTACTGATTGTAGTCCCACTGTAGTCACATAACAAGACTAAAAAATGTGCTATTACTGATTGTAACGCATATAAGAATTTTTCACTCATACACTGTGTAATCTGAAAACAAGAACTAAAAACAACCATTTTTTGTTTGTATTTTGTTCTTTTTATCTGGTGTTTCTGTAATTTGGAAGATTGGGCATTAATTGAACTATAAAATGACTATTTTTTGCTTGTTACAGCTTTGGGGATTACTTTTTGTTTACTGTTATCAGCTTTAACAGATATTCATATCGTATTCTATAAAACCTCGGTTTAACGGAAACCAAGGAACTGGCGAAGAATGCACTCAATAAAGATATTGGCGGAGCAGTGCTACAGCCTGTTTATTTTCATGGTGCTAAAACTAATACTGGGGCCATTAATGTTCATACTCGCACAGATGGTAATAATATAGGAGATTCATTAACTTACTTAGGTTATAACCACGGTACCCCATCAAAGCCTTCATTTAGCCATTATCTACGTGGCCAAGGTAGTACATACATTGATACACTAAATGGGTGTTATGTGCATGAGGAGTTAAGAGTTGGAAAGAGGGTTGTACCTGCTGATTATGGGAACTTTGACGGCAGATATATTCAGCTAAATACAAATACAAAGACAACAGGCTATATTCTATCTAAGACAGCAAATCTTTTAGATGATCCCAGTTCACGTCATTTGGGGCGTTCTGGTTTTTTAAGACCAAATGAAGGATTAGATCGGCTTGGTGCATTAGCAATACATGTTGCTCACCCTAGTGTTGAAGGCTCTCAATATGCAAGAGGTATTTCTTTTGATTATGGTTATAAAAATCAGTCATTTAATATAGCGACCTATGCATTTGATGAAGATGGTAACTTTAAGGGAAGTAAAAAGATATTAACAGAGGATGATCTTGTATCCATAAAAAGTACTGCCCGAAAAGAGCCTAATGGTTGGTGGAGATGTGGAGATACTGGTTTAGTATACCAATGGGGAGTTGTTGAAGGCCTGAGTGATAATGAAATGAAAACATATTCGTTTCCAATACACTTTTCCAATAAATGTGTTCATTTATCAGCGATGGGACATTTAAATTTACCTAGCTGGAATAGCCAAATGCTTGGTGTTCACGGTTGGGTTCTTGGAAAGGAGCAATTTAGGTTAGCATGTGATGTTCCAGCAAATGATCCTAATTTTCAATTCAAGGCTATTTTTCATTGGTTTGCTATAGGATATTAATAAATGAATTACTATTACAGCGCACAAAAAAACGGCTTTTATCCAGTATCTATGAAACAAGATTACCTTCATTCTGATTCATGGCCGGAAGACGGTATTGAAGTTGACGAAAATGTATTTACCGAATTTGCTGGAAATATACCTCCAGAAGGAAAAATGCGTATTGCTGGAGACGATGGATTACCTGCTTGGGGAAATATTCCTCAGCCCACCAAAGAAGAATTAAAACAACAGGCAGAGAGAAAAAAACAATCTTTACTAAATAATGCGGATAAGCAAATAATGAGATTGGAACGTATTATTAAAAGAAATATAGCAACAGATGATGAGGTTAATCGACTAGATAATTGGGAGTTATATAGTATAGAATTGAGCCGTTTAGATTGTTCAAAAGGACCAGATATTAATTGGCCTGAAAAACCAGAATAATAATCAGGGGCGTAATGCCCCTGTAATTTATTTTATTCTTGGTGATTTCGGCCATTTTATTTTTTTAATATCAGTGCAATCAATTCTATTAAGCATTACACGATATCGTTTCCACTCGGCTAGGAATTTAATCTCCTGAGCTGTTGCTATATTAAGATCTACCGCATCTTGGAGAGGTAATATTGTAGAGTTAGTTTCACTCAGTAACTTTCTCTTTTTCTCTTGAGCTTGAGTGATTAATTCATCTTTCATATACTCACGTGGAACAATATTACCATTGATATATTGCCAGTTTCCTAGAATACCTACATCATCTGGCAGTGCTTCCATTTCTACAATACTTCCATTATCTGGGCATATAGCTGAAGCATCCTTGTTTATTGCGCAAATGATATTATTGGAGTTATATTTTATTTTGTAAGTATCTTTTTTAAACCTGGGTATGCTCTTATACCAATCATCGCCATTTTCATTACGATAGAATATGGCTCTAAATTTTCTCTCTATTTCTTTTTCTTCTTCAGTATCTGGGGAATATCTTTTGAAGTTTTTTAAATGCAGCATTATAAAGCTCCTATATCATGCCAAATTCCGTTAATGAGTTTCTGAAGTGGACGGCGATTAACTCCATCAGGAAACTCATCAGTATTGTGATTAGTAACACCAGTGATAACATATGGAGGGGTATCAGTATATCCATGTCCACTCCAGAGTTGTGAATATTCCACGGTACCTAATCGAACATCTTGAATATACCTAGAATTAGCATTTCCAATAGTTAATAACTCTGCCCAATTTTCTTCAAAACCATATGAATCACGCGCAGAACGATAAAATAAGCCGCCATTTTTATGAATTACTAACAGTTGTAGTGTGGGACAACTTCCAATTCCCATATTAAAATTTACTATCATTCTACTATGGCTGGAGAAATCTGCATTATATAAACCACTTTTTACATTCCAAGGAACATTATATTCAGATACAGTTTTCGTCAGACCTAATATTTGATATTTAGCATCAGATTCATTTTTCGTATAGCTATCATCAGTAAATGCCAATTCTTTAATAGGCGAGTTTGCAGTACCAGAATCATTTCCTGCAACTACCTTTACACGAGCGGTTGCATAATTAACTGAAAATGATGCATAAGTATCACCGGATTTTAGAAGAAGTCCAGCGCCATGCGTATGTGTATAGTCAGAATTTGCTGAATTTCTAAAAAACTCAGGGCTGACATCAGATCTACGTATCCAAGTTAGAAACTCATCATTGTTCTTATGAAGAACTGTACCGCCACTTCCGCCAAACCCGAAGCTGCCTTTTAGCTGATATTTACTATCTGCTTCTGATCTTGGTACAGAATTCTTCGCCAGTTCCTTGGTTTCCGTTAAACCGAGGTTTTTTACAAACTCATCTTTGTTTGGAATGTCCGCACCATTTTTATTTTTTTCCAGACGAGAATTGGCGTTTTCGTTGGCGGCATTTACACGAGTATCTGTTTCTTCTTTAGAATAAGCACCAACTTCATCGGCAGATGGTTTATTCGCAGTGTTATAGTCCCTTCTCCAACTTGGAACATAATCCTTACCGTGGTTTCCATAAGTAAATTGAGCGTTCGGAATACAGCCATCTATTGATGTAGGAGCCGTTGTAACACGGATCGTCATTACACTTTCAAGCCCCATGACTTCCACAACAGCACCCGCTAAGTGAATTGCACCACAGCCAGTATCAGTGATTCTTCTGTTGCTCGCATATGACCACGATCCTTTACACATCCAGTAAGGGTGGTTAAAAGCATCTTTACTTTTTAGCCATGCAATAAACTCTTCAGTTGTCCAAGTACCACCACCACCAATATGGATTGCTCCAGTAAAAGCTCTGGCCGAACCAATATTGCGGTTAAATGCATCCTTATCAGCTACATCTGCGCCATTTTTGTTTTTTTCCAAACGCGTATTAGCATTATTATCCGCTGCTTTAGCCAAATCATAAGCCGCTTTCACCGCTTTCGGCGTTGCTGCGTGGGTTTCGCTATTGCTGTCTACGGCACTGCTCAGAATCACAAATCCTTTTTCTTTCAGTGTCGCGTCAGGGTGGTTACGGCTGTTTGCGTGTTTGGTAATAGAATTATCTACATACTCACGCGTTGCCAGAACCACAGATGGATCAACTTTCAGTGTCACTGCGTTTGCGCTGCTGACAATCAGGATCATGCGGATTGTCTGGGTACGGCCGGAGCCTTCTTGCAATTGGGGCTTGTAGGTTTCTGCGCAATTACCCACCGCAATCAGAACGCCGTCTTTGTCGAACAGGCCGATTTCACGGATCCACCAGCCACCTTCGTCTTCAGGAATAACCTGTTCTGCGATAATCTGATTGGTGTTTTTCGGATCGATGTTCAGCGTGTTAATTGCCGCACGACGCTTTTCATTAATCAATTTAGTTTGTTTAGTGTCTGGCGTTGGCAGGCTGCCACCACCATCACCAACGGCCATATGGGTAATTTCAATTTTAGTACCCAGTGCCGCCGCATTTGCCAATTTATCTGCGCCTAACTGTGTCAGCAACGCAAAGAATTTGGTACTCATGGTCTAATCCTCATGTCGTCAATAATATGTATGCCCGTGCCCACAATTTCTGAGCCAGATACCGTGATTTGTTCCGGAAAATAGGGATAAACTGTCAGTTCGTCACCGCTGTATGTTGCTGCTGAGTAGTGGTATTCACCACGTGTATCCAGATTGATGTCCAATCCAATCAAATGTCGGCTTACCGGTTTTGCATCGAAAATCAGGTTTTCCAGTTCTTCGAACATTTCATGGGTGATACCGCTGTCCAGAACACCAATATCCAGTCGGAAGGTGCCTGGGGCATCGTTGGTCTGCCACCATTCCTTTACGCGGATGAGATAACCCAACGGCTCAATCACTCGTCGGATGGCTCCAATCGTTCCTTTGTGTTTATGCAGGAACAGTGAACCCTTGATCACTTCCCTTTTGGTGCTCTCAGACCAGTTTTCGTCCCAGCGGTCCACAGACCACGCCCATGCCAGATAAGGCAGTAACGATGCCGGACAGGTGTCCGGATTCCACAGCTCCCGCAATGGGATTTTGATCTTCTGCAACTCGGCACAGGCTTTCGCCGCAGCCAGTTCTAACGGCGTTGAACCCATCGGCAGAAGGCGATCATTCATCAGAACCTCCCATTGTCAGTGTGGTTTTGGTGCAATAAGAAGCCTGTGTTTTATCCAATACAACGTCTTTCAATGGTGCTTTCAGCTCCACACGCTGGACACCTTCCACATGCAGTGCGGCGTAAATAGCTGACAAACGAATATCACGTCCCAAACGATGCTGCGCTTCAACATAGTGTTTCAGTTTCTGCTCTGCTGCCTTGCGGATAGGCTCGGATTCCGGCGTCGGGAAGATGTACAGCACCGCATCAATTTCATATTCCACAATGCTCGCTGACTGGACTTTCAGACGATCAGCCACCGGACGCACGTTTTCGTCATTCAGGGCTTTTTCGACAATTTCCAGCAGCTCTTTGGATGCCACTCCTTTGTCTGCACGGGACATAATAGTTACTGTGACGTTAGCCGGTGACGGGCTGATTGCCGATGCATCTGCAACGCGGCCATCCGCACTACGGGCATGATATTCATAAGCACCCACCGGGCCTGCAACGCTCAAACCTTCAAATGCCTGTGGAATACGGACACGAAAATCGTTGTCGGATTCCATAACGGCAGGAGTTGGCGGTACGGTCGAATTATCCGCAGAACGCAAAACCATGCGCGATACGTTGTTATTCGAGCCCAGCTGATCCAGATCACTACCGGTTGAATAGGCCACCATAACCGCACGGGCTGCTTCATTAACGCGCTGGCGCAGAAGCAATTCGCGGTACACATTTTCTTCCAGCAACTTCACCAAAGGTTCTGATTCCAGTTGCAATGTTCGGGCAACAGCATCCTGCTGATCTGCCGGATAAAGCGAAATCAGACCTCGTTTACGCTCTTCTAACAGTTGTTCGTAATCCAGTGGCTCAACCACATCCGGTGGTGGTAACTGGCTTAAATCGATTGTTGGCATTGCTTACCTCACCGGAATCGAAAGTGAAAATTCTTTAGCGGACTGGTGATAAGTACCCGTGATATCCACCACCATTCTGCCGTCCTGTAGGGTTTCCATCGTGATGGATGTCAGCGTCACTCGCGGCTCCCAACGACTGATTGCGGTAAAGCTCGCCGCCATCACCTGAAGCCTGATCGCCGGATTCTGCGGCCAGTCAATCAGTTCAGGCAGTAGTGATCCGTAAGTACGGCGCGCAATACGGCTGCCTACTGGAGTCAGTAAAATATCGCTGACGGATTGTCGGACATGCTCCAAATCGCTCAGCGCACGGCCTGTTCGCCGATTCATGCCCAGATACATCATTCGGGGCCTCCTGATAGTTCGATGATCAATTTTCATTGACCATAATTTGTGTGTTCATGATTGTGTGTTCATAGCGTAAGAATGCCATGAAAAAGCAGGGGTAACATTAAACCGGGCTTGTAGGAACAGACATACAAATCAATAGGTAAAATATAATTAAATCAATAAAATAAAAGCCTTTTTCTAAAATAGAAAAAGGCTTTCAGGGGGGATTTAAAGGGTGCGTGTTAAGTTATTCGGAATCACTACGATTTACATTGCCGGACAACTTCACGAACATACTGTTGCAGATAATCTAATTTGGACTGGTCGCTGATGATCCCTGCTCGGATATCGTAAATAGCGCGTCCAGCTTTTGCAGTGAGTTCGACTTGGCTTCCATCGCCCATGCTGCGGGAGCCGGTATCTCGCTCTTGGGTGAGCTGACAGGTAGCAAGGTTGGCTGCGGCGATTTGCACCCAGCGATGACCAGCGGCAATATCAGCACGCAAAGCGGCGTTTTCTTCAGTAACATGAGCTAATTTTCCGGAATAGTATTCATCTAATTGAGCGACTCTGCTCTGAGCGTCTTTCATCTTTTGAATGGCTGACAATGTCTCTTGATTCGCTTTCTGATGAATTGCAACAACCTGAGCACTATGCTGTTGTTTAAGATTTGATACTTCACTAAGGAACAGTGAACGATTCCCCCACCAGCCAGTACACCCTCCAATGATAAGAGCGGCAATCAAAGTTATTCTCTTCATTCATCCAATCCCCAACAAGCCAGTTCTGATTCCTGATCACGTCGCAAAACCTGCCCATAGCAGCCATCCGCCTGCCCTTTGGTTGTACGGCAATCACGCCCTCCATCGTAAATCCAGCGCTTAATCTCCTGACAGGCGCCTTTTTTATCTCCGGAATTGAGCTTACGATAGAATGTCGAGGAGAAACATTTTGAAGGACCGATATTATATGGACAAAAGCTGGCAATTCCTGCGATTTGTGGCTCTGTCAGCGGAACGTGGACGTTCTTTTTCACCCAGTCAATCGCTTTATCAGCTTCAACCCGGTTCAGCGCGCCACATTGCTCAGAAGTCAGTTGCATCCCTTTGTATACCGCCTTTCCATCAATACGCGTCACACCCCGGCATATCGTCCAGATACCACCGGCATCCTGATAGGCTATAAGCCGATTACCCTCTTTCTCATCAAGAAACTGGGAAAGAATGACCGAAGAACTGGCACCACCGATAATCAGGCCAATGAGCAATCGGCTTAGTTTGGTTTTGAGATCCTGCATATCACAGCTCTTTCGGTGCGTTATGTATCAGCTCGCTGACAATTCTGGCTGATTTAGATGCAGGTTCTACGTCCAAATTTTCTAAAATATCTTTTAAAATCAAAGTTCTTTTCATCTGCTCACGCCGATTAAGACGATAAGTCAGAATGCCGAGAGAAATGCTGGCTAATACCCCCAACAGAAAACTCAGCTCATATAAAGAAAGACCAGAAAAAATGGCAGTTGTGCTGGCACAGGCATAAGTGGCATGGCTATATTTATCCATTCATGCCCCTCAGTCCCAAAGCTGGATCATAGGCTTACTGGCAACAGGCATGAAATCCGGCATTTCAACTTTTGTTCCATGAGGCAAAGTCGCACCAAAATCAGCCAGTCCCGGATTTGCCTGCAATACACGCTCCGTCATACCTAAAGTCCGGCCATAATGACGCCAACACAAAGCGTCTACCGTTTCGTTTTGTTGTGCAGTAATTTGCATATACTCTCCTTTTATTTGCAGAAAATAATCGGTAAATCGGAGAGTTATGATCGAATAATCAGCGAAATGCCTCAATGAAACGGCATTGTCGGGGAAATAGTACAAATGAAGGGTAATTTTGCCAGATGAGATTTACCTTTCTGAAAGACAGAAATAAAAGGCGGAAAGCATAAGGGCAGGGGATAGCCCTGCCCTTATACTATTTAAATTGCTTATTATCCGTTTGTTGGAGAGTTTACCCCTTCAGTTCTAATCCGATAACCAACTGTCATCTTCCCAGACACTTTGGATTAGCTCCATGATTTGGTCATGTTCGCTACTGTTTTTACTTCCTGTCACTTTTACGGACGTGTTGCTGCTGAGGGCAATTCTGAAATGAGTATCAGGGTACTCTGATAATATTTTCTTCTTTAATTCATTTTCAAGTGCAGACATGACTGATTCAGAAACATTAGCTCGCTTATCGAAAAGTATTTCAACTCGCATTATTTTCTCCTGTCAGAGGCTATTCTTGTACCGAACCTTAATTTCTCAATCATTCACTTTCTAATTCATTGTTTTTTAAAAAATTATTATAACCACTGAGTCTGTTTTCATAAGGTGCAGATAATTCCGCTATCCAGACCAGTGCCAGCTCTTTGTCTTCTGCCTGATTGCATTCACAACTTGTTGCCATTCTAGCAATAAAATTAATACGTTGTGCTACCAATGATTCCATAAGAGAGTCCACTGATATGTCCGCCTCCACTCTATAACTGTATACTTATACAGTACACCTAATTAGTGAAAATTTAAAGTAGTTTTTTCCTTTCTTAAAGATAAAAATTGATAGTTAATAACTATTATTTATTTCTTTCGTAGAAACCTTTATCGAAAACATAACATTTATCAAAACCATTTCACATCTATATCACAATCCTGCCTCCCCTGTCTATCCGTACAGTTATTGACAGAACTCCAAGAGGGCCATTTTTTGGATCGTTTATAGACAATCTGCTCTGGTGTGGCTGATACATCGGATTTAGGTACAACTGTCCATTGATGAATTCGTGTACAAATATATTTTTTCTGATTGAGCCGCGGTGATGCCACCCCCTGAATGGTATTAATATCCTCACCATAAGGACTGCCAAACGGAATATGCTTATAAGCAAGCCGGATGACCAAATCACGGCGGGCAACCCATGGCCCTCCCTGAGCCTGAATATACTCCGCCCAATCGCCCTTATCCGCAGCCTGTAAAACGTCATTCATTTTATTATCAGGCAAACAAACTTCTTTAAGACGACGTAATTCACGCCAGACAGAAACCGGAGCACCACCAATTTGCTGAAATTGTCGAATGCGCCAACGACTCGCCCATGCAGTCACTGATTTAGCCATATCGCGCAGCGATCCACCGGTTTCATGATCTATTTCATCTTCCAGTGCGTAACCATCAATATTTTTGGAAATGTACTTTGCGATATAACCTGTCGCACTACCTTGATTAGGATCTATCACTTTGTAATCAAAACGGGATTTTTTGTTATTCATTCGTAGTAACTCCTCCTTTTCTTCCTGACAGGAATAATGTTCAAGGATTTTTCTGACCTGCAACATATGCTCCGGTAACATAAACAGCAAAATATGCCAGTGTGGTGTGCCGTCATGGTGGGGTTCAACAACTCTAAAGCCAAACAGGTTAATGCCTGCACGGGCAATAGCTGCACGGGATTTTGCCCATACACTGCATAAATAGCGCTGAGTATCGCGGGGAGTCACCCCCTCCCACTGCCGGACAAATCCCCCCTGATGCCTGACTGCATGGTATTTTGCAGGTGCTGTGATGGTATAGAATTCCCCTACGCACCCCATTTTATTTGCAATATCTTCGAAACCGCGCATTCTGACCATTAATTCACAGCGACGAATGGCAGGATTAGCGTTACTGTGAACAACCGTGTCTGCTAATGAAATTCGCTCACCTTCTTCATTTTCTAAATCAAAATGCTGGAAAAACTCCCGATTACGCCTCTTTTGTTCCAGCCATTCGCGTAAAGCCAGAGATGAAACATAAGGCGATGCCGCATTCTGTACCTGCCCGACTGCAATTGCCATATGCTCAGATTGGATATCCCGTAAGCGTTTTAAGCGAAAATACCACCAGCGTGAAGACATCATGCGCAACATACCAGCACAAAGCAGATCAACAGACAGCGTTTTTCGTCCATGATTGAACTGTTGCCAATAAGGAGGATGAGTACCACATTGTGAAGTCAGTTTTGCCATTAACTGATATACCTCAGCGATGCGAGAAAACTGTGTAGATTCATTCACCATTGCTTCAGACTGTGCTTGTTGTGCTGCCTTCTGAGAAGAAGAGTCAGAAGAACTATGTGCAGGAATATGTGCAGGAAAGAAGTGTTTAGAAGAATAGTGCTCATAATTCTCCGTAATAAACACGGATATTTCATGAGCCAGTTTTAAAAGCTGTTTACGGCCACAAGTCGCAATATTGCTCAATTGCTCAATAAATGGAAAAGGAGTGATTCCCGACACAAAGTGTTTAAATTGATACCGCTTCTTAACCAATTGTAATCGCGGTAATACATGCTGCCCGACGGTTTTTCTCAGGTAAGTATTGGCATCTCTGCGCCCAGATTGAGTAAAGATATCGGCATAGCGATGACTGAAATATTTCGCCAGAAAATCCGGTAGCTGGCCAATATACTGGTGACGCCACTGATGATCATCTGCGTTGACCTGCCATAACAAACGCTCTGCTGTTGAAGCATTCTGCGGAATATTTGGCTGAAAAACACCCGGTTGCTTATATTCATGCGCGAAAAGATCACTATTCATCAATGCCACTTTAACTAATACTACTTTAACTAAAGATATGTGAATGTCTGGCATACACATGCCATCTATTCAGAAAAATTAATATGTTACAAGGTGGTTAACTGGATAACGTTAAATGTTTGGGAAACTGACTAACTACAACCTTAATATGATTCATCGCCTTGATCAGAGACTGTTTTTCTTCTGGAGTAAACTGGCTGACCTCGCTGTCATGGCGAGTTCGGGGAATATTTGCCAAATAGAAAATAGCAGATAAGGCCCGCTTGTTTTCTTCATAATGACAATCTCTTTTATCCCGCATGTCCGCAAGAAACCGTTTTAACTCTTTTTCATTATCTCCCCAATATATCGCTCTGATCTTCGACAGATGGTTCAATCCTTCCAACCGTTCACCGAGGTTAATTTGGGCAAATTTTTCTTTTTCCATATTCGCCATATTTTCCTCATCCTTTTACCTTCATAGGGATTACTGTCAGAGCAATCCCTCGAACACCGTTGATCTCAGGTATAGGGATTGAAATTTGGATGTTCATGATGCAATATCTCTTAATGGTTTTCGGCTTAACCAATTCGGGCTCACTAAAGTTCTCATTTCAAGATCTTTTGTGGGATACTAATATCTCTTATCTGTACTGTCAATGAAAAATACCAATATTGAGATTAAAATGGGAGCTGATAGTGGTGGGCGACCAGCTATCGAGCGCCTTGTACGCGCGTATGGATTTAAATCCCGCCAGGCTCTGAGTGATCATTTAGGCGTGTCCAAAAGCACGATGGCAAACCGCTATCTTCGTGATAGCTTTCCGGCGGATTGGGTTATTCAGTGTAATCTCGAAACGGGTGCTTCACTGCTATGGCTGAGCACAGGGCAAGGGGAGATGTTTCCAAACGGAGAAAATGGTAAGAAAACGGAACGACTGGAAGATATCATTGCCCCATCCATCTCTCGTGTGAAACTGTCAGGCGGCAAATTAAATGAAGCCACTCCGGTTATTCTGGATAGCGAACTGGTTTCCAAAGAACTCAGGGAACCACTGATAGTTGATGATGGCATATCCTGGTATTTGCTTGATGCTCAGGAAGACAATATTCAGGATGGCTTATGGCTGGTCGATATTGAAGGGATGCACAGTATCAAAAAAATAGCCAAAATCCCTGTCAGTAAAATCCGTGTCAGCGATGATGATGTCACCTTTGACTGTTCAGTCAATGATATTCAGTTCATTGGCCGCGTGGCACTGATGATCTCCAAGCAATAATTACGGGTTACGTAATATATGCCTTATGGATTTCCAGATGCGTCGCGGCAGCAAGGGAATGAGGCACCGGGAGCATAGGTAACAAGGGGAGCATAGGTAACAAGGGGAGCATAGGTAACAAGGGGAGCATAGGTAACTAGGTGCTCGGGGTGTATGAACGCTGCCAACAAAGAGGCAACTTGAAAGACGACGGATATAAGCTTCCCATCAAGGTTACTCTGTATAACCTTGATGGCGTTTATTTAATTAACAGGCCGCTTAATCCGGTACAGAACGTGCTCCCGCAATGAGTTACCTTCTTCAATAGCCGGGTGCATAAATGTTTTTCTATCTTTGACCATGCCCAACTTTTGCATCACATTTTCGGAACGAGCATTCATCAGCGTGGTGAAAGCAACTACCTCATTCAGCCTGATTTCCGTGAAAGCAAAATCAAGAACTTTGCTGGCAGCTTCACAGGCATACCCTTTACCCCAAAATGGTTTGTCGAGACGCCAGCCAATTTCAACTAATTGATTACAAGTCGAAAATGGAAATTCAAGGTTCGGCGTATTCAACCCGACAAAACCAATAAATTCCCCACTTCCCTTCAGCTCAACTGGCCATAATCCCCAGCCATTCTGTATTTCAAATTTACGAATACAATTATCAATCAGTGTATCACTCTGCTCTTTTGTCAGCGTATTGGGAAAAAACTCCATTACTTCAGGATTACTGTTCAGGCGGAAGAAAGGTTCTCTATCTTCTTCCTTCCAGGCACGAAGCCGTAATCTCTCTGTTTCCAGTTCTGTAATCACAATTTCCTCTTATTAATTAAAAATAGGGATCTCAGCTCACATCAAGGTAATAAGCGGATGTTTTCCAGCACATATGCGCTTGATGATCAGATTCAATGAATATGACTAACGAGAAAATGACTTAAAAGAAGAGGAAATATAAAAACAAAAACTGCCGGAAAATACTACACATTTCCGGCAGAAATATACGGAATTTTATACTCTGTGAACTTTAGCAGATTAAAAATCGAGGAGTATTTTATCGACAGATATCAGGCAGTAGCTTTAGATTTGGCCTTATCTCCCTGAGTATCCTTAATGGAAACAATACGTTCTGATTCCTGTTTTTTCTTATTCTCTTTTTCCACCTGTTCAGACTGACCAATAAATAGCCCGCCACGTCGGATTGACATACTCCCGCAACGGCTGACACCCCGTAATTCACCATGCTCAAGGATATCCAGTGTTTCTGCGCAGCAAGTCCCTTCTACATGGCCATCAATAATAATTTCAGGTGCAATTAATTCACCTTCAACTTTCCCGGCGTGCATAACACGGATAGCTCCGCCTTTTACGCGAATATTTCCGACAATTTTGCCCCAGATCTGGATATCCCCTTCCATCTCGATATCTCCTTTGAATACGGAGTTTTTCGCGATAATTGTATTAGCACGGGCCTCAGTACCGGAGAGTTTTTTCTCTTCAGTCTGCACAGTGGGGGAGATTTGTGTAACCGGAGTGGCAGCAGATGCCTCAGTTTTTTTTCCAAACATAGCTTTCATTCTCTGTTTCATATTAGTAAAGTGAAATACCAAGGCTAAAAAAGATAAAATTGCTGTTATGGCACAACCAATATTGTTGCCATATACGTACAACCCCAGTGTAATAGCCCAAAAGAGCCATAAACTGTATAAAAAAGCGTTATCTGAAAAACGATACTTTTCCATATTTTTCTCGTTCTTGTAATCTTTTATCTTTCATCAGCAAATATATCTATGCCTTAGTGGATATAGAAGAAAGGCGATGAAAATACATCCTAGCATTATACCAGTATAAAAAACAATCTACGGAGCTATAACAGAGGTATTTATGCCGTTATTACACGGATAATGTTACCAGCAAAGCTTAATGAACTGAATTATCGATAATTTATCTTTAAAATCCAAGACAGGACACTCACTTTAATAGATATATTTTGATATTTTAAATATAAAAACCATATAAACTAATAAATATGCAACATTATAAAACCAATAATTAACAAAATGACATCATAAGCAATACAGTTCATTTATCATTATCGCTATTTCTCTACCCTGTTAATAACTCAATTTAAATCTAAATTATCAACATTTAAAACTAACATAAATATTAATTTAGAGATATAATACTAAAGCTATGTAATGGATATTACGTATACAATTTTGATATCGGCTAATAATTTTTTAACTCTACACTCAATTTTATCACTATATATCCAATAGATTTCCGGTGGCCTTCTAATCTCAGAGGAATCTATTTAAACGACAGAAGAGATCATCAAAAAATTTCAAATTACTCATGATAAGGAAAATTAGGGGTATTAAATGAAAAGGACGACGGGCTTAAGTCAGAAGGGTATTCTTTCTCTACAGTTAGCCATGCCGAACTTCGATATTCTCGAACATAAACAAAGAGGGCTATATATTTTACTTGATGGTGAAATGGTATGGAAAGACAGCACGAACACCTATCATATTAAGTCAAATGATATTCTTTTTACTCATCCGGGGAAGTATGCGGCTAAGACCAATACAAAAAATTGTCAGATATTATGGCTACCATTGAATATGGAATTTTTCCGTAATTTTACGAAACGTTTTGGAAGGCTATTAATTAATATTGAACGGCATGATTTCCCTGATTATCGGTTAATTCATTTCCATAAATTTCCTTTATTAACAGAAAGTATACGTGGATTGGCAAAACTTCTTGCTCATGAGTGCCCCCCAGCCCTGATCCAATTAAGATGTGAGGAATTACTTTTATTACTTGCTCTCGAAAAACAAGGGGCATTATTAATGTCTGTTCTGCGTAAATTGAGTAATCGGCAAGTCGAACGACTACAGGCATTTATGGAAACGCACTATCTTAAAGAGTGGCGGCTGAATGATTTTGCCCGCGAGTTTGGTATGGGATTAACTTCATTCAAAGAGCTTTTCAGCAGTGTTTATGGTACATCCCCAAGAGCCTGGATCAGTGAGCAGCGTATTCTTTATGCCCATCAATTACTATTGAATAGTGAAATGAGTATTGCTGATATTACATTAGAATCCGGTTTTTCCAGCCAGTCCTACTTTACTCAAAGTTATCGGAAACGTTTTGGTTATACCCCTAACCGCGCCAGATATGGTTAAAGATTAATATATCCAGCCTCTCAGTAATTCCCGGGAACATAGATGACTATGTAACCGGGATGAGCGAGTGCAGCTAACAAAGAGGCAATTTGAAATACGAAGTGTATATTATGATGAGGCTAAATTAATCAATCTGATTCAGTAAGATTTTGTTGCAGCCTCATAAAATCCTGTTCACTGAATTTAATATTCACTTTCTCTCCAGTGTCATGCAAAATCTTTTCCACAATAAGAGAAGTTAAAGGTGCAATAATATTAAAATGATCACCATTTTTAATGGGATAAACAGATAGTGGGATATCTTTATCTTCTGCAATTTTCTTTACTTCATCAAACTCACTCCAATAGGAGTATTCCCCTTCGAAATAGAACGTTGGTGATTTTATTGAAGTTAAAAAGTTACGTGGAGAGCGCATTTCAAGCTCTGCCGGATTACTCTGATCAAATGGTACAGTGACTGGCACAGGTGCATGGTCAAGACGTAACTTCAAATCAGGAATACCCCCCAATGAAAAAACAGCTCTAAATCCTTTACTGTATTCGCTGGCTAATAAAGCGCGCGTTCCACCTGTGCTATGACCTGCAAGATAAATCCGATTTGGATCAACATATGGCAATTTCATAAGATATTGTCTGGCTGATTCAATATCCCTTATCTCACCGAAAAACATTTCATAATTTCCGGGGTTTACATTTTCCCCCCGAAAACTAGGTATCATCAAAACTAAATCATCATGCCTGAATGCTGATGCAGATTGGTCATTGTCATAAGGCTGCTCAGACCAGAAAAAATCATCATTACCAATTCCCCCATATCCTCCTGTTAACCAAATTACCGCAGGATATTTTTTATCAGATTTTTCTGGCGATGGAGTAAGATAAGAAGCCATGTTCCCGTTTTCTGTCGGATAATATACTAACGAAAAAATATCTTTAGGAGGAATGGCTGGTTCCCCATCTCCAATAAAACTTTTATCTATAATATTTGTTTTAAATTTTGTATGAGCTTCTGTGTAATCGTCCTTACGCAGATCAAAACTGTAACTATCTTCATGACATGCAGTAAGCAAAAAACTAAAAATAACCGGAAAAACTTTGAGCGAATGATAAAGCTGTTTCATAAAATTACCTTAATATCCATTTAGTTCTCTTTTTTACCACGGTAATTTTATTTTTTAAATATCAATGAGCCAGAAATTAAAAGAACCGACCTGCTTACATACCAGAATGTTTGGCAGGCCGTCAATAAAAGATACAAGAAACTACTTTAACTAACTATTAAAATAATTTTTGATCTCCCTTATCTCAATTTTTAGTACTTTCTTTATTGCCATCTGCGCTATAAAACACTGTTCCCAGTTTTATCCTTTCCCGTCCTGTTGCCAGACGATGGCGATTAGTATCCCGCAGAGAATAAACACAGCCACAGTATTCCTGCTGATAGAATTCTTCACGCTTACTGATTTCTATCATTCGGGCAGAACCACCACCTTTACGCCAGTTATATTCCCAATAGGTTAACCCAGGATAACGGGAGGCCGCGCGGACACCACAATCATTAATCTGCTGCATATTTTTCCAGCGAGAGATCCCCAGCGAACTGGTAATAACAGGAAAGCCATGTTCATGAGCATATAACGCTGTCCGTTCGAAACGCATATCAAAACACATCGTGCAACGGATGCCACGCTCAGGTTCATTTTCCATGCCTTTCGCGCGCTCGAACCAATTGTCCCGATCATAATCGGCATCAATAAAAGGAATACCCATTTGTTCTGCAAAGCGGATATTTTCATCTTTGCGTAGTTCATATTCTTTCTGTGGATGAATATTCGGGTTATAGAAAAATAGGGTGAAATCTATCCCCGAAGCGAGCATTGCCTCCATCACTTCCCCTGAGCATGGCGCACAGCACGAGTGCAGCAATACTTTACTGTGCCCATTAGGTAGTGGAAGCTGCTTACGTTCATAGTTCAGTGACATAATCTTTTTACCTGACTTAGACAATAAAAAACCAGGGAGAAAACATATTCCTCCCTGTGTTTATTAGCTGCTCATCTTACCCTGTTCTTTTGCTTTACAGCAATGGGAAACAAGCAAGACAGATTTAAACATGTTAAGTCAATCAGAGCCCTTGCACTTCCGGTAATACTTGCCCACCATCAACCACAATTGTCTGACCGGTTATATTTTTTGCTTCATCAGAAGCAAGGAAACAGGCGGTGTAACCAATATCTTCCGGTGATCCTAAAGCTCCTTTTGGAATTACAGTTTCAATCAGTTTCAGATTATCCTCACCAAATGCCGTTAAGCCTTCAGTCATAATCATACCCGGCATAATAGAATTAATCGTGATCCCCTGTTTTGCATATTCCAATGCGGCACTACGCATAAACCCGAGCTGGCCTGCCTTACTGGCACCATAGTGGCTGTAACCCGGCATTGCTACCCTTTCTCCGGTGATAGATGAAGTAATCACAATGCGCCCATACTGCTGTTTTTCCATTATATTCAGTGCAGCCTGAGTTAACAAAAATGTACCTTTAAGATTAACGCTATAGACTGAATCCCAATCTTCAACCGTCATCTCTTTAATAGAGTGTTGTGGGTAAATACCTGCATTTGAACAAAGAATATCGAGCCTGCCATATTTTTCGACAATCTCATTAATCACATTTTTACATGCAGATGGATCTGTGACATCAAGGGAGATAAAATCTACGCCAAGTTCTTCAGCTACGGGCATTCCTTTCATTTTATCCGTACCTGAAATGATAGTTATTGCACCCGCTCGTTTAAATACCTGAGCAATCCCTTTGCCAATACCTTTTGTTCCTCCAGAAATAAATGCAATTTTCCCGGTCAGATTAAACATTCTCGTTTCCTTTTATATGGGTAAATACAGTTTTTCTATTACAATAATCTTAATCCACCAATATATTTTCAGTAGATCAGACTATCAATAACAATAAATATAACCAGTATATTAAAAAACAGCGAAATATTATCCTGATATTAAAATGGAATTCATAACATTACTTCAACAAGAACCAAAAACACAGTTTACAAAAAACACTTATTTATTACAGATTGCATATTCCCATATTAACCATTACTTTTAACAGTGAGTAAAAAATACAATCAGGTATAAAACAGAAAATAAAAAAACAGGATGAGAATATGACTCTCTATAATTCACTCTTAAATGAATATGATGGAAATGCATTATCACCTATTTTATTTCTTAAAAGAGCTATATTAAGCAATGGTGATTATCCGGCGGTAATAGATGGCGAGCAGTGTTGGACATGGCGACAATATGCCGAGCGGTGTGAAAGAGTGGCTATTGCACTTCAGCAAATGGGTGTCGGAAAAGGTTGTGTTGTATCTGCCTTATTACCGAATATCCATGAATTACTGGAGCTTCATTATGCAGTTCCGTTGTCTGGCGGAATACTGAATGCCTTAAGTACCAGAACAGATGCAGCCACATTGAATTTTATCTTTGAAAAAATCAACCCGAAAATATTAGTTATAGATAAAAACTATCTTTCATTATTGGATAATGTTTCTTTTAATAATCCGGTCAAGATTATTATAGTTACTGAAAATAATAACATTCTGCCAGAATCTGTTCTGAATTTGATTAGCTACGAATCCCTGATATCTGAATACCGTTCTGAAACCTTATATTTTCACCCGATTGATGAACAGGAAGCTATCAGTATTAATTCTACTTCTGGAACCAGTGGCACACCTAAATTAGTTGTTTATTCACACCGTGGTGCATACCTTAATGCAATTTCGAATATTCTGGACTGGGATATGCCAAAATATCCGACCTATTTATGGACACTGCCCATGTTCCACTGCAATGGCTGGTGTTTTCCCTGGGCTATCGCCGCACGAACAGGTACACATATCTGTCTGCGCAAATTCGATGCGCAGGAAGCCATACAGATTATGCTGAAACATCAGGTCACGCATTATTGTGGCGCACCTATCGTGCACTACTCCTTAGGACGTGAGGCACAAAAACTCGGTATCTCTTTTAATAATAATGTCTATGGGTTGATTGCTGGTGCACCTCCGACAGAGAAGGTGTTTTCTCTGCTTGATGCCGCCGGGATCAGGGCTACTCATGTTTATGGCCTGACGGAAACTTATGGGCCGGTTGTTGTTTGTGAAGAGAAACCGGATTGGGCTGCACTGCCAAAATCAGAAGTTATTTTAAAGAAGATGCGTCAGGGAATTGTTTCCAATTTACAGGGGGAAATCAGCGTTATTGATGAAACTAACGGGCGGATAGTGCCTTTTGATGGGCAATCCATTGGTGAGATTGCCATTCGGGGTAATATTATTGCAGCTTATGGCCCAGCTGATCGGGTCACATCGGATGTGACCAGTCAGTGGTTTTTTACCGGCGATTTGGCTGTTATCGACCACGATGGTTATATTAAAATTATCGACCGGAAAAAAGATATTATTATTTCCGGTGGTGAGAATATTTCCAGCCTTGAACTGGAAAATGCTCTGTCAAGCTATCCCGGTGTTCTGGCGGTGGCGATTGTGGCAAAACCGGATGAATATTGGGGTGAAGTTCCCCATGCTTTTATTGAACTTGATGATGGCATCTCAGTGACTGAACAGGAATTGGATGATTACCTCCGTACCGTTATTGCACGCTATAAGCGCCCCAAAAGTTATACTTTTTCAGCTTTACCCCGTAACGCAAACGGAAAAATTCTCAAAGAGACATTAAGAAAAATCGCTAAAAACGTCTAAAGTCAGGAAGATCAATATGCAGAATTTTATGCAGAAATATAATATCACTCCCGAAGATTGTATCGTGTTAAGTTTACATAAATCGGCATGGGAAAAAGTATTATCAGGCACTAAAAAATATGAATTCCGCCGAAGATTCAGAAGAAAAAGAACTTTCGCTTTTATTTATGTGACTGTTCCTGTCAAAGCTATCATCGGTGGCATGCTGCTTGGTGAACCGATATCTGGTACTGCTAAAGAAATTTCTGATATTGCGGAACAGGCAATGCCGGGAAATGGCCAGTCTGTTTTTGATTATTTTATTGAAAAAGATTTCGGATTGGCTATTCCTATTTTGGACATAATTGAAACTGAAAAAATATCATTAGATTATTTACGAGATAAATATAATTTTACTGCTCCCCAATTTTATTTATCTTTACAGAAAAAACCGATTATGCTTGATGAGTTAATAACGAAAATTCAGGAAAAGTAATCCCGCTTTCAGCCAGATATCCCATATTACAATACATAGCACAGGCTGCATCAATCAGAGACATTGCGATTGCAGCTCCACTGCCCTCACCAAGGCGCAAATCCAGATGCAGATAAGGTTTAAGACCCAGATGCTGCAACGCCAGTATCGCACCTTTTTCTGCTGATATATGAGATGGAATACAGTAATCCCGAACAGAAGGTGCCAGATGAATTGCCGCCAGTGCAGAGGCATAAGAGATAAAACCATCAAGAACAACCGGAACACCTGCCGCTGCGGCTCCCAAAATCACGCCGGTCATTCCCACAAGTTCAAACCCTCCCACTTTTGCCAGTACATCAAGGGGAGACTGAACATCAGGTTTATTCACACCAATTGCTCGGCGTACAACCGACTCTTTATGCCTGAGCAACTCCGCAGGCAAATTAGCGCCCAGACCAACCAGATCGCCCGGATCACTTCCGGTAAGAACGCTGATGACTGCCGCTGCTGGTGTGGTATTAGCAACGCCCAGTTCTCCCACGCCGAATACAGAGATACCGGCAGCAAGACGCTGCTGAATTAATTGCACACTTGCCAACAATAATGCTTCTGCATATTCATAAGACATGGCAGGCCCTTGTGCAATATTGCCACAACCACGAGCTAATTTGAGGGACAATAAATTATCTATCGGATCACAATCGATACCAATGTCAACAGGCAGCACATGAGTACCGCTGCTTTTCGCTAATGCACAAACTCCCGTCAGCCCTAGCAACATGTTCTGAGCCTGTATAGCTGTAACATTTTTCGGAGTAATCGCCACGCCTTCGTTATAAACACCATGATCGGCACACATAACGATAATCTCTTTTTGAATATCTCCCAGTTTTCCAATACCGGGCATAGCCGCAAGTTGTGCTGCCAGTGTTTCCAGACGGCCCAGACTACCAACCGGCTTGACGAGTTTATCAATATGCTGTGCTGCCCGAGCTGTTTTTTTCCGATCCAGCGGTTTAATCTTTTTCAGCAACAAGGGCAATGATAGGAATTCCATGGCGATCCTTCAGATCAATCTTCAGCTTAAGGGTCGGGATATAATAATATTTACTATCGGCAATCTATTTCCAGATCAAAATCAGAGCCAGTAAAAAAACCACTTCACCGACTTCAATTGCGGTTCCCAAAGTATCTCCGGTTTGCCCACCCAGCCGATAATTACAATAAACAGCAAGAAAAAAGATAACGATCATCGTTACCAGCATTGCAGATAGCCCCTGCCAGTCACCCAGCAACATCACCAATACCGTTCCCACCAGTAATGTAATGACTGTTTCGCGGGGTGTAATGCGGCCAATATAACTACTTCCCATCCCTTCACTTTCGCGGGCATAGCGTTGTTCAAACATCAAAAGCACGACAGCAGTACGTCCGACAATCGGCGCACAAGACAATAAAGCCAACAAATGCAGGGGGGGATGATAGGCAATTTCAACAACCGCAAGTACCTTAAGCAAGATGCAGAAGATCAATCCCAATCCACCATACGTGCCGAGGCGGCTATCCTGCATAATTTCCAGCATTTTTTCCCGTTCGCGGGAAGAAAAAATACCGTCACAGGTATCTGCCAGACCATCTAAATGCAATCCGCCCGTCAGAAATACCAGAGCCAGCGCATAACCGATTGCACCAATATATACACCTCCACCGGATTGGCTTATTACCAGCGCAACACAAGCTGCAATAGCACCAACCAGAAGGCCAACCAAAGGAAAAATCGGTACACCATGCCCGATTTGCCGAAAATCAACCCCTTCAGCCCATTTTGCAGGAATGGGAAGCCGGGTCATAAACTGCAATGTTGCCCAAAAGAGTCTCAATTTCATTTAATTTTTACTCCAAGGCCAGAAACTACCATCCAGACTGATGTTGCTGCCTGAGCCAGTTTCTGGTTGACCCGCCCTGCAATATCAATAAAATGGCGAGCCAACCGATTCTCAGGCACAATCCCCATACCTATTTCGTTAGTCACCAGACAAACAGGCATCGGGCAATTCAGGCAAGCATCAATCAAATCTTCTATCTGCTGGTGGATAAACACCTCCAGTAAAGTGAAATCCAGTTCATCGGGTGATGCACCTTCTGCTTTATCAAACAGAAGATTGGTGATTAATGTAGTGACACATTCAAGTATAACCCCCTCTTCCGCTTTACGATGCCTGCGGATAACATCCCCCAAATCCTGATACCCTTCCCAGGTTCTCCAATGTAAAGGACGATCATTTTTGTGCCGTTCTATACGGGCTGCCATCTCTTCATCAGTATTTTGAGCAGTAGCGATATACAACACCTGTTCGCATTGATCTGAAATAAGCTGCTCCGCATAAGCACTTTTTCCACTCCGTGCTCCGCCAGTAATTAAGATCATCTGATAGCCCCGGAGGATACAAGCTCGGTATGTTCTTCCATTAACTGATAAATACGTTCTATATCCAGATGCTCACGCATACTCGCCGCCAGAATATTAAACTGCTTCTCTTTGTGGCTGGCATAACTGAAAGCGGCATTTTCCAGCGACTCGATTCCTTTCTGCATCCGAAGCTGATTCAGTAATGGGCGAGTGAAATTACTCTGGTCAAACAAGCCATGCAGATAGCTTCCCATCACCGTTCCTTCCTGATTAATTGCACCATCAAACCAATTTGTCTCTTCACCATTACGCAGGTACATTTTGGCAAACGGCTTTGCCTGCTCTCTCAGTTGTGTCACTCCCATATGGATTTCATAGCCCACAATGGGTTGCTCACCACATAAATTCAGCATACCAGATAGCTCCGGCATCACAATTCCCCTGACCTGAGCCGTCTGTTTATCATTGGCAAACCGGGTTTCAGTATCTAATAACCCTAAGCCTTCCATCTGGTATAAACCAGATTCCACTTCATCAACAATCTGCTTGCCAAGCATCTGGTAACCACCACAGATCCCAATGATCGGTATTCCTGACTGATGCGCAGCAAGAATTGCCTGATCCAATCCCTGCGTTTTCAGCCACCCTAAATCGCCCAAGGTATTTTTACTGCCGGGTAAAATGATCAGGTCAGCATTCTGAAGTTCCGAAGGGTCAGCAATATAATTAAGATAAACATCAGGCTGGAGTGCTAACGCATTAAAATCTGTGAAATTAGCAAGATGCGGAAACCGGACAACGACAATATTCAGGCATTTTTCTATTTTATTTTTATCCTTTTCATATTTGCCAACCTGCAAAGCCACGCTGTCCTCTTCTTCCAGATCGAGTTCCAGCCAGGGTAATACCCCCAATATCGGTACTTGTGTCAGTTCTTCGATTTGTTCAATACCTGAATGCAGCAACGATATATCACCACGAAATTTATTAATAATGACACCCTTAACCCGTGCCCTTTCTTCTGGTGTAAGTAAGGCCAGTGTGCCGTAAATGGCCGCAAAAACTCCACCACGATCAATATCTGCCACCAGAATCACTGGTGCATCAACTAACTCAGCCATGCCCATATTGACAATATCCCGATCCCGCAGATTGATTTCCGCCGGGCTACCCGCACCTTCCAGCACCATAATATCTGTTTCAGCCGCAAGGTCGTTATATGCGCGCAGGATCTGCTGCTGAAGCTGTGGCTTATATTCGTGATACTCTACGGCATTCATATTACACATGGCTTTGCCCATGAAAATCACCTGAGCCTTACGATCGCTGGAGGGTTTCAGCAGAACAGGGTTCATGCGTACATCCGGGGCAATTCCGGCTGCTTCAGCCTGAAATATCTGAGCACGCCCCATTTCTTTACCATCAGCCGTAATACCGGAATTGAGAGCCATATTTTGTGATTTGAAAGGAGTACAATGATAGCCATCCTGTAAAAAAATCCGGCAAAAACCAGCAACCAAAGCACTTTTCCCAACATCAGAAGCTGTTCCTTGGATCATAAGAGACAATTTCATGATGATTTACTCCTCTCTATATTATTGTCGCCACAGAATAACGTACCCAATGGCCATATGATGAACTGATATGGATAAGTGTTTTTTATTCGCGTGAATCAGCTCACAAAGTCAAACAAATATTTTTATGCACAGTCTGTTACAATAACCTTTAATATCATTAACCTATTCTTAATAGATATATAAGCATGCTAGATTCAAAAAATCATCTCACCGATATATCCACTTTTATGGCCCTAGATATTCGTGTTGGCAAAATTATCAAAGCTGAAAAAAATGAAAGAAAATGGTGTTCACTTTTGTGAAGAACCCCGACAAGAAGAATACGGAACAGTCGTTGTATTTGAAGATATTTATGGCAACCGCTGGGACTTATATCAAAACAACTTGGATTCGACTAATAAGTGCAATTTCTAAGAAAGGCGGTCAGTTGCTATAGTAGGCATCTTTCTCGCCAAAGGAAAATGCACTATGACCTATACACA
>NZ_NIBU01000045.1 GCF_002632485.1 Xenorhabdus innexi | reverse complement strand
TGGAAAACGAGCTTGGGCTGAAAAGAATTTAGCTCAAATCTAAACTCACAGTGACACCCCAAAAATAGGTAACTGTCCGATCAAGTTTGAGTCAATACAAAATTTAAATAACCAGATCAAATTACGACATAAAATCAAGTGGTTGCGTTAAAACGCAGCCCCTTTTTCTTTGTCCATGTTCACTTTACGTCCATCCATTTTATTTTTTCCAATATCAACATAACGTGACAAATAGCGTTTCTGGTATTTAGGGATGAAAGTGTGATGATTTGTTGCAAAGTTTTATTTAACTCTTAATCAATTGTGCGAATATTAGAACTTCCAGTCCCTGCCAAATTTGTAGATAGCTGATTTACCCAAACCAGTACGGCAACATACTTCGAGTAGTTTTACAAATGAGCGCCGCATAAATAATGGCCTTCCTCGGTTGTGTAACCTATGGGATTACGTCAATAATCGTTAGTATTGATTAATATCCATTCATGGAATTACGCTTGTATTACTGCATGCATCGGCTGAATTACTTTGGTTTTCCTTATAAATGGTGATACGACGTTGGTTCCCTTCATAGCTCAATAACCGACGAATCCAGTAGCCACTATTAGGAATATCGCTCCAAGAAAGACCGTTATCATTACTTTGCTGGTAAATCTGAGTCATTACAAAACTCAATGCACCGGAGCCAATAAAATTCAACATATTGGTAGTATTGAATGGACCCAGTGCATCATGAAAATCGCAACCTCGGCCCAAACTTCCAGTTGAAGTAGCACTGCCGATACCATTGTGACCCCCCTGACTGCGGTATCCGATGTCTACATACTTTTGTACCTCACGCTCAGGCATTTGCCAGCGAACTTCCTCACGAACGAGAATATGTGCTAAGTCATCCAGGATACCAGTGCTACTCTGCCAGCTCAAAATATGATTAATGGCACCATAGGCACCTTTTTCCCAGCGGAACGTACGAAAGTTAATTAATTGTGGACGTAGTTGCTCACGCAATCCCGGATATTCACTCATCAAGTACTTTCTCGTTCTCGAGTATTTCTGCCATTTGATGACTGGCACTTTCGTTATCTCTGCTGCTAGCTGCCTTGCATTGAAAGTACTTTGTTCCCTTCGGACCAGCTCAGTGACTGTGTGCAAAGAACTACGCCGGATACTTTCATAAGAGGGATTCTCGACTCTCAAGATCCGTTCAAACTCAGCCAATACGAACATGTACCCTCTCTATATATACTGCGTCTCATTGAATGCTACTTTTCTTGCACCTAAAGAAATGAGAGGCTTTTCACAAAAGGGCACTTTACGAGTATGACAAGTTCAATATGAGGAAGTTGAATATAGGGGATAACCGGGGGAAAGGAGCGCAGCGTTTAGCAGGCAATGTGCGTATTTTCCAGACAATAGCTATTAGCTAACTGTTTATTGTTAGATTTTCAGAAAAATTTTACAACTGAGGAGTATGAATTGGAAGAGACAAAAAAATCCACCTTTAAGGTGGCGCGAATATCAAGAAGTATTCTTCCTGTATATTCTTTTTCTGTTCTTTCAGTGGTTATTTTCAATCAGCTATATCTTATAACTCATTGAAAAATTTGGCTGGGGTACCAGGATTCGAACCTGGGAATGCCGGAATCAGAATCCGGTGCCTTACCGCTTGGCGATACCCCAACTGAATTTAAAATGGTGGCTACGACGGGAATCGAACCTGTGACCCCAGCATTATGAGTGCTGTGCTCTAACCAGCTGAGCTACGTAGCCATTTACGTTGACCGTAAATTTTATGAAAACCTTCAGAAAATGGCTGGGGTACCTGGATTCGAACCAGGGTATGCCAGGATCAAAACCTGGTGCCTTACCGCTTGGCGATACCCCACCTGAATGTTTTTCATTTAAATCTCATTTTTATTAATTATGTTTTATTTCCTAGCAAATATCGTTTTCAGAAATATGGCTGGGGTACCTGGATTCGAACCAGGGCATGCCAGGATCAAAACCTGGTGCCTTACCGCTTGGCGATACCCCACCTGAAAACAACATACTAAAACTTAAAACAACTTAACCAAAATTCGATTTAAGTGCAACCGAAGAAGAAATGGTGCGGGAGGCGAGACTTGAACTCGCACACCTTGCGGCGCCAGAACCTAAATCTGGTGCGTCTACCAATTTCGCCACTCCCGCAAAATGGTGGCTACGACGGGAATCGAACCTGTGACCCCAGCATTATGAGTGCTGTGCTCTAACCAGCTGAGCTACGTAGCCATCTTTTTTTGCTTTGCCTTCATCGGCGTTGCGGGGCGCATTATGCGTATATCAGACAAATGCGTCAACTGCTTTTTTAAAAAAATATGCATAAAAGCACTTGTTTGTTTGGCTTGTAATCATCTTGATGATAAAAGCAGCGGAAATAGCGAATTATCCGCCAAGAAGATGCTGTAATAGTACACCATTGAGCATAGCCCGCTTCGTTAAAGCGAATGCGCCTATTGCTGAGCAGTGATTTAATTCGGAGACAACGACAGGGAGGTCTTCACGAAAATTTTTCAGGGACTGTGTATTGATACAGTTTTGAATAGCAGTGAGCAGAACCTGCTTTGCTTCAGTAATATCACCAGCAATGACAACCTTCTGTGGGTTAAAGAAGTTAATGGCAATGGCAATGGCTTTACCGAGGTTATGCCCTACCAGCCTGATTACTTCGGTTGCTAGTGGATCACCCTGATTAGCTGCACGACATATGTCATGGATGCTGCATTTATCCAGTGTCAGTTTATTACTTGGAAAACCCTGCTGTAGTTGATATTGCACTTTAGCCTCGATTGCCGGATTGGATGCAATAGTTTCCAGACAGCCAAAATTACCGCAATGACAACGCTCACCCAATGGATCAATTTGGATGTGGCCTATTTCTCCCAGATTGCCGCGTTTATTGAGCAGGATATTATTCTTGATAATAACTCCAGCACCTGTACCACGATGAACACGCACTAGAAGAGAGTCTTCGCAATCGCGGGTGGCACCGAAATAGTTTTCTGCCAGTGCTAAGCTGCGAATGTCATGCCCGATAAAACACGAGATATTGAAGTGATTCCGCAGATTTTGTACCAGTGCCCAGCTATCGACTTTAATGTGTGGCATATAGCGGATAATGCCATTATGAGGATCAACCAAACCAGGGACAATAATGGAGATTGCAATCAGTTCACGGTTACGCCGCTGATTTCTGATAATAAAATCTTCGATTGAAGAGATAATGCGTTTTTCAACTTCCTGCTGACTATTTTCCAGAACGGGATAGTGCTCTTCTGCCAGCTGTTTAGCACTCATATTAAATAACGCAATCGTCGCATCGCGGCGTCCGAGCCGAACACCAATGGTATGGAATTGTCTGGTTTCTGTAACGATGGAGATAGCACGACGCCCTCCAGTGGATGCTTGCTGCTCGACTTCTTTAATCAGGCCGCGCTCAATTAACTGGCGCGTAATTTTTGTCACACTAGCCGGAGCAAGCTGGCTCTCTTCTGCAATTTGTATACGGGATATCGGGCCATTCTGGTCTATCAACCGATAGACCACCGCACTGTTGAGCTGTTTGACCAGCTCAATATTAGCGATTTGTTTTTGTGTGTTATGGTTGTTCATCAGGCACTATACTCGATAGTTCAACTTCATTCCCATTGTTATTATTTTCGTTAACGATACACCCGTTAACTATGGTCTTGCAGATTTTGAAATCATGAGTGAATGCTGTCAGGTTTGCAATTTTACCGGCTTCAATCGTACCCAGATGTTTGTCGATACCCATCGCTTTGGCTGGGTAAAGGGTTGCCATGCGTAATGTTTCATCCAAAGCAATGCCAACCTGCTCAACACTATTTCTGACACACTCGATCATTGTGGCTGAAGAGCCACTTAATGTGCCATTTTCATCAACGCATAACCCGTTATGATAATATATTGTTTTATTCGCGAAAGTGAACTGTTGCAGACTACTGTCGGTATCCAGCCCTGCCGCAACAATCGCATCTGTCACCAGAACTAATTTATCTTTTTTCAGTCGCTTGGCACTGCGAATATTTGGCCATGCGACATGCATACCATCACAAATAATACCGGCATAAACTTCAGGAGTATCATAAATTGCGCTGATTAACCCCGGCTGGCGGCCAGAAATAGCAGGCATGGCATTGTATAAATGGGTGGAGAAGGTAATGCCATTGTGGAAGCCCCGTCGCGCCTCTTCATAGGTTGCATTGGAATGACCGGCGGAAACAATAATACCAGCTTCAGTTAGCTGATGAATGTACCGGTTTTTTACCATCTCAGGAGCAAGAGTAATCTTTTTGATCACATCGGCATTAATACACAGATAATTAACCATTTCAGGTGTTGGTCTGCGTATATAGGCTGAATTATGGGTGCCTTTTTTTACCGGATTGATGTAAGGCCCTTCCAGATGTAACCCGATAGCCTGATTGGGATTGTTAGCCAGATAGATGCGCATCACTTCAATGGCTTTGATCATCAGCTCATCGGGGCTGGTAATCAGCGTTGGCAGAAAACTGGTACAGCCGTATCGCTGATTGGTTTTCTGCATGGTATGCAGCGTTTTTTCCGTAATATCTTCCATGCGCTCATTATACTGGACTCCGCCACAACCGTTAACTTGTAGGTCAATAAACCCGGGAGAAAGATTCACACCCTGCAAATCGTGTTTTTCAATGTCTGCCGGTAATTCATTTTCCGGACAAATCTGCTTGATTATTTTATCTTCAATGATAACAGCATATTCACTAAGCCTGTCGTGTCCGGTGTAAATAATACAGTTGGTTAAAGCGTACATTCTGGACTCCTAAATGCCTGAACCTAAGTGTCTGAATAAGGACTAACTGGCGAATTCACTCAGAATATCGGCCTCTATCTGGCGGAAATATTTGACGGTTTTTACTCTTAACTCCATTGTTGCAGATTCATCACACGCAATAATTGCTTTTGGGTGTATCTGTAGGCAGCTTACTGTCCACATATGATTGACATTACCTTCAATAGCAGCTTGCAAAGCCAGTGCTTTCTGAGCCCCGGTTACGAGGATAATGATTTCTTCAGCATCCATTAACGTACCCACACCAATAGTTAAAGCATATTGGGGGACGGACGCTACATCATTATTGAAAAAACGGGAATTGGCGGTTCGTGTTTCCATGGTCAGCGTTTTAATCCGTGTACGGGAAGAGAGAGAAGACGCTGGTTCATTAAACGCAATATGACCGTCGTTACCTACACCACCCATAAACAGATGAATTTTTCCGTATGCTTTAATTTTATTCTCATAGCGTAAGCATTCAGCATCAACATCTGCAGCATTCCCATTTAGCAAGTTGATATTTTCTTTCTGTATATCAATGTGTTCGAAGAAATTCTGATGCATAAAAGTGTGATAACTCTGGGGATGATCCGCAGGAATACCAACATATTCATCCATATTGAAGGTCACTACATGTTTGAAACTGACTGTTCCAGCCTGATATAGCGCTATCAGCTCCTTATAAGTTGCTAATGGTGTACTACCTGTTGGCAGACCAAGCACAAAGGGGCGCTCTGCTGTTGGTTTGAATTTATTGATTTTACTAACAATATAGTGTGCAGACCATCGACCTACATCACTTGCATTTGTTAGGGGGATCAGTCTCATTATGACCTCTTCAAAAATTATTCATTTATTAAATTAGAATTATACGAACAGTGGTAGGGCAAAAGCTGCCTATCATACCTGTTCTTCGTGATGGTTCTACCTGACAGGTATGATAATGTTATTTTTTATAATAAAATAAGTTTTTGATTAAGGCCATGTTTCGCTCAAAAAAAAATCAATTAAAGTGATTTTTATCACATTAAGCAAGGATTTAATTTGCGATGAAAAATAAATCTTTTAGACTAAAAATGTCATTAACAATAAATAGATAAATGGTGTCATCACATCATTTATTAAACAAAAAACTCCATTAATGGGGCTTTAAGGGGGCGTGAGTGAATATTTTAACTTACTTACAACGGATTGGTCGGGCATTAATGGTGCCTGTAGCAACATTGCCCGCAGCGGCAATTTTACTCGGGGTAGGGTATTGGATTGATCAGACTGGTTTGGGTGTTGATAATAAGCTGGCAACATTGCTGATTTCATCCGGTGGGGCGATTATTGATAATATGGGAATATTGTTTGCAGTTGGTATTGCCTATGGGATGTCAAAAGATAAGGATGGTGCAGCCGCCCTGACCGGATTGGTCGGATTTCTGGTTGTAAGGAAACTGTGTTCGCCTGAAGCCATCGCAATGATTCAGGGGGTTCTGGTTGCTGAAGTGCCGGAGGCATTCAATAAAATTGATAACCAGAACCAGTTTGTTGGTATTTTAGTGGGAGTTATTTCCGCTGAGTTGTATAACCGCTACAGCAAGGTTGAATTGCCACTGGCATTGTCATTTTTCAGTGGTCGTCGTCTGGTACCGATCCTGAATTCTTTTTTAATGATCCTGCTCTCTTTTGTCCTGATGTTTGTCTGGCCTGTCATTTATAATTGGCTGGTGGCATTCGGCGAAAGTATTACCAATCTGGGTTCTTTGGGAGCCGGAATTTATGCTTTCTTTAACCGTTTGTTAATACCTTTAGGTTTACATCACGCGTTAAATGCAGTTTTTTGGTTTAATCTGGCGGGTATCAATGATATTTCTAACTTTTTGGGAGGCGCAAAATCAATAGCTGAGGGGACTGGAATTCCTGGTATTACCGGACGCTATCAGGCTGGTTTTTTCCCCATTATGATGTTTGGTTTACCCGGCGCAGCATTGGCGATATACCACTGTGCCCGTCCTGAAAAAAAAGCCATGGTTGGCGGTATCATGCTGGCTGGTGCATTTGCTGCGTTCTTTACGGGCATAACAGAACCACTTGAATTCTCTTTTATGTTTGTGGCACCTGTGCTGTATGTTCTGCATGCCATTATGATGGGTATTTCAGTCTATATTGCAGCAGCTATGCATTGGATTGCCGGTTTTGGCTTTAGTGCAGGTTTTATTGATCTTTTTCTATCCACTCGGAACCCGCTTGCTGTTCATTGGTACATGCTAATCCCACAAGGCTTGGTCTTCTTTTGTATTTACTATGTGGTATTTCGTTTTACGATCAAAAAATTCAATTTGATGACATTAGGCCGTGAATTACCAGAAGAAGGGGAAGTTAGAGAGGGTGAAATCCCTGCGGAGAAAAAAGAGAGCGGCTCAGTACAAAGTATTCAGGAAGAAGCCTATCAATATATTGCTGCTATCGGTGGTTCAGATAATGTGACAAATATTGATTCCTGTATTAGCCGTCTGCGCCTATTGGTAAAAGATTCTGCATTAGCCAATGAGCGGTTAATAAAACGTGTTGGAGCGACGGGGATTATTCGCCTGAATAAACAGAGTATCCAAATTGTTGTCGGTATGCGCGCTGAACTGATCGCCAGTGCGATGAAAGAAGTTATGGCGCAAGGGCCGATTGCCGCTGCGACAGAAATACAGGAAGACTCTTCTGATACACAGTCCAAGCGAGATAGCCAACAGACAGATCAAGCCGTTATCACTTTAGTTGCTCCTGTTTCCGGTGAACTTGTCAGGCTGGAAGATGTTCCTGATGAAGCATTTTCCAGCAAATTAGTAGGTGATGGCATAGCAATCAAACCAACCTCCGATACTGTTTTTTCACCCGTTTCAGGCACGGTAGTGAAAATATTCGATACCAATCATGCGCTATGTATTGAAGCAGATAATGGCGTGGAAGTTATCATCCATATGGGGATCGATACCGTCTCTTTAAAAGGCAAGGGTTTTGAGCGTCTGGTTGAAGAAGGTATGAAAGTAAAAACAGGAGAGCCATTATTGAAGCTGGATCTTGTATACCTGAATACTCACGCTAAATCCATGATAAGCCCGATTGTTATCAGTAATATTGATGATTATGCGGGTGTCAGTATTATGTCTGAAAGACAGGTTGTCGCCAAAGAATCCAACTTATTTCAGGTAATGAAATAAATTAGCTGCCAATTTCTTCTTTAAACTAACGGTGATCGTTTCGGCGATCACCGGAACGCCATTCAATTTAAATTATTCTACAATATATATTCAAGGTTATTATTTTAATCTTCAATATTAACCATAACTATATTAATGCAATATAATAATCATTATTTTATATAACCTTTTATATTGTTGACCTTGTATTAATTAACGCGTTATTAATGAGGTGTTTTTTTAGATCTTATATTTTATGGTTTTAATTTTATTTGATTTAAGGTAATTTATTTTACGCCGATTTGATGTTTATCTATTTTTTATAATGTAAATATTCATCATATGTACTTTGAATTTCTCATGTGGGTATTTTTTTAATATTTAAACAAGTCGTTTTTAAAGCCATAAGTTCATGTTTAATTTTGATTAGGTGAATAAATGTCAGGATGTTATTCCGAAGAGGAAATGGAACAGTATTTAAAAACTTGGGATGATAATGGTTATATTATTATTCGTTCAGCGGTGAACAGGGAACAGATTGATAAAACTGTAAGTGCGATATTTGAATTCTTAGAAATGGAGCAGGAAAACACGGCTGATTTCTATAATGAAAATACGCGATCCCGTTCAGGAATTGATAACATGGGACGTATTCCATTCTATCATCATCAGACATTATGGGATAATCGTCAAAATGAAAAAATTTATTCCGTCTATAAGAAAATTTTTGGTACTTCCGAACTATTAGTGAGTATTGATAGAGTTAATATGAATCCGCCTGTTACGGATACTTGGCAGTATGAAGGGTTTATTCATTGGGATATTGATGTTGCAAAACGGCCTTTAGAAAGAAAAGTTCAGGGTTTATTAAGCCTGACTGATGATGATGGTCATTCCGGTGGTTTCCAGTGTGTGCCGGGTTTCCATAAAATTATTTATCAATGGTTAGCTCAGCAACCTGAAGGGTATAACAGCCGCTTTCCTGATACCAATGGAATGAAGATAGAGTCAATTCCGCTGAAAGCCGGTGATTATGTGATTTTCGATGGTGCGCTACCACATGGAAATCAGCCTAATACCTCCGATAATCCCAGGCTGGCACAATATTTTTGTTGTTTTCCGCGAACCGATCTGACAGGTCAGCAAATTGCAGAGCGTATTTCAGCGTATCAACAGGGACTACCAACAACGTCAATAACCGGAAAACCTTTTCCTGTTAAAAAAGTTAGTCAACAGGATACATCGGGTATTCACCTGACTGAATTAGGGAAAAGATTATTGGGATACTGATTTAAGGATATTGGCATGCTCTAATGGAGAAACAGGATGGATTATATTGAGAATCCAATTGACATATCAATTGTTCTCCCCAGATATCATGAGAATTATCTGGTTATTGAAAAAACAATACAACGAATTAAAAATATTCAGCAAGTATTGAATGTGAAAATTATCATTGTGAATGATTCAGACCGAAATAGCTTTTATGACCGGGATATAGTCAAAATCAAACAGAATTACCCCGATGTTATCGTTATTTCTAATTGTGGTAATTACGGTAAAGGATATAGTATTCGACGAGGTGTGGATTTGGCTAAGGGAAAATATATCTTTTATACTGACATTGACTTTCCGGTAAAAGAAAATGATTTCTTTAATGCTTATAAAAAAATAAAAACAGATGCTACTGATTTAGTGATAGGAGAGCGTTTCTCAAATAATAAATCAAAAGCAAATCGTTATCGGAAAATAACCAGTCGGTTTTTTCTGAAGATAGTTAATGTATTATTACGATGTAAAGTATCAGATTCACAATGTCCATTTAAAATGCTCAAAGCTGATTTGGCAAAAGAGATTTTTTCCAAACAAAAAATTAAAGGTTACGCTTTTGATGCGGAAATTATCTATCTTGCCAAAAGACTGTCTAAAGATTTATGCCAACTCCCCGTTAATTGGGATGATACAAGAGAGAATTGGGGGTTAATAAAAACATTATCAAATTACAGCGTCATGATTTACGCGGTTTTTTCTATCAAGGTTTATTGGTTTATTAATAATCCTGAAGTCATTTAATTGATTCAGTTTTCAATTGAATTTATTTAATCTTTTATTTAAAAAGTAGAAAGGTATAAAAATATGAAATTTCCACAATGGCCTGACTTTGCCGAAAAATCATTAAAAGATATTCAACAGCCACTATTATCTGGTGAAGTTAATTACTGGACTGGAGAAAAAGGCATGGAATTTGAAAATAAATTTGCCCATTGGATTGGTGCAGAAATGGCAATTTCCTGTAATTCAGGCACCTCTGCTGTGAATATTGCTGTGGGGGCATTAAATATCGGTCCCGGTGATGAAGTTATTGTTCCCTCATACACCTTTATTGCTACGTCTTTTGCTGTTTTACAGTGTGGAGCCATCCCTGTATTTTGCGATACGACGGAAGAACATACGATTGATCCGGCGAAAATAGAAGCCCTGATCACCAAGCGCACAAAAGCCATCATTGTTGTGCATCTTTATGGTGTTGTCTGTGATATGGATGCAATCATTGCTATTGCCCGCAGGCATAACCTCAAAGTGATAGAAGACAGCGCTCAATGTCTGGGAGGGAAATATAAAGGTAAACTTGTCGGAACGATTGGGGATGTCGGCACATTCAGCTTCTGTCAGTCAAAGCATTTTACCACGGGTGGTGAAGGTGGCATGGTTGTGACCAATAATCCTGACATTGGTTGGGAATGCCGCGCTTATCGTGATCACGGGTTTGATGTGAAAAGAAAATTTGATTTACTGGCTTTAGAAGAAGTGTCATGGCATGTACATAATCGCATTGGTTATAACTACCGTATGACTGAAATCCAGTCGATTATCGGGATTAATGAGCTGGAACGGTTTGATGACTGGAATATGCATAACCGTAAACAATATGCAAAAATCTATGACGCAAAATTTTCAGAAATCGATTTAATCCACAGCCTGCCATTGAATAGTGAAGACAGACAGAACGGATATTGGTTATATCCTATTGTGTTTGATCTTGACAAACTGGATTGTACTGCTGAAATCATTTTGCGTGATTTGAAAGAAATTGGTGTGCCTGCGTTTAAAATCCAGTGGCCAGAAGCTTATGGCGAAAGGGTTTTCAGAGAATTACGCGGTTTTGGCTCTGCCAATTTCCCTTTCCGCTCCAGTGAGTATACATCGCCTGAATCGGTCAATTACTGTGATATTGTGTGTGAGACTGCCCGTTCTTTATTACCCCGGACAATCAGCTTGTATTTGCATCCCAGCTGGAATGAAGAGCATATCGTTTATTGTGCTGATCAGTTAATCGCAGTGCTGGAAAATCATCGTATCCGCTGATCCGGCTGACTTCCATTATAGAAAACGACAGGCCTTTACCCGGAATGGCCTGTCTGTATCCTTTTTTTCACCAAGACTCTCTTTTTTCCTCTATTTCCCACTAACTAAGTGTTGTTTCTCGGTTCAGCTTAATAGATTATAGAGCGTTATATTGAAGCGCTTTTTGCATTGAGGAATAAAACGATGAGTGAGGCAGATACTCGCCCGACAAACTTTATTCGTCAGATTATTGACGAAGATTTGGCAACTGGTAAACACACATCCGTGCATACCCGTTTCCCGCCTGAACCTAACGGTTATCTGCATATTGGTCATGCAAAGTCGATCTGCCTGAATTTCGGCATTGCACAAGACTATCAGGGGCAATGCAACCTGCGTTTTGACGATACGAACCCGGTTAAGGAAGATATTGAATACGTTGAGTCAATCAAACAAGACGTTCAATGGCTGGGTTTCCAGTGGAGTGGTGATATCCGTTACTCTTCTGATTATTTCGACCAGCTGCATCAATACGCTATTGAGTTAATCAATAAAGGTCTGGCGTATGTCGATGAACTAAGTCCTGAAGAGATCCGTGAATATCGTGGTACGTTGAAAGAACCGGGTAAAAACAGCCCGTACCGCGATCGCAGTGTGGAAGAAAACCTTGCCCTGTTCGAAAAAATGCGGGCCGGAGAGTTTGCAGAAGGTAAAGCGTGCCTGCGTGCCAAAATTGATATGGCTTCTCCTTTTATCGTCATGCGCGATCCGGTTATTTATCGCATCAAATTTGCAGAACACCATCAGTCTGGCAATAAATGGTGCATCTATCCGATGTACGATTTTACCCACTGTATTTCCGATGCGTTGGAAGGTATTACACACTCTATCTGTACATTAGAGTTTCAGGATAACCGCCGTCTGTATGACTGGGTACTGGATAACATCACTATTGACTGCCATCCACGTCAGTATGAGTTTTCCCGCCTGAATCTGGAATACGCAATAATGTCCAAGCGTAAACTTAATCTGCTGGTGACTGAAAATATTGTTGATGGCTGGGATGACCCGCGTATGCCAACCATTTCCGGCTTGCGCCGTCGTGGTTATTCCGCTGCATCAATCCGTGAATTCTGTCGTCGTATTGGCGTCACTAAGCAGGATAACAATGTAGAAATGGCTGCGCTGGAGTCCTGTATTCGTGACGATCTGAATGAACACGCGCCACGTGCTATGGCCGTTCTTGATCCGGTGAAACTGGTTATTGAGAATATGCCGGAAGGTGAAGTTATCCTGACCATGCCTAACCATCCGAATAAGCCGGAAATGGGCAGCCGTGAAGTGCCTTTCAGCCGTGAACTTTATATTGATCGGGCTGATTTCCGTGAAGAAGCCAACCGTCAGTATAAGCGTCTGGTCATGGGTAAAGAAGTACGCCTGCGTAACGCTTATGTAATTAAAGCGGAACGTGTTGAGAAAGATGCAGAAGGCAACATCACCACGATTTACTGTCATTATGACGAGCAGACGCTGAATAAAGATCCGGCTGATGGCCGTAAAGTGAAAGGCGTTATTCACTGGGTCAGTGCAGCACATGCCGCACCCGCTGAATTCTACCTGTATGATCGGCTGTTCAGTGTGGCAAACCCGGGAGCGGAAGATGATTTCCTGTCCACGATTAACACTGAGTCATTAGTGATACGTAAAGGTTTTGTTGAACCGGGTCTGGTGAATGCGCAGGCAGAAAAAACCTACCAATTCGAACGCGAAGGGTACTTCTGTGCTGACAGCAAACGTTCAACTTCTGAACATTTAGTGTTTAACCGCACTGTGGGTTTACGTGATACTTGGGCGAAAATCTCCAAAGAGTAACGCCAGCTAAAATCAGGCATATACCCAATGGAAAAGCGCGATTATTGTCGCGCTTTTTTTATGTGTAAAAGAATCGTAATGAAAATTAATCCCTCCTTCCAAGATTAAAAATTGCCTTATAGTCACATGTTGTGTAGGGTTATTTTGTGTTGATGCCATGTCATTTAAATCGTGTAATTTAAACCGTGTTGTTGAAGCCGTATTGCTTAAATGATGTTGTTTATAACATGTTGTTTAAACGCGTTTTAATATGCCAGAAACAGCCTTCTGTTCTGGGCGAAAATAATAAACTCGGACGAGGTCATTATTAATGAAAAGTATTAAATTGCATACTTTGGCAGCATTTATCATCGCGGCAGGGTTTACTGCAGGCACTTGTGCAGAAAACATTCGTATGGAAATGACATCACAGCAGATAGTGGATTCACTCAGCAAATTAAACGTGAATTTCAGTATGGTAGACAATCAGGCCGGAGCACATGGAACTGACTGTGCCATTTTAGGCGCAGACTGGGCAGCCTGTAATCGGGTTAATATCACATTGACCAATGGTAATCAGAATATTGATTCTGCGGATTGGTCACTCTATTTCCACAGTATTCGCCCAATCCTCAAAAGTGATAATGAGCAATATAAAATAACTCATATCACAGGTGATCTGCATAAACTGGAACCGACAGAAAAGTTCAGGGGTATCAGAGCGAATGAAAAAATCGTACTGCCGATTATCGGAGAATACTGGCAGATTTACAGTACCGATTTTATGCCGCGCTGGTATGCCACATCCGGTGATGCCATACCTAAAGTTTTGGCAAATACTGATACTGAAGATCTGAGTGCATTTTTATCTGACTTTACAGGAGAGCAATGGAAACGAACCACAACCGACCATAATATCCTAATGACCCCGGAAAACCGTTTTGAGAAAAATCGGCAGATGGTGCTAATTAGTGAGGATAAGCTGCGGGGGAAAATTATTCCGACACCTAAAAAGGTGATTGTTCACTCACAGGATGTCAATTTGTCCCGGGGAGTAAAGCTGGAGCTGGGTGGGTTGAGTAGTCAGTCAATCAAAGTGGTTCGGGATCGCTTTGCTGCTCATAAAATCAAGTTAACTGATAATGGTTATCTCATTACAACTCAGATTAATGCCGACAAATTTGCGGGTAACTGGCGGGTAAAGGGGGCTTACTCACTGGATATCACCACTAAGGGAGCGCAAATTGTTGCTTTTGATCAGTCCGGCGTATTTTACGGCCTGCAATCGCTGTTTTCTCTGCTCCCGGCTGATGGAGAACCTAAAATTGCCACACTAACGGCAAAAGATGCGCCCAGATTTGAGTATCGTGGCATGTTCCTCGATGTCGGGCGTAATTTTCACAGTAAAGCAGCAATATTGCGTCTGCTTGACCAAATGGCTGTTTATAAGCTGAATAAATTCCATTTCCATTTAAGTGATGATGAAGGCTGGCGGCTGGAAATTCCCGGTTTACCGGAGCTAACAGAAATCGGCAGTAAACGCTGCCATGATCTCAGTGAGACAAAATGCCTGCTGCCACAATTAGGCTCAGGGCCGGACAGCAATAATATGGGAAGCGGCTATTTCAGCCGTCAGGACTACATCGATATTCTGCAATATGCCAAAGCCCGCCAGATAGAGGTGATCCCGGAAATTGATATCCCGGCTCATGCCCGTGCAGCAGTAATCTCAATGGAAGCACGCTACAGAAAACTAATGGCAGAGGGAAAAGAGCAGGTAGCTAATGAGTATCGTTTGCTCGACCCGACAGACACATCAAATACAACATCTGTACAGTTTTATGATCGCCACAGCTACCTGAACCCCTGTATGGAGTCCTCCAAACGTTTTGTTGACAAAGTCATCAATGAAATTGCCGCCATGCATAAAGAAGCCGGATCACCACTGACAACATGGCATTTTGGTGGTGATGAGGCGAAAAATATTCGTCTGGGAGCGGGATATCAGGATAAAGATGGCCCGATTGAGCCGGGTAAAGGGATCATCAATAAAAAAATTGAAGATAAACCGTGGGCAAAATCTCAGGTGTGCCAAAAAATGATTGCTAACGGCATTATCAAAGATGTTGATGAGCTGGCCAGTTATTTTGCGATTGAAGTCAGCAAAATCGTTAATAAACAGGGTATTGATACCATGCAGTCATGGCAGGATGGTCTGAAACATGCAAAATCAGTTAAAGACTTTGCTACACGGCATGTTGCGGTGAACTTCTGGGATACGCTCTATTGGGGTGGCTATGATTCTGTTAATGACTGGGCCAATAAAGGTTATCGGGTCATTATTTCTAATCCTGATTATGTTTATCTGGATATGCCATATGAGGTTAACCCGAAAGAACGGGGTTATTACTGGGCTTCCCGTTTCAATGATGAAGCGAAAATCTTCAGTTTTGCACCAAATAATATGCCACAAAATGCGGAAACTTCGGTGGATATCAACGGAGACTATTTTAATACAGACAGTAGTAAGCGTTGGCCTGGGGCATATGGGCTGTCAGGGCAGGCATGGAGTGAAACTGTGCGCACTGATGAACAGATGGAATATATGATTTATCCGCGTTTATTGCCGTTGGCGGAACGGGCATGGCATCAGGCCGGATGGGAGCAGAATTACCAGCAGGGCAGGAAATACAAAGGTGGTGTAACACGGTATGTAGAGACGGATAAGCTTAATGATGACTGGCTTCATTTTGCTAATCTGATAGGGCAGCGTGAAATGGCAAAACTGGATAAAGCGCATATTGCGTACCGTCTGCCGATACCCGGTGCAAGAATTGTATCCGGGACACTGGAAGCTAATATCGCTTTGCCGGGTCTGAAAATTCAGTATTCACTGGATGATGGTAAGACATGGGAAACTTACGATGACAGGCAACGCCCGCATGTAAATGGTGATGTGCAAATTCGTTCTGTCAGCACTGATGGCAGGCGTTTCAGCCGGGTCGAAAACGTGCGTTCTGAATAGAACATCAAAAAGCAACCTGCCGATTAGCGTCAGCTAATCGGCAGCAGCTTCTTCTGACAGAGTCAGACACCAAAATGGCAATAATTACTTACTTCTTATCGTGCTTTCTCATCATGTAACGAACCGTCTTTGCGACAATCGCCGATAGTGCAGTGACCATACAGGTATAGACTATGATTTGACAGCTTGATTCCATAACGTGTTGCGATATCTTTCTGACGTTCTTCAATGGATTCATCGCTGAATTCAATTACTTTACCGCAGTCAAGACAAATCAGATGGTCATGGTGATGTTGTTGAGTGAGTTCAAAAACCGATTTACCGCCTTCAAAATTATGGCGTGTAACAATGCCTGCATCATCGAACTGGTTCAACACGCGATAGACAGTGGCGAGGCCAATCTCTTCACCGATATCAATCAGTTTTTTGTAGAGATCCTCCGCACTGACATGATGGCATTCTGGGTCCTGTAGCACTTCCAGAATTTTCAGGCGAGGAAGTGTTACTTTAAGTCCAGCATTTTTCAATGCTTTATTGTTGTCGGTCATGCGGATTCAGTCCTGTAACTTGAGTTTAGTGAACTTTAACGATACATACCCATTGTCTTTCAAATTACTTTTGCAAATTGCTTTTGGCTGAACAAATTCATTTCTGACGAATTTGTCGCTCCCTTGCCGCAGCGATGCAATTCGAAACTCATTGGGTATGAGTGTATCGTGAGAGAATCATGATTTAGTTTCACGTTGTAGATTATAGGCATGGATGTTGAAAATGAAAACCATACCTATACCCTTCGTCTTTCAAGCTGCCTCTTTGTTAGCTGCGCTCATTCATCCCAGTCACATAGTTATCTATGCTCCCGGGAGTCATTCCTTTGCTGCCGCGACGCAACTTGAAATCCATTGGGTATATTGCGCTATCATGACACATTATTCAGGAATTATCCTGTGCAAAAGACGTTTCTTATTTCGATAAGACGCCAGAAGACATCGATAAAACGCCAGAACAATTTTATGCGCCAAGAATTTCTGACAGGCTCATCTCAGCCGTGATCTGTTTTACCCAAGTTTCAACACGTTCATCCGTCAGTTCCGGCTGGCGATCTTCATCAATGGTGAGGCCAATAAAGTGTTTATCGTCCGCCATTCCTTTTGATTCTTCATGGTGATAGCCTTCAATTGGCCAGTGACCAACGATAATAGCACCGCGAGGTTCAATAACATCACGAATAGTGCCCATAGCATCACAGAAATACTCTGCATAATCTTCCTGATCACCGCAGCCGAACAAGGCAACCAATTTTCCTTCAAAATTGATTTCTTCCAGTGTCGGGAGAAAGTCATCCCAGTCACACTGAGTTTCGCCATAATACCAGGTTGGAATGCCCAGCAGCAGGATATCGAAAGCTTCAAGATCTTCTTTGCTGCTTTTGGCAATATCGTGGACTTCTGCAACATCAGCACCGCCCAGTTTTTCTTGGATCATTTTGGCAATGTTCTCTGTGTTGCCAGTGTCGCTGCCGAAGAATATACCTATTATTGCCATAAAGTAGATTAACCTCTTGTTTAATATGTATTTAAGATATACATGTCACGCTGAAATCAGCAGGAAAAAATATTAGTTTTAATAAACGAAAAAACTTCATTTTGACCAAACATCTATGACAAGTCTGTCAGATTTGTGTGGTAGCGCCGTATCACGCTGTTGAATTAAAGCCGTTAATTGGTAAGGTTATTTTCTGCTGCCAACTGAGCAAGCAACATCTGTTCAATCAATTCACTGCGGCTGATATTGCGCTGTTTTGCCAGATGATTCAGGGCATCCACAGCATCTTCATTAAGTTTTAGCTCCACGCGACGAAGCCCTTTGACTTTATCCCGGCGTAGCTGATTACGTTTATTGATCCTAAGCTGTTCATCTCTGGACAGCGGACTTGTTTTAGGTCGCCCAGGCCTGCGTTCATCTGCGAACAAATCCAGTGTGGTGCGATCAGTTTGTTCTTTTGCCATAAATTTAATTGATAAAGGGCGTGTACCAATAATATAGCGGGCAATGATACCTTAGCTGAGCGCGTGTCGCTACTGGTTGATAGGAGAGATTATCAGGATTGGGTATAACAATATTGAGTATAACGATAGTGGCTAAGTAACGTGTTGTGAAACAAATAAAGTAGCGCGCTCTGATTAAGACAATGACCTTAACCAGAGCACGATTCCGGTCGTTATGGCATAAAAACTTTTCTTATCATATAGGTAAGAGAATCAAGGCTTTGTTGCCATGCAAAATCTGATTCCAGAATTTGTCTGCCGATGGCTCCATCAACAGTAATCATCAACCAGGAGCTGGCCTGTTCTGCATTGATCTGCTTATCAATTTCGCCATTCTCAATACCTTTGCTGATTAACTGGGTTAAATGCTCCCGGACTTTCTTCTCATTTTCGATAAATATCTTATTAATGACCGGATTCCGGCTGGCCTCAGCAATAATTTCAATACTGAGGCGGGCATAACCGGGTTCGTTATAAAGCTGTATCAGCTTTGCTAACAGCTTTTCGATTGTCGCAATCACAGAGTTTTCATTATGGCAGGCAGCCAGAATTTCATCATAATCATGGCTATCTTCTTCCGCAATGGCTTCAATAATGGCATTTTTGGTTGGATAATAATGAAACAGATTTCCGGGACTCATGCCAGCCGCTTTGCAAATTTCTGCGGTTGATGTTGCATGAAATCCTTTTTCGATAAAACAGGAGATGGCCGCATCAATAATATGCTTACGTTTAGCCCGCTGTTTTTCCGTCTGTTTTTTCACCTTGTACTCCTCCAAAGAGTGGGGGCAGAATCAACTCGATTCATATCAATGATAATTGAGATCGTCTTTTGTTACCGATGACAATTTCCTGAGATGTGGAATGATATAATTTTTAAAATCATCCATATAACTATAAATAACAGGCACAAACAGCAAACTGAGTAAAGTTGAGCTGAGTAACCCGCCAATGACGGCGATAGCCATAGGGGCACGGAAACTGGTATCCGCACCACTGGTCAGAACCAGCGGGATCATCCCGGCAATCATAGCAATTGTTGTCATGATGATTGGCCTGACGCGCTCTCTCCCTGCCTGAATAATGGCATCATTGCGTGACATACCAGAACGGGATTTTTCGAGAATAAACTCAACCAACAAGATTGAGTTTTTGGTGACAATACCCATCAGCATTAAAATCCCGATGATAACGGGCATATCAATCGTGGCATTATAAAGAAGCAAAGCGACAATGGCACCACCGATAGCAAATGGCAGGGCAATCAGGATAGTCATCGGCTGTAAGAAATCCTTAAACAGAATAATCAGAATAGCCAAGACCATCAGGATACTGAGCATCATAGTGGTGAAGAAGCGTTCGAACATCTCATTCATGTATTCAATATCACCATACTCAATTCTTTTAACTTCCGGCGGTAAGTTTTCCAGTGTGGATAACTGTTCAATTTGTTCCAGTGCGGTTCCGATAGCTATACCATCAAGATCTGCTTCAACCACAATCTTACGTTGTCTGGAGATACGTTCTATGGCATCAGGCCCTGAGCTGAAAGAGATATCTGCTACCGATTTGATAGGGACATTCACCCCTGAGGTACTGTTGACATACATATCACTCAGCACAGCAAGATTATCTCTGTTCTCTTTTGACAATAAAACGCGGATTGGCACCTGTCTGTCAGGTAAATTGAATTTAGAGGTATTGGCACTGATTTCACCGATAGTGGCGGTTTTAATGGCTGCACCGATCGCATCCGTTGTTACCCCCGCTCTGGCCGCTTCCGCAATATTGGGAGTGATAATAATTTCCCGTCTGGGTAACGGTTGCAGGATCTGAATATTTTTCAATCCGTTTAATTCCATCATCTCCTGACGTAGCTGCTGTGTTGTCTGAGACAAAATCTCTGGATAGTCGCTGGCTAACACGATTGAAACATCCCGGTTCCCGCTACCGCTGCCAAAACTATATCGAATATCTGGCGTTGAATCTAAAATAGGTGCCAATGATTCTTCAAACTCTTTTTGTGACAATTTACGATCATTAATGGGCACTAAATTAACAATAATCGTGCTCTTACTCTGACTGATATCCCCGGCTGTTCCTTCAACGCCTGCAATAGAAAAAATATCTATAATTTCTGGGCGGTCTTTAAACTGCCTAATCACCTTCTGTAAAATTTCATCGCTTTTGGCTACCTGTGTTCCGGGAGGTGCTTCAATATCTATTTTGGCGATACTGATATCTGATTTGGGTAAAAAACCGGAAGGTAGCAGTTCAAGCAGGCTGAGTGAACCAAAAAGGAAAACAATGGCTAAGGCTAACGCTGTTTTGCGAAATTTGAGTGTTTTATCGAGAATGGCTACATATTTATTGATCCATTTTGGTGTTCTGAATTTATCTGCTTCACTGTTTTCTCCAGTTAATGCTTTTTTAGCTGATGCTTTTTTCGGTAATAACAAGTAAGCAGACATCAGGGGAGTAACCAGTCTGGCGACTAACAGGGATGATAAAACAGCGGCGGATACAGTAATCCCGAAAGGAACAAAATACTGGCCGACAAAACCACCGACAAAACTGACCGGCAGAAAAACAGCAACAATCGTAATAGTGATCGCGATGATAGCAAAACCAATGGCATTGGATGCTTTTATCGCAGCAATATAAGGCCTTTCACCTCTTTCAATATGTTTTTCTATATTCTCTATTTCGACTATCGCATCATCAACTAAAATACCAATCACCAGCGTTATTGCCAATAATGTGATGCTGTTTAATGTGTAGCCGAATAAATGCAGAATAATAAATGTAGGCAGAATAGATAACGGCAGAGCAACGGCAGCAATTAATGTTGCCCGCCAGCTTTTCAAAAAGAAAAATACAACAATGACCGTTAATACCGCCCCCTCAATCAGGGTTTTCATCGTGGCGTTATAGCTGGCTACAGTGTATTTCACATTTGATGAAACCAGCTTTATATCAATATCAGGGTACTCTTTTTCAATGACTTTTAATGCCTGTGTTACCCCTTTTTCGACGACGGTATCACTTGAACCTTTGACACGGAAGATAGAAAAACCAATAACAGGCTTACCATTCAGGCGGGCGATGGTATTTGTTTCTGAATGAGAGTCTTTAATTAAGGCAATATCACCCAGTGATACCCAATTATTATTTTCTAACGGAAGTTTTAATTTACGTAAATAATCAATTTGATTCTTAGCACCTAAAATACGGATAGCATGATCCTGCCCTGCGATAACCATTTTTCCGCCGGGAATATTGGTATTACTCTGGAGTAACAGCCGGTTAATATCTGCAACACTGATTTTTAATGCCGCGAGTTTTACCGGATCGGGTTCAACTAATATCTCTCTGTTTGTGCCTCCAGAGCGGCTGATCTTTTGTACGCCGGGAACGGTTAATAAATACTTACTTAATTTATCATCAACAAACCATGATAATTCAGTCAGGCTTTTATCCTTAGATTGAACCGCATAATTCAGAATAGATCCCCCCTCAACATCAATGCGGTTTATCAGAGGTTCATCTATAGTCTGTGGTAATTCTGCCCGGATCTGGGTGATTTGCTCCCGAATATCATTCACGGCAACATTGGGATCAACATTCAAATTGAATTCGACAACAGTAATTGAGACACCATCAGTAATGGTTGAATTAATATGTCGGATGCCGGGCAAACCAGAAACTGCCCGTTCGATAGGTTGTGTAACGGCATTTTCCATTTCGGAAGGAGAAGCACCACTTTGTGTAGCAGTGACTGTCACTATAGGAAAATTAATCACTGGGTTGGCATTAATCGGTAATTCAGAAAAAGAGAATAACCCAGCAATAGTCAAAGCCAGAAAAATAACAATTGTGGGAATTGGCTTTCTGATAGCCCATTCTGATAATTGAAACTTCATCTTATTTTCCCTGTGGCGTAATAGAAACAGTATCCATCTCCTGTAAGAATGGAGATGCAGAAACAACAACTTTATCGTTTACTGATAACCCTGATTTTATTTCAACCCAATTATCAAAAATACGCCCTATATTAAGCTGTTTCTTTTTTACCAAATTTTTTTCACCAACAACAAAAACACTGGCCTTATTTCCATGGGTTATATTGACTGAACTATAAGGAACAGCATTAATCTTTTCGGGCTTAAATTGAAAGAAAGCATAACCGAAATCACCTAATCTGATATTTGCGGGAACATTTTCAAGTGCAATTCTGATATTTCCTATCTGCGTGACAGGGTTAATTTTTGGCGAAATATACCTTACTTTACCGGTTATTTTCTCTCCTCCGGTCAGGGTTATTGTTGCAGAGAAACCCACCTGTATCTGTTTTAAGTCAGTAATATAAGCTTCAGCAGAAAATTCGTATTGATTATCAGCAATAAGTTTAAATAGATAATTATTATCAGTGGTCATACCCACTGTGGCGGCACGTTCACTGATCACACCATCTTTAGGAGCAAGGATCGTTGTTTTGGCTCGTTGATTTTTCTCTTCCTGCAATAGAGCCTGTAATTGTCGGTATTCAGCTTTTGCTGCATTCAGAGCGGCCAGTGCGGAGTTTGCCTCCATTTTATATTTTTCAAATTCGCTGGCTGAAATTACACCTGTATTGATCAGAGGTTTTACCCGCTTCAGCTCAGACTGTGCCTGACTGTTTACAGCCTCATTCTGTTTTACCATAGACTGCGCTTGTTCGAGTCTTGCGCTGGCCTGTCTGACTTTGTCATCCTGAATGGGCGTTTCCAGCATAGCCAGAATATCCCCCTGTTTGACATGATCACCTTCTTCGACCAAAACATGGGTAATGATAAGTTGAGTCAGTGTAGGGCTGATGACAACTTCATTTCTGGCGACAACAGAGCCTAATATATTGACGGTAGGAACAAAGGAAACAGATTGCATTGTCGTGGTTGAAACATACATCTGTTCCGTGGGTGTCTGAGCGTTTGTGTTGAAAATAAGAATAGAAAAACAAAAGCTAAGAAGGGATAACAAATTTCTTGCCATTTATCGTCCTTACTAATCTGCATGAATGCTTAAATTAGTGCCTATTTTTTAGATAGATTAGTCTATCCATAAATTAGACGCAAACAATTTCGGCAGCATTCTACTCTGAATTGATTCCTGAAAGATTAACTATAAATTATGAATGGAATTTGCGTTTTTGTTCCGGGTCTGAGTATTTGTGAAGCTCCCTTATCCTCTGGCATGAGACTGTTAACGAACAAATACAAATTCCTACAAGCGGTTATTTTGAGTTTTTACAGGCGTCCTCTACGTGCTCAGCCCGGCGATGAACATCTCATTAATCGTGACGTGGTGTCATTTCTCTTTTTTACTGAATTCCCGTGCAAATTCCGCCGACAGGACGATATTTCACCAAAACTATATGAAAATTGGATTTAATTGTTTGATTAATTTCACTGATGAATGTGTACAATTATAGACCTAATATCTTCTATTCATTCAGCACTATTCCGATCCCTGACGGGTAAAAATGTAAGTGAAATTCAATGATAAACAACAAGGAATCACTGTACCTGCAAGAACGCGCCTACCTGCGGGAGCTGGCTCAGCGCGTGGCAAAAGAATCCCCCCATTTAACAGATTTTTTGGCAACGGCCCATGATCCCGATATTCAACGCCTTTTCGAAGCGTTTTCTCTGCTGATTGCCCGCTTACGGGATAAGCTGGAGGATGATTTCCCCGAAATTACTCACGGTATTCTGTCCCGTATCTGGCCGTTAGTACTGTGCCCTATCCCACCCACGACAATCATGCAATTTTTTCCCACCGATGGTGAACATCAGGGCGCTGCGGATATTCCCGGAAACACGGCTGTTTCTGCACAGGCGGAGGAGCAATTACTCACGTTCAAAACCTGCCGCCCATTGCATATTGAGCCTTTAGTGGTGCGGGATCGCAGGGTGAAAAAAACCGGCACGCATAGTGAAATTATTCTGACCTTGTGTCAGACGGGAAGTACTTCTTCGGTCTGGAAATGCGGCGCGCTCTCTTTCTTCCTGGGCACGGATACTGAGCAGGCAGCACAGCTCAGCCTGTGGCTTGACCAGCATATCTGTGAGATGAGCGTCAGCGCACAGGGCGAGCAACGTAAACTGAACTGTTTTCCTTATGGCTGGCATGACCTGCTGGATAAGCCCATCCTGCCGATGAAAAAGAACACCTATACCGGCCTGCAAGCACTGGTTGAATATTATGCCCTGCCGCATCTGTATAATTTTGTCACGCTGGATATCAGCCGTGATCGCAAGGAAATTCCGCTCAATGCGGACGGCACGTTTGAACTGATTTTTCGTTTTGAAGGCGAACTGCCGCTGGATGATGTCAGTGATGCTTTTATGCTGGGCTGTGTGCCGGCTATTCATCTGGAAAAACGGTTCAGCCCGCCTATTCTGCTGAGTGCCGAAAATCACTGTTATCCCTTGCCGCTGGGGGATTCGGTGAAATTGTTCCGGTTGCATGACGTTCAGGTGGTTCAACAACCCGATGATGACGCCCAACGGGGCACGCCTTACCGCTATCTTCCAATAGCGCAGTTTACGCCCGCAGCGGAACTGCTGGCCGGGGAAGAGCCGGATTATTTCTACTACCAGCTCCGCACCGAACGTGATTTGCTGGATCGCATTCAACACCGGTTGCATTTTTTTGACCTGACAGGTAAACCGGCTCGCAACCTGCCTGAACTCACGGTCGCCTGCGATTTCACCGGCTATCATGAACCCGCCATGATACTGGAGCAAGGCAGCATCAATGTGATGCAGGAGGGTTCACCTTCGCATCTCAGCGTGCACAATATTATGCCAGTGACCCCCGATTCTCCGCCGATGTTGCAGGATAACTCCGGTTGGCCGCTACTTTCCTGCCTCTCCAGCCCACCCATTTTGTTGTTTACCACAGAAGGGATGCAGCATTTTCTTCGTCTGTTTAACCATTATGCCGAATTTAACCGCCCCCTCAGCCGCCATATCCAGCGGCATATCGACGGCATTATGCAGGTGGAAGAGAGCCTGATTGACCGGATGAAGCTGGGCTGCCCTGTCCGTGGGCGTCTGCTGTCACTGACCCTGAACCCTGATTGTTACGCTAATCCGGGGGAGATGTACCGCTTCTGTCGGTTAATCCATGAGGCGATGGCCTGCTTTGTCAGTCAGTCCACCTTCGTCAAGCTGGATGTATCTACCTCGCACCAAAAAAATCTGTGGGAATTCAAAGAAGTCTATGGGGCACGCATGGAGATGTAATTCTAAGGAATAAAGAATAAATAAGGAGCGAAAAAACATGAATTTACTGCAAACTTCAAAAAGCGGATTACGCTTCACATTTCAGATAGCGGGGCTGCCTGAATCCACCTTTGCCGTGGGTGAATTTTCCCTTCAGGAAGGGTTATCTGAACTGTTTACCCTCAATCTGACACTGGTTCAGTCCCTGCCTGATAACCCCTTTCGGCCGAAGCCGGAAATCGATTTAACCACACTATTGATGCAGGAAGCAGTGTTGCAGGTGTTTAACGGTGCAACATTGCAACGCAAAATTACCGGCATCGTTTCCCATGCTGATTGGGCAGGCACTGATGGCAATAAAACCCTGTATACCGTGACGGTGCGACCTGCCCTCTGGCGTCTGACGCTCAATCAGGACAGCCGGATTTTCCATCAGCAGAATGTACCTGCCATCCTGAATAGTCTGTTGAAAAAGCATAAAGTCCGTGCCGATTCGAAGCTCTACGATCCGCATCAGGACAGGGAATATGTGACCCAGAAACGGGAATCTGACTATGGGTTTTTCAGCCGTCTGGCTGCGGAAGAGGGGATCAGTTTCTGGTTTGAAGATGAAACCCTGTTTTTCAGTGACAGCCATCTGGGGATGACTGCGGGGCTTCCGCTGCTTTACCAGCCCCAGCCGGAAACCGCGCACGGGACAGATACCATTTATCAGGTGCGGCTGGGCGTCGGAATGAGTCCGCAGCGCAGTTTTTATAAAGACTTCAACCCGGAGAACCCACGCTATCACCTCTCCCATATGGAAAGCAGCGAAGGTTTCCGCGACTTCGGCAGCAAAACCCCCTACACCGTGTTTGAAAGTTACGGGCGTTTTCAGAAAGATGCCGCCGCCAAACCGTTTCTCAAATACCGCCATGAAGCACTGGATAACCAGAAAAAAACCGGCAGCGGCAACAGTAACTGCATCAAACTGATGCCGGGTAAGATTTTTGAGATAAAAAGCCATCCACATAAGCCGCTGAATGCCCGCTGGCAGGTAGTCGGCATCAGCCATCACGGGCGCTGCCCGCAGGCTCTGGGCGATAGCAGCGGAGAAGGCACCACGCTCAGCAATCATTTCAGTTTTATTGATGGCCTTGCCGACTGGCGTCCGCCATTCCACTACAAACCGCTGGCCGATGGCGATGAAACCGCGATAGTGGTCGGGCCGGAAGGGGAAGAGATTTTCGTTAATAAAGAGGGCGCGATTAAAGTCCATTTTCACTGGAACCGCTACGATCAGCCCGATGATAGCGCGTCCTGCTGGGTTCGCGTCGCACAGGGCTGGAACGGTAACGGCTTTGGTTTTATGGCGATCCCGCGTATCGGTCAGGAAGTGATTATTTCCTATCTCAATGGTGATATTGACCGGCCCATCGTCACCGGCTGTGTTTACAACGGCCTGAACCGTCCGCCGCTGGATTTACCGGCGCAGAAAACCCGCACGACCTTTAAGACTAAAACCCATAAGGGTAAGGGTTTTAACGAACTGCGTTTTGAGGATGCCAAGGACAGTGAGGAAATTTATTTCCATGGGCAGAAAGATTTTACCGCCCATATCGAAAACGATGCCCTCTGGCATATCAAACATGACCAGAAACAACGTATCGATAATAACCGTTATCACGAGATCCTTGCTGATGATCATCATCAGGTAGCCGGTTCGCGCAAAATCACCACCGAAGGCGATGTTTCCCACCGGATTGCAGGTAGCCAGCATACCCAGACCGGTGATGCGACCGTGATTGACAGCGGGCAGGAAATCCACCTGAAAAGTGGCGGCAAAGTGGTGCTGGAAGCGGCGGCAGAAATCACCCTGAAAGTGGGCGGCAGTTTTCTGAAAGTCACACCAGCGGGCATTTTATCTTCCATGATTAATGTCGGGCAGGGTTCCGCAGGCAGCGGGCGTGGCGTTTCATTGCAACTGCCGGAGGGGGTAGAACCGCTCGCACAAGTAGGGCAACTTCCGATGGCTGAAGCACTTCCTGTAACCGAATTTCCGGCTAAACCACCTTGTGCCATCCTCGCACAGCAAGAGGAAAACTGGGTTATCACCGGAGCAGAGGAAGCATAATGGAATCGACTAATTGGAAAAGCTGGCTGTCACATCAGGACAAAGGGGAGTGTTATTTTCTGGTCAATAGTCTGGCGGAACCGAATCCGGTTCAGACCTTTTACCTTAATGGCTGGACAGAGCAGGCGTTTCCACTCTACAGCGGTACGTCGATGAATGCCATGCTGGAACAAAGTCCGTGGCTGATTCAACCCAAAACCAAATGCCTGCCGGAACTGGCTTTACTGCTGGATAAACACGAATTCAGCGATGCCAGTTGGGGTTGGGGCTATCGCAGTACGTTACCGTGGTCATTTCAGTTAGAGCACTGGCGATTGCATCAGCAGGTTTTGCTCCGTGGGCAAGTGGTGGTTTTGCGTCTGATGGATAACCGCATTTTCACCCCCTTGCTGCCCGCCCTACAGCCCGGCGATTGGCGTGAACTCTTAACTCCTGTTAATGAGCTGATGATCGATACGCCCGAACCGTATTGCTATTACCGGCCGGAAAACTGCCCTCAGGTATTAACAAAGAATTTATTTGTGCTGGGCGATCACCTGATTGAAGCCCGTTACTCAACCGATACTGCCCTCAAGAATTTAGCCTACTCCTTAAGTTGTCAGCTTTGGGAGGAAAACTCCGAATTGGCGCTGAAACTGGATGAACCGGAAGGGCAATTGCAAAACAGTCTTGTGGCGTGGCTTAAGCAGGCGAGAGATGAAAAACAAAACCTGAATAAGCTCACTGTTGAACAATTTATTACCGAAATCAATTAAGGAAGAAAAAATGAGCCGGTTAGAACAGCAGGATTGCATTAACTGCCCAGATATATTGAAAAACTGGATTGAGTTTCAATTGGTTGATGAAGAGGGTAACCCTTTGTCAGGAATGCCTTATAAATTGAAAAGCCGGGGAAACAAAAGCATTGTACGAACGGGGACTACAGATGGAAATGGCTTAGTACGTGAAAAAGAACTCCCCCCTATGCCAGTGACGCTATCTGTTACAGCGCAAATTCTTGCCGATGAAGTAGTTAAACGAACACCTCGTCAGCAAACGGGAGAAGTCAATTCTTCTGTAAAGCCAACGGCTATATTGGACGGGCATGAATACCAATATATTACGTTGGGTATGCTCAGTGACGCATACCCGAAGATTAAAGGCTGGCAGGAAGATGAATTGAAATCATCTGAACATTTTAAAAATTCGACACTAGAAGGTTTCAGCACATCTCAACTTAAACGAAGGCATGTGTTGGAAATGCAGGTGATTGAAAGTGGTATTAACTTGACGATTGGCGTCTTTTTTGATGGCACTGGGAACAATGTGGATAATACCAATGAGCGTCTCTGTGCCATAACAGAGGATGGGTTTCCTTCAGAACAGCCTAATAATTCCGACTGCTCATTCAACAAATACGGAGCACCCGGTGATGTGTGGCGGCTAAGTTACGACAACTATTATACCAATATAGTTTTCTTATATAAAATATATAAGGAAGATGAAATTAGTGATGGAAATCATCAAATTAAAGTGTATATAGATGGTGTTGGTACCAAGGCAGGTGAATCTGACAGTGTCGTTGGATATGGAACAGGAAGAGGCGATACGGGGGTTATCACTAAAACGGATATTGCTATTCAAAAAATCAAAACTGCACTTTTGAAATTACAAGATGAAGTAAAAGATAATATCAGATCTCTTCAGTTTGATATTATAGGTTTTAGTCGTGGGGCAGCATCTTCTCGTCATTTTGCAAATCGTATTTTGGCTAAAGATGCGGATTTATTAAATGTATTACTTGGATTCGACTAATAAGTGCAATTTCTAAGAAAGGCGGTCAGTTGCTATAGTAGGCATCTTTCTCGCCAAAGGAAAATGCACTATGACCTATACACA
>NZ_NIBU01000044.1 GCF_002632485.1 Xenorhabdus innexi | reverse complement strand
CATAGTGGGATAAATTATGTGACACCGGGCCAACGGCACAGAGGCGAAGACAAAGTCATTTTAACACAGCGGGATGGCGTTTATCGCCAGGCTAAACTCGCCTCTCCGGAACGCTGGTCACGCAGCACCAGAAACTGGCAATGGGTAGAAACAGTGACGCTGAATCCTGAACGAGAACAACAGGCGGCTTAAATGAATTAATGGTGCCAACTATATTGACAATTACCGCCTTCCTCACGATTTGTCGTAATTGCGCTACGGAGTAATTGTTCCCCGACGGGAGAACCCGGAGAGATATTTCTGTGGCGAAACAGGTGCTCAGAAACTGATTCTCGGGTCGGTGCTGCCAGCGCAGAAGGCATATAGAAATTATCATTTTCAATCGCGATCAATTTTGGCGTATTTCCGATCATTTCTGCTACTGCGCAATTTGATGTGCCATAGTCAAAACCGATGAACATAGGTTTCCTCGTCTCCAATCGTCGAAAAATCGTAAAAAGGGCGCAGATGCTATCGCAAATCAGATTTAAACGCGAGTGACTTCGATAAGATAATCTGGATGGTTTTTATCAGGCTGGTTTCCGGTAAGTGAAATGCGCTCGGGAAATTCGTTTAATATCAGAAAAACGGCGGATGTTCGCCGTTTTCAGGAAAGGAGAACGATATTACGTTAAGGTTTATCGCCTTTCAGCATGCTTTTGCATTTCTTTGGCATGATAGGCGACATGTTCCTCAATAAAGCTGGCAATGAAATAGTAGTTATGATCATAACCCTGCCGAAAATTTATTGTTATCGGATAGTTTTTTTCATTACAGACACTCACTAATAAGTCTGGTCGTAATTCGCTATCCATATAATCATCACCAGTTCCTTGCTCAATCAAAAGTGGTAGCTGTTCTTTTACTTTATCATTTCTAATTAATTCTACCGTGTCATACTGGCTCCATAGCGATCTGTCTTCTCCCAGATAGGCAGAAAACGCTTTTTTTCCCCAAGGAACCTGACTCGGTGCCACAATTGGTGCAAATGCCGATACACTGCAATAACGTTCTGGATTTCGCAGGGCAATAACCAACGCGCCATGTCCACCCATAGAGTGACCGCTGATTGACCGTATTTTGTTGACATGAAAATGCTTTTCTATCAAATCAGGCAGTTCTGAAACAATATAATCATACATCTGATAATGCGCTGCCCAAGGTTGTTTCAGTGCATTGAGATAAAATCCGGCTCCTTTCCCAAGATCATAAGAAGGATCGTCAGCAACGTCATCTCCTCGCGGGCTGGAATCAGGAACAACAATGACGATGCCATGTTCTGAGGCATAACGCTGAGCACCGGCTTTGGTGATAAAATTCTGCTCAGTGCAGGTTAATCCAGAGAGCCAATACAGTACCGGTAGTTTCTGGTCTTTTATCTGAGGCGGCAAAAAAACAGCAAACTTCATCTGACAATTCAGAGTGCTGGATTCATGTTGGTAGACATCCTGCCATCCGCCAAAGGATGCGTGCTGTTCAATTCTTTCCATTAATTTTTCTCTCTAAAACTGTAGGATATGGAGGCTACTCAATTAGTAGTGAATGACCGTTCGGATAGATTTGCCTTCATGCATCAGTTCAAAGGCTTCATTGATATCTTTCAGTGGCATTTTATGTGTTACAAAAGGCTCCAGCTCAATTTCACCTTTCATGGCATCTTCAACCATTCCCGGTAGCTGGCTGCGCCCTTTGACACCACCAAAGGCAGTCCCTTTCCATGTCCGTCCCGTAACTAACTGGAATGGGCGAGTGGAAATCTCCTGTCCGGCACCTGCGACACCGATAATGACTGACTGGCCCCAGCCACGATGCGCGCTTTCAAGCGCTGCCCGCATGACGTTGACGTTACCAATACATTCGAAAGTATGGTCAACCCCCCATTTCGTCATATCGAGAATAACCTGCTGAATAGGCTTTTCATGATCGTTGGGGTTGATGCAATCCGTAGCACCAAATTGTCTGGCTAATTCAAACTTCGCCGGATTTGTATCGATAGCAATAATACGACCCGCTTTCGCCTGACGAGCCCCCTGAATGACGGCAAGACCGATACCACCCAGCCCGAAAACAGCCACAGAATCTCCCGACTGAACTTTCGCCGTATTATGTACAGCACCGATACCTGTTGTCACTCCGCAGCCCAACAGGCAAACATGTTCATGATTTGCTTGCGGATTTATTTTTGCCAGTGAGACTTCGGCTACAACGGTATATTCGCTGAATGTGGAACATCCCATATAGTGATAAACAGGTTGGCCCTTGTAGGAAAAGCGGGTTGTACCATCAGGCATCACGCCTTTTCCCTGAGTATCGCGAACAGAGATACAGAGATTAGTTTTACCGGACTGGCAAAAATCACATTTACCACATTCAGCGGTATACAATGGAATAACATGGTCGCCAGGTTTAACGCTGGTAACACCTTCACCAACTTCAATAACCACTCCGGCACCTTCGTGTCCGAGCACAACGGGGAATAAACCTTCGGGATCATCACCTGAAAGCGTAAAAGCATCCGTATGGCAAACACCGGTATGGCTGATTTTTATCAGCACTTCACCTGTTTTCGGTGGTGCTACATCAATTTCAACAATCTCGAGTGGTCTGTTTGGCCCAAAAGCAACGGCAGCACGTGATTTCATAGCATCCCTCTTTTTCGATGAGATAAAACGTAAAGGTAGGTTTGTGCGCATATGGTTGTGGCGCACACAGAAAAACTCGTTTTATAGTTTGCTCATCAGGTGATTGTGCCTGATGTTAATGATGAACGATATATACACTTCGTCTTTCAAGCTGCCTCTTTGTTGGCTGGGCAAACTCGTTCCCGACGAATTTGTCATTCCCTTGCCGCCGCGAAGCAACTCGAAATTCATTGTGTATAGCATTCAGTTTACCGGGTTATGAGTGATAATCACCATGTAGTACCGAATATCCTTGAGAGGGTAACTTGTTAACATCATAGCTAAGGATACTCTGCCTGAATCAATATCGTTAATACTCCACCAGTGGATAGATCTAAGATAGTACCGATCCAATGGACATCCAGATTTTTTCCTTCTTCATATCTTTCTCTCTCATAAAAAATAATTATTTTTGATAAGTGTGTTTTTATAATTGATGTGATTTTTAACTAATTTATAGTAAATGATTTTTTTATTTCAACTTGTTCCTTTGTTAGTTTTGTTTATCCCTTTAATTATTGTGTTTATAAATGGAAAGTTATCTATGCTGTATGAGTTTATTTTCCTTATCTCAGCGTAATCTGAAATCTATTTAATGTGTAATATTGAGGATTTTATGCTGATTAAAGTGTAATAACCTGATTAAGTTGGTGTTTATTATTTTTCTTATTGTTTTTTATATCTGTCTTTATTTTATTTGTTTTTTATAAAAAAGCATAACTACATAATGAAATTACTTTATTTAAAACTCATTACTTTTCCATATTATGAATTATTGAAATGGTTAATCGTAATTGTTAAGGAAAATCAATGTGAATATTGGCGGTTAATCAAAAGAGCGTTGGTTATAGGGCAGTGAGTGATAATCGCATTAATAATTTTTGTTATTAAATGTGGATGATATGTTTTGTGATTAATTAGGTGGTTAAATGATAACTAAGGAAATGTTCGAAGTATTCCCTTCTGTTGATATTGTCGATGGGATAGCGATGACATCAAATTCTGCAATTCGCCTGACTCGTGGTGAAAGTTCAACATTACGGCGGCCTTTAGGTACTCCGGCTGAAGTTGCATTGGCTTGGCAAAATGCCGGAGCAAAATGGATACATGTGGTTGATCTTGATGCTGCGTCAGGTCGGGGTTCCAACAGTCATTTAATCGCTGATGTTATCGAGGCAGTCGATATTAATGTACAAGTCTGTGGTGGTATCAGAAATGAAGAGATCCTGAGCAGGGTATTGGCAACCGGATGCCAGCGGGTAAATTTAGGAACCGCTGTATTAGAAAATTCGGATTGGTGTGCCAGAGCCATTGGCGAATATGGCGATAAAATTGCGATTGCTTTGGATGTAAGGAATACCCCGGAAGGTTATCAACTGGCAACTCATGGGTGGAATGTCAATAACGGCAAGCTTTGGGATATTCTCGAACGTCTGGAAAAACAAGGGTGCCAGCGTTATGTCGTTACTGATGTTGAACGGGGCGGTATGATGAGTTCGCCTAATTTTACACTGCTGAGTGAAGTCTGTGCAAAAACGTCATCACCGGTCATTGCTGGTGGTGGTGTCTCAAGCATAGATGACCTGCGTATTTTAGCTGATATGTATGATCGGGGAGTCGAAGGTGCCATTCTGGGTCAGGCACTGCATATCGGTAAAGTTCCTCTCGAAGAGGCACTTTCTGCAACCCGAGAATCAAAAGCGCAAGCACGAAGAGGGTAAATATGGCTGAGTTTCTTTCACCTGCTTCAGTTATTCCATCTATTTTAGATCTACGTGCTGTGGGTTTATTAGGCGAATTACGAGCGATTTCCGCAACAAATCATTTAATGGAAGAAGTTATGGTGCTTCCGGGGGTAGTTGCGAAGAAACAGAATATCCTTAGCTCCCGAGGGTTCGCTTATTACGAGCCGAAAACCTGTGACGAGTTACTGGCAACTGTAAAATATTATGCAGACATCATCATTAAACTTCAGTGTACAGATAAACAATGCGCAGCACCTTCAAAATACATATTGGCAGATCACTGTCTGGTGAAATTGTTGCGTATTATCGATAGTTTATTAAACGTTCCACAGATGACTAATGAAGATATTGTCCCTTTTATTGATGGGGTAAAGGTATGTGCTGAAATCGTCTGTTCAGCACTAATGGGGAGCAAATCTACCCTTTCTTCTTCCTTACTTCAGGACTTGAAACTACCAACAGGTACGGAGCATCAGATACCCCGAACATATATTGAGGGTGATAATCATTTATTAACATTAGCCGCAGCACAAATAGATGCCTGCCCGAACTCTTCCGTTATCGGGGTGATGTTAGGCGGCGCTGCGACAGCCGCAGTCACCGCCGCTGCATGGAATAGTGAACTCAATTTAGTAAAAGTTTCGCGCTATGATGATGCATGCAGCAATAGTCATCATATCTGGGGGCGTAACATACCTTCCGAGCATTCTGTTTCGGTTATTGATGATAATTGTGGTACCGGGGATACCTTACGGCAGGTAAGAGAGTTGGTTATCACTCGAACAGGAATAAGGCCAAAGCTACGAGCCACCGAATTACATTGGGAAAAACTACTGCGTACCTGCGTGTATGGATACTCTGACCGTGTATTCAGCCCTGAATCTTTAGATGTGTTGACCCCATGGTGCTTCAGACATCATAAGGTACTTAATAATTTAGTTAATCAGCTTTCAACTGATGAGAGTAAATATGCTCATACAACTACAGCGGATTGGGTTAACTATTCATACAGTTTATTGTCTGTCTTGCATGACACTCTGAAAGAATCCACATGGGCACCAGAGTTATTGAAGGTTTTATCGGCTTTGAGAATTCTCGATAGAGTAAGCGGTACTCAACCTATTGATGCATTCAGAGATATAGCGCAACAATGTCCTGAATGTTTGTCCCGTAACCGTGAGTCTGGATCAAAGAATCTGGAACAGGCAGGTACAACTAAGGAAGTGAATTGATTATGACAACAGCACATATTATTTGGGATTGGAATGGCACCCTACTGAATGATGTTAATGTTTCAGTAAGTGCAACAAATTTAGCGCTTGCGGAAATTGGTATTGAACCGCTGACACTGGAACAATATCGGCAATATTATTGTGTTCCGGTGCAAATTTTCTATAAGCAGGTAATTGGACGCGAGCCATCTTCTTCTGAATGGTCAATTATAGGAAAAACATTTAATACCCATTATCGTCCCGGCATAAAAAGAGCAAATTTAGCAGAAGGAGTGAGTGAGCTGCTTGCTGCCCGTTATCAATCAGGTGCGACACAATCACTATGTTCACTGATGCAGCATGAAGAATTAGTTCCTATGATTGACAGCCACGGTATTGCTAAATTCTTTACCCACGTTGATGGTAGAAATACACCATTATTGACTACCGGAAAGTCTGAGCAATTGGCTAATCACATCAGGAAACTCAATATATCCCCTGAAAAGAGCGTTGTGATTGGTGACGCAACCGATGATGCTATTGCCGCATTAGCAGCAGGCACTCATGCCATTCTTTACACGGGGGGAACCCATAGCCGTTTAAGTCTTGAAACGGCAGGTGTACCGGTTGTTGATACACTAAATGAGGCTTTATTAATGGCTGATTATTTAGTCAGCAAATAAAAATTTTTGAACTACTGAAATAAACAATTTTTATCATCGTTATTATTTTAAATAACGTATTATTTATTATGGTTTTTAATGGGCTATTTATATTTTGATTCAAATAGCTGACTGACATAATCCATTGAGATAATATTTTTTTAAAATATAAAAGAAAATACCATTTGAAATATTTTTTATAAATAGGGAGAGCCTATGTTAATAGCTGTGGTTGGCCTTCAATTTGGAGATGAAGGAAAAGGGAAGTTTGTTGATTATTTATCTGGTGGTGTGAATAGTATCGCCAGATTTAATGGAGGTGCAAATGCAGGCCATTGTGTACAATATGGAAATGTGAGGGGTTCTTTTTCTCAATTACCGGCATCACTTAATAAAAAGAATCTCTATATTTGCCAAGGAGCATTAATTAGCCTGCCTGTACTTGTGAAAGAAATTGAGTTTATACAAAGAGAGAAGATTAACTCCAGCATTTCAATTGATCCTCGGTGCCATATCGTATTGCCATTACATGCCGAGTTAAATAAAGCATCTGAAAAATATAAAGGTAAGAATAAAATAGGATCTGTAGGGGTTGGTGTCGGTGCCTGTGTTGAAGATAAATCTAACCGGCACGGAATCCGGCTTATTGATACTCTGGATAAAGAAAAGCTCAGGAAAAAACTAGAGTTTCTTTGGGGCATCAGGGAAAAACAAATTAGCCATGTTTTTAATGATAATTCGAATTTAGATTTCGAGGAAATGTTAGAAATAACTCATCAGTACGGAAAAAAGATCGAACCTTATTTTACATTTACCAATGAAGCAATCCGTGATTTATTGAGTAAGGGAGAAGATATCTTACTTGAAACATCACAAGCCACTTTTTTGGATAACAGCTTTGGTACTTATCCTTATACCGTGGCATATCAGACCTTGGTTCAGACCTGTTTTGCCATGATTGGTATACCGGCGCAGAAAATGCATATTGTCGGTGTGATGAAAGCTTATATGATCCGCGTCGGTAACGGCCCATTCCCGACCGAATTATTGACTGAACAGGCGGATTATATCCGGGAGCGTGGAAACGAGTATGGTACTGTTTCCAAAAGGCCGAGACGATGTGGCTGGCTGGATTTATGTCTGATTAAACACGCGGTAAAGCTTAACGGGGTAACGGAATTAGCCATAACCAATACTGATGTCTTAGCGGGTTTAGATGAAATAAAAGTGGCTATTGCATATGAAATTGATGATGAACCGGTTTGCTGTGATAAGGCATTATTGCAACTTGATAAAGTTAAACCAGTTTATAAAATTTTCAAAGGTTGGGGAGAACTTAACCCATCATATACACACTTAGCAGAGCTACCTACTGAGCTGATTGATTTCCTGACTTTTATTCAGGACTATGCCGGGGTTCCAATCAAATATATCTCGCATGGGCCAGACAGGGATCAAACATTAATAGTGCAGTAATAAGATGAGGAAGATAATGATTCATTATGTAACCGGGTTTATGTTTTCTGAAGATAAAAAACATGTTGCTCTTATTTCTAAGTTACAGCCCAGTTGGCAGAAGGGGAAACTCAATGGTATTGGTGGAAAAATAGAAACAGGTGAAACGCCTCAACAGGCAATGGCAAGAGAATTCGCCGAAGAAGCAGGAATTAAGACTCAGCCTGAAGAGTGGAAACTATTTACCGTGCTGACCCGTCCTGATGCTTATCAGGTTAATTTTCTCTATACGCATGATGACAGCGTTTATTCTGCAAAATCTATTGAAAAAGAAATTGTTGATATATACGAAGCACATTTATTACCTGATAATGTTATCTACAATTTACGTTGGCTCATTCCGATGGCTCTTGATGAACACTTACGTTTTGACAGTCCGATTGAAATTATGGAAATGAGAGAGCATTCATAACCCACGCTGACGAAGTTTTTTTATTAGCATAGTGCTCGCCTTGTGACGAGCACTTTCTATTCTTTATAAGGGAGACTATTTTTTATTTAGTATTTTTTTAAACGAAAAAGTGTAAAGTAACCGTAGCATATTATTAAAATAACTCCTATTCCAGCAATTAAAGACACTATAAATCCACCACGAGAACCATATATATCCACAGATTGCCCTGCCATAGTTGCACCTAAAGCAACACCGGTATTGAGACCAGAAAGTAACCAGGTTAATCCTTCCGTCAATCTCTTTTCCGGAGTTATTTTTTCAATTAATGCCATTGAGAGAATCATTGTTGGCGCAAAAAATAGACCTGCTATAAAAACAGTTAAAGCTAAACCGGAAATGCTGCTAACTATTAAAAAAGGAACGGTAGTTAAAGCAGTACCCAACCCTCCTACAATAAAAAGTCGGTATAGTGGTGTTTTCAGTTTAATCGCACCAAATATCAATCCGGCAAGACACGAACCTATAGCATAAGCTGATAATACTAAACTGACCGCTGCCGGATGCCCTAATTGTTCGGCAAAAGCAACGCTCACTATATCGACAGTCCCGACAATAATACCCATAAAGAAAAATAGTAATGATAAAATCCATACGGCAGGGATTTTAATTATTGAACTGTTTGTTTCCTGAGTTGTTTTCCGGGGTTCAACAGGAGGCTCTGTCTTGCGAAACATCACAAAGAAACATACACCTACAGCTAGCAGAAGAGCTGCTACCAGAGGCCCGGCTTGCGGGAAAAGGGCTACGCTCAAACCAATTGATATAGGTGGGCCAAGAATGAAGGATATTTCATCAAATACTGTTTCGAGGGAATATGCGGTTTGTAGCTGAGGTTGTCCACGGTAGATAACGGTCCAGCGGGCACGTACCATCGCCGACATACTGGGCATAAAACCAGCCAGAATAGCACATAAAAATAGTATCCAAATGGGTGCCTGCCAGTGCGCACAGGCTAAAAGAGCGAATATCCCTAAAACACTTATTGCAGTAGTAATGGGTAGAATGAAGTATTGCCCGTAACGATCGACTAAGCGAGAAATTTGAGGGGATATTAGAGCATAGGTTAATACAAAAGTTGCTGATACTGACCCCGCTAATCCGTAGCTTCCACTGAGCTGCGATAGCATGGCTATGATACCAATTCCGGTCATTGGAAGTGGCATACGTGCTATAAAACCAGCCAAAGAAAATCTTACTGCACCAGATGATTTGAATAACTCACTATAAGGATTGCTCATATTGCTTCTCATTGTGATAATTGGTTGCATAAAATTTAAGATACCAACAAATATACGCTACGTATGTTAATTTAACATGCCAGCATACGCAGCGTATGTCAATGAGTTGTATATTGCATATTAACGGAAGGATAAATGGCTCGGCGAACCCGTATAGAAATGGTAGAAGAGACGCGTAGCAAGTTATTGGCTGCTGCCCGCTATGCTTTTGGCACTTTAGGTTATGCTAATACTTCAATGGATGATTTTACTGCTAAGGTAGGTCTTACACGTGGTGCTTTATATCACCATTTTGGTGATAAGAAAGGTTTACTAATGGCTGTTGTGGAACAAATTGATTCAGAGGTGGATCAACATCTCCAGTCAATATCTGATAACGCAACAGATTTATGGACTGGTTTTAGTGACAGGTGTCGGGCTTATTTAACAATGTCACTTAATCAGGAATTTCAACAAATAGTATTAAGAGACTCGAAAATTATTCTGGGTGATCAATTCAGAAAATCACAGTCTTACTGCATTTTATCAATGAGAAAACTTCTGGAAAAAATGATCCTTGAGAAAAAGATAAAAGATGTTGACGCAGAATCTTTGGCTTGCTTAATAAATGGAAGCTTAGTTGAAGCAGCTTTATGGATTGCTGATGATACAGATCAACAAGCTAAACTGGAAAAAGTTATTCCGGCTTTTGATTTATTACTTGATGGCTTGAAATGTGATTAATTCTATAACTATTTTAATATGCTCTAATAGATTAGCTGTGTTGGTGATAGCTTTTTGGCCTTGTTTTTGTATTCCCCAATTTCAGGGGAATACAACGATTACTGATAAAGTTTAGGTTAAAAATATTTCGTTATAGCTGTCCGGTGCATAAAATTAACAATTCATCACATGTTAGTTTAATCTCCCAGTACCAGTTCCTGCATGTTACCAATACCCTCAATAAATTGATCATCATGAGAAATTAACACCATCGCACCAGTGTAATCATGTAGTGCTTTCTGGAGTAGTTCACGGGATTCAATATCCAGATGATTATCCGGTTCATCCAACAACAGAAGTGCCGGTGCAGAAGGCCCGCAAAATAAACAGGCAAGGGCAACTTTCAGTTGTTCTCCCCCGCTCAGATAACCAACAGGTTTTAGCGCTTCCTCTCCACGCATTCGCAGTTGTGCCAGCCGGGTGCGATAACGATCTTCAGGCCAGCCAGGTGATTGTAATTGGAAGTTATACAAGGCTGACTGGGTTTTATCGAGGAATGAAAAATGTTGATCCATCAGGCGGTGTGATGGGGTGATGCGACAAGTTCCCTGTTCTGGTGCCTGCGAACCAGTCATGACTTTTAGTAGTGTCGATTTTCCACTGCCATTTTTGCCGGTGACAGCGAGGCGGTCACCGTTATTAATGGTCAGGCTGATAGGGGAGGTTGAGCCAAAGGGTAAAATAACATCCTGTAGATAAAGCAGTGGAGGAGTTGCTGCCTGCGGGGTTGCAACCGCAATTGACAGAGGATCGATAATTTCGAGTTTTGTTCTGGCATCTGTGGCTAAGGAAGAACTGCGCTGTAATCTTTCTTCATTCTGTTTTGCCAGTCGTGACAACGTCGATTCGGAGCGATTCAGTGCGCGATCCAGAAGAATTTTAGCCTGATTAGCATTTTCCCTGCGCTGTTTACCCTGACTTCGCCTTTTTTCAGATTGTTCCCGATCCCTTTGTTTATCTCGTACGGCTTGTTTGAGGTTTTTTCGGGTCTGATCCACATCGCGTTGTATACCTAGCCTCAACTGTTCTTTACTTTCCAGCCACGTTTCCCAGCCCCCGATACTTCGCGATAGCCCCAACCCACTGAGTTCATAAACAACGGATACACGCTGCAATAGCTTGGTATCATGTGTAACCAGTAAAATGCCACCATTGAAAGTTTTCAGCCATTGGGCTAACCAGAGGCGTCCCTGTCGATCAAGGTGGTTACTTGGTTCATCCAGAATCATAAAACCGGCTCCCTGTTTTTTGAGAGATAATAACCGAAGCCGTGTTTGTTCTCCTCCGCTGAGTAAATTAAAGGGTTGGTTTAATATTTCAGGAGCAAGTTCACCTTCAGCCAGTAAAGATTCAATCTGGAATTGCCAATCCCAGTTTCCTTCCATAAGATCAAAATCTGCTGCTTCACCGATACCAGCAAGAATACGCTCATTGGCATTAATAATGTCAGTGAGTCCGAATAGGTTTGCTGAAATACCCGTAAAAGTAGACAGGCCTTGTGATAGATAACCAACATCACAAAAATGTTTGACACTTCCTTCCGATGGTAACGTTTGTTGCGCCAGTATTGATGCTAACCAGGATTTACCAATACCATTACGGCCTATTAGTGCGTGCTGCCCTGTATACAGAGAAATATCAATATCAGAAAATAATGGTTTGAGTTCACCAGAAAATTGATAGGCTATTTTTCTTGCTTCGATTAATGGTTGACCTTCATATTGCATGAATAATTCTCCCTCAATCTTTATTGAATTACTTGATTATTTTTATTTTCGGATAAAACCTTATTTGCAGTTTTTTCCATTCATTTTTCAGCGTACCTCTTTGTTCTATTTTCTGATTACTATCTTTCAAGCTACTTTTTATTGGCTATGCCAATTATCACGGTCATTAACAGAGGTAATCTATACTCTAAAAGGAGGGACTTTCATGACAATGATATCGCTTGAAATTCATTAGATATAATTGATTGAGTTATTTTTGATAAGTGGGGTTTTGTTGAGTATATATAATATTCTCTTATGCATAAAGAGATTAATAAAAAGAAATGGGAATTGATGCAGATCTCGTGAGATTATACCCAATGGGTTTCAAATTGCACCGAGGGTCCGCTTTCGGTGAAAGGCAGTTTGAAAAAGGACGGGTATATGTCTTTCCCATAAGGGCTGTTTATTATGGCCCGTAAGAATGATTATTATGGAAAACGTTATGGAAAAAAAGCATCTGCATATTGCGGCAGGCATTATTAAAAATAGCAATGATGAAATTTTTATTACCCAACGTCGTGCCGATTCACATATGGGGGGATTTTGGGAATTTCCGGGAGGAAAGCTTGAACAGGGAGAAACGCCAGAACAAGCCTTGATAAGAGAGTTAAAAGAAGAGGTTGGTATCACCGTAACTCATTATGAGTTAATGGAAATTATCACTCATGAATTTTCAGACAGGAATATTACACTTTACTTTTTTTTAGTTGACCAATGGGAGAATGAGCCATTTGGAAAAGAAGGACAACCTTCCCGCTGGCTCTTGCAAACCAAATTAATTGCTGATGAGTTCCCTCCAGCAAACCGTAGTGTTGTTGGTTTATTGACCAATAATTCGAACTGACTAAAGTAAAGGTAGCGTCGAATTTATCCGACGCTATACCCATCTTTTTCAAAGTCTTTCTTGAGTAACAATCGGCCTGAAATTAATCAAATGCTTTTACTGTTCAGGCAGTTCGCTCCATTCGTCATTTTCTGTGCTGTCACCCTGACTTGGTATTTTCTTTTCTTCATTAGCCCACTCACCTAAGTCGATTAATTGACAACGCTTACTGCAAAACGGTCGGTGCGGGCTAATTTCTCCCCAGATTACGGCCTGACCACATGTAGGACATGCGACAGTCAATATTTCAGACATGCTGTTTTCTCCTGCTTAGTTTGAGGGTTATGTTAACAGCAGGCCAATTCAAATGACAAATGTGCAGGTACCGTACCATTTTCGCTGTCCATTGGCAGAAAACGGATAGCAAAGCGGGTTTTGTGACCAGAAACTTGTGGATAAATTAATTGGTTATTCGAAATATCTAATTTTAACCTTAGCAGATCAGACTCACCTGCATTTCCCTGATAAAAACCATTATGGCTCACCTGTGAAGAGAACATTGTTGATTGCCGTATCAGTTCCAGAATACTTTCTAAAGCCTGCTTTAATGGCATTAGGCTGTTTAGCCAAGAACTGACGGTTTCATCCCGGGTAGATTGAGGAAGATGAAGCCACAGATGTAATGTCGGTAAATCAAAACTGCAACATCCACCAGGAATACTGAGCCGTTGGCGAACCATGCTGATGATACGGTCTTCTTTTATTTGTTGGCTAAGGCGGGGAGCATGATGTAATGCAAGACTCCGCTCTTTTAGTTGCTCTACCAAATTATGAATCATAGCCGTATCTACATTGGGAGCACTGAGCCATTGTCTTAATTTTATTTGCTGGCGATCCAGTTCCTTCAATAACTCAGAACGTACTTCGCCACGCTCCAATATCTCAATTAATTCGGCGATTGTACGAAAAAACGCTAGGCTGTTCGCTTGCGAATCCAGATGACACTGTTTTTCCAGTTGTTGCAGTGAAGATTCAATCCTCAACCATGAACGCATCTTTTCATTTAGCGGGTGTTCAAAAATAATAGTGGAGGTTGCATCACTCATTACGTTCTTCCTGTCTGACTGATTCTGCTTGTTTCAAATATTGTTGATGTAATTCGGCTATACGTGCAGTGAGATCTTGCTCTTTTTGATCGTTAAATATGACATCATCTGCTTTTTCCAGACGTTCATTGCGACCTACCTGTGCAGCCAGAATACTTTCAACCTGTTCTCGGCTGACGCCATCACGCGTGATTGTCCGGCTGATTTGTACTTCAGGTGGCACATCAACAACTAAGACTCGGTCAGCTAAGTGTATTAAATTATTTTCTATTAACAGAGGTACGACCCAAATAGCATAAGGGGCGTTGATTTGGTTCAGCTGCCGTTGTGTTTCCGCGTGTATTACTGGGTGAAGCAGTGAATTGAGCCATTGCTTTTCTGCTGGTACAGCAAAAATTTTCTGGCGTAACACTACACGGTTTAAACTGCCATCCGATAGTAGGATATCTGAACCAAAGTGTTCGGTGATTGACTGTAATGCGGGAGAGCCGGGAGCTACAACTTCTCTGGCAATAATATCTGCATCAACAAGCGGGACACCAAGGGATGAAAATATATTAGAGATAGTCGTTTTACCGCTACCAATTCCACCTGTGAGTGCAACAATATAAGTCATTCTACCCCTTTAAATATTCTGATAGCGTACACGAATAAATTGTAACTCAAGGGAGGCATATGGGCTATAAACAAACATATATAATTCTTGTTTTTACCGTAATGCACCAGTTACATAGTTATCGCTCCCTTGGTTTATTCGGGGAAGTATCGCCACGCTATAACTAAAAATACAATAAATATAATATGTTACGTTAAAATAGTACCTAGCTGAAAAATAGGTAAATACATGGCGAGTAGTAACAGGCCAACAATTACTGCCATGAGTAGCATTAATACAGGTTCAAGTAAGTGAACTAAGTTATCAACGCAGTTTATAAATTGTTCCTGATACCATATAGCTAGGTTACCCAAAAATAACTCGAGCTCACCAGATTCTTCACCAATTATGACGAATTGTTTACATAATGGTGGAAAGCAAGATTCTTTTTTCAACGCATTACTCATTGATACACCTTGCTGTATTTGTCGATTAAGACTTTTTATTCCAGCCATAAATAATGGGTGATGAGTTGCATTCAATGCACACTCCAAACCAATCGTTAAAGTTAACCCTGATTTTTGAGTCATAAATAGAATATGGAATATCTGACTGGTATGACTATACGTTATAATTTTTTTGAATAGAGGCAATTGTGTAAAAAATATTTTTTCTTTTTCATACAATATCGGAAATCGGGAGCGTAATCCTAAATAAGAAACTATAGTTGCTAATATTGTTGTAGAAACGAAAAATCCATAATTAAGAAGAAAATCAGAAGCGGACAAGACCCACAGTGTCAATAAAGGAAGTGATGCATCAAATGAAGAATAAACCTGTTTGAATTCTGGTAAAACAAAAATAAGCATTAATAAAAGAACAACGATAGCAACAAAGGAAATTATTAACGGGTAGCGATACGATTTCTGGAATTTTTTATGCAATATATTTTTTTGCTCCAGTTGCTTAATAAGTAACTGGCAGCAGGCTTCAAGTTGGCCCGTTTGTTCTCCTACTGCAATAAACTGGCAAAATAAAGGAGAAAACAATTCTGGGTAATTCTGTAAAGCGGTAGAAAAAGATTCCCCCTGACTAATTTTTTGGATAACATCAGATAATATACATCGCCAGATGATACTTTTACATTCCGGTAATAAAATATTAAGAGCCTGTAACAGAGGAATACCTGATGTCAATAATGTATTTAATTGTTGAGTGAAGTGCAGCCGATAAGCAATTTCTTTTTCACTATAAAAAATAATCTGTCGGCGTTTAATTGCATAGGGTTGTAGATCAAGTTGACTCAGGTGGTTGAAAATAAACTTCCTGTTCTGTGCAATATTTTCTCCAGTTATAATGCTTCCTTTTTTATTCACTGCTTTCCACTGATAAATAAATTCTATTTTCATGCTTTGCCTTCTATTGTGATATTTATTGGATATGCTTACTGCCCTAGAATTTGATAAACCTCTTCCAAAGTTGTTATGCCCTGCTCGACTAGTATTAACCCGGCAGATAAAAGGGTTACTTTCGGTTGCAGGGCTGATAAACAGGGAAGCTTGTCAGCAGAGTGTTCTGATAAAGTCTGTTGAATTTCAGGTGTTATTTCGAGAAATTCATAGATGGCTGTTCTGCCATAATAACCAGAAAAACAGTGCTCACAGCCGATCGCTACCCATTGTCTTATCGTGATTTTTTGTTTTGTATCGTTATTATCAGTATGTATTATCGTGGGCTCTTCTTTTGGTTGCCTGCAATGAGGACAAAGTTTACGGACTAATCGTTGAGCAATAATTAATTTGACGCACGATGCGGTGGTATAACCTGAAATCCCAAGATACTGTAATCGCGATAAGGTATCTATCGTCGAGTTGGTATGTAAGGTAGATAAAACCAAATGACCTGTTTGAGCAGACTTCATCGATATTTCAGCGGTTTCATTATCACGAATCTCACCAACCATGATGATATCCGGGTCCTGTCGGAGTAATGCCCGTAAGACTTTAGCAAAATCAAGGCCGATTTTATTATTTACTTGTGTTTGATTAATGCCCTGTAAGGGGATTTCTATTGGATCTTCAACGCTACAGATGTTCTTTTGAGTTTGGTTTAAATATTTCAGGCAACTATATAATGTAACTGTTTTACCACTTCCTGTTGGGCCGGTTACCACAATCATTCCCTGTGGTACATGAAGTTTCTGTATTAAAAGCTGTAACTGAGATTCAGACAGCCCAAGTTGTTCCAATGATAGTTGTTGGATGGTGCTGAGAATACGTAGAACAATTTTTTCTCCATACAAAGTTGGCAATGTTGAGATGCGTATTGCATAACTGTTGTCGTTATTATTCCAGTCAAACTGTCCATCCTGGGGCTGGCGTTTTTCTGCAATATTGAGTTTTGCCATAATTTTTAAGCGGGCAGGAATGCCTGTATTCATCTGAGGAGAAGGTGCAGGCATAAAATGTAATGTACCGTCAACCCGTATACGTATCTGATAGCTATTTTGCAAAGGCTCAAAATGAATATCTGATGCTCTTTTTTGTATAGAGATAGAGATTGTCTGATTAATTAATTGAATGACAGGAGTGTCAATATCTTCTGTATTACTTTCATGCAATTGTGCCCGGTTGTAATGGTTATCTGGGATGGCTAAATTTTCTATCCGATAAATTCCTGTCTCATCATTTTCTGTACAATAGTTTTCTGTATAGGGAATTAGCGTGTTTTTTTGTATTAGCATTGACTCTATTTTAGCTTTTGGCCAAATTTCAAAATCAATTACTGCTCCTGAAATAAAGCGTAATGCAGCAGTAAACTCTTCATTTGGTGAATGGCTACAGGCAATAGTGATAGAATAACTATTTCTTTTTATAATTATTGCTTGGTTTTTCTGGCAGAGTTCATTAATTTCCTTTTCCATTAAAACATTCTCCTTTTTGTTTATGTGCTATATTTTTTAATGCAAATGCATTCTTAATTAAAATACGGATGATTACACTCTTAGTGAAGAGTGATGTTTTAATTATGATGTGAAAAAAATATATTTTTGTTTTTTATTTTTTTAAAATTTAAATATCTCCTGACATTTAACTTTTAACGATTCATTTTCAGCATTGCACATTACCTGCCATTGAGTCATGCCTGTTTTGGGATCTTGAGCTGGTTTTAAGCTGACACTCAGGCCACTGAGATTTTGATTACCAATGACATTTATTTCTCCCTCTTTTACTGTGATTGTATTGATGTAACGACTATTGTGCCTTGATGGGATTGATGTATTTCCCGAACTGCAACCTTTATAATCTCCGGCTTCAAAATGACAAATATCAATACCGGATTTATAGGAAACAATAGATTGCAGCATATCAGTCAGTGCTGCCTTTTGGATATATCCCTGATAGCTTGGAATACCAATTGCACCAAGGATAGAAACAATTGCCATTACCACCATGACTTCCATTAATGTGAACCCCTGTTGATTCATATTATTTTCCCTCCTTTTATTTTTTTATTTGATATACCCTTCGTCTTTCAAATTAATTCTTTGTTGGCTGCGCTCACTCACCCCAGCCACATAGTTATCTATGCTCCAGAGGATTAATGAAAGGCTCTTGCCTTTCACCGGAGGTCAGCCTTTGGCTGGGCAAATTCGTTCCCGACGAATTTGTCATTTCCTTGCCGCGCGATGTGACTTGAAATCCATTGGGTATAGCTACATGGTTTCGTTATTTTTAATAAAAATAGATTCATAACATTTGTTACTTGCTGATGCCTAGCATGAAGTTTTTTTTGAAAAAGAAAATAAGGTAAATAAAATTTATGGAAATGACTCAAAGAAAATAATTATTAATTACATTTTATACTGGGAAGTTTTCGAGCTTGCTCGCAAATGAAAACTTCAACAGAAATACTCCTCGATTGAAAAATCCAACCTGTTACACTTTGTCTGCATCTTGAAATTCATAGGGTATATACTCAATAGGTTTTGAAAGATGAAGGAGTTAAGGGTATGAGGTTACATGAAGGCTGGATTGCTGAAGCCAGAAAGGTTATTTCACCGCATTATGATCTGCGCCCAGCAGGGGAAATCCCATCATTATTAGTTATACATAATATTAGCTTACCGCCCGGTAAGTTCGGCGGGCCGTATATTGATCAGTTATTTATGGGAACGTTGGATCCGAGTGAAGACCCTTTTTTTGAGGAAATAAAAGGGTTGAGGGTTTCTGCGCACTGTTTGATCCGCCGTGATGGTGAAGTTGTGCAATATGTTCCTTTTGATAAAAGAGCATGGCATGCAGGTGTTTCCTGTTATTGCGATCGGGAGACATGCAATGATTTTTCAATAGGGATTGAATTGGAAGGGACTGACTACGAACCATTTACTGAAATTCAGTACATTAAGCTGGCAGAAGTGACTGAATTGCTTATCAGTCATTATCCTGAGATCCGTAATAATATTACAGGTCACAGTGATATTGCACCGGGCAGGAAAACGGATCCAGGGCCTTATTTTTACTGGGAACACTATCGGCAATTTTTAAAGGAGTAAGTTGGATGACTCTCTTTATTTTATTGTTAATACTGGCATGGGAACGCATTTTTAAAATGGGAGACCATTGGCAGTTAGAACACTATTTGTCTCCTTTTTTTGCCAGAGTAAAAGTATATTCACTGTGGTTAAGTTTAGTCATGGTGCTTGTGGTCGCTTTTTTGACCTGGAAACTTGTTGATGCACTGAGTGTTGTTGCTTTTGGTATCCCCGCGCTCTTGCTATGCATTATGATCAGTTTGTTATGTATTGGTGCCGGATCTTTGCGTCATAGTTATCGAGAGTATCTTCGGTCTGTACGAACTGGTGATGTGGAGCAACAGAGTATCCATCTTAAAAATTTGGTTACAGGGCAACAGAATTTGTCTGAAATGACAAAAGATGAACGGTTACGTGAAATTCAGAATGCGTTGATCTGGATAAATTTCCGCTATTATCTTGCTCCGATTTTCTGGTTAGTTGTTATGGGGGAATTTGGACCAGCAATTTTAATGGGATACTGTTTTCTGAGGGCTTATCAGAAATGGTTGGCGCAATGTAGAACTTCTGTACAGCGTGCTCAATCCGGGGTTGATGTGTTATTAAATTGTCTGGATTGGATACCTGCACGTCTGGCGGGTATTGCTTATGCTCTGCTAGGGCATGGGGAAAAAGCGTTACCGGCTTGGATTGCATCACTCAGTGATTTGCGAACATCACAATATAAAGTAGTCAGTCAATTGGCTCAATTTGCATTGAGTAAAGAGCCTCATTTGGATCTTCTGAATACTCCCCTTGCTGCGGTAAAAATTGCGAAAAAAGCAACATTCACGATTGTGATTATTGTTGCATTGCTGACGATTTATGGCGCGTTAGTATAAAAAGTTCCCGCCTGTGCCTTATGTGACATCTGGCGGGAATTACTCTAAAAGGGTTTTTATACCGTCCATTTTTCAGGTTTCAGCTTCCGTGTGGCGAGATTGCTAATGGATACCCTTATCTGAACGAGACAATTTGAAATATATTGGTATATATAAAATTAGCCTGAGTATACCCTTAATAATCTTTGGAGTTGCTTCTGTGTTGGCTAAGTATCTCCGGTTATATAACTATTATTCTCCTGATAGTCCACTTCTTTGCCGGTGTGATTCAACTCGAAATCTATTGGGTATGTATTCATCCTGAAACGTTAGAATACTCCCTGAGTTGGCACTTAAATTAACCACTTAAGAAATGTCCATAACATTTTTGTTATTCCTGAGGGGAGGGGATTGCGTTTAACTCTTTTTTTGCGTGTGTTTTTGATCACTTATTTATTTGTCACTGTATTGTTGTTTACCACTGCACAAGAGAGTGATTCAGCCCAAAATCTGTCCGGTATATTGGCTGCGTGGTGAAATAATTAAGTTATATTTGTGATTAAAGACTATAGATTCTGTTAATAACATAATCATGATATTACCATGATAACAGTACGAGCTGAATTTGTTCACCATGTTGTGTTCGTTATATTGCCTAAGTTAATAGTAATGTATAAATTTAAATAACAAATAAACAAAAGAATTAATATATTAAATAAAATATAACAATAGCTAATGAGTTTAATTTGTATCCTTACCATGTTTACCGGTTTTACTGGCTGAAAATCCCACTTGGTTGTAATTTTCTGATAAAAATTAAAATAATTTGTTAAAATTTGCAGGTTTTTATGATTTAGCCCAAGGTCTTTATAGACAGCTAGTGAATACTTTGTTACTTTATGGCCTGTATTCTAAATTGGTATTACCAATTGACTAAATCCCGGCTAAATGAGGTTAATTGAATGAGGTCAGTCAACTGAAAATTAGTCTGAATACCCTGTTGAACAGGGTATAGGGGCATAGTTCAACCAATAAATAGTTCAAGTAACATTTACTTACTGAATGGCTTACAGCAGATATGGCTTATAGCAAAATTCGCCAACCAAAGTTATCAGATGTGATTGAGAAGCGTCTGGAAAACCTCATTCTCGAAGGCTCGTTACGCCCTGGGGAAAAGCTGCCGCCTGAGCGTGAGCTGGCGAAGCAGTTCGAGGTATCACGTCCTTCATTGCGCGAAGCCATTCAAAAACTAGAAGCCAAAGGGTTTCTTTTCCGTCGTCAGGGTGGAGGAACTTTTGTACAGAGTAATCTCTGGCAAAGTTTCAGTGACCCACTCGCCCAACTTATTGCAGAGAATCAGGAATCACAGTTTGATCTCCTCGAAGCGCGTCATGCGCTGGAAGGTATCGCAGCTTATTATGCGGCTCTCAGAGGAACAGATGAAGATTTTAAACGCATTAAGGAAAGCCACCTCGCGATTCAGGAAGCACAGGAAAGCGGGAATATTGGTGCGGAATCTGATGCAGTTCTGCAATATCAACTTATTGTCACAGAAGCAGCCCATAACGTGGTTTTGCTGCATTTGCTGCGTTGTATGATCCCGATGCTGGAGCAGAATATCCGGCGCAATTTCGAGTTCATTTATACCCGTAAAGAAATGCTGGCGGCAGTGAGTAATCATAGGGCCGAGATTTTTCACGCAATAATGGCGAAGGAACCAGAAAAAGCCCGTGAGGCTTCACATCGTCATTTGTCTTTCATTGAAGAAGTTTTATTGGATCTAACTCGTGAGCATACCCGTCGTGAACGCTCACTGAGGCGGCTCCAACAACATCAGGAATAAGAGCCTATCCTCCGGGGCGTCATGGATTAAAACAACTCCCAAATGGGGTAGGTCTTAAATTGACTGTACAGACCTGGCTGCTGCGCCTGTACAGTCGTTATGCTCTTTTTGAAGAGTTTTAGCGGCAACATATAGCAGGGCCTATCTTCCGGTCATGACTGGCTTAATGTCAAAGGGTATGACCAGAAGATAGGCTCCAAAACAACCATTAGAAATAGATAACAGATAAGGAACACACCATGTCAGATATTTTGAAAAATGACGTGGATCCGATCGAAACTCGCGACTGGTTACAGGCGATCGAATCGGTCATCCGTGAAGAAGGTGTTGAACGCGCTCAATTCCTGATTGATCAGGTTTTGAACGAAGCACGTAAAGGTGGTGTTAGTGTTGCAGCTGGTACTGCAAGCCGTGATTACATCAACACGATTCCGGTTGAGGATGAGCCGGCTTACCCTGGTAATCTGGATTTGGAGCGCCGTATTCGTTCCGCAATTCGCTGGAATGCCATCATGACTGTTCTGCGCGCTTCCAAGAAAGATCTGGAACTGGGCGGTCACATGGCTTCATTCCAGTCTTCCGCTACTGTTTATGAAGTTTGTTTTAACCATTTCTTCCGTGCCCGTAATGACAACGATGGCGGCGACTTGGTTTACTTCCAGGGCCACATCTCTCCGGGCGTTTATGCTCGTGCATTCCTTGAAGGACGTCTGACTGAAGAGCAGATGAATAACTTCCGTCAGGAAATCGGTGGTAACGGTCTGTCTTCTTATCCGCACCCTAAACTGATGCCTGACTTCTGGCAGTTCCCGACTGTTTCAATGGGTCTGGGCCCAATTTCTGCGATTTATCAGGCTAAATTCCTGAAGTACCTGGATAATCGTGGTCTGAAAGATACGTCTAAACAAACTGTTTATGCTTTCTTGGGCGACGGTGAAATGGATGAGCCAGAATCCAAAGGTGCGATCACTATCGCAACCCGTGAAAAACTGGACAACCTGGTATTCATCATCAACTGTAACCTACAGCGTCTGGATGGCCCAGTAACCGGTAACGGGAAAATTGTTAACGAACTGGAAGGCATCTTTGCAGGCGCTGGCTGGCAGGTACTGAAAGTCCTGTGGGGTGAGCGTTGGGATGCTCTGCTGCGTAAAGATACCAGCGGTAAACTGGTTCAGCTGATGAACGAAACTCTGGACGGCGACTATCAGACATTCAAGTCTAAAGATGGTGCTTATGTTCGTAAACACTTCTTCGGTCGTTACCCAGAAACTGCGGAATTGGTCAAAGACATGACTGATGACGAAATCTGGGCTCTGAACCGTGGTGGTCATGATCCTAAGAAAGTTTACGCTGCACTGAATAAAGCACAGGAAACTAAAGGCCAACCAACTGTAATCCTGGCTCAGACCGTTAAAGGTTACGGCATGGGTGATACTGCTGAAGGTAAAAATATTGCCCATCAGGTTAAGAAAATGAACATGGAAGGCGTTCGCCAGTTCCGTGATCGTTTTAATGTACCTGTTTCTGATGAACAAGTTGAAAATCTGGAATACATGACTTTCGACAAAGACTCAGAAGAATCCAAGTATCTGCATGAGCGTCGTAACGCGCTGGGTGGTTACCTGCCAAGCCGTCGTGTGAACTTCGACGAGAAACTGGAAATCCCTGCTCTGGAAGACTTCAGTTCTCTGTTGGAAGAACAATCCAAAGAAATTTCTACCACTATCGCTTTCGTTCGTGCCCTGAACGTGATGTTGAAGAATAAGTCTGTTAAAGACCGTCTGGTTCCGATCATTGCTGATGAAGCCCGTACTTTCGGTATGGAAGGTCTGTTCCGTCAAATCGGTATCTATAGCCCGAATGGTCAGCAGTATACTCCGCAGGACCGTGAGCAGGTTGCATACTATAAAGAAGACGCTAAAGGTCAGATCCTGCAGGAAGGCATCAACGAACTGGGTGCTGCATCATCTTGGCTGGCGGCTGCGACTTCTTACAGCACTAACAACCTGCCGATGATTCCGTTCTACATTTACTACTCTATGTTCGGATTCCAGCGTATCGGTGATCTGTGCTGGGCTGCTGGTGATCAGCAGGCTCGTGGCTTCCTGATTGGTGGTACTTCCGGTCGTACGACTCTGAACGGTGAAGGTCTGCAACATGAAGATGGCCACAGCCATATTCAATCTCTGACTATTCCTAACTGTATCTCTTACGATCCAGCGTTCGCTTATGAAGTGGCTGTTATCATGCATGACGGTCTGGAGCGTATGTATGGTGAGAAGCAAGAGAACATCTACTACTACATCACTACTCTGAACGAAAACTACCACATGCCAGCAATGCCGGAAGGTGCTGAAGAAGGTATCCGTAAAGGTATCTACAAACTGGAAAGCATGGAAGGCGCGAAAGGTAAAGTTCAGTTGCTGGGCTCCGGTTCTATCCTGCGTCATGTTCGTGAAGCAGCTAAGATCCTGTCTGATGAGTATGGTATTGGCTCTGACGTTTACAGCGTAACTTCTTTCACTGAACTGGCTCGTGATGGTCAGGATTGTGAGCGTTGGAACATGCTGCACCCATTAGAAGAACCTCGCGTTCCTTATATCGCTCAGGTCATGAATGATGCACCAGCAGTTGCTTCTACCGATTACATGAAGCTGTTTGCTGAGCAGGTTCGTAACTTTGTACCAGCAAGCGATTTCCGTGTACTGGGTACTGACGGCTTCGGTCGTTCTGACAGCCGTGAAAACCTGCGTCATCACTTTGAAGTTGATGCTTCTTACGTGGTTGTTGCTGCTTTGGGTGAATTGGCTAAACGTGGCGAAGTTGATGTGAAATTGGTTGAAGAAGCTATCAATAAATACAGCATCAACCCAGAAAAAGTTAACCCACGTCTGGCATAAGAGGTAAAGATTAATGTCTATCGAAATTAACGTACCTGATATTGGTGCAGATGAAGTTGAAGTTACCGAGATTCTGGTGAACGTAGGTGACACAGTAGAAGAAGAACAGTCACTGATCACTGTTGAAGGCGACAAGGCTTCTATGGAAGTTCCTTCTCCACAGGCGGGTGTGATTAAAGAAATTAAAGTTGCGGTTGGTGACAAAGTTGAAACCGGCAAACTAATCATGATTTTTGAATCAGCAACAGGCGCAGCAGAAGCGGCTCCTGTACAGCAGGAAGCCGCTCCGGCAGCAGCGCCTGTTGCAGCTGAAAGCAAAGAAGTTGCTGTACCGGATATCGGTGGTGACGAAGTTGAAGTTACCGAAATCATGGTCAAAGTCGGTGATACCATCACTGAAGAACAGTCTCTGCTCACTGTTGAAGGTGACAAGGCTTCCATGGAAGTTCCTGCTCCGTTCGCCGGTACTGTGAAAGAGATCAAAATCGCGGTTGGCGATAAAGTGAAAACTGGTTCTCTGATCATGGTATTTGAAATTGCAGGTTCTGGCGCAGCTCCGGCAGCGGCTCCGGCTCCAGTAGCAGCGCCTGCGGCATCTGCGGCAAAAGAAGTTAATGTACCGGATATCGGTGGTGATGAAGTTGAAGTTACCGAAGTCATGGTCAAAGTCGGTGACACTATCACTGAAGAACAGTCACTGATCACTGTTGAAGGTGACAAGGCTTCCATGGAAGTTCCTGCTCCGTTCGCCGGTACTGTGAAAGAGATCAAAATCGCGGTTGGCGATAAAGTGAAAACCGGTTCTCTGATCATGGTATTCGAAGTTGCCGGTGCAGCACCTGTGGCAGCACCAGCAGCAGCAGCTCCGGCTCCTGCTGCTGCACCAGCGAAAGCAGCACCAGCTCCAGCTAAACCAGCAGAAGGCAAAAATGAGTTTGCAGAAAATGACGCTTATGTTCATGCAACTCCGGTTATTCGTCGTCTGGCTCGTGAATTTGGCGTAAATCTGGCTAAAGTCAAAGGTACTGGTCGTAAAGGCCGTATCCTGCGTGAAGACGTTCAGGCTTACGTGAAAGATGCGATCAAGCGCGCAGAAGCAGCACCAGCTGCTGCGGGTGGTGGTCTGCCAGGTATGCTGCCTTGGCCGAAAGTTGATTTCAGCAAGTTTGGTGAAATCGAAGAAGTTGAAATGAGCCGTATCCAGAAAATCTCCGGTGCAAACCTGAGCCGTAACTGGGTAATGATCCCTCACGTTAACCTGTTCGATGAAGCGGATATCACTGAAGTTGAAGAATTCCGTAAACAACAGAACAAAGAAGCAGAGAAGAAACAGCTGGGCGTGAAGATCACTCCGCTGGTATTCGTTATGAAAGCTGCTGCGAAAGCACTGGAAGCAATGCCTCGCTTTAACAGCTCTATCTCTGAAGATGGCCAGAAGCTGATCCTGAAAAAATACGTCAACATCGGTATTGCGGTTGATACACCTAATGGTTTGGTTGTTCCTGTATTCAAAGATGTTAACAAAAAAGGCATCATGGAACTGTCAAGAGAGCTGGCTGAAGTATCTAAGAAAGCCCGTGCTGGTAAGCTGACTGCTTCCGACATGCAGGGCGGCTGTTTCACCATCTCAAGTCTGGGTGGTATCGGTACAACCGGTTTTGCACCAATCGTGAACGCACCAGAAGTTGCTATTATGGGTCTGTCCCGTTCTTCTATGAAGCCGGTCTGGAATGGCAAGGAATTCGTTCCTCGTCTGATCCTGCCTATGTCTCTGTCTTTCGACCACCGTGTGATCGATGGAGCTGATGGTGCTCGTTTCATCACTTATATTAATCAGTTGATGAGCGACATTCGCCGTCTGGTGATGTAATGCGAAGGCCGGTGAATATACCGGCCTAATAATTACGATCGTGACAGATATTTTATACTTGCATCTGGCAGGTTGAGATTTCTGTCACGTTAACGCGCTTTTCAGGTTATTTACAATTCTGTAAACTGCTCGCGGTGTGTACGTCCCGGTGGAATATGGTTTTTTTTCGTCTGACCCGCCGGACAAACAATTAAGAGGTCATGATGAGTACTGAAATTAAAGCCCAGGTAGTGGTGCTTGGAGCAGGCCCTGCGGGGTATTCTGCTGCTTTTCGTTGTGCAGACTTAGGTTTGGATACCGTTCTGGTTGAGCGCTACTCTACTCTGGGTGGTGTTTGTCTTAACGTGGGTTGTATCCCATCTAAAGCATTGCTTCACGTTGCAAAAGTCATTGAAGAAGCAAAAGCGCTGGCACAACACGGTATCGTGTTTGGTGAGCCACAAACTGATATCGATAAAATCCGTCTCTGGAAAGAAAAAGTTATTTCCCAGCTGACAGGTGGTCTGGGCGGCATGGCTAAGGGCCGTAAAGTTAACGTTGTTAACGGTGTTGGTAAATTTACGGGCGCTAACACTCTGGTAGTTGAAGGCGAAAACGGCGCAACAACGATTAATTTTGATAATGCCATTATCGCAGCGGGTTCACGCCCAATTCAGCTGCCATTTATTCCACATGATGACCCTCGCGTATGGGATTCTACTGATGCACTGGAACTGAAAACCGTTCCTGGACGCATGCTGGTTATGGGCGGCGGTATCATCGGTTTGGAAATGGGTACTGTTTATCACGCTCTGGGTTCTCAGATTGACGTGGTGGAAATGTTCGATCAGGTTATTCCTGCTGCGGACAAAGACGTTGTTAAAGTATTCACTAAGCGCGTCAGCAAGAAATTCAACCTGATGCTGGAAACTAAAGTGACTGCGGTAGAAGCTAAAGAAGATGGCATCTACGTGACAATGGAAGGTAAAAAAGCACCGGCAGAACCTCAGCGTTATGACGCAGTTCTGGTTGCTATCGGCCGTGTACCAAACGGTAAACTGATCGATGCTGGTCAGGCAGGTGTTGCTGTTGATGAGCGTGGCTTTATCAATGTTGATAAGCAAATGCGCACTAACGTACCTCATATCTTCGCTATCGGTGATATCGTTGGTCAGCCAATGCTGGCTCATAAAGGTGTTCATGAAGGTCATGTTGCAGCAGAAGTTATCTCTGGTAAGAAACATTACTTTGATCCAAAAGTGATCCCATCTATTGCTTACACTGAGCCAGAAGTTGCATGGGTTGGTCTGACTGAGAAAGAAGCGAAAGAGAAAGGCATCAGTTACGAAACTGCAACTTTCCCATGGGCGGCTTCTGGTCGTGCAATCGCATCTGACTGTTCAGATGGTATGACTAAACTGATTTTCGATAAAGAAAGCAACCGTATTATCGGTGGTGCTATTGTTGGTACTAACGGCGGCGAACTGCTGGGTGAAATCGGTCTGGCAATCGAAATGGGCTGTGATGCGGAAGATATCGCTCTGACTGTTCACGCTCACCCGACTCTGTACGAATCAATCGGTATGGCTGCGGAAATGTACGAAGGCAGCATCACTGACTTGCCAAATCCTAAGGCAAAGAAAAAGAAATAATTCTTTAGCTTTTGCATAGCGTTAAGCAAAATTTTAAACGGCTTTCACATAAGGAAGCCGTTTTTATTTTGTGTTTTTTATTATATTTCCCATCAGGCAGAACCAATTTATTTGAGATTTTAGACAGGGTGATTAAAACCTTTCTTTTAGACGATACTGATTATCGGTAAACTTCCATACTGGACTTTCAGAAGGAATGAGTCTCATTGATGTTGTTTCAAAATCAGAAAATCCAGACATTTCAAAGCCTAAATTTTGATAAAAACGTACAGCGTGAGGTTTTGCATTCGTCCATATTTCTTCATTGTTTGATAATTCCACCGCTTTTTCAATAAGTAAACTCCCGCATCCATGTGTTGCAGGGTGTGTGAGTATAAATCCTATCCTATCTGCGCCACTACCAAAAGCGGGAACAAAAACCATGATCCCAACAGGAATACTTTGTACTGAACAGATAAAGTAACGGTGATGTTTTGTTGAATTTTCATTTGAAGGGTTTTGATAGAGGCTCTCCATTTCTTGATATACAGACACGAAAGAATTTTGTCTCTCAGCAAACATCTTCATGGTGAGGTCAGAGTCAGAGTACCAATCAAGAATACTGACTTTAATATGAGCCAGCGCAATGAACATCTCACTTTTACTTACTTCTTTAATAACTGTTTGAAATTTTTTGAGATAAATTTCTTTTGATGATTCACCTATATGTAATCTTGATAATACATTACCAAATAATGTATTTATTTTCATAAAATATCTCCATTTTATTTAGTAATGGTTTTACTAAATTGTTTGGATGATGAATTGTCGATGCTATTTATTATGGGCTGGTTAGATAAAATAAAAAATAGACTTTTATAATAATGTTTATTAATTGAATTAGTTGATGATATTACAGAATAGGGCATTGCCAACTTGAATTACGTGGACGAGAATATTTTATAAGTTGATAGCCTCCTTGTGTCTGATTCCATTTATTGCTGTTAGCAGGGTTTAACTCCATTCGTAACAAGCCTAAAAAATCATCGGAATCCATAGGTACAAAACCTAATTTTTGATAAAAAACGTTAGCATCATACTCTGAATGGACTCGCAATATACCTTGATGTCCCAAGGCTAGTGGTGTATTCTGCAATTAATGACATCACTTTGTATTCCCACGGTAAAGCCACTTAAAAGGTTTAGCTAATACCCGGTTGTAATATTCGATATATTTTAAAATGCATGTCCGTAATATCGCTTTGCTGCTGACGGAAAGCCGCCTGAGCAAATGTCGGGAGACCAGACTGAACCAACATTCAATTTGATTTAACCAGGAAGCGTGTTTGGGGGTATAAACGAATCGGATCCGATGTGTCGGGTCTGATAGAAACTGCATGCGTGTCTCCATGGATTGAAGCGTTCCCCACTGGCCTTTCACTCCCAGTCCCTCATTAAGACCACAGGCTTCGGCAATGAAT
>NZ_NIBU01000043.1 GCF_002632485.1 Xenorhabdus innexi | reverse complement strand
ATTCTTGCAGAAAGATCGGGCTGACATTGAACATACGGGCGATATCGTCAATGGTGAATCGACGGGAGGCCAGCCATTCCGCATCTTGGTTACTCATGCTTAGCTGTTGGTATTCCATCCCACCTTCAAGGATCGGCGTTTTTCCGGCATTACGCGCTCCTTTATAACGTTCGAGGGCTTCCAGTGCCTTACTTCCCTTGATTCCGTCCAGCCAGTCAGCGGCTTTAATCACCCCCGCCGCCATCATGCCATCTTTCATGATGCTGGCACCGTGGCGTTGCTGTGCCAGTCCCAAACCCAGTGTTTCACGGCAAACAGTAACGGGAGAGCGCCCCAAAAAGCCATCTTCGGTGGCATAGCGCAAATGCAACACTTCTTCCTGTAGATAGGTTTTGACCTTGCCGCTATAAGGCTCAGTGATGGTATATGCGAACCGGTGATCCGATAATCGTTGTGGTACAACTGCTGACGATGGGTAAGGGTGTAATGACTGTGGCTGACCATCTCGCCCCCAGACAATTACCGCATACGCATTGCCATTCAATAAGCAATGACGCATCAGTGTTCGCTTGAATTGGTATGGCGTCTGGCAGTCATTCGGGCACTCATTGAGTAAATAATCGACCGGATGATCACTCAGCCATTCGCGGGATTCTTTGCCGTTTTGGTGCGCAACCCGATAGAGGTAGCAAGGCATCGAGGCCACCGCTTCGCTAATCACCGTAACGGCATTCATCACAGCGGGTATGCCTTCTGCCGTCGAAGGTGAAACATGCTCTCCCGATTTGGTATTAGACATGCCTGCCAGAGAAAGAAATTCATCAATACTCATGCTGCGGGTTTCGGGAGTTTTGCGTGTAAAAGGCCACATAATCACACCTCGGACAGTTGCAGCCAGTAATGACGCAAATCCACAGGGCAGGGTTTAGCGGCATTCAGTGAACGCCTAGCAATCTCTACGCCACTTTCAGGATAGGCAGGTAAGCTGGTTATGGTGATTTCCCGTAATTCAGCCTCCAATACGGTTCTGATATAAGGTGTCTGACGGGTATCCCACTGATCTTTAATGGTACGAAAACCAAAGGACATGCCTTGTATATCGCCTCGTTCCACCAGCGTTAGCACATCGCGACCCAATTGAGTATCTGGCGGCGTTAACTCGAAACGTAATCCGGTGGCATCTTCGCTAAGTTGTAATGTGCCAGACGTGGTGCGACCTAACAAATTCATCGGGTCATGCTCGTACAACGCCCTGATATCAGCTCCCGCCGTTAGGCTGGCATTAAACGCATTCGGGACGAACTGTTCGATAAACTCATCCCATAGTACGTGTGATCGGCTGCTCCACTTAATCACATAGCTGGTCAGCGTCTTATTGTTGGCAGACAGTGAAGCGGTGCGGATTTCAAAATCATTCTTCATTGATGGACTCCAAGGCTTGGAAAGGGGTGCGATACCCCTTCTGCTTAGTTGCTGGACGCTTTCACTTCCAGTATCTTAATTGCGTTGGAATCCACCAGCCCGCCCCCCAGATATTTATCGGTATGTACCTTATAAAATCCCGGCTCGGTGATATTGTCAGGGCGGGTGCGAATGCCCGTTTCATGGTCAACAATAAAATAGCCGCGTTTGAAGTCCCCCAGACCGATCACACCCTCCGGCATAAATTCAAGATAGTGGATAGGCAAACCCAGCAACATATCGGGATCGCCCGCCTGTAAACGTTCCCGCCAGATATAATCACCATTGCCGTTTTTCAGTTTTTGCACTTGCGCGGCTGTGCTGGAATTCATCACGCAGACTGCGTTTTTACGGTATTTGTTCTTGAGTAAGAATTTCAGGTCAATCAGGCTATCGGCAGAAAGTGCGGTAACTTCCAATTTTTGTAATGTACCAAACGCGCGAATTTTGTCGGTTTGAGTATCACGGGGATAAGACAGGAAGCCTTTCGCTTTTTTACTACCGTCACCGCTGACGAGATCCGTTTCTTCGGTATCAATGAATATGTCAGCAATTTCAGAAGCCAGCCAACCTAAAATATCTACATCGCTAAAATCGATAATTTCCTGTGTGGTTTTAGGGTAGGCGTAAATGGGGAACAGCTTAATGCTGACTTCTTCCATTTTAGGTGTGGCAGTTTCACCGCGTGTCTTGTTTTCTTCCCCATGTGCCACGACTGCGCCACCGACAGAAACCAACTGCTTATATTCGTTGCTGCGTGTAGTTTTCACCGTACAAATCCGGCGCATGACTGACTCATCTGTTAGTTGCTGCATGATTTGTTTGTTCAGTTCTGGGATAACGGTATAGCCGCCCTCAGACGGAACCCCCGTAGATAAGGAACGAGTTTCGCCAGTCAGAATATAGTGGCGTAATTCATCGTTGCTGAGTTTTTTGCTGGTCGGCTGGATTTTTGCCTGACTGCGTTCTTCATCAGCCAGTGACTCATAACGGGCGATTTCAGTATTTAGCGTATCAGATTGGCTGCGCAATTCGTCGAATTGTTTGGCTTCATCAGTATTGAGTGAACGCTTTTCGTTTTCAGCTTTGATAAGCAGTGAACGCATTTGATGGGTTAAATCAGATTTTTGTTGACGTAATTCGAGAATTTTTTTCATAGTGTTTTGTGGGTGTTTATTTTTATGAAAACACTATTTAACACCATGAAACATAATTAAAAAGCCTCTAAGATTTAGAGGCTAAAGATGATAAAACATAAGAACAAAACATTTACAAAACTTTTTACTTACAAAGTGATAAATCTTTTACATAAGTGGTTGGTGACATCCACGATATTTTATCACATGTCAAATAACCATCATTTTTTAACTTATAGCTAACGTAAAAAGAAATAGGAAAACTAACAACAAATGATGCAAGCATCAATATGGACAAATATTTAACAATAATCTTATTAAATTTAGGCAGCCTGTCAAAGAGAAAGAAAAAAATAGAGCCTGATAGAGAGTAAAATAATAGAGGGAAAGACATAATACATATGATAACTGCGCTAGAAAATGTTATCTCGTCTTTCATTAGTATTAATGAAACAGCAGATTCAATGACTAAGTACATCATAAATGTCATAAACAATAACAATATCAATACGCCAAATGCTTTTAAATATTTACTATTCACCTCATCCTTCCTAATCCATTAAAGAAAATTCGTAAGTCTGCTTCTGGTGCTCTTGGTTTTCTGTCCCTTTGCTCTTTTAAAAGAGCTATTAATTTTTCACTTATTCCATATTGTTTATCAAGCATATCTAAACCATAAGCTACCAAGATACCAGTAAGCAAAACTAGTCCGGCAACAGCAATAATACTACCACCGACAACGGCTGTTGCAGTTAAAACTGTACCTACAGTCCAAGAAGCAGCCGCAGTAATTGCTGTTTTCGCCATATCAATTGTTATATTGCCGATAAAATCGGCTAAGGTATATTCATCCTTAAAAAGGCTTTCTACCACTCGGTAGCCAATAGAAAAAATGATGCAAAACCTAACACCTTTAACAATGCTAGCATTAAGTCCCTGTTGTCCTATCCCCATTCCTAACATTTGAGGATGAGTAGCACCGTATCGTGTTCCCCTGACAAGATTCCTAAGACCTGCACGTCCCGACAAATGAATATATGCACGTCCATCTTTTCCTATATGTGTTGTCGCTTTGATACTTAACCTCTGAAACTCTCGGCAAACATCAGAAAATCCACGCGAATCATAGATATTCCCCGCATAAGGGGAAATAGGATCTGTGATAGAAAATACATGGGACATAGGATTTTTTTTCTTGTCTCCCTCCCCTCTTGCCAGTGATTCGCCATAATTTGGATTTTGTGGAGGGCTAGGATTAATATCTGCAATAATGCTTTGAGCTTGAGCTAATGTCAGTAAAAAGTGATATTCCGTATTATCACGTAATACCTTTTCTAATCCTAAGCTATCAAAAAACTCATGCTGAGGTTTTAGCTGGTTGATTCCCACTTTTCCATTTAAGTAATCACCCAAATACCCCTCCCAAGTGGGATTATAATCTTTTCTTCGTGTCATTTAAGCTCTCCATACTATTTCACGTTTAACAATTACAAGAATCATAATTACGTTTATAAAAATAATTATTCCCCGTCAGCCCCCCTAAAAATCTTTTTAAGGCTATCAACTGTACACGCTATACATAATCGTCTGAATGCCTTGTTATATCAGGGTTTACAGCAATTCATAGTGTATTCATTAACTATTCATCTGTTAATTCAGGCTATGTATAGAGTGCATAGTAAATGTATAGTTGAATAATAACTATACATTCTATTTTTATATTTAAAATCAGAAAAATACAGTATTCAATGCACAGTATGTACAGTTAAATATAAAAACTTATTATGACGCAATACTAAGATTCTTACGCTCAGGTAAAGCAGGAAGCCATTCTTCCGCTTCTTCCGACAACGAGACATTATAAGAATAGCCTTTCATTGTTCTCACCTTCCGATAATCTTTTCGGTATTCCAGCATAATTTTTGGTATTGACTCACCAAATTTTGTCAGTGTTAACGGACGTTCAAAACCGTGCGCATCCATAAAAGAGAGATAGGCGTGATAAAGATATATTCTTGGTGCGCGTGGGCTGATGTTCTTATTGCCCATCTTCATTCCGGCTGCATCATCCACGGATATCAAATAACCGCAAAAATGATAGAGAGGATCAGAACCACATTTTACCGTTAATGCTTCGCTGGAATCACGTTGCATCTGTAGTAATTTCTTAGCCTTATTCTGGTCGGCAAATTCGTCTAATAAGTGTCGGATAATCACCGGCAGTTCTCGACTGATTTTCTCCGGCAATTGTGAATCTTTCTCGGACTCTTTGACCGGAATATTGAACGGAAATATCACCCGCCGCCGTGCAATACCGCCATTGCGTTCGGTAAAGCTCATCGGTTCGTTATTGGTGGCTAATACCACGGCTTTGATGATGGTAGAAAATTGCTTCTCATATTTTCCGTCAACTTCAATCAGGTCGCCGCCTGTAATGGCCTTAATACCTGCCCCTTCACCGACATATTTAACCTGATCGGGTAACGTAATTAAGCTCTTGCCGACAAATTGATAACGGCCTCTCGCTTCATCCAGTGCTCTCATATTGCCACTGGCGGTATTATGTTCACCTGCCAGTAAGGTAGCGATATACGTAAATACGCTTTTACCGCTGCCACCTTCGCCTGTCACTTCAATAAATAGCTGCCAGTCATAACGGTTTGCCAGAATCATAAACAACGCGGCGTTAATGCGTGCCATCTTATTCTCATCGTTCCCCGCTGAATGGGAGAGCCAGCAATAAAAATGAGGCGCATGTGTCGGTAAGTTTTCACCGATAGCAGGCTGGGTAAACTCAATGCCATTATGGTTCATTAACCAGTGTTCCGGCTGATGTGATTTGAATGCTTTTTCAGACAGATCATATACACCATTATTGAACCCAATTAACTCGTGGCGTTGTTCACCAATGACCGGAATTTGTAATTTCATGGCATTGATAGCGTTATTGATCCCATTTGGACTATACGGCGTTTCATGCTGATTGAAGATTGCCACCATTGCGCGACGTAGCTCGTTATCTGATACGGTTTCCCATGTTGTACCGTTATAGTGATAAACCGCTTCGCTTTCAGCATGTACCGCGATTTTTTTGTAATGCTCAACCAGCAATGCCCCGCGTTGACTGGCTGCCATTTGTGCCAGATTGTTATTGGCCTTTTTTGGCTTAGTTTCGTGGATCACTGCCGCTTCTGCTTCCATGAGTTTTTTCTCCCTAACCTGATATAACCCGTTTCTGAATGCCTGCTTTGCTACTTCTATGCCGTGATGCTGACGATAATCATCCCAGTCGGCTTTATATTCCGTTGGCGGTAACGTTACCCAGCCATTAATCGCTTGAGCGGTCTTTTCTGCCGCTATTTTGCCCACATTCTTTTTAAGCTTGCCGTTTTTGTCCCGTTCGCCTTGTGAGTGCCAATCATTATCGGCGGCAAGGATAATTCTCGATTCAGGCCACTGTTTTCTGGTCAATTCAGCCACGGTTAGTAAATTACTTTCATCAATGGCAGCCAGTACCACGCCATTATGTAACTGGCTGACAGTTAGTGCTGTCGCGTAACCTTCGGTAATGATAATGGTGTCCGGCGTTCCGGTTATTTCAGATACCGGAATAAAGCTCCCTTTTTTCTGTGTACCGGAAACAAGGCGTTTTTCGCCGTTAGGCTTGATGATTTGTGCGCCCGTATTGGTGTCGTTCAGTGTCTGAATCACCAACAATAGAGAACCATCCGGCAATAGCCGCTGATTGGGGCATTGCAGCCCCTTTTTCGCCAGATATTGAGATTCTCCCCTAATCGATTTTTCCACCAGTACCGCGATCCGTTCCGCAATGGGTTTCACTGTTCGGGGCTGTTCTTTAACTGGTTTGAATATAGGTTCAGGTAATGGCATTGCCAGTACATCAGCAATCTGCTTAGCGGCGGTTAGGATAGTGATACCTTTGGCTCTTGCCACTAAATCCAGACCATCACCATGATTGGGTTGCTCACACTTGCGACAATGCCAGTCGCCATGATGGCTATCGTCTATAAAGTGAAAACGGTCAGTACCGCCGCATATCGGGCAAGCGCCATGCTTCCCTTTTGCCGGAACATCAACACCGCAGGCTGGCAACAGGCTTTGCCAGTGATTCATGGCGGATTGTTTCACGCTTCGGATAACGTCTATCGGGCGGATTCCCATAGGGCTTTTAGGCTGTGAGGAACGTTGACTCATGATTTATTCCTCTCCATAAACAGCCGTACACAATGCGTGATAGACGTCTTGATTGATATCACAGGCCAGCGCAATTAAGTTATTTAAATCGATAGAGCATTCGTCTTTGGCCTTTTCGAGAATGACGCCAAATAAAGAAGTTGCCAGCCCCGTATTGTGCATGGCCTGAGAAAGTGAAATAGGTGATCGGCTTTCATATACTCTGACTATTTCAACGTCGATAGATTTATCATCTGGTATGCAAGAATGACGAATACGCATGGCGGCTTTCTCCGCACCGCGCAATGTCTTGTATTTGTAACGGATTGTTTCTTTTTTTATCTCGCCAGTATGCTGATTTGTGGTGGTGATAATGATCTTAAACATGGCTTACCCCCTGAACGGAGATAAGGCGCATAGGATGAATATCCACCAGTCGCTGAGTGCCTGATGCAATTAGGAATGTAAATTTAAGGCGAGTTTGGGTATGCTGTTGAATAGCCATGATGTAAGACCCCTTTACATTGTGGTTAGAAGCCCAGCTAGTGCTACAACACTGCTGGGCTTTGTTATTTTTGAATGCTACAACATTCAAGTGGAGTACAGTATAGCCACTAAGTGGAGTACACATCAAGTATTTATTTGTTATTTCTTTGGTGTATACTGGATTACATATAAAACGCGGAAACCTAGATATGACAAGAAACCACATAAATAACAAATCACAAAAGATACAAGCTAGAGCACCACATGAAGTTGTCGAAGCAATAGAAGCATTGAAGAACGATGGTGAAAGCACGGGGCAATTTATCGTCACTGCATTACAAGGTGAAATCAAACGCCGCCAGCGTAAAACCAAAGCATCATCTGAGCAATAATCAGTCAAAGGACTTTTTTGTCCTTTGGTGCAAAGGGTGGCATTCGCCGTGCTATCCTTTTCTTTTTGCACTCCACTCAGAGAAGATCGCAAAGTCCGGTTATCTAATATTCGATTTAGCCCCCTCAAAATTGAGGAGGGTATAAAATCAATAAGTTGCCGTAGGTGTGAGAAATATTCCTCATACCCATCAGCGAAAAATTCCGCCGATTGGAACTGAGCCGAAAATTTGGCTGAGTAACCGGACGAAAATTCGGCTGATTGGCTTACTGATGTTTTAGTAATCGGCAGAGTAACCATTGCGCCAGCCAGTAGAGAGTGATTCATCTGGCAGGCATTCATCAGTTCGCCCCTACACGCTGCGCTAGCCATTTCTGGGATAGTCCTGTTAGCTTGTCTTTACGGACGTGATAATCCATCCCTAATTCAATCAGCGTAGTGTTGGTCTGCTCCAGATAAGAAAGGTGCTCAAGCTGTAACTCGCTCATCGCATCACGAGGATTGCCAATAATACCGTGCTGTTGCGCCCATTGTTTCGCTGTCAGACCAGCCAGAATAATACGACTCAACATATTGGATTCGTTGCTGTAATGAGTTGGTTTTGTGATTTTTCCCTGCTCCATCCGCGCCATTTCCAACGCTGAACACATAGGTTTAAAGTAGTTTGCTACTTTTAGGCGTGACTTAAGCTCATTTCGTAGCTGTTTAGTGACGATTGGGGCAACTTTGTGTAACGCCTCCTCGCACTTGATAAAATACTGGCGGATTAAGCGACCTTGTTCAGTACGCTCGACCATTGCCAGTTCTTTGGCTGTATTAATGATGACATGATAGTCTTTAGTTAATTGCTGTCTGGATTTTGCGCTATCCGAATTTGGGTAGCTCAAATTCTCCACAATGGAATAATCCCGTCCCTCAATAAATTCATATTGATTAATTCTGTCACTCATCCATGCAGAAAAGTTACGCTTAACACCTAATGCCTTATGCAATGACTTTGCACTTACACTATTAACTAATTGCCCGTTAATATTGCCTTGAATAACAGGCAACATTTCAGCAAAAGATAATTCGCTAATATTCTTCTGGCTGGTTTTAGAGTGAGCGAGTTCCTGACCATTTAAGGCCATATTTTTAGATGTCATATTTTTACCCTGTTTTAATTAATTTGATTTTCGGCTGTAGGGGTTATTTACATTGTCTACTACTGGCGGGTTGCGTACCCAGTGCAACAGATCACTGAGCAACCAAGCACAGGAATTGCGACCTAATGGCTTACGGGCAGGGAAACGGCCTTCATTTTCCAGTTTCCATGCTGATGTTCTGGAAATAGAGGTAATGTGCTGGCGTTCCTTTTCACGGATCAGACGATCATAACGTTCGCCATATTCGGAAAGAATAGAGCGGCGCTCTTCAGGTGTTGGAGTGTTGTATTGAATGGTCATGTTACCCTCACTGTTTCATTGTTTTTGTGAGGGTATTTTACTTAATGGAAATTATTAAGAAATCAATGCGCATTTGTTACATGTATATCACAATGCCTATGCTAGCCATCAAACGCATTCATTCTCATTATTGAGCTGCTTTTAATATAACCACATTCTCATAATTACCCGCTAACACATCCAATCTCTCACACCACTTGCTTAAAGCATCTAGCTTCTCTGGTAGGTATTGGCTCTTGTTGTATATTGCCATGATACCCGGCAAGGCATGACCTAACAGTTGCTCAACTACATGAGGTGCTATGCCCATATCATTTAACTTAGTTGCTAAGGTGCGCCTTAAATCATGTAATGTCCATTTTTCCGTATGGCCCAATTTTTTCCATATTTTTATCCCATACTTCGCCACTGTTGAACCATCTTTTAGCTCACCAAGCAAATAACTGCTTTTATGATTTTGGTAGATAAGCTTTTCTAAAAATTGCGTCATATATGCTGGTATTGGGCGAATGATTTTACCACCGGACTTACTGTGTTCCTTTGGAACAGTCCACTGCATTGAGTGAAAATCCCATTCCGAACATTTAGATAACCTAGCCTCTTGAGTTCTACAGCCAAACACAATCAAGATTGTTAATAAGTTATTGTAATAAGGCATGTGAGTATTTGTGCTTACAGATCTCCATAATTGACCTAACTCATTATCAGTTAAAAATCTATCGATTTTATTTTGTACTTTACCCACATCTGGAATGGTTAAATCATCCAAGGCATTACTAATAGCGAATTTCCTTACGCGGCAAAATTTTAAGGCTTGTTTGCATAATTGGAATACGTTTCCAGCGGAGACAGGTGATTTCTTTTTTATATCATCAAAGCATTGAATCCAATAGCGAGTTTCGCAGTCGGATAGTGCCATATTACCAATATTTGGATAAATATATTTATTGAGTTGAGCTATGTGCTTATCAATGCTTACACGGTTATCTCTTCCATAATTTTTTATCCAATACTCGATAGCATCTTTTACGGTGACTGGCTTTAATGACTCTTGCATATCTAAGTCAAACTGTAGCTTTGGATCTTTACCAGAAGCCAACCAGTTACGGCATTTATCTCGCATTTCACGAGCTTGCTTGAGGCTGATATCAGGATATCGCCCAATGGTTAGGCGGTTTAATTTTTTACCATCAAGTCGATAGGTAAAAACCCAGCTGATACCACCAGATTTAGATGCTTTTGCACTCAGTCCTGCACCATCGGCAAAAAACTCAATATTTCTTCTTTCTTTTCCGTATAGGCTTTTAAGTTTTTTGTCACTGAGCTTGTTTAGTTCTGCCGTCATGATCACTCAAAATGTTTATACAAATGTTTATACACAGTGTGCTGCAAAAGTGGAAAAACGTCAATAAACACTGGAACAATATACAGTGTTTATTTTTGGTTATCCTGTTGATTTGTAATGTAATTATGGAAACTCATGCACGCAGGGAAACATGAAGGAATACAACACCGTATGATCTGACCCACATGAATCCCTCCTTAGATTGAATGAACTATAAACATTGTTAAAAATGAGAATAAACTGAATCGAGTTATCTCTCATTTTTTAAATTTTTATTTATTCGCCATCAATTATCTGTTTTTCCGAATTTTTATAGATAACAAAAAGTTAACTGTTTTGTTTTTCTGTTTTGGAATTAAATTCCCGGTTTGTTTTTGCGAAAAATGAAATTAATTAATTGATTTTAATGGATATAATTTAATTTATTGAAATAATGGAAACTGTTTTTGATTTATTTTTTATATTGATTATTCTTACCTGAGTGAACCCTTTAAGGTGAGGAATTGGTGATGACGCAGCAAGTATTGGAAACAGCATTAACCTTTATAAAACCTTTTTCTGATACTGAGAAGAAGGTTTTATCATCTGAATCTATTGGTTTTCTGGAAGATTTAGTCGTTAACTTTTCTGACAGACGCAGCAAATTACTAGAAGATCGTATACATTGGCAGCAGAAAATAGATAACGGGAACCTACCGAAATTTATTTCGGAAACATCTTCCATTAGAAATGGCGATTGGAAAATTCAAGGAATTCCTGATGATCTAAAAGATCGTCGGGTTGAGATCACTGGGCCTGTAGAACGAAAAATGGTCATCAATGCCCTGAATGCTAACGTTAAAGTATTTATGGCGGACTTTGAAGATTCTTTGGCACCAAGCTGGGATAAGGTTATTGATGGCCAAATTAACTTGCGGGATGCAGTTAATGGAACCATTTCATACACCAATGAGCAAGGTAAACGTTATGAATTAAAATCTGATCCTGCGGTATTGATTGCTCGTGTCAGGGGATTACATCTGTCAGAGAAGCACATCCTTTATAAAAATGAACCCATTTCTGGCGGGTTATTCGATTTTGCACTTTATTTCTCTTTGAATTATAAGCAATTAATGGAGAAAGGTAGCGGCCCTTATTTCTATTTACCTAAGCTCCAGAGCTACCATGAAGCGCAGTGGTGGAGTGATGTTTTCAGTTTTGCGGAAGAACGTTTCAATTTGCCAAAAGGTACGATTAAAGCGACTGTTTTGATCGAAACTTTGCCAGCCGTGTTCCAGATGGATGAAATCCTCTATCACCTGCGTCACCACATTGTCGGCCTGAACTGTGGTCGTTGGGATTATATCTTCAGTTATATCAAAACACTGAAAAATCATGCGGATCGTGTCTTACCCGATCGTCAGTCTGTCACTATGATGCAGCCGTTCCTGAGTGCTTATTCCCGTTTATTGATTAAAACCTGCCATAGACGCGGTGCCTTTGCTATGGGTGGTATGTCCGCATTTATACCGAGCAAAGATCCTGAGCAGAACCAGAAAGTTCTGGATAAAGTCAGGGCTGATAAAGAGCTGGAAGCGAATAATGGGCATGACGGTACGTGGGTTGCACACCCCGGTCTTGCCGATATTGCAATGGAAGTATTCAATTCAAAACTGGGTGATAAGCCAAATCAACTGATGGTTTCCCGCGAGGAAGATGAAGAAATCACTGCGGAGCAATTGCTTGAACCGAGCCAGGGAGAAAGAACCGAAGAAGGAATGCGGGCCAATATCCGTGTCGCTGTTCAGTATATAGAAGCGTGGATTTCAGGGAATGGTTGTGTGCCGATCTATGGTCTGATGGAAGATGCCGCGACAGCAGAAATTTCCCGTACCTCGATCTGGCAATGGATTCACCATGAAAAGTCGTTGACCAATGGTCAAAAAGTGACTAAAGAGCTGTTCAACCAGATGCTGAAAGAAGAACTGGCTGTCATTAAGCAAGAAGTTGGAGAGATGCGTTTTCACAAAGGAAAGTTTATGGAAGCTTCTGAACTGATGAAACGGATCACTACCCAAGATGAACTCGTCGATTTTCTGACTTTGCCAGGTTATCAATTACTTGACTGATTTAAACAACATCCAACCAATAAAATTCATATTCAATTAATTCAGAATAGGAAGTATAGGATCATGACTGTTTCTCGAGCACAACAAATCACTCAATTAGAGCAAGAATGGAAAAAAGCACGCTGGGAAGGCATTAATCGACCATACGGAGCTGAAGATGTTATTAAATTACGTGGTTCAGTCAATCCTGAACATACTTTGGCTCAAATGGGTGCGAAAAAGTTATGGGAATTGCTGAATGGAAAATCTAAAAAAGGTTATGTAAACGCGCTGGGTGCACTGACTGGCGGGCAGGCACTTCAGCAGGCTAAAGCCGGAATTGAGGCCGTTTACCTTTCTGGCTGGCAGGTTGCGGCTGATGCCAACACAGCTTCCAGTATGTATCCTGACCAATCGCTCTATCCGGTTGACTCCGTCCCAAATGTCATTAAGCGTATCAATAATAGTTTCCGCCGCGCAGATCAGATCCAATGGGCAAATGGCATTGGCCCTGATAGCGTAGAATACACGGATTATTTTCTGCCGATTGTGGCCGATGCCGAAGCTGGATTTGGTGGCGTCCTGAATGCTTTTGAACTGATGAAAGCAATGATTGAAGCTGGAGCCGCGGCTGTCCATTTTGAAGATCAGTTAGCAGCAGTGAAGAAATGTGGGCATATGGGAGGCAAAGTTCTGGTACCAACTCAGGAAGCTATCCAGAAATTAGTGGCTGCTCGTTTAGCTGCGGACGTATCAGGCGTGCCGACTCTCCTTATCGCTCGTACTGATGCTGATGCAGCTGATTTGCTGACATCTGATTGCGATCCCTATGACAGCGAGTTTCTTACAGGCAAACGAACCTGTGAAGGTTTCTTCTGCACACGTGCAGGTATTGAGCAAGCTATCAGCCGTGGGCTGGCTTATGCTCCATATGCTGATGTTGTCTGGTGTGAAACATCGACTCCAGATATTGAAGCCGCCCGTCGTTTTGCCGAAGCAATTCACGCTGAATATCCCGGAAAATTACTGGCATATAATTGCTCTCCATCTTTTAACTGGAAAAAGAATCTGGATGATAAAACCATTGCCAGCTTTCAGGAACAGCTTTCCGAGTTGGGATATAAATTCCAGTTTATTACTTTGGCTGGTATTCATAGCATGTGGTTCAACATGTTTGATTTGGCATATGACTATGCTCGTGGCGAAGGAATGAAACACTATGTTGAGAAAGTTCAGGAGCCTGAGTTTGCTTCACTTGAGCGTGGTTACACTTTCTCATCACACCAGCAGGAAGTGGGCACGGGTTACTTTGATAAAGTAACCACCATTATACAGGGAGGAACTTCTTCTGTTACCGCTCTGACCGGCTCAACCGAAGAGCAGCAATTCTGATTTCTGTATAACGTTGATATCATTTTGGGGGATTCCGTCAAGGGTTCCCCTTTACGCATCAGAGCAAGGGGGCAGCATGGAAACAGACTTAGCTCATTTAATTGCCCAGACTATTCTTCAGGGATTTGATGCGCAATATGGCAGGTTTCTGGAAGTAACATCTGGCGCGCAACAGCGTTTTGAGCAGGCAGACTGGCACGCAGTGCAGCAGGCTATGAAGAAGAGGATCAATCTGTACGATCATCATGTAGGCTTGGTGGTTGAACAGTTGAAGTGTATTCGTGGTTCACGGCTGTATGATCAGGAGTATATCGCTAAAATAAAAGCGGTTTATACCCGCCTGTTACCGGATTATCCCCGCTTTGAAATTGCAGAAAGTTTCTTTAACTCAGTTTATTGCCGATTATTTCAGCATCGTAATTTGAAGCAGGAAAATTTATTTATCTTTTCTTCGCAGCCACCACGCCGTTTTCGCCATATTCCACGTCCGCTATCGCGGGATTTTTTTCCTGATGCCGATCTTGAAACGATGCTACGGGCGATTTTAAAAGATTTACCATTGCGTCTGAAATGGGAAGATTTAGGCAGGGATATTAGTTATATCACGCAGTACTTACAAAACGCATTTCCCCGAAATGATTTACGGCAGGCGACATTTCAGATTGCCAACGAATTATTCTATCGTAATAAGGCAGCCTGGCTGGTGGGAAAAATAAGGCTGTGTACAGAGGCTTACCCATTTTTACTGCCTATCCATCATAACGAATCAGGCAGAATTTTTATTGATACCTGTCTGACGAACCATGATGATGCCAGTATCGTTTTTGGTTTTGCCCGCTCTTACTTTATGGTTTATGCCCCGTTACCGGCAGCGATGGTCGAATGGTTACGCGAAATTTTACCAGCCAAATCGACAGCGGAGCTTTACATGGCAATTGGTTGCCAAAAACATGGAAAAACAGAATATTACCGTGAATATCTGACATTTATTAATTCATCTCAGGAGCAGTTTGTTATTGCGCCGGGGGTGAAAGGCATGGTTATGCTGGTTTTCACATCTCCTTCTTTCGACCGTGTATTTAAGGTTATAAAAGACAAGTTTGCGCCACAGAAAGAGGTTTCTCAGGAGAGAGTTCAGGAATGTTACCGGTTAGTCAAGGAGCATGATCGTGTCGGAAGAATGGCTGATACGCAGGAGTTTGAAAATTTTGTTATCGATAAACGGCATATCAGCCCTGAATTAATGGATGAAATACAAAAAGAGATCCCTGAGAAGATTGAAGATCTGGGGGATAAGATCTTGATAAAACATCTTTATATGGAACGAAAAATGCTCCCGCTGAATATATACATGGAGCAGGTTGATGAAGATAGTCTGAAAGATGCTGTTGAAGAGTACGGGAATGCGATCAAGCAACTTGCGGCAGCGAATATCTTCCCGGGAGACATGCTATTTAAGAATTTTGGCGTGACACGCCACGGACGGGTGATTTTCTACGATTATGACGAAATCTGTTATATGACCGAAGTGAATTTCAGGGATATTCCTCCGGCGCGTTATCCAGAAGATGAACTTGCCAGTGAACCGTGGTACAGCGTAAGTCCTAATGACGTTTTTCCAGAGGAATTCCGGCATTTTTTATGTAGTGATAAGCGTGTCCGTCAATATTTTGAAGAATTTCATGGCGATCTCTTTAAGGCTGATTATTGGCGTGCATTACAGGAGAGGATAAAAAACGGATATGTAGAAGATGTTTTCGCTTATCGCCTCAGGCAAAGATTCAGTCAGCGTGATGCCGAGGTAGCCTGAAAGAAGAAGGATATTTGCGGAAATTCAAACGAGTAAGCTTCTTGAACGAACAAGTAAACTCATTGAAATAATAGAATTTCCGCAATTTGAAAAACTACTTGGCTAAATTATGCTTTAGCACCTGTTACTGCATTATGAGCCAGTTCCGTAATAGAGGCATAATCGCCTTTTTTCAATGCATCATTGGGTACCAGCCAAGAGCCACCGATGCACAGGACGCTATTCAGTGCCAGGTAATCACGGTAATTATCAGGAGAAATTCCCCCAGTCGGGCAGAAACGTACTTGTGGGAATGGGCCAGCAATAGCTTTCAATGCTTTCACCCCACCATTTGCTTCCGCAGGGAAGAATTTGAAACAGTCCAAGCCATAGCTCATACCCAGCATCAGTTCCGAGACTGTGGAAATACCCGGAATAAGAGGAATTGAGCCAACAGTCGCTGCTTGCAACAATTCATCAGTCAACCCGGGGCTAATCGCGAATTGTGCCCCCGCCTCAGTAACAGCGGAGAGTTGTTCAGGGTTAATTACAGTTCCGGCCCCGATAATTGCTTCGGGAACTTCTCTGGCAATAAGGCGAATTGCTTCCAGTGCGCACTCTGTTCTCAGTGTGACTTCCAATACCCTTATTCCACCCGCCACCAATGCTTTCGCCAATGGTACGGCATGTTCAATTTCATTGATTACGATAACAGGGACGACGGGGCCATCAGTCAGAATGTTTTCCGCAGTGGTTTTCCAATTATTCATTAGCAGTTTCTCTCATCGAATCAGACACGAGGGATTTAAAATCCCTTGTTTTAAAATGTAATGGAACATGCACCTTGCTCTGCACCGGAAAGCTGGGTGCGCAAAGCGCCAAATAATTCACGGCCACAACCTGTATGCCCTGTACTTAAATCGGCTTGATAAGGTATTCTTTGTGCCAATACCAATTCATCAATCAGCAACGTAAGTTCGCCAGTGTTGCCATCAATACGGATTAAATCACCATCCTCTATTTTTGCCAGTATCCCGCCAGCATTGGCCTCGGGTGTAACATGAATGGCGGAAGGCACTTTACCGGATGCGCCGGACAGGCGCCCATCCGTTACCAACGCAACTTTAAAACCCCGATCCATCAGTACACCCAGAGGTGGCATTAATTTATGTAATTCAGGCATCCCATTTGCCTGTGGCCCCTGATAGCGGACGACGACGACACAGTCACGATCTAATTCTCCGGCTTCAAAAGCAGAGGCTATATCATGCTGGCTATTAAAAACGACAGCCGGAGCCTCGATAACAAGATTACTGGCAGGTACTGCGGAAGTTTTCATGACTGCCCGACCAATATTTCCGGTCATGACTTTTGTACCGCCATGATGCTTGAAAGGTTTTTCAATGCAGGCAATAACGTCTCTATCCAGTGAAGAATGAGTACCTTCACGCCATGCCAGTTGACCTTCATTCAGCCACGGCTCTTGAGTATAACGCTCCAACCCAAATCCTGCGATGGTATTAACATCTTGATGCAGTAAGCCTTTTTTCAATAATTCCCGAACAACCAAAGCGACACCACCGGCAGCCTGAAACTGATTGATATCCGCAGGCCCATTAGGGTAGATACGGCATAATAATGGGATCACATCTGATAGCTCAGAAAAATCATCCCAATTAATGATAATTCCGGCTGCGTTTGCCATTGCGATCAAGTGCATAGTCAAATTTGTTGAACCGCCGGTTGCCAGTAATGCAATAATGCCGTTGACGATCACTTTCTCATCAACCATTTGTCCCAGTGGAAGGTAATTACCTGAATTTTCCGTCAGACGGGTGATCTGGTGCGCTGCGGCATCGTTTAAGGCATCACGTAATGGGGTATCTGGATGGACAAAAGAAGATCCGGGCAAATGTAATCCCATCACTTCCATGACCATTTGGTTGGAATTGGCTGTACCATAGAAAGTACAGGTTCCGATGCTGTGGTATGAGGCGGCCTCAGCTTCCAACAGTGCCTGACGATCAACTTTTCCTTCAGCATAAAGCTGGCGGATACGAACCTTTTCTTTATTGGGCAAGCCACTGGTCATTGGCCCGGCGGGAACAAAAACAGCAGGTAAGTGACCGAATGACAACGCAGACATGACCAGTCCCGGGGCAATTTTGTCGCAGATCCCCAGATACAGAGCGCCATCAAACATATTATGGGAGAGTCCGATAGCCGCAGACATGGCGATCACATCACGGCTGAGCAGGGACAATTCCATCCCATCCTGACCTTGAGTCACACCATCACACATTGCAGGAACGCCCCCCGCAACCTGACCTATTGCACCGACTGCGCGTAAGGAATCTTTTAATTTTTGCGGATAATTTTCATAAGGCCTATGGGCGGAAAGCATGTCATTGTAGGAAGTGATAATGGCGATATCGTTATGCACCATATTTTTCAATGCGACCTTATCGTCACTTTGGCAGGCAGCAAAACCATGAGCCAGATTCCCGCATGCCAGTTGAGAGCGATGAACAGTTTTTGAACGTGCAGACTCAATACGTGCCAGATAACGGCTGCGCGTCTCTTTAGAACGTTCAATAATTCGTTGGGTGATCCGTTCGACGGTTTTATTGATAGCCGCACTGTTCTGAATTGTTGTCATGATAATTGCTCCCGGCACTTGCTTCCGACACCATATGGAATGTAACGATCTCATCTTTTCACTGATTGTTACCGGTAACATTTTTAATGCAAAAAACAGAGGAAGCAATCAACTTTTGCCTTCAATACACTCTATCTGTGATCTATATCAATTTATAAGCTGAAACGTAACAGCTTGCCAGTAAATCTGCTTTTGAGCGGCATTAGCGGAAATTTTACTTATTACCACCATATTCGCGGCTAACTTCTTTCGCTGCCCGCATAACAAGAGCCCCAAGTTCAGTCACACGTTCATCAGAGATACGCGATATCGGGCCAGAGATAGAAATAGCGGCAAAAGCCTCATGATGTTCATCATAAATACAGGCAGCAATACAGCGTAGCCCAAGAGCATGTTCTTCATCATCCAGTGAAAAACCTTGCTTACGGATCTGTTCGAGATTCTCTTTTAAAGCGGCAGCAGTGGTATGAGTGTGCTGTGTATAGGCGTGTAATCCTTTTTTATGCAGTAATTGCAGGCATTTTTGCTCTGACAGTGTAGCCAGTAACGCCTTACCTGCGCCGGAAGCATGCATAGGCAATTGACCGCCAATAGGGGCGGACATCCGCATCAGTGCGTTACATTGCACCTGATCGACAATCACTGCTTCATATTCATCAATATTGAAAATAGCAAGATTGATAGTCTCACCAGAATCTTCCATTAACTGACGTAAAATAGGGTGAACCAATACCATCAGATTACGACTTTGCAAAAAGCTGCTGCCGACAACAAACGCGTGTGATGCAATGACCCATAGCCCCAGATCGCCAACCTGACGAACAAAACCGTGCTGTTGTAACGTAGTCAGAAGACGGTGAGTGGTTGAATTAGGCAGACCGGCCTGAATAGCGAGATCAGTCAGTGCGACCCCAATTTGTGAATCAGAAATGAATTCCAAAAGAGATAATCCCCGGCTTAACGATTGAACCTGACCGCCAGCGGCGGTACTGCCAGTTGTCATTTTAGTTTTTTTAGCGCGTTTATTGGCAATAATGGTATTCATAAGATTCCCTCTAAATTATGATCTGCTTATAGAATGGCACTACAGAGTTAAAATGGAATTTGTTTTCGTTTTCTTATTATGAATGATAAAGGGTAGGAAAACACATCCGATGAGTGAGGGAAAAGCATAATGAAAATAACATTTGGTAAACAAAAACATTTGCCTGAGATAGTTGGTATCTTCAATGACTATATTGCAAACTCGAATGCCCGTTTTGAAACAGAACTAATGACATTAGAAAACAAGCAGCATTGGTTCGAGCAATTTCAACCTGATTCACGTTACCAGCTTTTTGTCGCAGTTGAAAAGCAAACTGTTTTGGGCTTTGCCTGCTCTCATTCTTATCGGGCATTAGCGGCATTTAATGAAACGGTTGAAGTTAGCATTTATCTGACATCGTCAGTAAAAGGTAGAGGAGTGGGGAGCGCACTTTATCAGCGTCTCTTTGATGCGTTATCTTCACAAAATGTACATAGTGCGTTATCAGGCATTGCATTGCCTAATGAAGCATCTATTGCACTACATAAGAAATTTGGCTTTTGTGAAGTGGGAATTTTCAGAGAGTATGCAAGGAAAAACGATCAGTACATTAGCTCAATCTGGCTGGAAAAGTTGTTCAAATAAAAATTATTTTTGGCCAGAAGAGAGATAAATATGCGGGCTGGGCGGGTATTCTTATACCGTAATGGAATCAGAATACCCGAATACGTTGATTATTCTTCAAATAAATTCTTATGAAGGGTTTGAACCACTTTTTCAGCTTCCTGTCCGGGAACAAGCAGGCAGACATTATGGCTGCTTGCGCCATAGCTGATCATACGGATATTGAAGGATTCCAGCGTACCAAAGATCTCTTGCCCTAACCCTCTGGCTTGTGAAAGTTTATTGCCGATAATTGCTACCAGTGCCAAATCTTCTTCGACTTCGACACGGCACAATGTTGAAAGCTCTGTCAGTAGAGCATTCGTCAGTAAACTGCCATTCGTGCTGGTGGAGCCTGTCGTATCCAGTGTTAATGCAATACTCACTTCTGAGGTGGTGATTAGGTCAACCGAAATATTATGGCGTGAAAGGAGGATAAAAATTTCGGCCAGAAAGCCTCTTGCATGCAGCATTTTCAGGCTATGTAGAGTTAATAACGTTTGTTTGCGACGTAGTGCCAGCGCCCGGAATCGGGGTGGATTGGCAGTTTTGTCGCAAACCAGTGTGCCGCCAGCCTGTTGTTGCTTACTGGAACCAACGAAAACAGGAATGCCACTTCTGACAGCAGGTAACAGTGTCGCCGGATGGAGGATTTTGGCACCAAATGTTGCCATCTCGGCAGCTTCATCAAACGCAATTTTATTAATGCGCTTAGCTGTTGGTACAACACGGGGATCTGTTGTGTAAATTCCCGGCACATCAGTCCAGATATCCACACGCTGTAACCCAAGCGCTTCACCAAGTAATGCTGCGGTATAATCACTGCCGCCACGCCCTAAAGTTGTTGTGCGTCCTTTTTCTTCTCTGCCGATAAACCCCTGTGTGACCACAACTGTGTTATTCAGGCGCGGTTGCAAATGTTGCTCTGCCAGAATATTGAGCTGAGTGGTATCCGGCTCTGCCTGCCCGAACTGGTCATTAGTACGCATAATTCGGCGGATATCAAACCATTCGACATCTGTATTGCGCTGACGTAATAATTCGGTAAATAACACAGTAGACATCACTTCACCGTGACTGACTAATTCATCAGTCAGTGCCTCAGATGTGGCCAGCGATGCCGCTTCTGACAATGTAGCAATATTATCCAGCAGCCGATCAATCTCATCTCTAAGCACATCCGTTTCATTTAATCGCCCGATAATTGCGTATTGAATGTCCCGGATCTGTTTCAGACACTTCTCCCGCTTATCATCACTACAGCCGGATGCTAAGGTGACCAGCAGATTGGTTATACCTGCGGAAGCTGATAAAACGACTACGCGAACATCTCTGTTTGCCAAAATAATGTCAGCACAGTTATTCATGGCATCAAAGTCTGCCACACTGGTACCACCGAATTTTGCAACAATATACTGCGAAGAGGGAGAAGATACTGCACTCATGGATGATAGCCTTCTGTTTTAAAGATAGGCGATTAGAAATATCGGGTTCACCCTACTGAGTCAATATTTGTTAATTAAGCATCAATATTTTTCATGATTAGAGTGAAATTATCGTTTTTGTCTATAGTCGTTGTTTTTTAATTTGGACGTATGTAATGAGTTATGACTGGAAATAATGGCTTATTTTGACCAATATCAGTCAGTGACAGGAAAAGGAGATCCATCATTGCATTAACTTGTTACAATCCTGTGCATTCTTATTTGTTTATCTACAGTTGATAGAGAGCATTACTCATGAAAAACATCAACCCTAGCCAGACCGAAGCTTGGAAAGCATTACAGCAACATTTTGAGCAGATAAAAGATGTTCATCTACGGGAGTTATTTGAACAGGACAAAACACGCTTTGCGGCATACTCTGCAATCTTTGATGATCAGATTCTGGTGGATTATTCCAAAAACCGTATTACCTCGGACACACTGGAAAAATTACAGGCGCTAGCGAAAGAAACTGATTTAGCGGGTGCTATCCAGAGCATGTTTTCCGGTGAAAAGATTAACCGGACTGAAGATCGCGCTGTGCTGCATATTGCTTTGCGTAACCGCAGTAACTCTCCGATTAAGGTTGATGGGGAAGATGTTATGCCGCAGGTCAATGCGGTACTGGCAAAAATGAAATCGTTCAGTGAGCGCATTATTGGCGGGGAGTGGAAAGGTTATACCGGTAAGACGATTACTGATGTGGTAAACATCGGTATCGGAGGTTCAGATCTCGGCCCATATATGGTGACGGAGGCGCTGAAAGCTTATAAGAATCACCTTAATATGCATTTTGTATCCAATGTGGATGGTACACATATTGCCGAAACGCTCAAATCTTTGGAGCCGGAAACCACACTTTTTCTGATAGCATCCAAGACGTTTACCACGCAGGAAACGATGACCAATGCCCATTCTGCCCGCGATTGGTTCCTGCAAAGTGCGGTTGATGAGGCTCACGTCGCCAAGCATTTTGCCGCACTTTCAACTAATGAGCAGGAAGTCAGTAAATTCGGTATTGATCCGCAAAACATGTTTGAATTCTGGGACTGGGTAGGGGGGCGTTATTCTCTCTGGTCTGCGATAGGCTTATCTATCGCGCTTTCCATTGGATATGATAATTTTGAACAGTTGCTGAGTGGTGCCCATGCTATGGATAACCACTTTACACAAACGGCTCCTGAACAGAATATTCCGGTTATTCTGGCGCTGATTGGTATCTGGTATAACAATTTCTTTGGCGCAGAAACTGAAGCGATTCTGCCTTATGATCAATATATGCACCGTTTTGCTGCTTACTTCCAGCAGGGGAATATGGAATCAAACGGCAAATACGTTGACCGTAATGGAAACCCCGTGAATTATCAGACCGGGCCGATTATCTGGGGTGAGCCGGGCACTAATGGTCAGCATGCTTTCTACCAGCTTATCCATCAGGGAACGAAACTTATTCCATGTGATTTTATTGCGCCAGCAATCAGCCATAATCCTATCAGCGATCATCACAGTAAGCTGTTATCCAACTTCTTTGCCCAGACTGAGGCATTGGCTTTTGGCAAAACACAAGCCCAGGTGGAAGCTGAATTTGTTGCGGCCGGAAAGAATGTACAGGATGTGGCAAATGTTGTGCCATTCAAAGTGTTTGAAGGCAACCGCCCAACCAACTCAATCCTGTTACGTGAAATTACGCCATTCAGTCTGGGGGCATTAATTGCCATGTATGAGCATAAAATTTTCGCTCAGGGCGCAATTCTGAATATTTTCTCATTTGACCAATGGGGAGTCGAGTTGGGTAAACAACTGGCAAACCGTATTCTGCCTGAATTACAGGATTCAGAAACGGTAAATAGCCACGACAGTTCTACAAACGGGTTGATTAATCGCTTCAAAGAATGGCGTTAATCTGACTTATCATTTTATTTAATCTTTTATCCCCCTCAATAACGCAATTTATTGGGGGGATATTTTTTGTAATTTACATAATTTGTTAGCAACTTTTTATTTTATTGGTCTGTAACATGATATCCTCACTTCCCATTCGTTGTGCTGCTGGAGAAATTGATATTCTCCGCAACTGGAAAATGACATGACAGATGACTCAATATTAACTTCTACTCATATTCACTGGCTTTCAACTTGCGAGGCCGACATTCCTGAGAGTATTCTGAACTGGCTGATGGAAGTCGGTTCAATGACGCGCCGTTTTGAACAACACTGCCAACATGTCACTGTCACACCAGTTCGGGAATGCTTTATCACAGCTGAAGATCTTGGTGATGAAAGTGAGCACTTACCCATAAGTGAAAAGTACTGGCTGCGCGAAATTATCCTATATGGGGATAACATCCCGTGGTTATTGGGGCGCACTATAATCCCGGAGGAAACATTAACGGGGACGGATAAGAAGCTGGTGGATTTAGGAACTGTTCCTCTTGGTCGTTATCTGTTTAATGGTAATAACCTGACACGGGATTATATTCAAATAGGGCGACAAGGTCAGCGTTGGGCGCGACGCTCTTTACTGCGGTTATCAGAAAAGCCATTATTATTGACAGAAATTTTTTTGCCAGAATCACCTGCATATAAAATCAAATAATATACTCAATGGGTTTCAGGATGCATCGCGGTGGCAAGGGAGTGAAGCCAGCAAAGAGGCACCTTGAAAGCCGAAGTGTATTAATAAAATAAATAAGGGAGAAACAGATTGAAGGTTAATATGACGCAGAATAAATGGCGCGCCTATTGCCGTTTAATGCGTATTGATAGACCTATTGGCGTGTTATTACTTTTATGGCCAACCTACTGGGCACTATGGATAGCGGCAAAAGGTGTGCCCAGCTTACATATCTTGCTGGTCTTCACTCTGGGTGTCTTTTTCATGCGTGCAGCCGGGTGCTGTATTAATGATTTTGCAGACAGGAAATTTGACGGGCATGTTGAAAGGACAAAGTCTCGTCCGCTGCCCAGTGGCGATATCAGCGAAAAAGAGTGCAAAATTTTATTCGGTACATTGGCGTTGATCTCTTTTGCTCTGGTTTTAACACTGAATAAAATGACGATCGCCTTATCCTTTGCAGGATTGGGTCTGGCGTGGATGTACCCTTTTGTTAAACGGATCAGCAATCTGCCACAAGTTGTATTAGGTGCCGCTTATGGTTGGTCAATCCCGATGGCTTTTGCGGCAGTAAGTGAGTCCTTACCATTAGAATGCTGGTTATTATTTCTGGCAAACATAATATGGTCAGTTATCTACGATACTCAGTATGCGATGGTTGATCGTGATGATGACTTGAAAATTGGCGTGAAATCGACAGCAGTTTTATTCGGGCGTTTTGATAAGCTGATTATTGGTATTTTACAGCTCATCATGCTGGCAATGCTTATCATGGTTGGCTGTCTGGTGAATTTAGGCGGAATGTATTACTGGACTGTATTGCTGGCTGGTTCGCTTTTCATTTATCAGCAAAAACTTATTTTTGACCGTAGTCGTGAGCAATGCTTTCAGGCTTTCATGAACAATAATTATGTTGGCTTTGTTTTATTCCTTGGCATCCTCTTCAGCTATGTCTGACAACATGATTTAGAAAAACGGGCGAGATTACCGCCCGTTAATCTATTTTTCCAGTCTGCTTTTTCCCTTAAGCCTATCTTCAGAAAAATTCCTTATTTCTGAACTTATTCAACCTGTTCCAGATCGCTGTGCTCAGGGGGCATACTGACGCTTTCAATAGTCAGACGGATCTCTGGAGACATCAGCTCACTCAACACCTGATAAAGCGCCTGAGCATTTGTGGTCACGATATTGCCACTATCGTGAATATAACCTTCTTCCCGCAGTGTATTAACAGAACAGGCGAAAACGGCTTTATCGAAGAACTCGGGGGCATTAATACCATGCAGCACTGACAAACGTTGTGCCAGCATCCGGCTCTCTTTTTCCAGTGCACCACGGCTGATATCAGGTGTGGCATTCAGTAAAGAAAGCGTGATGGCATAGCGTTGCAGTGTTTCCCGTATGCCAGCCGCCAACAGTTGTAGTGGGCGGATACGCTCAGGATTGAGCACCAGCACTTCCTGTTCTTTGTTACAGATCAGGCGTTGACGCACCAACTCATCAATCAGAGTATTAACGACATCTGGCAACTCTTCTTTACTGTAGCGTATGAACAGTTCCTGCTTGAGCAGCGGATAAATCAGCTCTACCTGTCGGAGCAATTCATTACGGTTAATACGGCGATGATGCATCACGATACTGGCGATCAAGGATGGCAGGATCAACAAGTGCTGGATATTGTTGCGATAGTAGGTCATCAGTACCGCGCTTTCGCGAGGCAGGATAATAATATCCCCAAGACTGTCTTTTTCGACCTCAAACTTATTCATCCGTAAAGCATGATCCAACAACTCTTCTGCCGTTTTGGCCGGAATAGTGACATTATTCGTGTAGGCAGCATTGCTCATTAGCTGCATATAGCAGTCTAATTGCTCAATAAGCTGCTCGCGAGTAAGTGCTCGCTGACGTGATGACAACAAGGCTGTGCTACATAAATTAATCGCATTTGCAGCAGCAGCATTATTGATATTCACCATAATATTATCCGCCAGCTTGCTAACTGTTGGGGTCAACCAAGTCGGGCGTTGTGATTCTATTGGATCGATGGAATCACGCCATTCTGGAACATGTTGGTTCAGATATTGTACTAATGGGATTGGCTCACCAAAATTCACGTAACCTTGCCCCAGATTACGCAGTTTGCGCAACCCACGAACCATCTGGAAAAAACCTTCTTTTTCTTTAGTTGCACCGCGTAATTCTTTGGCATACGTTGCAACTTCCATCACATGCTCATAACCGATATAAATCGGTACAATCGTGATAGGCCGTGATTCTCCACGCAACATTGCCTGCAATGTCATGGAAAGCGTTCCTGTTTTCGGATCGAGCAAGCGACCTGTTCGTGAGCGCCCGCCTTCAACAAAGTATTCAACAGAATAGCCACGGGAAAACAGTTCACCCAAATATTCACGGAAAATAGTTGAATAAAGTTTGTTGCCTTTAAACGTGCGGCGGATAAAGAACGCACCAAGACGGCGGAATATCGGGCCAGCAGGCCAGAAATTCAGGTTAATACCTGCTGCGATATGTGGCGGAACCAGCCCCTGATGATAAAGAACATAAGAGAGCAGCAGGTAGTCCATATGGCTGCGATGGCACGGAACATAAACCAGCTCATGACCGTCCTGAGCCAGTTGGCGGATACGTTCAGCATTATGGACATTGATGCCCTGATAGAGACGGTTCCACGTCCAACTCAGCACACGATCTGTTATGCGAACAGTTTCATAGGAGAAATTCGCGGCAACTTCTTCCAGCATATTGACAGCATTCTGTTTCGCTTTTTCTGGCGAAATTTTCTTACTGCGAGCTTCATCAGCAATCGCCTTTTCAATAGCTTTGGATGCCAGTAACTTCCTGAACAGATCCTGTCGCGCAGGTAAACGTGGCCCGACGGCTGCCAAACGTTGGCGGGAATAGTGTATCCGTGCAACGCGGGCGAGTTTATTGGCAATAATTGTATCCGTACCATGATCATCAGCAATACTGCGTAATGAAACCGGCGCGGAAAAACGAACAAAACTATCCCGTCCGAGCCACAGGATTGCAAAAAACTTCTGAATCCCGTTAAGAAGGCGTAGTTGAGGAGCTGTGTTAGTTTCCTGACTTTCACGACCGGGAGAGCGTCCGAACATCACAGAAACGGGCACCATCTGAATATCTAAATCAGGATTGCTACGATGTAAATCCAGATAAGAGTGGAAAATCTTTACAGATTCATGTTTAGGCGCATAGCAACTGAATACACGCGGGCCATCATCAATAAAGACATAACTTGGGAGCTGCGTATCATCAATATCCAAAGGTGCTAATGGATCAGGTAAATCCTGAGCCAGACACTGCTGACGCAGAGTCAATAAATCGGCCTTTGAATGATATGGTAACACGTACAGAATGGGCCGAGTCGTATCAAGACTCAGCTCAGTAACAGGAATAGTTGGAATAAGTTTGCTTTTAACTAAAAGTTTTATCGGCAAATTCAATAAGTTGTAATATATTTTACGCCAAGCTGACATAACTGCTTTAAGCCTCTTGTTAGCAATGCGCGGCAAGCATACCAGAAACAGATTTTGAGATCTGTGGAAATAAGATAATAATAGAGGCTAAAAGTTATATCACCTTAAAACCATTATGATTCTTGAAAAAAATTTTTATGGCTAACCAATCAACGGGCTTAACCCGCATAATTAAAGCGGCTGGGTACTCAGCAAAAGGTATTAAAGCTGCCTGGAAAAATGAGGCTGCATTCCGACAGGAAGCAGTTTTGGCTATTTTAGCCATTATTGTGGCATTTTCCTTTGAATTTAGCATGGTTGAGAGGCTTTTTCTCATTAGTTCAGTCATGTTAGTCGTTATTGTAGAAATGCTGAACAGTGCTATTGAAGCTGTTGTGGACCGTATTGGTAGCGAATATCACGAGCTATCAGGGCGAGCAAAGGATATGGGTTCGGCTGCGGTATTTTTAGCCATGATTTTGGCACTATTTATTTGGGTGATAATTATTTGGTCATATTTCACCCACTAATGTGGTGTGTTTTTCGTCAAAAATCGTTATTTAGCGGCTTTTACATTCTGACAGGTTCCCAATTCAATTTTAGCTGTATATACTCACAGTCAGACTGTATAAACAAACAGGGGGCGAAATGAAAGCATTAACAGCCAGGCAGCAAGAAGTTTATAACTTGGTGCGTGACCATATTTCGCAGACGGGTATGCCACCGACACGTGCTGAAATTGCAGCGCGTCTTGGTTTTCGTTCACCTAACGCAGCAGAAGAGCATTTAAAAGCACTGGCGCGTAAAGGGGTGATAGAAATTATCGCTGGTGCTTCCAGAGGTATCCGTTTGCTGCTTGAACAGGAAGATGAAGGGGCTGGATTACCACTAATTGGTCGTGTTGCTGCTGGTGAACCACTATTGGCTCAGGAACACATTGAAAGCCATTACAAAGTGGATCCGGAATTATTTAAACCAAATGCTGATTTTCTATTGCGTGTCCGTGGTATGTCCATGAAGGACATCGGTATTATGGATGGTGATTTACTCGCTGTGCATAAAACACAGGATGTTCATAACGGGCAGGTCATCGTGGCACGGATCGAAGATGAAGTCACAGTAAAACGCTTCAAACAAACAGGAAACAAGATAGAGTTGATTGCTGAAAATCCTGAATTTAAGCCTATCGTTGTGGATTTACGCGAGCAGAATTTTACCATTGAAGGGTTGGCAGTTGGCGTGATTCGTAACGGGGATTGGTTCTGATTGTAAAAGCGGACAATTACACTTTACCACTCTGGGCGGTCATTTTTCGTTGTACCCGCAAAGCAGATGCTTATGCGGGGACTTGGAAATTAATGAAGTTATCAGCAATGACCGCCTGATAAGATAATTTTAACACTCACTCCGTACATGAATTGGTTTCATGGCAGGAAGCGCATAATCCGTGGACTTCTACGACACTATGCCGCAAATGAAACCCTGCACGCTGCGCTAAATTTTGTATCGCAGATTCAATATGTTCCGCATCTTTCTCGGCAACAGAACCACAATTATCACAAAGAAACATCGCAGATGTATGGCTCGGTTCTTCAAAATGATGGCAAATCACATAACTATTTGTAGATTCTATTTTATGGACAAAACCCTGCTCCAGTAAAAATTCCAATCCACGATAGACTGTTGGTGGTTTTGCCTGTGGTTCAACTTCACGTAGTAGATCCAGCAAATCATAGGCACTGATTGCGCCCGGTTGCGCTGCAACCAAGCGCAGAATTTCAAGGCGTTGAGGTGTTAAACGAACCCCTCGAGACAGACAGATTGCCTCAGCCTGCATCAGTAATTTTTTTTGATTGATAGTTTTCATTACACCTCTCACACCTACACGATGCTAATGCTTTCAATGTTACCATGTTTTTTAGTCTGGAGAGGTGCTTTACATGATGTATTGTTTTCTTAGATCATTCTGATACCTTTAAACGGGTTCCAGCTATCATCACCTTTTGCTTCTTTTAGATAATAAGAATAATTAGCTGTTACAGCATATATTCCAGCTATTGCAAAGGATAAACCAGTGCTAATAAGGTTCGCAGTTTCAGGTGATATAGGTACTATTATGCTAACAATGAAAAAAATGATAAATATAACAATGCCCACGCCAAGTATAGCCAGGCCTTTTTTCCACATTCCAAGTGCAATGAAATATAAAAGGCCAAAGAAAAATGCAAAGAAATTCATGTTTATTTTAGTACGTTTTGAAAATGACAGCTTTTTAAAAGCAGCCTGATGTTCTTTAGAGGAGGGAGCACCATTTTTTTCGAAGAATTCAAATCTTTCTTGCCAAGTTTTAGTGTATTTAGATGTATCCATTTTCTACCTTAATTTTATTTTTCTTACATTAAGATATATAATAGTGATTATTTTAACCGTAAAAGCAATCACATATATCCGTTGTTTTTTGAAATCGATTCTTAAAGATATTCACCTTAAATTATTTGCTTTAAGTAACAAAAAATCTTCTTCGAACATCAAAGATGCTAATGTTAAAACATTGATTTAATTATTATCAATACTGATTTTATCTACAGTAATTAAATGCCACTCTCTGTATTAATGATTTTTTTGTTATTTTTTGCTGATTATATGAAGCTCTTTGGCATAATGCTATGCATATAGAACTATATTCTCAAATTCTCGATATCAATAACCAAACTAAAATAATATTAGAACTGTACTGCTCTCTCTCTTTTTTTACACAAATAGTCACTCTTTACCCCTGTACAAGCGTATTGAATATTATTTGCGTTAAGAGTGTTAAAAGCTTGAAGAATAAATAAGTTATCTATATGTATAAATAAAAGCTCAATAATAAATGACAAGATTGAATTCATAAAAGACCTCGTGTTGAATGAGAATTATTTTTATTTCATCTTGTTATAACAAGGAGCATCAAATCTTAAATTCATTTATATTGAGAATAATTATTTATCGTTTAAATTATAGAGGTTAGTTATGGCATATCCAAAAGTAAATATAGTTAATTCGACAAGCTATAACGCTAATGGCAAAGTTGAGTATGCATCAATATTTTGCTCGAACGATGATTATTCTGTTACCCCGAATACCACTTGGGTGGTCCTGGCAGAGGAGTTTGTCTGGTAACAAAAATTACTTCGACAGTAATAACACCCAGTGGAAATATCGTCGCTACTCCATATACATCATCAGGTACATCATATAGTCAGTTTGCAATAATCCAAACAGGGGAGAATTCTTTCGAGGTAACTAGAAGAGTTACTTATACGATGGATGAAATTCCTGACGATTATATTCAACCTACAGAAAAGGAAAAATAACTTAATATTATTCAGGTTGTTGTAATAATCTGTATCGCATCCTGTGTTCTGACATTGGATTGTTTTCTGATTGTATGATTTTTTTGTAAATATATTTACTATCAGATTTGATGCCAATGGCACAGATATAACGCAGGATATCATCTGCGCGTGGATGTTTTTCTATTTCTGATGAAAAGTCTTCTTCTAAGCAATCAAGAATACCATCTGTCCATGATAGTGCTGCTTTATTATCTCCTTTTTCCAAAAAATGACGAATAATGGAAATGGTTAGCGACTGCTTATATATCATCCATGAATTAGATAATTCATTCGCCGCTTTAAATTGCAGTTTGTTGATTTCCCTTTCAAATTTAATCATATTATTGTTCATTTTTATTACTCCGTTTAATGTTTTTGTTATTAGTTAATATAAAAATTAATGGTTTTGAAAAATCACATCAGAGTTAGTATTTGGAGACTGACCATCTAATAACAGAGGTGACCTATGGTATGGGTAGTTGATGATGATCGTGCCGAGTGGGAACAGATACCACGTGCAGCCGAAAATAAATATGAAGAGTGGGTAAGAATTATAAGAGAAAATAATAGATCGCCAAGTGACGCTGCGCGCGATATAGGCGACTCTAATTTTAAAATGTTGGGCGGTACAGCTGAACTATATACAATCAGGCTTAGTAAAAAGCACAGAGTTTTATTTACAATAGATTACACCAATGAAATAGCTAGTGGTACATTCTGCATTTGATAACCTCATCAAGCGAGCTTGAAAACCATTAAGTTTTATGGTTAATTAGCACACCGTTTCAATGACCATCAGATACCCCTAATTTTTTATGTGGAAAGCGCCAGCAGTCAAT
>NZ_NIBU01000042.1 GCF_002632485.1 Xenorhabdus innexi | reverse complement strand
TTCATCTCGTATGTTGCGACGACAAAACACACACCTTACAAGACAGAGTAAAAGCGCCGCCTTGTGGTCACGTTCATACTTCGCTTGCACTGCTGGCGGTGCAACAATTGAAACGTTAAAGGCTTATGTGGAGAGTCAGGCGATCCCAGATTAAGCCGCTATCGCGTCTTACGCCGTAAACCCCCGCCCTCATCGGGCGAGGGTTTACGGCGAAATTGCTAAATTTATGGGGCTACATGATATCTTCCTGCTATTCCTAATCTATTAAGGGCATTCATCATAATCGCCAGCCACTCAATTGCAGCAACTTGTGTATCGCTCCATAATGCGGCTGCTTTTTGATAAATATCATCGGGAATATGATCATGTTGTATTTCTGTGATAGCCTCCACTAATAACAACGCAGCCCGTTCCTGTTCTGTGAAATATTCTGTTTCCTGCCAGGCTGGCAGCAGGGCGATTTTATCGATAGACACATTCTGTTGTAAGGCATCGCGGGTATGTAATCTGACACAATATGCGCACCCATTAATCTGGGATATACGTAATTTTAATAGATGACAAAATCCTTCAGTAAGGCCTGCAGATAAAGCGGATTTATCGACTTCATCATTAACTATGCGTAGTTGTTGATAAATATTGGGAAAGGTTTTCACTAAAGAAACTCGTGCCATAAATGTATTCCTTTTAATCTGCTATAAGATAGAAATTATCCTAAGACATATAGGTTTCACTTTCTGGCACGTTTAAAAATTTTAGTTAAAAAATTTGTTAGCACATTGAGTTATCAATACTGCCATCTTGTTGTTTAATCGAATTCAACAGTACCACTGATGCAATCAACCACATCTCCCGAAATCCAGATGCCATTTTCATCTGAAGTGACATAAATCCAGCCATCTCGTTCAACACAACGTCCTTGTCTGGCGATATAATTTTCAGGCAATTTCCCATGTGGTATCAGCCACTGAGCAAAAGCCGCATTCAAACTGCCAGTCACTGGATCTTCGCTAGAAATTGAGCCGCATAACCCCCTGACTTCCAACCTAACCTGACTGTTTTCAGGATACATTGCACACAATCCAAGTTCATAATCTTTCAATTGTGAATAGTCAGGGCGTATTCCCATAAGTTTATCGACAGATTTCAGTAAAATACCAAGCCAGCCGGGGCCATTATCAATCCATTGACATAATTCGACATCATCAGAAGTAATACCAAGCCCTTTCAGAATTTGTTCAAATATGTCATCAGCAACATCGCCCATCCTTACTAACGGAGGAGCCATAAATGCGGGTCGTCCGTTGACCTGCCTGATAGGAATTAAACCGGCTTTACATTCCTGAATAATCGTCTCTTTATTTTTCTGCCCGCTGATTTTCTGCCAAACATAACAGGTACCTAGTGTCGGATGTCCGGCAAAAGGGAGTTCGCCAGCCGGAGTAAAAATTCTGACTCTGTAATCAGCATCAGGATGAAGAGGGGAAAGTAAAAATGTGGTTTCACTCAAATTAGTCCATTTAGCAAACTGAGCCATCTGTTGATCACTCAGATTATCTGCATTGGTCACTACAGCCAGTGGATTACCCTGTAATTTTTTATCCGAAAAAACAGTAACCTGTTCAAATAATAACTTCATCATTCATCCTGTTTTATTTTTAAGTTATCAAAGTGCATATGTGTACTTTGCTTGCTCTTTTTATAGAGAGTATAAAGCTTTCAATAAAGATAAATATTAAGTCAAGTATTTTTATCACATGAAAAAACAGATAAACATCACTTGATCTCAAGTTAACTTAAGGTCTTAGAGTATGTCTCATTAATGAATGGAAATAAATAAGGATAATAATAATGTCATTGGAAATAGTTACTGCTTATCGTAAATCAAATGCACTATTTGCATTTGTAGACAGTAAAGCACCACTATATTTAAGTACTCAAAATGGTAAAACAGTGGAACAAATTGCTAAATTATGTAATTTGTATCAGGATAGATTCCACAATCTACTGGATTATATGCAAGCACTCAACGTGTTAACAAAAAAAGAAGATAAATTTTATCTTACTGAGCAATGGTCATCACTTAGTGATCCAAATAGTTTTGAAACATTATATATAAAGTTCGAATTAGATCCCGCCTTCTGGAACGCTTGGGCACAATACAGCGCATCTTTAAAAAAACCGAATAAGAAATCTGCTTTTGAACTTACTCATCAAGAACCATTTTTTGATTATCTTAACCATGAAAACAATCAAAATATTAAAACAAATTTTGATGAGTTATTGGGGCAGATGACTGTCAAAACAAACAAGTATTTTATTGACCACATTTCTTTAAATGGCATTAAGACATTGCTTGATGTCGGTGGTGGAGTGGGAGCTTTTGCAAAAAATATAAAGGTTCATTATCCACACATCCAGTGTGATGTCATGGATCAATATAAATTTACCAGACAAGAATCCGAAGGAATTACGTTTATTAACGGTGATTTCTTTTCGGATATTCCATCCGGCTACGATGCTTACACCATAAAAAATGTTTTGGATGATTGGCCGGATAGTCAAGCGGTTGACATTCTGAAAAATTGCCATAAAGCAATGCGGAAGGATTCAATCCTTTATCTTATTGATATTATTAAAGAACCAAATGAAGCAACATCATTCGATTTATACATAGATACTATTTTATTAGGCCGTAAACGTTACTTGTCAGACTTTGAGATGATGACAAAACAAGCTGGGCTATCTATCGCTAACATTCATAACTTAAACTTTTCCACGGAACATGGTAGTTACTATATTTTTAAAATAAAAAAATAAATTTAATCCGAATACGCCCCAACCAGGGAAGCAGCTTTGATTATGCTTCAATCACCCCGGATGCTATAACCTTGTAGCGAAAAATCTTTATGCTAGTCTTGGTTTCGTAGAAATTGGCATGGATGATGAAGTTGAAGAGATGTTGGCTGTTATCAAAGTGTAGGTGTGATTAACTAATTTTATCCATTTGGAGAAAAGAGATGAAAATCATTCGCCGTATATTGAATAGCCGTTTAGCAGGGTATTTTGTAGGATTTATATGCTCAGTCTTTTTCGGGATGAGTCATATCCTGACATTAGAAGAAGCAGAAAAATTCAGCGAACCGCGACAAAGAAAATAGTATCGTAAGCCACTTGCCGTACATATAAGCCGGAAGGAACTACAAAACCTACCGGCTTATACTTATCCCTCACAAACTTCACTTCCTGATATCTTTTAAGGATGCTAAATGAAAAAAACTTTGTTATTGCAACAGATGCAACTTTTCTTACAGAGAAGACAGAAAGTGACGTTAAAAGAACTGATGCAAGAGTTTCAGTTATCCCGCAGTAGTGTTTTACGTTACATTTCTGCATTAGAGGAATTGGGTGTTCCTTTATATTCTGAGCGTGGGAGAAATGGCGGATATGTTATTGCTCCAACATACCGATTAGCACCAGTCAGATTTAGTGCGGATGAAATTCATGCTATGTTATTTGCTATTTCCGGTATGCATCTCTTGCAATCTACGCCGTTCAATCTGCAATTCCGCAGTATTTCTGAAAAATTAAAGCAAGTACTGCCTCAGGATGAAAAAATAAAAGCCGAAAAATTACGCAAGCGTTTAGGTGTACGTACTATCCGGCAAATTAACCCCATCAAACATCTTGATATGTTACTGAATCATATTTTTCAACAAGAAAATCTTGAAGTAATTTACTGCGATAAAAAGGTTTTTATTTACCCTATTGCGATGTGGTTTGAGTCAGGAAAATGGTTTTTAGCGGTATTTGATTATGAAGAACAGGATTTACGTGTGCTACGCTGCGATACGATCCAGTCATTTCATCCGACAACAAGGTCATTATCCGCCCCTGAAAATATTTGTTTTACAGATTTTGATCTATCTAACTTTGAAACATTAAGGCAGAAACAGCAGCAACATTATTTTGAAATAAAGATTAAAAAATCAGGTATTGAACATTATCACGGCAAAATGTTTTCACATATATCCCTGCAATTAACTGATGATAGTGCACTTATTTCTGGTTATTATCATCAGGGAGAATTGAGTTATCTGATTGACTATATAAATGGCTTCTCCCGACATCTGATTGATATCGAACCTAAAGAACTCAGAAAAATGTATGCTGATGAAATTAAAATGCGTCTTAGCCAGTTGGAATCAGAGATTGTATCACTAATCTGAAGATTATCTATGTTGTTAAAGAGTTATCGGCTTTATCCTGTTCAGAAAACCAAAAAGCCTCTAATTAGAGGCTCTGCGAGAAATATTATATTTTCTTACCTTCATACTTACCAACATAAACGTTCATCCCACAAACGTATAGTTTTTTAAAGCCTTTTAAATGCCATTTGAAGCCATCTTCATTGCGCTCGTCGAGGAAAACAATGCCATCTTTCACAAGGTATTTAGTATATACACCATTGTTATATTCTATAGGTGAAGAATGACAATTAATCCAGGGAATATCTGTATTTGTGTTTGCCGATGCCGTTCCAACGCCACCAGTTAATGCCATAACAGCGGAAAATGCTCCACCTACGAATAATTTTTTCAACATAAAACTCACCTTTAATATTTTATTAACTTACAAACTGGTTTTATCGCTTATCAAGCGATATTTGATAATTCGCGCTAAATGTAATTTACTCTCAGATGGATTTGCCATTTCAAAATTTAGAAATGGTGGGTAATTTTATTTTATATTGAAAGCTTAGATTTTTTATCAAAGGGCATTAAGGAAGGTCAATAAATGAATAGTCAAAACTGTTATTTTTATAACCCCCTTCAGGGAAAAGGGGGCTTTCGTAGGATTTTAGTTTCCTACACCGTTATACGAAGCTGCCCACGCATAATTTCCGGTTTTTTCATCTATACAGCGAAAAACAGGCCCTTGAAAAAACCATTTGATATCACCATACATCGTATTTTTCTGTACAAATACGTTATCAAAACTTCTGATAGGTTTGACAACCATTCTCGTATAGTTCGGTTTAGTCGTAGGAAATACTGATTCATTTGGACAAAATCCTTCTGCCGCCGCAGCCCCAACTCCTCCGGTTAATGATATAACAGCGGCTAGTGTTCCACCTACGAAAAATCTCTTCAACATAAAAACGTTCCTTTAATAATTTTTCCAAATTATGATTTTATTTTACAAGTTATTAAATCACATTTAATAATGCGTGATAAATGTAATTGAGTATCAGATACTCTTACCATTTCAAAATTTAGAAATGGATTGTTTTTTTGTGTTCTAAATTAATTTCTCTGAAAAACATTAACCAGTGGCTTTACAATATGATTTCTTATAACAAACATAAAAACCCCGAAATTTAAACGGGGTTTATCTGAATTAAACACTCACTGTTAACGTGGTTTCTTGAATAAAAATTCTATTTCCTTCCCTGATAATACGCTTGATAGGCTGGTCTGCCAGTATGGAATTCACACTTTCCCATTTTTCCTTTAAAATACCATTTGATACCAAATCTTTCAAAGGTATTTGCGAAATTGTCTGTGGGATTAACAATATACATTTCGTAAAGATTACCACCAATATTCCTTGGGACGTTATCATTCTGGCATTTATTTAACGCCATAGCATTGCTGCTCATAAAAACTCCGGCAGCCATAGCTCCGACCATTAATAATTTCTTGAACATAAAAAATTCTCCTAATATTATTTTATGGCATTCATATTAAAAAACAAATTAAAAGTCCCTCTTAATGTAAACCACTTAATTAAAAGGTTGCAACTTTAAAAATTGAAACAACTAGTGTGTTAAATTTAATATTAAAAACTTAAACCCCACTATCATAATTTATGATAAATAATTAATAGGCAATTGATTGTTCCTAGCAATGTTTTTTATTGGCATTTAATTTTTATTTGTCTATTTATCCCTACATCGATAGTAGTTGTGTGTCATTATAAAAAATAACCGTGTTATTTTTTATAGGAGTAAATAAATAGAGAAAATAATAAACTTACAATTAAGACTGTTTTTTCTTAAAATTCAGATAAAAGCGACTGTAAATATTCCAGCGGGGACGTTATAAAAACAATGGATCGTATAAATACCGTTCAATCTACAATTTCAATACTCCCCGTTATCAATATGCAAAACTTAACCCGTGTTTATCAACAGGGTGAAAAGGGTGAAACGCCCGTTCTGAAAAATATCACTGCACAAATTTATGCCGGTCAGAGTTGCGCTATCGTTGGTACTTCGGGTTCTGGTAAAAGCACGTTACTCAATATTCTTGGCTTGCTGGATAAACCCACGTCCGGCGAATATTTTCTTTGTGGCGTTGATATGTCGTCAGCAGAGGCGGATTTGCGAGCCAGAATGCGTAATAAAGAAATTGGCTTTGTATTTCAAAGTTTTCATCTGTTAGCCGGAATGACAGCGACGGAAAATGTTGCACTGCCGTTGCTTTATCGCGGGATTTCGGTCTCACAGGCTCATCAGATTGCCAGAGAAAAACTGAATTTGGTCGGGCTTTCACATCGTGAAACCCATTATCCGGCAGACTTATCCGGCGGGCAGCGGCAGCGGGTGGCTCTTGCCAGAGCCTTAGTCGGAGAGCCTTCGTTGCTGCTGGCTGATGAACCTACCGGTAATTTGGATCAACAAACCGCAGAAGAAATTTTATCGCTACTTTCAACTCTTCATACAGATAATGCGATGACGCTGGTTGTCATAACCCATGATGCAGTGGTAGCGAACCATATGCAGCGCGAATTACGAATGATGGATGGTCAGTTACATGAAATCAGAGGGATGACAATGCATGCATGACAAGAGTCAGACCAATAATTATGGTATGTCAGTATTTATGATGTGGCGGGAAGCATGGCGTAATTTAATGGCTACAGGGAAAAGCACATTGCTCGCTTTATCGGGAATTGCGATTGGCTGTGCTTCTGTGGTGGCTTTTGTGAATACCGGACATAACGCTACGCTTTCTGCCCTGAAAATGTTCAGCGGGCTTGATATCAATGTCATCACAACTAATTTTTATGCATATAATTATGGTGTTGACAGCAAAGCCATTAACGTGGATAAGCTGAAAACGGCTATCCCCGGTTTATCTTCCGCAGCACCTTGGGTCTATTACTCTTCTCCTGTGCGTTATGACGGTAAAACAGAACACCTTACTCTGATAGGCGCAACAGCAGCACTTGAAGACGTTATGCTGTTGCAACTGCGGCATGGTCGATTTATTTCCGGTTATGACCGCCATTCCCCTTATCTGGTGATAGGGAATGCGGTCGCCGTTTCCCTTGTGGGGGAAGATACCTCCCGGATATTGGGCAAACAAGTTCAGCTTGGCAAGTATTTATATACCGTGATTGGTATTTTTGAAACCAAAGGGCAAAACCCCATCTTTCCTTTTTCGCTGGATTCAGTCGCAGTAGTTTCCATTGATGCAATGCGTAAAATATCACCACGTTCTTATCTGAATGGCATTATTTCCCGCTCAACCACAACCTCCGCAATAGAAACCGATGCAGAGAGTTTATTAACATTTTTCAAGAGTCAATTTCCGGAAGTTGAAATTGACGTTCGGGTTGCGCAGCAACTTCTGCAAGGGCAGACAGAACAAAGCAAAACCTTTTCTTTTATGTTGATTGGGTTGGCAGGCATTTCACTGTTGACCGGAGGTATTGCGATTTCCAATGTCATGTTGATGAATGTTTCGGCCCGGCGCAAGGAGATTGGATTGCGTATGGCCTTGGGCGCAAGAACGCGGGATATACGCAGGCTTTTTTTGTATGAAGCCGCTGTTCTGACTTTTGCCGGAGCAATACTTGGTGCATTGATGGGGGTTATCGTTGCCTTCCTTTTTGTTCTTTATTCCGGCTGGTCATTTTCTCTGGCTCCGTTATCCATTCCGTTAGGAATAGGAAGTTCAGTTATCGCGGGGCTTATTTCCGGCTTTTATCCTGCCCATAAAGCTTCACAAATGGAACCTGTACAGGCGTTACGTGATGATTAAAAAATATTTCCTATATAGTTCGCTGACTTTGTTCTGCTTATTTCCGGCAAAACCTGTATCCGGACAGGAACGATTAAAGTTATCAGAACATGATTACAGCCTGAATAAGGAAGCGTCAGGAGAAGTGATCGGGCTGTCATTAAGTGATGCGATATCTCTGGGCGTGAGAAATAACTATGCGATACGCAGTGTTTATCTGGATCGTATCGCCCAGAAATTTGATTTACGGGTAGCAGAAGATCGCTTCACGCCCAAATTACAGCTAAGCGGGAGCTACATTGCGGGTAAAAATCAGGATGCAGGTTTCAGGAAAAGTAACATTTCTCCCAATGCAACATTACTGACTCCGTTGGGAACAAGATTTACGCTTTCCTGGGCACGTGATAACAATAAATCAGGCATGAATCATTCTCACAATGATGGTGCCAGTATTAAAGTCATACAGCCGCTGTTACGGGGAAGCGGAACGAATATGAATAACGCACCAATCTTACTGGCTAATCTTCGGGAACAAACTAACCGACTTAATTTAAAAGAAACAATTTCTTCTTCAATCACGCAAATTATTCTGTCCTACCACACGCTACTTCGTGCTCAGGAGCAGCAGGCGTTGTCCGTTGCCTCCCTGAAACGAATGCAGAAATTAGTAGAGACGAACAAAGAGTTGATTGATGCAGGCAGAATGGCTCAGACGGATATTATCCAAACTCAAGCTGATCTGGCGATGCAGGCGTTGTCAGCCAAAGAAGCAGAGAACAATGTACAGTCAGCAAAGCTGGCACTACTGAAGTTACTTGCCCTGAGTCTTAAAACACCTATTCAGGCCACGGATACGCTGACAGGCACTCATGTCAGACTGAATGTGGAACAATCCATTAAAAAGGCACAGGCTCAGCAACCGGATTATCTTATTCGGTTGCTTGCTGCAAAAGCGGCGGATATTCAATTATTGCAGGCTAAAGATAACCGACTCTGGGATTTGTCACTGATTGGTGGCACATCCCAACAACGTTCCTCCTCTTCGGACAGCCGTAAATGGGAGAATTACGTCGGTATCCAGCTGGATATTCCTATTGGGGATATGAGCCGGAAACAGGCAGAAGTGCAGGCCAGAGTCAATGTTCAGAAACAGGAATTGACACTGGAAGAAGCCAGAATCAACCTGGAACAGAGAGTCACTAATGCTATTCGTGATACCGAATCGCGCTGGCAGGAATATCAGTTAGCCATAAAAGCCAGTTCGCTCTCGCAACAGAAACTTGAAATCGAGCAGGAAAAATTGCAGGCCGGACGATCCAGCAACTTTCAGGTACTGAGTTTTGAAACCGACCTCAGAAATGCGGAAAATGCCCGCCTGAATACGCTTATCCAGTACCTCAATGCTCAGGCTGAACTGGATCAAATTCTGGGTACAACACTGGAAAGCTGGGGGATAACGATTAATGAATAAATACTTAATCTTTAACCGATTAATGAGCAAGCGTTATCGATGGGCTATAACGGGCGTACTGGCTGCTGTAGTCTGTTTTTTTGCCTTATCATCCTCGGGATATTTCTTCTCAGAAAAATCGTCTGAGCAAAATGCAGTACAGTGGATTGCCGTAAATCCCTCGCTGATAGAAAAACGATTAGATCTGGTCGGCAAACTGCAATCCAGACGTCAGGAAACCATTCCTGCACCATTTGAGGGTATTATCCAACAGGTTCTGGTTAAAGAAGGGCAATTAGTTGTTCCTGACCAGACATTAGTCACGCTTGATACCCGAAAAATTGAGATCGATATTCGGCAGGCACAAGTGGAAATGATTAAAGCCTCATCTGCCGTTGAACAATTACAGGATTGGGAAAACAGTCAGGAAGTGATCCGTGCCAGAAGAAACGTTGAAAATGCGAACCATATGGTGATGGAGCTTAAAAATAATCTCGCAAAAACACAGGCTCTTTTTTCGCGGGGGATTGTGCCTAAAATGGAAGTAGAAACCCTTGAGCAACAACTTCGCCGACAACTTACAGAACTGGCTTCCGCAAAGGACGATCTCGCATCTACCCGTCAAAAAGGCAGTGCCAGTCAGGTACAAGTTGCAGAAATGGAACTTAAAAATGCCACAAGCCGTTATCAGACGTTACAGGAACAACTCGTACATAAAGAATTAAAAGCACCATTTTCCGGCGTTATCCTCAGAACAGAACAGGGTGATAAGGGCAAATTATTGGCAGTTCAGACTGGTGTTCGGGTCACTGAAGGAATGCCTTTGCTGGAAATCATGGACACCACCCAGTTTCAGGTATTGGCGCAGGTTGAGGAATCAGATCTCGCCAAAGTAAAGGAGGGACTGCCAGTCAAAATCAGCGGAGAAGGGTTTTCTGGTCATCTTATGGATGGAGAAATTGAAACTATTGCTATGCAGAGTAAAAACAATGATCAAGCCGGAACGTCCGTTTACTATGATATCGTGATCAAAGTGACATCTCCTATGAACACGAATAATCTCATCAGGCCCGGTATGAGTGCCAAAGTCAGCATCGTTATTTATCAAAATGAACAAGGGATTGTGATACCCGAAAAAGCACTGGTTCGTGATAATGATGGAAATTTGACAGTCAATTGGCGCCCGGATCTAAAAAGCACGGTAATTTCTCGCCGGATAACTGTCGGAGAGGCAATGCCGGAAGGTATAGAAATTCACGGGTTGGAAAAAGGATTTATTGCGTTACCTCATTGAGAAAATAAAAAAGCAATAAAGACAGGATAAACAGCCCGTTACAGGGCTGTAATATAAACAGGAATATTAGTTATCCCATTGAGGGGCAAGACCTTCCGGATTCACAATACGCTCGTTACGCTCAAGAGCGGCTATCGCGGCCATATCTTCAGCATCAAGTTTAAGTTCTGTCGCTTTCAGATTATTTTTTAAATTATCGCGCTTAGTTGAAGAGGGTATAACGCTATAACCCAGCGCCATTGCCCAAGATAAACTCACTTGTGCAGGAGTTGCCTGATGTTTTTTGGCAATGCGTCCGATAACCTCATCCTGAAGCACTTTTCCATAAGCAAGAGTCATATAGGAAGTGATATGGATGCCGTGCGCTTTCGCCCAATCTGTGACATCGCGGTTTTGCAGATAAGGAGAAAGCTCAATCTGGTTTGTGGCAATGTGCTCAGCACCAACCGCATCAATGGCCTGTTGCATCAAATCAATGGTGAAATTTGAAACGCCGATTTCACGAGTTAAACCCATTTTTTTCGCTTCCAGCAATGCATTCATTGTTTCTGCAACACTAACGGCATTATTCGGCGATGGCCAATGAATAAGAGTCAGATCGACATAATCCGTGCTCAATTGACTGAGACTTTCTTTGAGACTTGATATCACTTTCTCTCTGCTCATATTATCAGTCCAGATTTTGGTCGTGATATAGATATCCTCACGGGCTACGCCACTCTCTTTTATAGCCTGACCTACTTCAGCTTCATTTTCATAAATCTGTGCGGTATCAATCGCACGATATCCTAGCTCAAGGGCATTTTTTACTGATGCAATGACAACATCATTTTTAAGACGAAAAGTACCTAATCCAAATGCAGGAACAGACATAATCAACCTCTTGTTACTATTTGATATTTTTGATTACGGATTAAATTATCCTTCGAAAAGACAATAATTAATTAAATTTTCTTAATAAATATTCTAAGCAAGGAAAAAAAGAAATTTTTGAAATACGTCGCAAAAACAGGCTGTGAATCATAGTTGATGGGCTTGTATTCGAAATAGACAACGTTCATGATGGATATGGTTTCAAATGGTGATAGTTTTGTTGGTTATCTAATTCTTCATCCAATCAATACGATTATCCCATTGTCTTGTAGGGGAGTTGAATTGAATGTTGTCTCATTTTCTGAAACAGGTCCAGAGTTACCCGGACAAAATCGCTATTTTCACACCTGAAAAAGAACTCAGCTATCAAAACATTAAGTTGCATGCAGCAACTATCGCAGGTTTTTTGCGATCATGTAATATAACGCATGAGGAGCCAATTGCCATCTTATTGCCTCCGGGCATTGAACAAATTACAAGCCAGATTGCCATTCTTATGGCTGGTGGAAGTTGTGTACCTCTTGATCCAAATGTGCCTCCGGCTCGCTTAAACGACATGCTGGAGGATCTGGCTGTGAGATGGACTATCACTGATTCTCCGAACAGCTTTCCCCAGTTAAAAACTACATTTTTTTCATTTTCTGATCTGCTTGCAGAAGGAAAAGAGTTAGCTGATATTGATATCAGTTGCCTGTCTCCGACTCATCGAACCCATGTTCTTTTTACCTCTGGCACAACCGGAAAGCCAAAAGGTGTGCAGGTTGAGAGTAAAGGCATTATGCGGGTTGTTATCGATACAGCATATATAAGCTTCACCCCAGAAGATCGCATTGCCTGTACTGCAAACCCGACATTCGACATATCACTGTTTGAAGTCTGGGGAACGCTGCTCAATGGCGCAACCGCTTTTGTTCCACCTAAAAAGGACGTGCTGGATATAGAATATTTTCAGGCTGAACTGACGAGCCGGGAAATTTCCATCCTCTTTGTTGCCGCAACACTTTTCAATCTGATTGCAAAAACCTATCCGCAGGCATTCCGTGATATCCGTTATCTTGTGATAGGGGCAGAAGCGCTCAATGCTCATACAGTGAAACTGGTTCTGGAATCAGGCGCGCCACCCCAGCATATTCTTAACGGATATGGCCCGACAGAAAGCACTATATTTGCGCTTGCACACGATATCAGTCTGGAAGATTTGGAGGGGGGTAGTGTTCCTATCGGGCGACCGATTAACTATACCAGTGCATTCGTTTTAAACGAGAATATGGAACCTCTGGAACCCGGAAATCTGGGGCAACTCTATCTCGGTGGAGAGGGGCTTTCTCGTGGTTACTGGAATCGTGATGAACTGAATGCTGATCGTTTCGTGTATGTCGATATTCCCGGATATTCCGAACCAATACGGCTTTATAAAACGGGTGATCTCAGTTGGCAGCGCGATGATGGGGTTTTCATGTATTCAGGCCGTATGGATAATCAGGTGAAGTTACGTGGTCACCGTATCGAACTGGAGGAAATAGAAGTCCGGCTTCTGGAAAGTAAGGAAGTCCATTTAACCAAGGTCTGCGCTGTGAAGAATGAAGGGGAAGATGATTTTCTTGCCGCTTTTGTTGTACCACGCTCACCGGACACGTTCGATCAAGAGCGGCTGACACAAGAATTGCAGGAGTATCTTCCGGCGTATATGCTGCCCCGTATTTTCGTTATTGACAATATTCCTACGACACCGCACGGAAAGGCAGATCAGCGTAAATTAATGGCCTTGCTGGAAAAACACGCTCCATCTGACGAACGTCCAGCAGGTTTCAATGATACCGAGTACGCTGTGTATCGGATCTGGAGCAATATCCTGAATCATAGCGAGATTTCTCTTGATGATAATTTCTTTCAGATAGGAGGGAGTTCCCTTCAGGCCGCACATCTTGTGATTGAACTTGCCCGCCAGCTCAATCAGCATTTTCTGGTACAGACTCTTTATGAAGTTCCGAATCTTCGTCAACTCGCCAAAATTATTTCACAAGGGAATACTCCCCCCATACTGGATGAGGAAGTTAAAGAATGGCTACATGATGGACAACTGCCGGAAGATATCAGGCCGCTACCAGAGGCACCTCAGGATTGGGCAAATCTGGCCAGCCCCTCTATTTTTCTGACGGGTGTGACCGGTTTTCTGGGGGCATTTTTCTTACGTGAACTGCTCACTTTCAAGAAGATAAAAGGAAATATAAAAAACATAATTTGTCTGGTTCGGGCAAAAGACGATGAAACTGCATACCAACGTATCGAGAGTACTCTCTCAAAATACGGATTATGGGAACCTTCATTTTCCGGGCGTATTCAAGCTATCTCCGGTGATCTGTCTCAAAACAAATTAGGGTTAAATGACAATCTCTACAATGAATTGGCTAATACGTGCGATGTCGTTTTCCATCTGGCGGCAAATGTTAATTATATTCATCCCTATCGTATCCAACGAGCCTCTAACATTGACAGCACAGTGAATATTCTCCGCTTCGCCACACAAGGAAAAGCTAAGGCGGTGCATTATGCTTCAACGATTGCCGTATTTGGCCCTGTCGGATTGTTAAACGCGAAACCCCGTGTCTACGAGAGTGACAGTCTTATTCCCTATATTGAAGGCCTTAAATATGATATCGGCTACGCACAAAGTAAATGGGTTGTTGAACAACTTATGTTGCAGGCCAGAAAACTGGGTATACCGGTGTCCGTTTATCGTCCCGGTTTTATTATGGGGGACAGTGTTCGAGGGGTTGGTAATCCCAATGACTTCGTCGCCCGTCTGATCATGGGGTGTATTGCTATCGGAGCCTGTCCAAAATTACCACTACAGTGGAAAGAATTTGTTCCTGTTGATTATGTCAGTGCAGCACTTTTAAATATCGCTGCGGATAAACAGAACTTAGGCCAGATTTATCACCTCGTTCCACCGGAAAGAGAGCAATCTGTTGGCGTTGATCATTTTTTTCAGCTTTTAGAAGAATGCCACGGCTCTCCTTTACAATCGCTGCCTTATAGTGAGTGGCTCACCAAACTGACGTCTGACCCTCATTTGCACAATAATGCTTTGTTACCCTTGCTGCCAATGCTTTCTGAACGCGTCTACAAGCAGTTAACACGATGGGAGGTCAGCGAAAATATGCCAATTTACGACTCCAGAAATACCAGTCTGGCATTGGCTAACGCAGGGCATCCGGTGCATTTCACCCCAATGGGAAAAGAATTGCTCTCAAAATACCTCGCCTACTATCTTCCTGACTAACTCAAATCTTCCTGACATAATATACGGGGCTATAAACACAGCCCCGTTCAGCATGTTATATAGCTTTATAATTAATGTTCTTCAGAGGCAAAACGAGCCATCCTGTATGGCTTTAATTCTGCTTTTTCCGTGCCATTCATAATCTCTTCCTTTGCCAGTCGGCATATTAATGGCGCAAGTGTGATTGCCGTATGCATACTGATCGTATACAACCCTTGATAATCAGCCACTTTACCCACAATTGGCATGCCATAATATCCAGATTATGCCACTCAGCCAGTGCCTGTTGCCTGAGTTTTCGATAATCATCTGGCTTACCACCAGAAACATTGAGCCATGCAAAAGACTGTTTAGTTACGCCATTACCTGAAAAGCCTTTATCAATCAGGATAATTTCTCTCTTATCGTGATTGGGTAAATAGTGATGAGATAAATACCACGCCAGTGTTGTACCTACAAAACCGGCACCAACAATAACAATTTTATTATTTTTCATCATATTAATGGTTCACCGATGTATCGTATTTTTCGGTTAACGAAGTTGAACAGTGTTTAATGGTTTGATATTCATACCTTTAAGCATACTTAACCACGCAAGAATGATAATCCCCATTTGTATAATGAATAGAAAGTGAGGCGGAAGCTCAGTCAGTACAATGCCGCTTAACATCGGGCTAAAAGCTCCGCCAAGAAAACCCAGTGTCTGAGCCGAAAAATAACTCGACTTCATGCCTTCCGGTGCAATATTGTCAATAAGCATATACTCTCCCGGCGCATAAATTAGTTCACCAAGCGTGAAAATAACGGCGGCAAGCCCCCAAAGGTAAATGTTTTTATCTGCGATCATAAACACCGCAATCCCCATAAAGAAAAAGAGGCTGCCTAATGTCATCAGCCTTTTCAGATTTTCCGGGCGAAGACGTCTGCCTACCACATATTGTAAGCTAACAACAATTATTGCATTTATTGGCAATACAACGCCGATAACCGTTTCAGCTAAAGCGCTGTCAGCGACTGTCAGGATATATTGCGAGATCCAGATGGTAAAAGAACCGAATACCAGCGAACCAAGAAAAGTTGAGAGGATAAACCACGCCAGAGCGCGATCCCGTAACATGACAGTTGGCTCCCATTTTGTTGCGGAATTGTGACTGTTATCGACAAATCTTCCTCCTTGAACATAGCGTTGGATAAAGACGATAGGGAGGGCTGCGGAAATTGCAGCTAACCAGAACGGAAAGTTGGCACTGTACATCAAAAGCCATGTGCCGATTGGCGGGCCGATAGTCCAGCCTATATTAATAAAGGTATAGTTCAGCGAAAACACTTTCGCTTTCATTGACGCAGAGAGGGTATCGGCAAAATAACCTTTTAGTACTGTCGAAAACACTGCATAGGAACAGTTTATCAGGGAGAGAAAAACAATAACCAAGCTGGCATGATTCACCAGAGGGATCGCAATAAACCCACAGATAAATGCGATAATGGCTAACAACATATAGCGTTTTTTATCAAATTTATCGGCCAGAATACCGAACCCAAGGCTGAAGAGTATACCTATAGTCAACGCAACGGTTATAGCAATCCCAACCTGATTAACAGGCATCTGATACTGACGTGACAGGTAGATAGCCATAAAAGGGATTGTGGCTCCACGTCCTATAGTCAAGAGTAAAGAAGAAATTAGTAATGCGCTGGTGGATACATTTGTTTTGGAGAACATTTGCCACGCCCTGAAAGAAAATGGTTTTTGTTACATGAATGTTATTTAATGAATGACTAAGCTACCGGATTTTACGGCAGTAAGAAATGCCTCAGGCAAGACAAAAGAATGAATAGGGTAAAAACGGTATTTTGCGTTACATCTGTATGTATGCACATATAAAAGAGACCAAATGGCAGAATCTTACTATTCATAGCAGATGATTATGCTGGTGGTTTTGTTTATACCTAAATATACAAATAGCTGTGCCATTAAAGGGGGAAAAATAGCACAGCGTCGTTTTATCAAAATATCCTAGATGGATTTATAGCTAGCCTTTAAGTTCTCTGGCGCATTGTTGGAGACACTGAAATGATGTAAAGCGAGTATTATGATGTTCCCGATGGGCTTCACTCGGTTCATAAGTACGATCAATGCTAGAGAAACTAGCCATCGCTTTACCAACACTTTCAGACACACCTCCGGCAACAGCACCTAAAATAGCGGAACCAAGTAAAACCGGCTCACTGGCCTGCGTTGCGATTACTGTCACGCCGCAACTATCCGCAATTAGCTGGCGGACCAAAGGGTGCTGTCCAGCTCCTCCACTGATGACAATATTATCAATCATAGCGCCTGATTTTGCCTGCGCTTCGATGATTTGTCGCAGCCCGTAACCGATACTACATATACCGGCGATATAAAAAGAAAGCAGATTATTGAGGCTGTTTTCCATTCCCAATCCGGCTATAACAGCCCGGGAGTGAGGGTCAGCGAATGGTGCTCTGTTTCCCAGAAACTCAGGAACAATATGAATGCCTTGTGCCAGCGCCATAGCCTGAGAAGGTGATGCTATTTTCTCCATAACCCTATCAGCTAAAAAAACCGGCAGAGAGGTATTTTTTTCTTGTGCCATCTCGTTGGCTTCAATTGCGGCTGGATGCAAGGATAACAGTTGATCAATTGCGGCTCCGGCTGCGCTCTGTCCGCCTTCACTCAGCCACATGCCGGGCACCATCGCAGAAAAGTATGGCCCCCAAACGCCGGGGATAAATACCGGTTGCTCAGTTGTCGTCATCGTACAGGAAGAAGTACCAAATACGTAAGCCATATTACGGGTTGCATGACCATTCACGCCAACGGTTCCGATACCTCCTGCGTGTGCATCAATCATTCCTGCCGCAACAGGTGTGCCTGCCAGTAGCCCCATCTGTCGGGCCGCATCTTCTGTCAAACCCTGACCGCAAGGCGTGCCCGGTTCAACAATATTCTGTCCAATACGGGAAAAATTCTCATCTGCGAGTTCAGACAGGCCGATTTGCCTGAAATAGTCGGCATCCCAACGTTTTTCATGTGCAAGGTAAGTCCACTTGCAGGTCACAGTACAGGTAGAACGGGAAAGAGAGCTGGTGGATTTCCAAGTCAGAAAATCGGCCAGATCAAAAAACTGCCATGCGTTATCAAATGTTTCGCGGAAGTTTTCTTTCAGCCAGAGAATTTTTGGTGTTTCCATCTCTGGAGAGATTTTACCGCCGACATAGTTGAGAACAGGGTGACCTAACGCATTGATACGCTCTGCCTGTTCTGTTGCCCGATGATCCATCCAGACAATAATATTACGATTCGGATCTTTACTCTGGCTGACGGAGATGGGTTTCTTATCTTTTCCCAGAACAACCAGTGAACAGGTTGCATCAAAGCCAATACCGGCAACTTGTTGCGGGACGCAGCCAGAGTGTGACATCACTTCCTTGATGCAATAGCAGACTGCATCCCAGATTTCATTGCTGGATTGTTCAACGCAATGAGCATTATCACGATAAAGCGTTATATCGCGTTTGGCTGATGCCCGCATTTTGCCATCCATACCAAAAATGCCGGAGCGGACACTGCCCGTACCGACATCAACACCAATAACAACTTTTCCGCTTACCGGTCTGCTTTGTATATTATTCATCGTTATCCTTTCTGTGTAGTTAGAGGTCAACGTTAGAGGTCAACACTGTTCGGCAGAATAACCAGATCACGGATAGTGACATTTTTCGGGCGGGTTAGCATAAACAATACGGCTTCTGCCACTTCAATAGGTTGCATCAGACTGCCATTTTCCAGAGCTTCTTCCATTTTGGCTTCAGGCCAGTCATCCAGCAGGGCGGTGACCACTGGCCCCGGAAGTACAGCACCAACACGCACACCATGTTCAGCCACCTGACGGCGGGTAGAGTGAACAAATGCCTGCACAGCAAATTTAGAAGCGGTGTAAATAGGTTCCCAGACCACCGGAACCACACCGGCAATAGAACTGGTGAACAATATATCACCGGATTTCTGCTCAATAAAATGAGGCAACACAGCCCGGACACTACGAAATGCGGCGTTAATATTCAGGTTAAGTACCTTATCCCAGATATCCGGATCTCCTTCAGCAACAGGACCTCCAATATAAGCACCTGCATTAGCATGGAAAATATCAAGGCGTCCGGCTCTTTTCAGAATTTCATCAAGTATGCCGTCAACCTGATCAGGCTTCATCAGATCAACAACCAATGGAATAGCGTTTTCACCGAGTTCAGAAACCAACTGCATCAGACGCTCTTCGGCACGATCAATCAGAACCACTTTAACGCCTGCCTTAATCAGTATCCGTGCACATTCCAGACCGATACCTGATGCTGCACCAGTAATAGCAGCGACTTTATTTTCTAGAGATATAGCCATAATAAAAGAAGACTCCGGCAATTTTTTTGTAAGATACGAGGTTATTGCTTAATCAACGTAGCAGTATCGCGACTTTCCATCTTGAGTGTCAATTAAGTGTTTTTTGTCCACATTATCTGTGGATAAGGTAGTAGATAAAAATGTGGATAGGCAGGCCATTCAGTGTGGCATGGAGGGAAGAGAGAAGTTTATCGACTGCTCAAAATTAGACCAAAAAAGCAAACGAGAGACGAAAGTGCTGTTTAAGGTTAATATGAGCTAACTAAAAGGTTTGATTATTTGAAAATAGTCGGAATACCTTGAATTAGAGAAAATGAAATCAAGAGGAATTTGTTATGCCTATATGGGTAGATGCTGATGCATGTCCTAAGGTTATAAAAGAAGTATTATATCGCGCGGCAGAACGTGAAAAAGTACAGGTCACATTTGTTGCAAATCAACGGTTAAGCGTACCTGCATCTGCTTTTTTACGTACATTACAAGTTCCTGCTGGGTTTGATGTCGCTGATAATGAGATTGTTCGTCGCTCCGAAACAGGTGATTTGGTGATTACAGCGGATATTCCGCTGGCTGCCGAAGTAATAGAAAAGGGGGCAATAGCACTCAATCCGCGTGGTGAACGTTATAGTGAGGCAACAATACGTGAACGCCTGACTATGCGTGATTTTATGGAGACCATGCGGGCAAGCGGGATCCAGACGGGAGGGCCTGCCACATTAAACCAGCGTGATCGTCAGCGATTCGCCAATGAATTAGATAAATGGTTATTGCAACAAAAAAAAGAATCCTGAAATCAAATATGACTATTTCGCAAACAAAAAGCACGAGCGGTTATTAATAGATTATTGCTTCAGCATTTTATATTTTAAATAATTATCACACACCAACCACCTACTAAAAGTAGGTGGGATTTTGAATATTTGAATATTTGAATATTTGAATAACAATAAAATATAACTTAATAAGAATTATTTCATCTATTTAGAGACTGGATGATATTTATTTCAATAAGATTTAAAGTTAACAAAAATGGAAAATAAATATAAAAATCCATGACAAATCATCTTTTATGGTCAATTTGATTGCGTTCTATTTTTATTGTTGTGGTTTTTATGAGATTAACAACTAATATAAAGAGGAGTTAATCGTTTCTTATCCATTCTTAATATGATTATCAGGTCTCTTTTATGAAAAAAAATGTTGCTAGTGTAGTCATTGATATCCTTCAAAATTCCGGTGTGAAACATTGCTATGGTATTGTTGGCGATACCCTTAATTATGTAACTGATGCTATTCATGACAGTGACATTGAGTGGATTCATGTCCGCCACGAGGAAGTTGGTGGTTTCGCAGCAGGTGCTGAATCATTCATTTCTGGGCAGATTAGTGCATGCGCGGGTTCTTGTGGCCCCGGAAGTTTACATTTTATCAATGGGTTGTATGAATCTCATCGGAACGGCGCACCAGTGATACTAATCGCAAGTCAATTAGCGACAGATATGACTGATAGCACTTTCCCTCAGTATGTCGATTTTAAAAAAGTTTATAGCGAATGCTCTGTTTTCTGTGAAGAAATTAGCAGTCCAGAAAAAACCATTGAAATTACAAAAAATGCTATTAGTGCGGCTCTGAGTCAAAAAGGGGTGGCTGTCATTATATTACCCGTCAATGTTAGTAAATCAGAAATTGAATATACATCAAAAATTACTGTTAATTATCATCCACCAAAAATAATTCCGGCCTTAGAAGATATTAAGGCATTGGTTGATTTATTAAATCAAGGTGAAAAAATAGGAATTTATGCAGGAATAGGGAGTAAAGACGCAAGAGATGAGCTGATTCAGCTTGCTGAAAAATTACAAGCCCCGATTGCACATACCTCGCGTGTAAAAGATTTTATTGAATATGATAATCCCTATAATGTGGGAATGACGGGAATGCTTGGTATAGAATCTGGTTTTACCATGCTAAAAAATTGTAATACCTTGTTATTATTAGGTACTGATTTTGCCTGGCCTCAATTTTTCCCTAAAAAGGCAACTATTATACAAGTCGACACTAATTCAGCTAACTTAGGAAAACGTCATCCTGTGCATTTAGGAATTACTGGAGATGTTAAAGAAACGCTGTTACAGCTACTGCCTCTCATAGAAAAGAAAACAAATGACAGTTTCTTGCTCAAATCGATTGAGTTACATAAAAAGACACTGGAAAAAATAAATTGGCTGGATAAGGGCGCAAAATCAAAAATTATTCATCCTCAATATTTAGTTCAGCTTTTGGATAAACATGCCGATGCAGATGCTATTTTTACGGCAGATGGTGGTTCTGCGATGGTGTGGTTATTGCGTTATATTAATACCAATGGACAGCGAAGAACATTAACCAGCTTAAAACATGGCACAATGGCTAACGCGATGCCTCAGGCATTGGGGCTGAAAAAAGCATTCCCTAAACGTCAAATTATCTCTCTTTCTGGCGATGGTGGTTTAGCCATGTTATTGGGTGATTTATTGACCATGACACAAGAGAAACTCGCGGTGAAAGTGGTGGTGATTAATAATAAGTCACTAAACTTCGTCGAGTTGGAGCAGAAAGTAGAAGGGCTTCTTAATAACTATACGGATTTAGATAACCCTGATTTTAGCAAGCTTGCAACGTCATTGGGGATCTTTGGCGAATCGATTGAAACACCAAAAGATTTAGAAGAAACGATTATTCGTTTTCTAAATCACGATGGCCCAGCCGTACTGGATGTTCACACTTCGCCAAATGAATTGGTGATGCCACCAAATGTGGAATTAAATAGCGTGGTTGGAATGGGGTTATATACTGCGAAAGCGATTCTACATGGACGTAGCGAAGAAGCGATTGACCTTATTATCGATAATTTTATCCGTAAATAAAATTACGCTACTTATAGGTATAGGATATCAAGCAGACTTGATGTCCTAATTGAAATCAGTTCCTAGCGCCAAACTAAGATAGTAAAAGAAGAGTAGGGGATAGAGATAAAGCCGATATCGAGGTTGTTTTCCATATCTTTAATTTAACATAATATAGATTATGCGAACCCTTGATGCTTTTAAAAAAGTACTGAGGTTTAATCCTGAGTACCCGATCTTTCTTGCCCTAAAAACTATCTCAATTGGCGTTGTATACAAATCACTAATAACATTATCTATAGATAGTAAACATATCACATGTTTCCTGTCAACATGTCGTAGGCAACTTGCACACAAATTTTATAGAATAAAAGATTATGATGAACGGAGGCTGCTAATGAGCAATGCATCTACATTGAAAACTACCATCAGGTTAAAGAAGTCGGAATCTATCGATTTACAGGAAAAGGCATTCCTCTTAACAAAGAAAAACATCATGAGCGGACGGCAAAAAATTTATAGTGAGGCTGACTTGGTGCATTACGCAATTGAACAAATGCTGTCCATGATCACACTTGATGAACATGGACACCTAATTTTAGAAAAAGACGATTAGTTTTTAAGTAAAAAATTGAAATTAATGGCGAATATATCACAATTTATTTATATTGCTGATTGAAATATAAACAATAAAACCATATAACTCCTTAAGGCATTTAATAGTGAATGCCTTCTAAATAAGGAAATTTTTCATGCGAAAAACAAAAGTTCCATATGGTAGTGATGTATCAGCAGGCACATACACTTGTTCAGATTGTGGGTACAAATACTCTAATCAGAGTAAAACTTCTCTACCGCCTTGCCCAAAATTCATCCCAAACACTCACCCCATCAGAGGCTGGGATATAGAAACTGGTCAAGGTGATGCAGTAAAAGACCCCTATCCCAACAAAAAATAATCGTCAGTTTAGGCAGGAATCACCTGAAAGCCCGAAGATAACCTTAGACTACCCCCGTAGTACAGTACGGGGGTTTAGTATATAACATCAACTCCCATAGATAATAAAATCATACCGTCTTACACAAAGGAGAAAATAGAATGTATATTCCAACGACACCTAAAAGCCTCACTGTAGCTATAGTAATAATGTTTATTGCGTATATTTTTTTAAAATAAACCACACATATAAAAATTATAATCCCTCAAAGGATGCGTTAAAAATTCCCGATATGATGCTATCTTCACCATGTTGGGAATGCATATTAACTTCAAGTTTCTGTGATTATTTTATTCTTAACGACACAATTAGCTATAGAATCGATTTAATTTTCATCTATTAGCACCAGCAGTTTCATCAATGCTACTCAAGACCTGTATCTAAAATTATATTCCTTTGAAAATAAAGAATAAAAATAGCTATCAATGCTGAGATCAATTACAATCCCACCCCTTTTTTTTTATTTACACATGGCAACTATTTTGAAACTAAAAGAAGATGATCTGCAATTTGAAGATTTTCACAATTTTTATCCGGCTAAGGAAGCCTACGAAGATGCTTATAGGGAAAAATTACGTAAAAAAGCATCTTACTACGCTTTTCCATATATTGAACATATCCTCACGCTTATAAGACGAGCAACTAAAAATGGGAAATTCGAGATAGAATATTCCCCTCTTTGCTGGGATGGTCCTGACTCGTGTGGTTACACAACATATTTCCTTCAGTGTGCTGGGTATAAGATAGAGCGTACTGGCTTATGTCGTTCTACACTAAAAATCGAATGGGATGAGAAAATTTACGCAAATTTGGATTAATACGTGGCTGCACCCATTACGGGTTACAACCACTTTTTTCAACTGCTTTGTCATGCCCAAAAGTATTCAGTAATACCATTCAAAAGGCTTATTGTGTACAGGAAATGCCATTCCGTCAGGATCACAACCACTCAGTACCTGAGCTAGAAGAAATTTTACTTCTCGCCGCTCCGGTCTGGTCATCATTAAATTACTATGCCAAGATGGTGATTTATCAAACCATCTTGCACAACTTCTAAACCGTTTTCCTACTCGACGATAAGATTTCAATCGACCATTAGAAAGACGGTCACGCGTTTGATTTTTTACAGACATTCGGGATACCTTCTAAGTAATTAAATTTCCTAGAAAATATCAAGCTGCTCATATCCTATAATGTGTGTCATAAATGCCAACTTAGTTTTAAAATCATCCCCCATTATACGTGAAAGATGCTTATATTTAACGTGGAAAACACCCATCCTTAGCATGAAAAATACGTTAACTTACTGAAAAATATTACGGAAAATTTTTACCGTGCCAGCTTAAGCGTTCTTTTGTCTCCTACAGGAAACTTTCGAGTCACAGACAGTCCGCTAAAAGACAGCTTAGCAGGGTGTAGGGTAACGCCCGTCAAAGAAACGACGGGCTTATATCCGTATTCCCCGTCAAAGCCCCCCCCTTGTATCGGCGGGCTAGCCACAGCGTCCCCAGTAACTTTATCGAGCCGCCTTCCATGCCCTAAGGGCATCTAAACCCAAAACACGCTGACCACTTTCGCCCAGTTCATGTAATCTTTGAAACTATATATAACAATAGGATAAAAAATATCACGTTTCGTTTCGGCTAATTATCCATCAATGATTACGTGAAAATTTTAACGTAACCACGTCATATCAATAACTCTCAACGCCACGTTCCTGAATAAATTAGCTGTAAACATAAATAAATCTCCATATTTTAATTAATATCAAGTTAACAGGTGATCCGTTAAGATTCCACCTCCTCGCACCGCTGCGGGGGTGAATCTTAACGTTTCACCTTTTTAGCTTGCAGAATTATTACTATATCGGTTTTTGTATTTTCTTTACTGCTACTAGAGAACCAAGACGGCATGAATGATAATCCGGTATTTGCATCTGTATCTTTATTATCCGCCAATCCACCAATCAAAATAATGTCACCATCATTTACAGAAACCGACGTTTGAATATTACGTTTAATTAACGTTGGTGAGTTATCGACGCCAGTATGCGTTTTTGCAAAATTAGATAATTCCTGATTAATAGACAAATCAATCACATTTTGTCTCACTTCCGGCATGACGTTAAAAATCACACCCGAAGAACGATATTCAACTGACTGGATAGGCCTGTCACCGGAAAAACTGACATTCCCAAGAACCGGAACATCTTCACCTACAGAAAATGAAGCCAATGTACCAGAACGCGCCCGAAGAGATGGCGAACTAACCACAGTGAAACGAGAATCAGTATTAAAAAGCTCAACTAATGCATTCATACTACCAGAAGAAAACTTGATAAAGTTGTCCATACCAATACCAGAACCATTACCCCCAATTTGAATTGAAAAGCGCTGACTCAATAATTTAGCCGCTAATGCCAAACCTGACCCATTACGCTCCGTTGTCTGAACCTGATAAACATAACCACCTACATAAACCTCATCGGATACTGTATCAATAGAAGGTAAAATTTGCTCTATACGAGAAATATCCGCCTTAATTCCATAAAAAACCAACATATCACCCGACGAATTTAAAGGATTAACATCAGAAGAATTATTTAAAGTTTTAGTACCAGCATTACCAAAAGTACCGCTAACCACATTAGATAATATCGAAGTTAAATAGCTAACAGAACGATATTTAGGCTTATAAACAAAAGTATATTTAGGTATAGCCGGTTCAGTAACTTTAAGCATGTAAATATAATCCACTCCATTTTTTTTCATTACCCCAATACCCATATTATTGAGATAACGAATAAAAAAATCCTTTTCGTCAAGATCTGGTGTTATATGGAATGATACCAGTCGATCATCCTTAATAACATCCGGTGAAATCATAAAAGGCTTTTTAAATACTTGACCGTAAATAAAACTAACAGATTTAGGAATAGATACACCATCCAAATAGAAATCAACACCTTTAGCAAAGGAGAAATAAGGAAAAAAACACAACAAAATAATGGAAAATATTTTTTTCATTTTGATACACCACTAAAATAAGTTACCTTTTCCCCATCAACAAAACCAAACATCATGATACCTTTACCATGAAACTCAGTTTTATTAACCAGCCTTATATTGCCAGAAGAATTAACCAAAGTGACGTAATTATAATTGTCCACACTTAAAAAACCGGAAATACGCCACTTTGAAGAAAGACTTATTTGTTCTCTTGATGCTTCTTGAGTTCCTTGATTTCTGTCTCCTGAAAGCAAATTGTTTCCGACATTTCCCCCATCAGATTGTAAATGAAGTGCATCCATATCAGAGTTACCACCAGAGCCACCCAAGACAGAACTATTGTCAACGTTAGGATTAAAGTATTGGTAGATGAGATAGCCGCAACCGATAAATAGGAATAAATACCCAAATAAAAATACCCATAATTTAGTTTGAGAAAAAACATTTTGACGAGAATCCACAGTTGCTTCATTACCCTTCCCTCCATTGTAAGAATTATAAAGTTTAAAAATATTCTTATCATACTTATTTTGATAATACGTAGTACGACTAGATTTAGTAAATCTTACACCATTGTAAACATCAACACGATAACGACTCTTAGCACCAATCATCACTAATTTTGTCATCTTATAAGAGGTTTCAATCAATGGCTTTATCCGTCTGGCAATGGTATCAGGACTCTGATTCACTAAAACCAAATCACAGGATAAACCACTGTCAGGATCAGTAAAATGACGATGCTCTGCAATAAAAGACAGATGCTCAAGCGTCATCTGTTTATCTGACGACCAGAACCGCCAAACTTCATCAAGACAAATTAAATCACCAGCTTTGCAAAAGGTATCATTACGCGAATATCCTTCTTCATCACTGAGCTTGTAAGGAAAAAACCCCGACTTCATGACTTGATCATCTGTCACTGACACTATTTCACCGAAATTCTCTCCCTTTCCCTTAGATAACTTCAAAGCATAATCACGAATAGCATCAGGATTAATACCATCAATATTGGTCACAATCCGGCGACCTTTCATATAAGCAGGAAGAATAACGCTCTTAACGCATTCATGACTCTTACCCGAACCAGGAAAACCAAAATAAGCTGTAATAGACATATCAATTATCCCACAAAAGGCAGGCGACGAATGATAAAACGGGTAAACCAAGCATCTAACACTAAGTTGATGCCAAGAACCCCCTGAAACAAATTAATGAAGTACCACACCGAATCGGGTAACAAATCAAATAACGCCTGAATATTCCCACTCTTAGGAAGCAATGTAACAATCACTGCCATAAACTCTTGAACAATGAAAAAAAGGGAAAAAAAGATAATAAATTTCAGCACCGCCGCCCGAAAAAGATAAGCCAGTACCGTATTTAACGCCGACAATAAAAAACCGTACATTTCCGCCCCTCCCGTTACGCAGCCAGCACAATACGCAAGGCCAAAAAAGCCCAAGCAATCGACGTTATCAGTTCAAACAGTTTCCGGTTACGCTCTATCAAATCACAATGACCATCTACCACCGCCTTAAATTCGAATTCCCACAAAGAAAACTCGATATTAGCCACCGGACAGCTCGCATCTTTTCCGGTCAACTTAAATTCATCCATAAAGGACAAACTATCTATAATCGGTTGGGCAATATCTTTACCCGTCGGGGGTTTTTCCAAATTAGGTGATTTAATCTGAGGATCTATGCCAAGATCCAGTTTAAAATCAATATTACCCCCTCCCCCATTACCGCCGCCGTTATTATTAATCGTTATATCATGAAAAGATGAATCAATTTCAATATTCTGAATCGGTGAGAAAAAATCTAATGTGGAAATTTTTTCATAGCCCAAATCTTTTAAAACATTATTGACATCAGATGCAGTTACATAATCTCCATCACTCACCGTTATTCCTTCATAACCATTCTGAGCTGCCGCATCATACAATAAATCATTAATTAAATTAGCAACGATGGAATTATCAATAGATTTATCTTTTAGAAGGTTAGGTAATTCATTGGCTGATACAACTCTAACAGAAGATGATTTCAATTTATCATTAAAGTAATTCCCGTCATAATTTCTATTTAAAACAACAGAAACTGGAATGTCTGTCCTTTCAGCTCTAAACAAATAATCAGATTCTGACGGAGGTATACAAATGTAATCACCCCAAATACGATTCCCATCCGAATCTTGTGTTACCCTGTCACAAGGCTCAAAATTACTTTTTATCTCCTTTCTATTTATAATAACAGGAACGTTGGCTTTAAAATAATTATACGCATTCGGAAAAAACAAAGAATCTTCTGTATTTCTTGAATCAGGATTACGAATAACATTAAAATCTAAAACATCAATAGACTCCGAGGAAGTAATATAATCGAAACTATCATTATCACCGCTGACACTATTAATATAAAGTTTAGAGTCACCGCGCATTTCAAAACGTTTTACGACCTCTGTAAGCATTAACGATTTAACAGAACTTAACTCATCATCTTTTATATAAAAATAATCACCGCTTAAACTTGGTATATCTGATGAATAAGTTGCTAATTTATTATTAAAAAAATTAGATTGAATAACAGATGAAGGAACAGGGAAAGACTCAGTACCTTTACCGTCAAGAAGAATACCTTTAACCAAAGGGGTATCAGACGAAACTGAATCCCAATCAGGTTCAAAATTTACTGAATCATTACCATAAAGAATAACCGGAGAATTCGGCGAAGGCTGAAAATCAACAATCCGAGTTCGCCCCCCTACCTCAACTTTATACTTACCATTCCCTAACGAAGTACCGCTTGTCGCTACCTGAAAATCACCAGAATTAAAAGAATCAACCAACTCCGAGACCGTCATCACTCCACTTGCCACACTCAACCCCGCCCAAGTCGCTTGCCCCGCTTTGCGCAAAGATGAATTAACCGGAACAGTTGCCGCCCTTGATGTTGCTGAACGTGACATGGCACTGACGGTTGCTGCCGCTTTTTCTGCTGCTTCTTTTCTGATGGTTGCCTGTATTGCCGCTTCAGTTAACGGATATTCTTTACCGGCTCGCTTTGCTGCTGCCTTAGCCGCAGCCTGTCTAGCTGTTGCCTGAGTTACCGCCCGTTTTGCCGTAGTCTGAGCAATAACGCGAACCAATAAACCCGCTGCCAGAGCTGGATTAGCTGAAACAGGTTTAGGCCAGCTAATAAGTAAAAAAGAAAAACAAAAAGAATAAACGACTAGCCTTTGAATCCCTGAATAACAGCCCACGCGCATAACAGCCCCCAAATAAAAACAACTAATGTTAATAAGTCTGCCTGCATAAAATAAAAAAAGGGGCTTTCACCCCTTACCCTTAACCAAAAGTATTAAACCCCTTTAACGAATCTTAGTGCCCATTTAACGCCAGCCACGGTCGCATATAACGTAATAATCGTTCCACCAATGGCCATTATTGCTACCCCTACAGAATCAAAATTAATACGACTGGTTAATGCGGATAAATCCACATCACCCACCGCCCTAACAGGTTCATCAGCTAATGCGCTGGCTGACGCTAAAGTCACCGTAGAAACAACAAACAACTTCGTACATAGATGAGATAATTTAGACATTACTTCTATTTCCTATATTAAGCATATTTAACCATGCGAAAAACTTGACCTATTCCAAATGAAAATAGATACAATAAAATTACAGAACTAAATGCCAATCCCCATACTTTACCCAAATAAGGATAGTCATAAGAAATTGGAATTTGATTTGATATGTCTAGTAATATTTCTTGACAATTATTAGATATATCACATATAGAGCCTGTTAAAGAGGACATTAATATCCCTTGTTTTAATATAAAGTCATCTATATTTTTATTAACAGCTTTACAGTTTCCATAGGAACATAAGAAACATTCCATTGGTTAAACTCAAGTCTTGGCGGGTTATCACCAAAAGGTTTACCCGGATATAAACTAGAACCAGAAATTAGATACTTCCCTTCCGGTAAAGGATTTGGCTCTGATAAAGTAATAACTGTCTCTGTCATTGAACGAGGCCCCATATGGGCTATGACTCGCTGTAAATAATAAGGAGTAATTTCACCCGTATTTTTATTGGTACGGGTTTTTTGCTCAATTTTTACATCAGCAGCAGTGACTTCAATATAAAATGGGATTTTTTCTAAAACGGACATGTTGATACTCCTAATTTTTCATTTATTAATGTTTGGTAAATTGGGGGCAAATCTAATTTCAAATTCAAATCTGAAATATGTTCATCCCGTACTATCATGGACAGTGCGGCCTGAGTATCCCCTTCAAAGAAATGAATAACCTTTGCAATTGTGGAAGAGGCTTGTTTTCTAAGCCAATTAACCTTAGCTTCAATGGCATCAATAGCCTTACGACCTTCACCTTTAAGAACTTTATTAGGTTTTGCGGAATTAATAGAAGCTGCGTATGAACATAGTCCCGCATAATTTCCCTGAATATCTAAAAGAGCCTCAATCGGTATATCCTTCAATTCAGCTTCGGAGCGATACCAAGTACCGGAAACTTTCTGCTCAAGTGCTTTATTGTAAACTCGCCAATAAACTTTTGATTGCCGAGAACCTACTGTTACAATTTCTTTGGTATAACAACCATCAGCATCAATTTCATAAGCTGTTCCCAGCTTGGGTTTAGGCCCTTTTCCACCATAAAAAGCATCGTCTTTATAAGCAGACAATGCATGGTGGCAAGTGAATACTTCGTCATAATCATCAGTTGCCAAATCTAGCCGCTTTAATGAAGTGATATCCAGATGTTTGAACCAGTTATAAAGTTTTTCGGATGTAGTTCCACTCATCACATGAGCACACCCTTTACCACCGATCTGAACGTAAAAAGTACCTTTATTACCACCCCAGTAGATCATGCCAAAATGTTCATTACCACCATTTTCAGAATAAAGAACAGCAGAATCCTGATAGGCAAATCCCCCCGTTCCACGAGCTGGACCAACAAATAACCCAAATACAGAAGCGATAAAACGTCTTACGCGGGAATGCAAACAGGACAAAAGTTCTTTGTTATAACGCTCTGCTTTACGATTTATATCTTCAATTGAAGAAGAAAATACATCATTTGAATCCGGTAAAGATTCATAATCATCAATTGATAATGTGTCAGTAAATCTACTGTGCTGATATTGTCGATAAGATGGAAGATATTGGTATTTACGCCATTCGTGCCCTTTCTCCTGAAAAGTGTGAACATCTTTCATGCAAGATAGCGGCGCAGAGAATGCTAAATAATCAATAATAGCGTTTCTATCAGTAAGCATTTAAAGACTCCTGATAGCCAGTGAAACACCCTGATGTTGTCGTCGTAGAAACGAGCACAATTTGGCTACCATAGAGAGAGATGCATTCGAACATCAATTCATCAACGGATGGGTAATAATCCCATTCCCCATTAACAAGGGCATTGATGCCGAAACCTGCGATGTAATCGAAATAAATGATCTTCATAGCCCCTCTCTTGATAACCAAAAAAGAAGCTAGTGGTACATTCTGCATTTGATAACCTCATCAAACGAGCTTGAAAACCATTAAGTTTTATGGTTAATTAGCACACCGTTTCAATGACCATCAGATACCCCTAATTTTTTATGTGGAAAGCGCCAGCAGTCAAT
>NZ_NIBU01000041.1 GCF_002632485.1 Xenorhabdus innexi | reverse complement strand
ATTCATTGCCGAAGCCTGTGGTCTTAATGAGGGACTGGGAGTGAAAGGCCAGTGGGGAACGCTTCAATCCATGGAGACACGCATGCAGTTTCTATCAGACCCGACACATCGGATCCGATTCGTTTATACCCCCAAACACGCTTCCTGGTTAAATCAAATTGAATGTTGGTTCAGTCTGGTCTCCCGACATTTGCTCAGGCGGCTTTCCGTCAGCAGCAAAGCGATATTACGGACATGCATTTTAAAATATATCGAATATTACAACCGGGTATTAGCTAAACCTTTTAAATGGCTTTACCGTGGGAATACAAAGTGATGTCATTAATTGCAGAATACACCACTAGCAAAGAGGTAACAGTGAAAATAAATGATAGAGTATTCCCTTGTTTAATAGCCACAGGCTAACCAGATTCGAATATCTTCACCGGAAAATATGACTATTACAGTTTATCTTTCTCTCATTCAATCAAATTCTTCCATCCAGTGTCTCCTGTATATTAATACTGCCTTGCGCATTTAATTCTATACACAGGCGGTGAAAGGTTTCTTTAAAGATCAAACCTTTATCATCTAATGGGTTATGGCCTGTAATCTGGATTTGCAGGCGGGCAGGCATATTTTCAGTAGCAGGATGAGTTTTTGATACCAGTTCAGCAATATTGAAACTCTGGGTTGTGAACAGATTAGTGAAACGTTCGACAATACCCGGAGAATCATCCACATCTACCCGTACTGAAATAGTAGACGGAAATTTTTTTGTTATACCGCTGCGGGTACGCTTCATTACAACAAGTAACTCAAGCTCCGCTGCTCTTTGTGGCAGGGTAGATTCAATGAGAGTAATCGAGTTCCAGCTACCCGATAGCAGCATGATAAAGGTAAATTCTTCGCCAAACATTGCCAGACGGCTGTCCTCAATATTGCAGCCGCAGGTATTAACAAGACGGGTGATAGTGTTGACGATCCCGGGGCGATCGACACCAAGAGCAGTGAGCACTAAAAAATGTTGTTTCGATTTTGGCAAAGTGATTTTCCTTATCTGTAGTAAAGGGTTGCGGATATCTGTTGCTACTAAACATAAAAAATGTTCAAGAGAAGGTCAATGGCATTTATAACAGATGAAGTACGATTATAATCTCTGTTTAATTGTCTACACTTGATATTAACAAAATTCATCAAAATCATATGCTCAAAGAGTTTCCTTCCTTATGACAAGAAAGTACCATGATTTTTTGTTTTCAGTGTAAGACTCATTTTAGAGGAAATGGTAATGGAGAGTGGTCACTTCGATTTTACAGGCAGCATGGTTGCAATCATTACACCAATGGATTCAACAGGCCGGGTTGATAAGCACAGTTTGAAAAAATTGGTTGATTACCATGTCGCCAGTGGGACAGCATCGATCATTTCTGTCGGAACAACCGGGGAATGTGCCACGCTTAACCATGATGAACATGTCGATGTTGTAATGACAACACTTGAATTAGCCGATGGCCGTATACCAGTTATTGCCGGAACAGGCGCGAATGCCACTGCCGAAGCAATATCATTGACCCGATGCTTTGAAAATACGGAAGTTGTTGGTTGCCTGTCTGTGACACCTTATTATAATAAGCCTTCGCAGGAAGGTTTATATCAGCACTATAAAGCGATAGCTGAGAATACCGACTTACCACAAATTCTGTATAATGTACCATCGCGTACCGGATGTGATTTGCTGCCATCGACTGTTGCACGTCTGGCGAAGCTGAAAAATATTGTCGCAATTAAGGAAGCAACGGGGAACTTAAGCCGTGTCAGCCAGATCCAAGAACTGGTAAATGATGAAAGTTTTATTCTGCTCAGTGGCGATGATGCAAGTTTTCTCGACTTTATGTATCTTGGTGGAAAAGGAACGATTTCTGTAACAGCAAATGTGGCAGCAGCAGAAATGGCACAAATTTGTGAGTTGGCTTCTCGTGGTGAGTTTGCGAAAGCGCGTAGCCTGAACAGCAGCCTGCAGGAGTTGCACCATAAACTATTTGTTGAACCCAGCCCGGCGCCAGCTAAATGGGCATGTCATAAACTGGGATTGATTGCCAGCGATACATTGCGTCTGCCAATGATCCCGCTGACGCAAGAAGGGCAAATTTCAGTTGAGAACGCCTTGAAAATGGCTGGATTACTGTAAAATTTAGGGAATTTTAATGGCAACATTATTGCAAAAATCGAAGGTCATGAAGGTTGCTGGCCTGTCTTTGGTCGTTTTGCTGGCAGCCTGCTCCGGCGATCAGAGCCATAAACATCAGGTAAGTGGTGATGAGGCTTACCTTGATGCACCTCCTCTGAAAATATTGAATATCCCCGCGGGGATGAACTTACCACTGCAAAATGGTGAATATGATATTCCACCTGTGGGTTCACAAGGGAATGTTGGTAAATCGGTTGATATACGCCCACCCTTGCAGGTTGTGGCATTATTAGCGGGTTCCCGTGTTGAAAGTAATGCACAAAGCAGTAAGTTGTTGCTTGAAAATACCCCTGAATACAGCAAATTGTGGTCACAGGTAAATAGTTTTCTGACGAAAAACAGTTACCCGGTCAGCCAGAAAGATGATGCAGCTCAGACATTAACAACTGATTGGATTGTGTGGCCTCGTGCAGATGAAAATATTCCTTATAAGGTTCGTTACCATATCTCTGTCGCCCAGCAGGGCTACCAGATAGCCTTAACAGTTTCAGGCGCAGGTCTGGAGCAGGGGGATAAAGTTATCAATGATCCGTTGGAAATCCAGCGTTACAACACCTTGATGTTAAATGCACTGACGGAGTATCTGAATGAGCAGAAAGAAATTTCATCTCATAACAATACTCAGAATATTGGTGCTTTATCGGTTCAAAGTGGCAGTGATAATACCGGATTGCCACAAATTATTGTCCGTGCGCCATATAATGTAACCTGGAACAAGCTGCCCTACGCATTGGAAAGTATAGGGATGCAAGTGAACGATCGTACCCTTTCGACAGGGGCGATAGCAGTAACTTATAAAGGTCTGTCCTCTTCTGACTGGAAAGCCTTAGGAGTTGAAACACCAACTATCAGTGAAGGCAACTATAAGTTACAGGTTGGTGATTTGGATAACCGAAGCAGCCTGCAATTTATCAGTGAAAAAGGTAAACCGCTGACTCAGTCTGAAAATGATCAAATGGTAGCTGTGCTGCAAGCAGCATTCAGCAAAACCGCAAATAAATAACATATAAAGGGGCTTCGGCCCCTTTATATATTTAGGTGAAATTTTTTGTTTAATAGTCTGTTTAAAGATGTCATATCTCTGGAGTGTAATATGCAGAAAAAAGCTGAGTTGTATCGTGGAAAAGCAAAAACAGTGTATACCACTGATAATCCTGACTTGCTTGTGCTGGAATTCCGTAATGATACATCAGCATTGGATGGTGCACGCATTGAACAGTTTGATCGTAAGGGAATGGTAAACAATAAATTTAATCACTTCATTATGCGCAAACTGGAAGAGGCGGGTATTCCAACCCAGATGGAGCAGTTGTTGTCAGATAATGAATCTCTGGTCAAGAAACTTGATATGGTGCCGGTTGAATGTGTTATCCGTAATCGTGCGGCTGGTTCGCTGGTTAAGCGTCTTGGTGTTGAAGAAGGAATGATACTGAATCCTCCTTTATTTGATTTGTTTCTGAAAGATGATGCCAGACATGATCCGATGGTTAATGAATCTTATTGCGAAACCTTTGGTTGGGTGAGCAAAGAACATTTAGCTGAGATGAAGCGTTTGAGTTATAAGGCTAATGAAGTATTAAGTCAGTTATTTGCTGATGCAGGTTTGATTTTGGTGGACTTTAAACTGGAATTTGGCCTGTTTAAAGGAAAAGTCGTGTTGGGTGACGAATTTTCACCGGATGGTAGTCGGCTGTGGGATAACGAGACAATGGATAAAATGGATAAAGACCGTTTTCGCCAGAGTCTTGGTGGTTTAGTTGAAGCATATGAAGAAGTAGCTCACCGTATCGGTGTTATTTTGGATTAATGACGCAAACGATTACCTTTCTGAATGGCTGCCAATCCGGTATCAGACAGGAAGGTGATAATATATAAAGAATCAAAGGTGCTCTGTATATTAGAGCACTTTTGATTTCAGAAAGGATAAAACTCAAAATCTATTGGGTATATGACAGATTACAGCCAGTAAACTGTTTTTTGTTTCCAGCCTTTTTCCTGCATACAAAAACCATAGGCCTGATTTCTGGAATTCTGATTAACATCGATGACGTAGCTTTCAGTCATAGGAACACTTTGTTCATATGAGCAGTCTTTACCACAGGAATTTCTGACGGTTCTGAGTTGAGAAGTTTGAGCCACTTCATTTTTCACCGGAAATTGCTGTAGAGCGCTTGATTGACACTCTGAATTTGCTTCATGGAAAGGCGTGGGATTGCTCCTTGCTGGTACCCATTTAATAGTACAACCTGTTAATAACAGGCTGATTGTGATTAAAAGCACTGATTTTTTCATATTTCCTTACGAATGCTTCCCGTTGGCGAGGTTGGCTCGCTACCTTTCCGCATTCACCTTAATAAAAGCATCAATATCTGTCAGAAAGATAAATTGAAAGATTAAGGGCATTCTAGCAGTTATACCCAATGAATTTCGAATTGCATCGTGGCGGCAAGGGAGTGAGCGCAGCCAACAAAGAGGCAATTTGAAAGACGAAGAGTATACTTTTTGAAAATATAGTACTAATACCCCATATTTCCACTGACACTAATATTTTTGCTTACATGCCAAATAATTAAGTTATCATTCTGCCTCATGTCAGAGTATTTATAGAGAACAGAAAAAATTATGAGTCATATTGATCCTACTTTACTTATTTTATTAGTACTTGCAGGGCTTGGCATTATCAGTCATAACATGACGGTCACATTGGCTATGTTGTTTTTGCTCGTTGTCCGAATCACTCCATTGAATCAGTTTTTCCCTTGGGTAGAAAAATATGGTTTAACTCTGGGGATCTTAGTTCTCACCGTGGGCGTTATGGCACCTATCGCGAGTGGGAAAATTTCTGCCCAAGAAATATTCAGCTCATTTCTGAATTGGAAATCACTACTTGCTATTGCTGTCGGTGTTCTTGTGTCGTGGCTGGGTAGCCGGGGGGTATCTCTGATGTCAAATCAACCGTCTACCGTAGCTGGATTGCTGGTTGGTACAGTGGTAGGTGTTGCTTTGTTTAAAGGCGTTCCGGTTGGCCCATTAATTGCGGCAGGCATACTGTCCATTGTGATTGGAAAATCGTGACAAGAATGGATTTTGCATGGAAAACGTTGCAGGAACAGATGCAACGACAGGGGCTGCGTCGTTTACTGGTGCTCAGCGGCGAAAATCAGTGGAGCGAACAGGTTGTTGCCTCTCTGAAAAGTCAGCTACAGGGGGATTGGATAACCATCGCATCAGAAACTCCTGACGCTGTTGAGCCAGCAAAAGCTATCGGTTTACTGGGGCGTGAATTTCTGCACGGCGTCTTTGATGCAACCCGTGGCTGTAATGCCGAAGCATTGGCAATACTGGCAGGAACGCTAAAAGCAGGAAGCTGGTTGGTGATGCGCGTTCCTGTCTGGTCACAATGGGCTGATTTACCGGATGATGACAGCGCCCGCTGGAATGAATCGGCTGGTGTGATCGCGACGCCTCATTTTATCCGGCATATTCAACAGCAAATCCTCAATGCGCCTGATTGTCTATTATGGCGGCAGGGAAAGCCATTTCATGCATTATTACTGCCTCAGACCCCATCGTGGAAGATGCCGGATGGGAATCCGACAGCAGGGCAGAAACGCATTCTTGAACAATTGTTGCAGGTTTCACAAGGGGTTTGGGTAATCACGGCTCCGCGCGGACGGGGAAAATCTGCACTTGCAGGAATGTTGGCCCGTCAGTGGCAGGGAGTCTGCTGGTTATGTGCACCAGCAAAGATAACGACAGAGGTTATTCGTCGTTATGCAGAAAGTTTTAGTAATGGTATTGAGGATACTGATGCTGACACCCAGCAAATACCATTCTGGTCAGTTGATAATTTGCTGAAATTTATCCGGCAGAAAAAGAGTCGCTCTCAGAGCAGTACAGACCAACAACCGATCAGCGCCGACTGGCTTTTAGTTGATGAAGCAGCGGCAATTCCGACACCGCAGTTAGCTGAGCTGATTCAACATTTTCCTCGTGTATTACTGACCACAACTGTACAGGGCTATGAAGGTACCGGACGGGGATTTTTATTGAAATTCTGTGCGGCCTTGCCAGATTGTCAGATTAAAGAGCTGAAAACACCAATGCGCTGGTCTGAAAATGACCCGCTGGAAAATTGGTTAGATAACGCTTTGTTATTTGATGACAGCAATTTGTTTTTGCCGTCATTACCTGCTCCTAAAATAGAAAATAATTTGTCGTTTCAAACCATTAATCAGTCTGAGTGGTTACGGCAGCCTCAACTATTGCGGCAGTTTTATGGATTACTGGCAAGCGCACATTACCGCACATCTCCTCTCGATTTACGCCGCTTACTGGATGGCAATGGAATGACATTCCTCGCAGCCCTGTCCTGTTCTGAAAACGATAACTCACACTTGATTGGTGCTCTGTGGATGGTGAATGAAGGTGGATTATCTCCGGTATTGGCACATGAAATATGGGCAGGGCGACGTCGTCCGAGAGGGAATCTGGTTGCTCAGTCTCTGGCAGCCCACGGAGGGTTTCCTCAGGCGGCAACGATGCGCTCACAGAGAGTCAGCCGCATTGCTGTTCAGGCACAGTATCGGCGTCTTGGGGTTGCCCAACGCCTGATAGCTCAGCAGTGTCAGGCGGCTCGTAGCCAAAATCTGGACTTCATTTCCGTTAGTTTTGGTTATACCGCTGAACTCTGGTCACTTTGGCAAAAATGCGGTTTTCAGTTAGTACGGATGGGAACACATCTTGAAGCAAGTAGTGGCTGTTATGCTGCAATGGCTATTCTGCCCTTAAGTGAGGAGGGAAAATGGCTGGCCCGAACAGCACAGCAGCAGTTAGCCCGTGATACAGACGGAATAGAGTCATTGACTGGGGTTGCTCTGCCGATTGAGCATTATGCTGATAACCAGCTTAATGAAAGTGACTGGCTAGAGCTGGCAGGTTTTGCCTTTGCACATCGTTCCTTATCGTCTTCTTACTTTGCGTTGCAACGCTTGTTGCTGGCAAGTGAGCTGGCTTTACCCGCATTGAGAAAGCATCTTCAGCAGAAAGTAGAACTTGAGCAATGTGCGCGTGACTTATCTCTGAATGGACGTAAAGCATTATTGAAATGCTGGCGGGAAGAAGCAGCCAGTGCTCTGGCAAATATTGATGAAATACTTGCCAGACGATGGAAAGACTGGGTAATGTCCGCTGATCACTCTTTCTTCTGATGATCAGCCTTTTTACTATTAGTCTCTTTACTGCCAGCCTCTTTACTGCCAGCCTCTTTACTACCAGTCTTTTGGCTCTCTTTTTCAGGCCAGTCGTCTTCGTCATCCCATGAAGCGTTAAGATCACGGTGAGGAGGAAGTTCTGGTTTATTATCCAAAAACTGTTTTGTATTGATGCGGCTTAGCTCTTTTATTGCACTAATGATAATTCCTGCGAGCAACAGCAGAACTAACCACCAATAATCTGCTAACCAGTGCATGATGCCCCTCTGTTGCTTTAAACCTCTTCTGCTGTTTTCACATATTTGTTAAAAACATAGGAGAGGTTTGCTGTCAGCCAGTCGATACCGGCAATCTCACGATCCTGCCATGCATTTAACAGAGTCTGCTCATTGAATAAACATTCTGCTTCATGGGAAAGAGGCCAATAGCTGATATGCCACGGTTCATATGCAACACTCAGAGAGCTGTCACGGGTAAACGGGCGATAGAAGTCGTAACGGGACATATTTTCTGTTAACCAGTCAGACAGTGGTTCAAAGTAACCACCATTTTCATATTCCCACGGCTCCAGCAATAGCTTTTTACCTTGCGGCAGCAGGAAAGGATCATAGATATCCAATTCTGTTCCCCAATGATGACGACTTGCTCCCGGCAGAGCAGACCAGCGAAGAATAGCTTCACAGATTTCGCCTTCGGTCATCTTGCTGATATCAAGAGGCTGACTGTCGGCATCTAATACCGGACGCTGTCCATAAAACTTCTCATTCCAGATAGCCTGCTGGCGAGTAAAATCACGGAATGAGCTGGCGGGCTGTAACTTAAAACCGGCATTGGCTGCGTCTCGCTGCATCGCGAGAAAAGCTTTAGTCGCATCGAATTGTAAACGGTGGCCTCCCGATAGTGTCACCAGATGATCTGTCGAGATACCCGCCAACATTTCAGATGTCATCATTTGACTAATTCCTCCATGATACGCTGATAAATCAGGCTTAATTTTTGTAGGTCAGATACGCTGACACATTCATTTGTTTTGTGAATAGTCGCGTTGATCGGCCCCAACTCCACAACCTGAGCCCCCGTTCTGGCAATAAACCGCCCATCAGATGTACCACCACTGGTTGATAGCTCCGGCTGATATTCACAATAATGACTGATAGCTGCAACTGTCGCATCAACCAGCTCCCCTTTACAGGTCAGGAAAGGCTGACCGGATAACCACCATTCAATATCATGCTTCAGATTATATTTTTTCAGCATACCTTCAACCCGTTGGCGGATCTCAGTATCAGTCAGTTCGGTGCTGAAACGGAAATTAAACTGAACGTTTAATTTACCCGGTATGACGTTATTACTTCCTGTACCCGCATTAATATTCACAATTTGCATACTGGTTGCAGGAAAAAACTCATTGCCATCATCCCATTTAGTATTGGCGAGTTCTTGTAAGAAGGGGAGTGAATTATGAATTGGATTATCAGCAAACTGGGGATAAGCCACATGTCCCTGAGTGCCATGAATGGTCACGGTTGCAGTCAGAGAGCCGCGACGACCATTTTTAATTATATCGCCAAGGCGCGTTTGGCTGGAGGGTTCGCCTACCAGACAGTAATCCAGTCTCTCATGGCGTGACATCAGGGCTTCAACAACTTTAACCGTACCATTTACAGCCTGAGCTTCCTCATCTGAAGTAATTAAGAAAGCAAGGCGCCCCTCATGATCAGGATTCTCTGCAACAAAACGTTCTGCCGCAACAATCATCGCAGCCAGAGAGCCTTTCATATCCGCAGCACCACGACCATACACCATTCCGTCACGAACGGTGGGTTCAAATGGCGGACTTTGCCATTCGGACATATCACCGGCTGGGACAACATCAGTATGGCCTGCAAGCGCAAAAGTTACCCCTGTTCCATGATAAGCCCAGAAATTCAGGGTATCCCCAAAAGGCATTCGTTCAATGGTGAAACCCGCATTTTGCAGGCGTTCGATCATAATTTCCTGACAGCCCTGATCATCGGGGCTGACCGAAGGCCGTTTAATTAATTGCTGGGTGAGTTCAATTACTGGACAAGTCATTATATTAAGCCCCTATTGAGTTGGAAGATCTTTATACCCGTCGTCTTTCAAACTGCCTCTTTGTTGGCTTCGCTCATTCACCCCGGTCACATAGTCACCTATGCTCCCGGGGATTCATTCCCTTGCCGCCGCGACGCATCTTGAAATCCATAGGGTATATACCAAAAACAGCCTCTTTGTTGGCTGCATGCTTTTGCAGCCGAAATGTAACTCGAAATTTACAGGGAATAGCTTGGATATAGTTGTAAGAGAAATTCCCTACACTTTTCAAGTCGTAGTTTTATCAGCTCTCTTTCGGAAACTATTGGGCAGAGTCACAAGAAAAAAACTGTTGGTACTGTTCAGCCTTGAAACCCAGTAAGTAACTTTCTGTTTTTTTAGACGCTAATAGCGGTCGTTTAATGATAGCGGGTTGTTCCAGCATCAGAGCTTTGGCTGCTTCGGCATTATTGATGGCTGATTTCTGCTCATCACTCAGTTTACGCCAGGTTGTTCCACGGGTATTCAGTAAAGATTCCCAACCTAACTGGTCAATAAACAACTGAAGGAGTTCGGGGGATAAACCATCAGTGCGATAGTCATGGAATTGATATGGGATCTCTTGATCTTCCAACCAACGACGTGACTTTTTCACTGTATCGCAATTTTTGATACCGTACAGAGTGAATGTTTTTTGAAAGGTAGTATCTGACATGATGAGATCCTTAATCCTGATTTAATCGACATATGGCTGCTTCTTTCAGGCGAATCCTGAAAGGCGCAGAGTATAATGCGGGAAATTTGTCATTTTATCCAGATAACACGAATCTTCCCGATTGCTTCGGTATGACTCTCTGAATCTATGCTTCTAAAGATTGATACCTTTCACCAGAAATTGGCCATATCTTCTTTGTCTTATTTAATATCAGCAGATACTGAAAATTAGCAAAATACAATCATCTATATACTTGGTGAATAAATTAAATTTTAAGCCTTAATTTCATTGAAATATAATAATCATATTTATTATAAATATAATTATTATAAATCAGGTTGAGTTAATCACTATTAGCTCTTTGTCGCTTTAATTCACAATTTCCCTGTCGATTTAAATCAGGGAAATTGTGTGTTACGCATTATAGGAATTGAGCGTCGAATGTTATATTAAATCTGTTTTTCTATGTTTCAGATAGGTAATGGTGGCTTCGAGGCGGGAACGGGCTTTAAGTTTTTTCAATAAGTTACGGGTATGGACTTTCACGGTTTCTTCTGAGATAAAAAGAAAGTCAGCAATTTCTTTATTCGTCATGCCTTCTGATATTTCTTTCAAAACATCCAGTTCGCGTTTAGTTAATTTGGATAAAGGATCGACATAAAGGTGACGGTTAGATAAATATTGGTGAACTTTTTCACTGTACACTGCTTGGCCATTTACTGCTTTTTTGATATTAACCAAGAGAGGGTTAAGTTCAATATCTTTTAACAAATAACCATTTGCTCCTGCATCAACAGCATCATAAATATCACCCCTGTCATCTGAATCTGAGAGAACGAGAACATAGGAATCAAGCCCTTTTCGGCGGAGTGACTTAATCGTATCAATCCCTGAAATCCCATGAATCTTCAAATCCATTAAAATAATATCTGGTTTTATTTGGCAGGCGATATTAATGGCATCTTCGCCGTTATCTGTCTCCGCAGTCACAATGAGGTCTCGCTCTGATTCAATCAGCCCTTTTAAACCATGACGAATGATAGGGTGATCATCGACTATCATGACTGTATGATTATGCATGTTCCTTCTCCCATAATAAAAATACCGATCTTATGTTTTGATAAAACATAAAAAACAGAATTCTACTTTATGTTAAATAGCTGTGTGATTTTTATAGAGTATATTGAATCATCAATAAAAGAGATTCTGAAAATATATCCTGATATAAAAAATGAAATATCGCAAATAGGTTTATCAATCCAAGTGAAATAAATTTCACATATATAAGAAAATGATTTTCCTCAATTGCTGATAATTTTCTCAATCAAATTTCTATGATTATTTTATAAATTAATTTTTGTTTTTGTAAACTCATTTTAAAGTTGTTTCTTAAATGCCTCTTTTATTAATTTAGTGAATTATTAATGAATGGAAAACTAAAATACCTCTCCATGAGTATTCTTCAAAATAATAAGATTCATCCTTATCCCGCGCACCACACGGGATAAGGTCTCACTAATTGAAAAAGTTCTTGCTATTATGAAAAATTATATAAAGTGTATCCATATAATATTGGTTAATGTGAGAGCATTAACAGATCATTTTATACTCTCTGGATTTCAGGTTACTTTTTTGTCCGCCATGTTGTTGATTACATCAGGTCGTGAAAACAGCAGGGGATATGATCTGAAGTTTCAGTGATCATTGACAAAAATGCGGTTAGCACCATGATTTAACCTTCCGTAACTATTATACTGAGCGGATTTTTACGTAGACATGACTCACAAAGGATCAGACGATGGACGAAAAATTAAAACAAAGTGCCCTTGATTTTCACGAGTTTCCGCAGCCTGGAAAAATCACGGTTACTCCGACTAAGCCGTTGACGACACAACGTGATTTAGCTCTGGCATATTCACCGGGCGTTGCCGCTCCCTGCCTTGAAATAGCGGAAGATCCACTGGCAGCATATAAATATACTGCCCGCGGTAATCTGGTCGCAGTTGTTTCCAATGGCAGCGCTGTATTAGGGCTGGGAAATATCGGAGCATTGGCCGGAAAACCGGTGATGGAAGGAAAGGGCGTTCTGTTCAAAAAATTCTCTGGTATTGATGTTTTTGACATTGAAATAGATGAGTCTAATCCGGATAAGTTAATTGACATCATTGCAGCATTAGAGCCGACTTTTGGTGGCATCAACCTTGAAGATATTAAAGCGCCTGAGTGCTTTTATATCGAGCAGAAACTGCGTGAGCGGATGAAAATTCCTGTATTCCATGATGATCAGCATGGTACGGCAATTATCTGTACTGCCGCAGTACTTAACGGGTTACGCGTTGTTAATAAAGATATCGGCAAAGTACGGATGGTCGTATCTGGTGCCGGTGCAGCATCTATTGCCTGTATGAACCTGCTGGTGGCGTTGGGCCTGAAACGTGAAAATATTGTCGTTTGTGACTCGAAAGGTGTTATCTACCGTGGTCGCGAAGAGAATATGGAAAAAACTAAAGCTGATTACGCAATTGAAGATAACGGTAGCCGTACATTGGCTGATGTTATTCCCGAGTCTGATATTTTCCTCGGATGCTCTGGTCCCGGCGTTCTGACACCAGAAATGGTGGAAAAAATGGCAAAAGACCCTCTCATCATGGCACTGGCGAACCCGGAGCCGGAAATCCTGCCACCACTGGCAAAAGCGGTACGTCCTGACGCAATTATTTGTACAGGTCGTTCTGATTTCCCTAATCAGGTCAATAACGTACTTTGCTTCCCGTTCATTTTCCGTGGCGCACTGGATGTAGGTGCAACGACTATTAATGAAGAGATGAAACTGGCCTGTGTACACGCCATTGCTGATCTGGCGCTGGCTGAACAGAGCCAGGAAGTGGCTTCTGCTTATGGCGATCAGGATCTGTTTTTCGGCCCGGAATACATCATACCTAAGCCATTTGATCCACGTCTGATAGTGAAAATTGCGCCTGCTGTAGCAAAAGCGGCGATGGATTCAGGCGTTGCAACCCGTCCTATTACCGATTTTAGTGCCTATATCGAAAAATTGAATGAGTTTGTTTACAAAACTAACTTATTCATGAAGCCTATTTTCTCTCAGGCGAAAAAAGAGAAAAAACGCATTGTACTGGCTGAAGGGGAAGATATTCGGGTTCTGCATGCGACTCAGGAATTAGTCTCTCTCGGGTTGGCATATCCAGTGCTGATTGGTCGCCCAAGCGTTATTGAAATGCGTATCAAAAAACAGGGGCTTCATATTGAAGCAGGTAAAGATTTTGAAGTCGTTAATAACGAAAACGACCCACGTTTCAAAGAATACTGGCAGGAATATTACCAGTTGATGAAACGCCGTGGTGTTTCTCAGGATCAGGCTCGCCGTGTGGTTATTGGTAATCCGACTTTAATCGGAGCCATCATGGTTCATCGTGGCGAAGCTGATGGCCTGATTTGTGGTACGGTCGGCAGTTATGCTGAACATTATCAGGTTATCAAAGATGTCTTTGGTTTCCGTCAGGGCGTACATACAGCCGGTGCTATGAATGCCTTGCTGCTGCCGATGGGCAATACCTTTATTGCTGACACTTATGTTAACGAAGACCCGACACCCGAAGAGCTGGCTGAAATTACGCTGATGGCGGCTGAAACCGTGCGTCGCTTCGGTATTGAGCCAAAAGTTGCCCTGTTGTCCCGCTCTAGTTTTGGTTCTTCTGATTGTGAATCAGCACAAAAAATGCGTAAGACGCTGGAACTGGTACAACAAATGGCACCATCACTGGAAATTGATGGGGAAATGCATGGTGATGCTGCGCTGGTGGAAAGTATTCGTCGTGACATTATGCCGGACAGCCCGTTGAAAGGTGCCGCTAACCTGTTGATTATGCCAAATATGGAAGCTGCTCGTATCAGTTATAACCTGCTGCGTGTGACCAGCTCTGATGGTGTAACGGTCGGCCCGGTTCTTATGGGTGTTGCGAAACCCGTACATGTACTGACACCAATCGCCTCTGTTCGTCGCATTGTTAACATGGTGGCACTGGCTGCGGTTGAAGCTCAAACCAACCCACTGTAATTCACTGGTATCAACTCCCCGGTTTCAGTCATTAACCGGAGTAAGCAAACTGTACGCCGTCAAGTTTCTGTTTGGCGGCGTATTTTTGTTTGTAAATAATTCTCATTATCTATAATATGCAGGGAATTTTTAACGTGATAATGAATACCAATGAAAACATCTATCTGTATAAAAACAACTTTTCTGGCATGTGCCTTTCTACTTGGTGGTTGTGCGACTACACCAACGACTACAAAAAATACCTCTCAGGAAGTAAAGCAATCTCTTTCCTCTGAATTAACTCAATCAGGTGTGTTGCTTGATATGAAAACAGGCAAAGCCATCACTTCTGATGAATTACTTAATCAACTGGCAACCTATCCCAGAATTATCGTCGGTGAAAAACACGATAATCCTTATCACCATCAAATTGAGCTGTGGCTGGTTCAGCAGCTGGAACAAAAACGGCCTCATGGCTCAGTATTACTGGAAATGATTAATCCGGATCAGCAAACAAGAGTCAACAAAGTGAAAAGTTGGTTACAGGATGATCCGATAGTCAGAGATGAGCGTATTAAGCAGCTGTTAGCATGGCAGGAAGGCTGGCCTTGGGAACAATACGGAAAATTGGTTGTGGAGCTGGTGAAAGCACCTTATCCATTATTAGCAGCTAACCTGAATCGTAGTGAAATCGATCGGGCGTATAAAAATCACAGGGCTGGAGACAGAACTTCACTCGTTTCTGAGGATGTCAAAAAGCGTATCGACGAAACCATCAAAAATTCTCATGGTGGAAACATAGATGAATTACATCTTTCAGCAATGAGCAAAATTCAGCAACTGCGTGATCAGAGAATGGCAGAGCAATTGATGAAAGCACCATCACCTGCTGTGCTGTTTGCCGGAGGATATCATGCAGTAAAAACAATGGGAGTACCTCAGCACATAAAAAATATAACGCCTAATGAACAGGTTGTTGTATTGGTTATTGCGGAAAAAGGGGTCTCTTTGAATAAAGAATACGCTGATTTTGTCTGGTTTACACCCAAAGTGACTAACTGTGTAACTAAGTAGTAGTATCTGTCACAAGGATGTGACGCTTATAATAAATAAAAATAGTTTTCATTTATATATCCAATTGATTATCATTCCCTTAATTTATCTTTGACATAATGTGCTATAAGAAATGTTGACGTATACAACGTATCAAACCACTCACGTTGGTCACGTGACAAAATCCTTTCTCGCCGCTATCACACTTCATGCCCTGTTGGTTGGCTGGCTGGTTTATAAACCGAAGGATCTTGATATTGAGGAATTTTTACCTCCACCAGCAGTTATGATGGAAGTATCACTACAGACAGAAGCAATACATAAGGTCGAGAAACAGCCGATTGGTATTGAACAACAGTTATCTGTTGCCAGTGAACAGAAGGAAAGTAAGGTTGATGCTGTCAACATGCCGAAACTGGCTGTGAATGAAGAAGCCCTGATTCTGGCGGATAAAACGAAGAAAAAGAAACCAAAAGAACAGGATGCCCCTAAAAAATCTCAGCCGATTAAACGAGTGCAGGCAAAAGAACAGGAAAGTGAAAAATCACAAAGTACCGCAGCACCGACAACCAGTACGGCTACAGCGGATAACATTACTGCCCGGACTTCTGCTTCTTATGAAAGTAATTCTGATACCGTTGCTGATGCTAAAGCTGTCTGGCAGGCGGAGGTCGCCGGTCATTTAAACCGTTATAAAAAGTATCCGGAAGATGCTCAGAGGAGAAAACGTACCGGGCGCCCGATGGTCAAATTTACCGTTAATCAATTTGGTAATGTGATTGACAGTGAGTTGATAAGACGCTCTGGGACAAACTCTCTTGACAGAGAAGCAAGGCTTGTACTGGAAAGGGCGCAGCCATTACCCGCTCCGCCTGATTCTGTTTTAAGCAATGGAAGTATTACGGTTGAGATGCCGATTGATTTTTATTTATCTCAATAACCATTTATCTCAAGAACAATTATTTCAAAAACAATAAGAAAACAGGACGAATGGCATGTCACAGTATAAAAAGGTGTTTTCACCCAAAGCCAAAAAAGCCGTGCTCAGTTTTTTGTTGGGTGGTAGTTTGCTGAGTAATAGTGTCACGACTATCGCGATGGAGGAAAAAATGATACCACCTATGGCTAAAAAGCAGGCGCATGAAATAACTATTCATGGTGATACCCGTATTGACAATTATTACTGGTTACGTGATGACCAGCGTCAGGATAAAGAAGTTATTGATTATCTCGTAGCTGAAAATAACTATACCAAAGAGATGCTGAAATCTGGTCAGGAGTTACGGGAAACTCTGTATAACGAAATGGTTGGTAGGATGAATAAGGAAGACCAGTCAGTACCTTATACCTACAATGGCTATATTTACCGCACCATTTATGAATCAGGCAAAGATTTCCCGATCTATCAACGTAAACCGGCAGATAATTCATCTGACTGGCAGGTCATGGTTGATGGTAATGAGCGTGCGAAGGGGCATAAATTCTACCAAATCGGTGGATTTGCTGTTACCCGGGATAATAAACGTATTGCTATCGCTGAAGATACTCAGGGTCGCCGTAACTTCCAAATTTCCTTCAAAGACTTTGGTGACAGCGACTGGCAGAATAACGTTATAGAGAATACTTCCGGTAATATTTTGTGGGCTAATAACGGTGAGACTCTGTTCTATGTCCGCAGAGATCCGCAAACCCTTCTACCTTACCAATTATTCCGCCATCAATATGGTACAGATACCCAACAGGATAAAAAAATCTATCAGGAAGATGATGATCGTTTCTACCTGTCAATTTCAAAAAGCACCTCGCTTGACTATATTCTGGTTTCCATTAACAGCTATTCAACCTCAGAATATCGGCTGATAGATGCAAATAATCCCCAGCAGGAACCACAAATGTTCTCTGCTCGTGAGGCTGGACGGGAATATTACATCGACCATTTCCGCGGGCAATTTTACATCCGTTCCAACTATGAGCATCCACTATTTGGCTTATATCAAACAGATGCTATCGATAAACCGTGGGAAACAGTGATTGCACCGCAGGAAAGCACCGATCTGGAAGACTTTACCCTGTTTAATAACTGGTTGGTGGTACAGGAGCGAACTAAAGGCTTGTCCTCAATTCGTCAGATTGACTGGAAAACCAAGCAGGAAAAACAGGTTAAGTTTGATGATCCGGCTTACATGGCATCACTGAGCTATAACCCTGAACCGGATACTAATTTGCTGCGTTATAGTTATGCATCGCTGACAACACCAAGCTCCGTATTTCAGTGGGATATGCAAACCGGTGAGCGTGAATTGCTGAAACAGCAGGAAGTGAAAGGGTTCAATAAAGAAAACTATGAAAGCCAGCGTATCTGGATTAAAGCGCGGGATGGGGTAGAAGTACCGGTTTCTCTGGTTTACCGCAAATCCCTGTTCAAAAAAGGCCAGAACCCGATTCTGATTTATGGCTATGGTGCCTATGGTATCAGCATGGACCCTTACTTTAGCTCTGCACTTTTAAGCCTGTTGGATCGCGGTTTTGTCTATGCACTGGTGCATGTTCGTGGCGGTGGTGACTTAGGCCGTAATTGGTATCTTCAGGGTAAGCTCGAAAATAAAATGAACAGCTTCCATGATTTTATTGATACAACGAAAGCATTAATCGCTGAAGGTTATGGTGACAGTAAACGAGTTTATGCCGAAGGTGGCAGTGCGGGCGGTTTACTCATGGGGGCAGTGGTTAATCAGGCACCGGAGCTGTACCGTGGTGTGATTGCCAAAGTGCCTTTTGTGGATACAGTAACAACCATGTTAGATCCATCTATTCCTTTAACGACAGGTGAATATGATGAGTGGGGGAACCCGGATGATAAAGACGTTTATTTCCGTATAAAATCTTATAGCCCTTACGACAATATTCAGCATCAGCGTTATCCTCATTTATTAGTGACAACCGGCTTACATGACTCTCAGGTACAATACTGGGAACCAGCGAAGTGGGTGGCTAAATTAAGAGAAATGAAAAAAGGGGATAGCTTACTATTATTGGAAACCAATATGGATACCGGCCACGGTGGAAAACAGGGGCGTTTTAATCGTATAAACGATATCGCCTTCGATTATAGTTTTCTGTTGATGTTGGATGATGCTAAAACTTATTTTCCACACTTAAAAGATTAATAAAAATATATTAATAATTCTGGATGCTGATAATTCGTTATCAGTGTCCGGGTTTTTATACTCTAAAAATAACAACATCGCAAAATTAGCGAAGCAATGTGAGCTTTAATAAATATTTTTAATTAGGATGATATTAATGAAAATCATGGCAAAAATAGCCGGAGCCAGTGCAGTATTTATCGGGCTTCAGGGAATCGCTTATGCTGAAGACACCAATGACAATAAAAACCAGAAAGTCATGCGGTTCGATGCATTGAAAGTATCAGGCTCTCAGGATAATAAAAATGGCCCACAAATAGAAGCGATGGAAAAGCCCGGCGCTTATAGTTCGGTCGGGGAAGATAATAAACTAGAGTCTGTGGATAGTATATTGCGCAGTTTGCCGGGAACTTATACCCAGATGGATGCTAGCCAAGGCGTTGGAGTTGTAAGTGTTAATATTCGCGGATTAAGTGGCTTTGGCCGCGTTAATATGATGGTGGATGGCGTTAGCCAAAGTTTTTATGGCGCAGCACCAAGTGAATACGCACATGGGGCACAGCCTAATAATGAATTTGGTGCATTGATTGATCCTAATTTTATTATCCGTACCGATATTTCCCGTGGGCAAGCTGATGATTCTGATTCAGTCAACACATTAGCGGGAAGTGCAAACTTCCGTACTATTGATGTAGATGATGTGATATTTGAAGGCAACAATTTAGGAATCCGTTCTAGATGGATATATGGCAATAACGGCACTGATCGAAGTGGTATGGTAGCTGTTGCAGGAAAAACACAAGCATTTAGCTCAGAAGGTTCTTTGGGAGCTATGTTTGCTTATAGTGGACACAATGTTGAAGCGCATTATAGAAACGCTGATGGTATCAGCAGTGAGATGTTTGGTACAGATAAGACATTTAAACAAAAACCAAATTCTCAATTGATAAAAATAAATATTAAACCTAATGATTTTCATGATCTAGAGTTAAGTAGTCGCTTTTATCATAATAAATTTAATAAACGCCATGTTGATAGCCATGATTATTATTTAAAATATCATTACACACCATTTACTGAGTTGGTGGATGCCAAAGTTATGCTTAGTACGAGTAATGGACAACAACATTTTGATAATAAATCTATTGGTGTATTAGGTAGAAGTGAAGCAAAAAATAAATCTGATGCAATCGATATCAAAAATATTAGCCGATTTAATTATGGTGATACTGACTTTGCTTTCACTCTAGGTAGTAAGTTGATGAGTACTGATTACCAAAAAAAAATAGATACAAGCTCAGACGATGAAAAACTGGATGAACAGATACGAGAAAATAATGTGTTTTCTCCAAGTGGTAAGCAAAATATTTCCAGTGTTTATACTAGTATGAAAATAGAACGAGGTATTTATACTGCTAATTTTGGGGTAAATTACCTTAATTATAGTGTTAAAGGAGTAAAGCCAGCTTGTGAAGATAAAATAGAGTGTTTTCCACAAGGAGAAGCACACATAAATCTGAGAGAAAGTGGATTTAATCCAAATATTCTATTATCAGCAGAGATTATTCCTGAGTTTCAACCATTCGTAAGTTATTTCCATTCAATGAGGGCGCCAAACGTTCAGGAGGTTTTCTATGCTAATGAAGGTGGAGCTTCTATGAATCCATTCTTGAAAGGAGAGAAAGTTGATACTTATCAAATTGGCTTTAATAGCTATCGAACTGATTTAATTACTAAAGGAGATGTTTTTTCCTTAAAAGCTATTTTATACCGTACTAAAATTAAAGATTATATTTCTAGTGATGTATATTTGTTATGTTCAAATAAAGTAAGTTGTTTGTACGATGGAACATTATCAAATGCAGATTGGAATAAGATAGACGCCAATGTTAAAATGTATATTTATACCAATACATTGGAACCAGTTAATATGCATGGATATGAGATTTCAGCAAATTATGATGCAGGTGTGTTTTATGGCTTGTTGTCTTATAGCAAGCAAAAATCTGAACAACCTATTTCACCAGCCATGATAGATTTTGGTGCTCAATCATACTCTCAGCTACCTGAGCATTATATTACTTTAGACTCAGGAGTTCGTTTGTTAGATGAAAAATTGACTTTTGGGACCGTTATAAAATATACTGGACCATCTTATAGAACATTGTCTTATGTGGACGCAAATGACGAAAATGGATACAAAGGTGAGGCAGTGAAAGAAAATAAAATACCTACGATTATTGACCTGTATAGTATATACGAAGTAAATAAAAATATATCATTACTATTTTCAGTTAAAAACTTAACAAATAAAAATTATTCTGAAGCACTTAATCGTATTAATTCACTACCAATGATGGATGAAGCTGATACCACAACAAAAACCGCCCGCGGTCGAAGCTACGTAATGGGTGCGGAGATTCGGTTCTGATAGTATCTGAATAATCTAAAATAACGGCAAAATCTTGCCGTTATTTTAACTTAATGCTTCGAACATAGAGTGAAAAAACGTGATGTATGCTAGTCACGTTTGAGCAATTAATTGAAGCTATTTTATAGGAAGACCAAATTGCATCTTAGCTTAGAATAAAATTAATTATGCAATAGTATTTGATCGTGACTATAATATAAATTCATGTAACATATTTATTTTAGTTTCCATAATAGTAGTTTAAAAAATGAATCTTTCAGTTGAAATTAAAAATTTACAGCTAGTATAAATATCAGTCGGGATTTATCATTGAGAAAGTGATTATTACGGTAGCCTCATTTCCGCTCCCGGTGTTAGGATTTCTAGTTATACTATACAGATCATTATTAGATATTGTTGATGGATATGAATTAAAACCGTAATAAGGATTCTCCCATCTAATTTGAACCCAATTATTAGATACATCTCCTGTTTCACTCTCTCCATCCATAATGCTGTACCTGACATAACCCTCAGTTCCCGTCATAAATCCATTTGATTCACTTCCCCACCACGCTTGTGAGTAAGATTTTATATTCTTCGGAGGTTTTAGATTTTTAGACCATCTTCCGTGATAAATGTACATCCATTTTTCATCTATAACTAAGTGAAATTTTGTTTTGTTATCGAAGAGAATTACGACACTTCTGTCTACCATAATTAACCCCTTAATTTTTTTTAGATAGATAAGCATTTAAAATATAATTATTACTATCAACGTTTATGACTATATCCCATCTCTTCAATTTGGCTATTAACAGCATTTTGTATACGCCTAAACCATTTATTGAATCATCAGGTCTGGCTAACTTGCAAAAATATTTAGCCTTACTTTCAGTATGTTGTTCCTGACATAAGATTGATGCATTGTTTTCATTTTCTCCTTCTTCTCTCATATTGATAATTATTCTTCTGATTTTTACAGTTCGTAAATTAATAGATAAAACTTTATTATCTAAATCGCTATTTGAGGTGGAAATAGGTTCTTTTTCATTATTAAGCATTTAATTACTCCATCAGAATACTTTCAGCTATCATATGGATATGACTCTAATATTTATATTATTAGCAACACTTAATCTAGATGAAATTACTTTCAGTTGAAAAATAGAATTTCTCCAATATATTCAATGCCTTCATCATCAATATAACCAGTGGTAATAATTGCTACTGCTGGATTATTATTGGATGAACAATGTAATAAGGCTTCAAACATTCCATACTCATCTATTGAATTGTCTGAGTTATCTAAATAAAAGTATTTATTTTCACCATGTTTATTTTCATCTTGAACTGTTATTAATGCTTTGTAGTTATATTGGTGAATGTTAACTGATATTTTTTTTATCCTCATGTGATTATATAATTTCGAGTCAGATTTGTTTAACGTGTTGTTTTTTTTGTTTTTCATATTTATTTATCTTTTAATAATAATGTTTATTATATAAGTAAAAATATAAGAATTAATTTAATTATATTTTGCTTCCAAAAATTAATCTATCAAGATATCCAGAACTCCGAGTTACAAAACGTACATGCATATTATAATAATAACTCTTTCCTTCTAGGACCATTAGGTATATTCCAACTCCTCTAATAGTATCTTCATTATATCTTAAATTAAAATTTTTAAAATATTCCTCTGTTTTATTGCTAATAAGTCCCATCCTTACATTATTTTTAATTTTAACTGAGCCAGGCCCCACTCCCTCCGAGATAAGTTGATAAATATGTAAATCCTTAAAATATAAATAACCCCGATTATCCGGTTCACTTATACCTTCTACACCTTTGATGAAATCAGATGTATCACCTATATTTAATTGGTTGGTGGATGGTTTTTTTTTATCATTCATGGCAATGCCCTATAGAATAAATACTTTTTTATTCAACTTCTGGAAGATAATTTCACTTAAAAACTATCTATCTCAGCTCCAGAAAGATAGTGATATCCTTCAGTACTCTGGAGGATAGAAAGTTTTAATGTTTTTATGGTGATAGTGTGACGAAATGCATGTAATACGATTGCAAACAATCCATTGCAGAGCATATTATAAGTAACTTTTGACCGTAGTTTACAAATGTATTGTTTCCCTGTCTCATCCTTTACAATTATTTTGGCGTTATTTTGTTCAAATATATTTTCTATAGATATAACGTTAGAATTTTTAATGAAAATCGCCATGTGATCATCGTTTTTAATATTGGTCATAATTTATTCCTCAGATTTTTTTAATTATTTAAGGTCGTTGTTTTTTAGTGTTTTTAAGTATGAAGGTTAAACTGAAACAATATTGTATCCAGCATTACATTGGGTATTGTTATTTAATCATAAGTGAAAACAGTTATTTTTAATTTCAGGGGAATAATCTTCCCATTCGGGTTAATTACATAAAATATAGTTTCCATATAAAACTAATTGTAGGATAAAAATTATATACATCAAGTAATAAAATAAAAAATAAAATAGAGAACTTGGTGTGTCAAGTAACTTAATGATTAAATTAAAATTTATTTTTCTGGCGGTTTTTTTTCACCTGTATCACCAGACTTTCAACACATCCGTCCTACAATCGGGTCTTCAGTGAATCACCAACTTTTAGCTGTTTCACTTGCTTCAACAACTTTTCATCAGGAGTTTCACTGATATTATAACCACGGCTCAGTGCTGTCAGTGGGCTGACGGCCTCCATGCGTGAACAGGAAACAGCAAATTTTTCTTTATGGCGTGATAACTGCCTTCAATGGTTTGTTTTAAATAGAAATCAATTTCTTGAATGTTCTGGCTATAATGTCGTATTTCCTGCTCAGGATTATGCTGTAGCAGCCGTTGATTTAATTTTTCACAGGCGACTGAATTCTGTTTTAAACGACGTAATAAACCATCTATCAATTTCTGGTGTAATTCAGATAAACGATTCTGTTGACGGGTCAGCCGTAAATCCTGGCTTTGTTGTTGAAGCTGATGAAATAACCGATTGAAAGATAGGTGCCTGTGGGCAAAAAACAATCTATTACCATTTCGAGGCGTTGTTGCAGGGATTGAATTTGCCTCAATAACCCAATTTGGTTGTGAACAACACTATTTAGTCTCACAGGCGGCCGAAGCGTTAGGTATTCCCACAAAACTCCTGTATACGTGGCGGAAACAGGAAATTGAACAAGCTAGACCCAACGCATTAACGCTAGATAACTATGCAGATGCGCTGAATAGAATGAATTCTTCACCAAATATATCGAATGGAGAAAATTCAGCCCAAACCGCCCGTGGCCGAACCTACGTAATGGGTACAGAAATTCGTTTTTAATATAAAATAAATTAGTATAGCGGTAATTTTTATCGCTATACTTTAAAATTATATCATAACCATAATATATTATTTTTTAGGGTGATATTAGTATTTCTTTTGTTTATCAAAAATAACACAAATTGCTGATGCTATACCTGATAGAATCATTTTTATTTTGAATGATAAATCATAAGAAATAATCCCTAATTTATTCAATGCACTGATAATATTTTTAATTAAGTTAGATAGTCCATTAACTATTCGTTCTAAGCTGTCCCAAAACTCATTGTTGGGGAATGAATTTATTTCCGGCTTTTTGATTTTATTCATGGTTAATTCCTCAGGTATTTTTATTTTACTGGAAATTACATTGTTAATTAACCACTTTGGATTTCTCTAAATTGGTTAATTAATTTATATTATATGTTCATAAACATGTTGAGTGAGTAAACTTTAAGCTTATATCTGCATTGGTTTAACTTGTTCTTATTAGCGTATAGTTATCTATAATATTAGAGTTTTTATTTTCATTAATTTTGATAATTATTAAGTATTTCATGGTTTTTTAGCCTTGTACGAAATACTTTGTAATTTGTATAGCAGCTTTGAATAAAGCAATAAGTGCTGATATTCCTGTTCCTATTAAATTGTTAAGGCTTGAAGATAAAACTTTTATATCAGTCAATGCACTAAATATATTCAATAGTACATTTTCAAGAGCGCTATTAATACTTATTATATAGTTCCAAAAGGATTCAGGTAAAACTTCTTCTTCATTTAACTATGAGAATTCATTCATAATTTCCTCGCTATTTTTCAGGAGTAGTAATATTTAATGATTATGTGTTGAGCGTATAATTATCTATAAATATAAATTATAGAATCAGTTAAAACAGTTTTTTATGAACCACTTACTTTTAGATTATTTTAGATAAGGTGTTTTTCTTTTTGTTTCTCTAGAATGTTAATAGTAGCCTTATAGATTTCCTCTAAGGCATAATTTATTTGATCTACTGTATCTTTAGGTAGTTTTTCGGCAGCTTGTACTGCAAGAAATATATACTGAAGTATCTCTTTTACTCCCTTAGTAGCACCTTCTATATCATCCCAAAATGCATCTGGAATGGTTGTTTTTTTTAATTCTTTTGTGTTTAATTCACTCATAATATTCTCACTATTAATTAATGTTGTGTGTGGTACTTCTGGTTAATAATGAAAGAGCTATAATGTAGTAGATAAATAAAAAGTAGTAGCTCTATGAAAAATCATCATCTCACGATATGTATGTTTTATATTAGATATCTGGTGCTTTCTTAGCGATAAAAACATAAATTATTAATCTTTGTGGATTAGTTTAAATAATTCATTGTAACTTGCTGTTTTAATATATTATTATGTCAAAGCATTTAAAATGTAGTGCATTTGGAATATGCATATATTAATAATGTAAATAATGTCTTTATGTAATTAAGTGTAGAATAAAGATCTCATCCATCAAGTCATTAAATGGAAAAAATATAATTGTGAGGGTTGTTTTTAATATAACCCTCTTATTAATTTAAAAATTATATATGAAAATTTATTTTTTTCTTTTGCTGATTTTCTGAATCTGAGTCACCTGACTCCCAACCCAGCCATCCTGCACCCGTGTCCGCAGTGGATCACCAACTTTTACCTGTTTCACTTGCTTCAGTAACTTTCCATCAGGAGTTTCACTGATACTATAACCACGGCTCAATGTTGCCAGTGGGCTGACTGCTTCCATGCGTGGACAGGAAGCGGCAAATTTCTCTTTATAACGGGATAATTGCCTTTCAATTGCTGGCTTTAAGCGAAAATTAATTTCATTGGAATATGAATGTAGCTTAAAATACAGATATATAAACCACTCTGACTAATATGCTGGAGTGGTTTATAATGTAGCGTTGAATTTTTTGGCATGGGTGTTTTATTCAATCATTTCTGCGATGCTAGCGAAGGAAGTTATTATAGCCCATTTTATCGCAAGGGACATGCTGTGTGAAATTATACCTAAATTTGAAAGTATGGTAATTATATTTACAATTAATGAGCTAAAAGAAAAAATGATATTTTTTATATCTTCTTTTACTTCATTGTTAATGAATTCGCTTGGTGTTTTATCTAGTTCCTCTATCATTATGATTCTACCTATTTAAAAGGTGGATTTGTTTATTGAAAAAAAAGTAAAATCCACAGAATTTTTATGAAATTTTGCTGGTTAAAATTAAGTTTATTTAAAAATAACACTCAGGTATTGAAATATCATAGCTGATTAATAACGCTTGGAACATTCCCTAGAAATGTATCTACAAAAAATAATATAATTATTTTTGCAATATTACCTATTATACCTCTTTCATAAAGTAAAAATATTACATTATCAATTTTCGTTTGAAAATCGCGAATTGCATTATTGAGAGCTGTTTTTTCATCAGAAGGTAAAGCGTATTTTTCTGTGTCAGTTAATTCCACCATAATTTAATCTCCTAATCTTTTTTTTGAGTGTATACAGCGTTAAGAATATCGTTTGTCAGAGTGACTAAATCTTTTACGGAAACATTGATAATGTTGGCAGTGTAATTAGTAATAACATTACCACTAACTAACGCGTGGTCTATTTTAATAACTAAATCAACTAAGCTAAGTAAGCATTTTTCTATCTGATCCAACGTTTCTTTATCAATACCAACTTGTGTTTTAACTGTTACATCATTCATAAAAGCCTCACTATTTAATGCTGTGTGTAGTATTTGTGGATTAGTGGTTGAACACTAATTCCAAAGTAATAAAATAATTTTAGATTAAAAAGCATAAAATTAATTGTCTGCAAGACAAGATTACCGTTATTTATTAATGTAATTTCATCTTATAATTAATTATAGGATAAGAATACCATCCATCAAGCCATTAAATGGAAAAAATATAACTGTGAGGGTTATTTTTAATATAACCCTCTTATTAATTTGAAAATTATATATGAAAATTTATTTTTTTATTTTGCTGATTTTCTGAACCTGAGTCACCTGACTCTCAACCCAGCCATCCTGCACCCGTGTCCGCAGTGGATCACCAACTTTTACCTGTTTCACTTGCTTCAGTAACTTTCCATCAGGAGTTTCACTGATACTATAACCACGGCTCAGTGTTGCCAGTGGGCTGACTGCTTCCATGCGTGAACAGGAAACGGCAAATTTCTCTTTATAACGGGATAATTGCCTTTCAATGGCCTGTTTTAAGCGGAAATCAATCTGTTGAATATATTGGCTATAATGTCGTATTTCCTGCTCAGGATTGTGCTGTAACAGCCGTTGATTTAATTTTTCATAGCCAACTGAATTTTGTTTTAAATGATGTAATAAACCATCTATTAATTTCTGGCGTAATTCAGATAAGCGATTCTGTTGACGAGCCAGCCGTAAATCCGGGCTTTGTTGCTGGAGACGATGATATAACCCATTAAAGATACGCTGCTTTTGGGCAAAAAAGTAATCCATTGCCATTTCGAGGCGTTGTTGCAGGGACTGAATTTGTCTCAACAGCTCAATTTGATTTCTGCTGACTAACTCAGCCGCTGCCGAAGGAGTCGGAGCACGCAGATCAGCGACGAAATCTGCGATGGTGACATCAGTCTCATGCCCGACGGCACTGACGACAGGGATTTGGCTCTGAAATATTGCCCGTGCCACCTGTTCATCATTGAAACACCATAAATCCTCCAGCGAACCACCGCCACGTCCGACAATTAAAACATCACATTCCTGTCGGGTATTCGCCAGCTCAATAGCCCGGATAATTTGTAGTGGTGCCTCTGCTCCCTGAACGGCAGTAGGATAAATAATAATTGGCAGAGAAGGATCGCGGCGTTTCAGAATGTTCAGAACATCGTGTAACGCGGCACCACTGGCGGAAGTAATCACACCGAGGCGTTTTGCAGGTGAAGGGAGTGTTTTTTTATGGATTTGCTCAAACAGTCCTTCTGCGGTGAGTTTTTGTTTTAATACTTCAAATTGTTGTTGTAGCAACCCATCACCGGCGGGCTGGATACTTTCTACTATCAATTGATAATCACCGCGTGGTTCATACAGAGTAATCTGTGCTCGAACCAACACCTGCTGACCGTTTTGTGGACGAAATGTTGCCCGCACATTATGACCACGAAACATCGCAGCCTTAATTTGCGCCCGTTCATCTTTCAGCGTGAAATACCAATGACCGGATGAAGGCTGGGAAAAATTAGAAATTTCAGCACTCAGCCAAATTTTGCCCATTTCCAGTTCTAATAGCTGACGAACCGTCTGATTCAGACGACTAACAGAAAAAATTCCAGTGTTGATTGGTAGTGACATGTGAGCCAGATCAAATTTTAAAACAAGGACTTAATTGATTGATGATAACTGCTCGCTACCACTAATCAAGAAATTTTTTCAGAAAATGCTGGAGGCAACCGATTACGGCCTGTATAATGCCGCGGCAATATTTTATCCCTTATTGACGCCCCATAGCTTGGTGAGATATTGCTCATGTTACGAATTAAAAAAGAAGCATTAACCTTTGATGACGTTTTGTTGGTTCCTGCCCATTCTACAGTTCTGCCTAACACGGCAGACTTGTCCACACAATTAACATCTACTATCCGCCTGAACGTGCCTATGCTCTCGGCAGCAATGGATACCGTAACGGAATCTTCTCTGGCTATCGCGTTGGCACAGGAAGGGGGAATTGGTTTTATTCACAAGAATATGCCTATTGAGCGTCAGGCTGAAGAAGTCAGTCGCGTGAAAAAACACGAAAGTGGTGTTGTAACCGATCCTGTCACTGTCACACCGCAAACTACACTGCGTGAAGTTAATGAACTGACTGCCCGTAATGGTTTTGCTGGCTATCCTGTCGTAACAGAGTCTAACGAACTGGTAGGTATTATCACTGGCCGCGATGTGCGTTTTGTCACAGATCTGGAACTGCCTGTTACCGCAGTAATGACGCCAAAAGAGCGTCTGGTGACAGTTAAAGAAGGTGAAGCTCGTGACGTGGTATTGCAGAAAATGCACGAAAAACGCGTTGAGAAAGCATTGGTAGTTGATGATAACTTCCATTTGCTCGGCATGATCACAGTGAAAGATTTTCAGAAAGCAGAACGTAAACCAAATGCCTGTAAAGATGAACAGGGTCGTCTGCGTGTTGGTGCTGCCGTTGGTGCTGGTGCTGGCAATGAAGAGCGTGTTGACGCACTGGTAGCCGCTGGTGTGGACGTATTGCTGATTGACTCATCTCACGGGCACTCCGAAGGTGTCTTGCAGCGTATTCGTGAGACTCGCGCTAAATACCCTGATCTGCAAATCATCGGTGGTAACGTAGCAACGGGTGAAGGTGCAAAAGCACTGGTAGAAGCCGGAGTTAATGCAGTTAAAGTCGGTATCGGCCCGGGTTCTATCTGTACTACCCGTATCGTAACTGGTGTTGGTGTGCCACAAATTACAGCGATTGCCGATGCAGTGGAAGCGCTGGAAGGTACAGGAATTCCAGTCATTGCTGATGGTGGTATCCGTTTCTCTGGTGACATCGCGAAGGCCATCGCTGCAGGTGCTGCATGTGTGATGGTCGGTTCAATGTTAGCAGGGACAGAAGAATCTCCGGGTGAAATCGAACTCTATCAGGGTCGTTCATTCAAATCCTATCGTGGAATGGGTTCTCTGGGCGCAATGTCTAAAGGCTCTTCTGATCGTTACTTCCAGACTGACAATGCAGCAGACAAATTAGTGCCGGAAGGTATCGAAGGCCGTGTTGCTTATAAAGGATTGTTGAAAAGCATCGTTCACCAACAAATGGGCGGACTACGCTCCTGTATGGGTCTGACAGGCTGTGCGACAATTGACGAACTGAGAACTAAAGCAGAATTCGTTCGTATCAGTGGCGCTGGTATTCAGGAAAGCCACGTTCACGATGTGACTATCACGAAAGAATCACCAAACTACCGTTTAGGTCTGTAATTTATTTTACACAGTGGCTCGCAATTGCGGGTCACTGATTTTTTTTATTTTTTAATTGCCACTTGTTTTGGGAATTCACCTCTAATGACAACTAATATCCATCAACATCGCGTTCTGATCCTTGATTTTGGCTCGCAATATACGCAACTTATTGCTCGTCGTATCCGTGAAATCGGTGTTTATTGTGAACTTTGGACATGGAATGTCACTGAAGAACAAATCCGAGCATTTAACCCGAACGGCATCATTCTTTCTGGTGGCCCGGAAAGCACAACTGAAAACAACAGTCCACGTGCGCCAGAATATGTTTTCAACGCGGGTGTGCCAGTATTGGGCGTCTGCTATGGCATGCAAACTATGTCCATGCAATTGGGTGGCGAAGTTTCTACCTCTAATGAGCGTGAATTTGGTTACGCTCAGGTTGAGCTCAAAGGTGAAAGTGAACTATTCCGCGGCATTCAGGATGCACTGAATGAATCAGGTACACCAGTACTGGATGTGTGGATGAGCCATGGCGATAAGGTCACAGCTATTCCAGAAGGTTTCACCACTGTAGCCAGCACTGATAGTTGCCCATTTGCTATTATGGCGAATGATGAAAAACGTTTTTATGGCGTACAGTTCCACCCTGAAGTGACTCACACTCATCAGGGTCATAATATTCTGAAACGCTTTGTACTGGATATTTGCCAATGTGAAGCACTGTGGACGCCAGCATCTATCATTGAAGATATCGTAGAGCGCCTGCGTGCCCAGATCGGTGATGATAAAGTTATTCTGGCTCTGTCCGGTGGTGTTGACTCCTCAGTAACGGCGCTGTTGCTGAACCGTGCAATTGGCAAACAACTGACCTGTGTATTTGTAGACAATGGCCTGCTGCGTTTAAATGAAGCTGATCAGGTAATGGAAATGTTCGAGGGTAAATTTGACCTGAATATTATCCATGTGAAAGCCGAAGATCGTTTCCTTTCTGCACTGGCAGGAATTGATGACCCTGAAGCCAAGCGTAAAACCATCGGCCACGTATTTATCGATGTATTTGACGAAGAAGCGGCAAAACAAACTCAGGTTAAGTGGTTGGCACAGGGCACAATTTACCCGGATGTTATCGAATCAGCAGCATCTGCAACCGGTAACGCACATGTAATCAAATCTCACCACAATGTGGGTGGCTTACCTGAAGATATGGCACTGGGTCTGGTTGAACCTCTGAAAGAGTTGTTCAAAGATGAAGTACGTCGCATCGGTTTGGAACTGGGTCTGCCATATGACATGCTGTACCGTCATCCATTCCCGGGGCCGGGTCTTGGTGTGCGCGTACTGGGCGAAGTGAAGAAAGAATACTGTGACTTACTGCGTCGTGCTGATGCCATCTTTATTGAAGAATTGCACAAAGCAGATCTGTATAACAAGGTCAGTCAGGCATTTACCGTATTCCTGCCGGTTCGTTCCGTTGGCGTAATGGGTGATGGACGTAAATATGACTGGGTTGTCTCCTTGCGTGCAGTAGAAACCATCGACTTTATGACCGCGCATTGGGCACATCTGCCATATGAGTTCCTTGGCCGTGTATCAAATAGAATAATTAATGAAGTCAATGGGATATCGCGTGTGGTCTATGACATCAGCGGTAAACCACCAGCAACAATTGAGTGGGAATGATCTAAAGTCTTCCCAAGCCTCACCAAATCATCATGATTTCCTAATTAAGACCCTGATTTAAGGGTCTTTTATTTTCCAGATCTCATAAAGCCTCACCGTACCTGCATACATTTTTTGACGGTATCAAACCGACAAAAAGGATGCCGCTATGCTGACAGACACCAAACTCAAAAGCCTCAAACCAACCGATAAATTATATAAAGTTTCAGACCGTGATGGCCTTTATAGCAGAATCAATATAATCAGACATAGGTTACATGCTCTGTAAACAGTTCATCAATAGAGCATCGTTCTCGTCTTCTTGTGGTTTTTGTTTCAGCCCATTTGTTTTCGATAGGATTTAAATCTGGGCTGTAAGGGGGAAGCCATTCTAACTGACACCCGTGATCGGCTATCGCTTGTAGCGTATCACACCGTTTATGGAAAGAGGCATTATCCATCACAATCACTGCCCCCCTTGGGATCTTCGGCAACAAATCTTGTGTCATTATGGTCAAGCACGTACCAGTAATGAATTACGTAAACAGGGTATTTTTGTTTCTGGGAGTGGCGTTCGCTCCATTTGGTTACGGCATAATCTGGAAAACTTTAAAAAGCGACTGGCAGCACTGGAAGCGAAAGTGGAAAAGGAAGGCATTATCCTCACAGAAGCCCAGATCATTGCGTTAGAGAAAAAATAACAGGATGATGAGGCCTGCGGTGAAATCGAGCCGGAAATAATCCGGCTTTCTTCAGTCCGTCTACTTGACTCATTGATAGTTTGGTTTTTTGAACCAGTTCTTTCTTGTCTAAGAAATTCATCTCATCTCCTTATCAATCATATTGATGTGACCATATCAAGAGAAATAAGACTTATTTGATCATGTCATGATTTTTCATTCAATAGGGATGAAAAAAAGTATGCTTGCGCCCTGAGGTAGTGGTGAGCTGGTGGAGTTACTGATATATTCTGAGGTCTATAATGGATCATGAGGGCTATGTATGGATGAGTATCAATTATATATTTTACTTAGGATTTATTTTTGGATAATACTTTCCTTATTTTTGTTTGTGCTTATTCCTTGTTGGATATACTCCACTCTTATGATCTTTAAGGAAAACACAATAATTAAAAGAGTTCTATACGCAGTATTATCTCTATTCTGCTTTATTATTTCGGCCTCTATAGTGTTTGCTGGTGTTGCTTTCCCTTATATTGAATTTTTAATTTAATCAAATGACTAAACACCAACCTCGGCTACTAGGTTTTTTTATTAGCACCAAGCTTCAAATATACACCTCACTGAATTACGCATTCGACTAACAGGAAGATTTTATAATGCACAGCCTTATTTTAAGGTGTATTCATTTTGTTACGGATTATTCAATAGAGATAGCAGCCTGATCCCAGTAATATTAACGGGCTAGTTAGCAGTAGGCTGAAATAACCTTATAACGAATAATAAAGTGAGGTGTTTATGTCTGACGTTAATAAGCTGGATCATAGATAGGCTCTTAAGAATTAAGCCGTTCAAAACACGCATCCAATGTTTTGTTTTTACATGATTTTCTTTGTGGTGTTTTGAACGCGTTCTGGCATA
>NZ_NIBU01000040.1 GCF_002632485.1 Xenorhabdus innexi | reverse complement strand
TGTGTATAGGTCATAGTGCATTTTCCTTTGGCGAGAAAGATGCCTACTATAGCAACTGACCGCCTTTCTTAGAAATTGCACTTATTAGTCGAATCCAAGAATAAGAGATAATATCCAATTAAGTGATTGGTATTAATTAACTTTTTACAGACATAATTTCATTGTAAAATTATTATGATTTTTATAATTAAGATTAAGTTGTAACATTATAGATATATTTTAAGCTAATTGTAATGCGCATCATACAGTAGTGGCTATTTAATTATAAAAAATAAAATCAGTAACATTAGCAACCGAAACAGATTCTGATATTGAATAATCCTGTTTTTAAATAAAAAATATATATAAATCTATACCCTATGGATTTCAAAATGCACCGCGGCGGCAAGGGAAGGAGTTTCAGGGAGCATAGGTAACTATGTGACTGGGGTGAATGAGCGCAGCCAACAAAGAGGCAACTTGAAAGACGACGGATATAAAGGAGATAATTATGATCAAGGCAGATAAATACCAACCAACTGGAGACGCGAGCGTCGGTTATCCACAAATATGTATCAGAACGAATAGAACGGCCGAACGTACGGATATGAAGCCAGTAATAGAAAGAGCAATGAATATTGGCCAACAGTTTCCCTGGAGTGAGAAAGATACCATTATTAGAGAAGTGTTCAAAGAATTAGGATCTGCCTTTGGTGGTGGTAGTTTTGGTCATGCATGGGTTATTTATTTCAATAGTTCGAAGGAGGGAGATAATACATCATATGCTTTTCATGCGGGATATGGATTGGTAAAAAACTCAGAATATACAAATGACTCACCAGAGAGGAAATTTCACCTCCAGCGCTGTGTGAAGGTTGATGGCAACGCTATCAACCCTGAATTAATAGAAATGAAACTTATCCCTAAATTAATAGATGAAAGTAATCGGCTATCAAAACTGATGAAGCTTACTTCTGAAGATATGAAAAACGGAGTATACACTCCTATAACAAACTGCTCATGGTTTGCAGGAAATTTATGGAACCAGATAATCGGACTGAAATTCGAACAGACTATTGAAAATGATATTAATCTTAATGAATTAGCGGTTAACATGGATCTTCCGTTGATCAATGAAATTAGAGGTATCGGCGACCCCGGAATGCTTGCCGAGAGTATTGAAAATGGATTGCATATCTAAAAAACCTTGCTGAAATCAATTGTAAAAAACTGGCTTAATTATCCTGAAATTAAGCCAGTTTTTGTAATTGTATGTTTTAAAAATCCTGATACCAAATTCAAATAGAAAGGTATTCTTCATCTGTTAACTACTACAATGTATGTAGAATATGGCATTATATTTAAACGCCAGTTTCCTCTCTTATAGTTTTATTGCGATTTTCAGCTAAAAATTGCATCATTTCTTCCAAAATTTCACCTGATTTTTCAAGAATAGGTATATGGGCAGCATTTCGCAGTACTACTAATTTTCCACTGCGAGCAATTGCCATTTCTTTTGCAGCTGCTGGCGTAGCGACAATATCATTTTCGCCAACTAATACCAGCACTGGAACTTTTTTGTTCTTTGGTCGCGCTGGTTTAATCTGCGATAATGCCTCTGCGCATCCCGCATAACCTTCTGCTGAGGTACGGTGTAACATCTGTTTCATTCCTATCGCTGGTGGTGTGTCACGAAATTCTGGCGTTACCCAGCGAGAGAAAATTTCTTGAATTCTATGACTTAAGCCGTGGTTGCGGATATCATCGGCCACTGTGCTCCAGATAGATTGTGTAGTTGGTGCAAGATAGGTATCAATGAGCACCATTGACACTAGTCGCTCAGGAATACTGTCGGCTAAATGCTGGGCGATTAGACCGCCGATCGAGACACCAGCTACCGAAAATACATCTATTCCAAAATAATCCGTAATACTGAGCACATCTTTAGCCAAATCTTCTATAAGAAAAGAAGCCTTACCTACCTCACTGAGGCCATGTCCTCGCATATCTAAACGCAATATCCGATAGTTTCGAGCTAAACTCGAAACTATCGGGTCCCAAAGATGTAAGTTAGTCCCAAGAGAATGAAGTAATACCAGAACAGGAGCGTCATTGGAGCCTTGTAAATCAACATGCAATGTTAATTCATCCGATTTCACAAACATATTTAATCCCCTTAATAGAATTAAATTACCTATTCAATTGCCAGCCTAAAAATGGTAAGAATTAATTTATTTATCACTACCGAAAAATATAAATTCGCCCTGCTATAGAGAGAAATAATATTTCCAATAAATATACAACTGAAATTCGACACTTAATAATCAAAGATGACTAATCATTCAATTAGTTCGAACGGGAATAGCTACTTTTTTCGGTGTATTACGATAACGCAAATATATGTTATTGAGGATCAGGGCAGAACCCGTAATACAAGCTCCTGCAATTTCAGGAACATTTGGTTTTACTCCAGTCATCGCTGAGATTGAGAAAGCAGTGATTGGTACAATATCCATGAATAATACACCGTTGAGTGGAGTTAGTATTTTATTACCAATATTCCAACATAGGATTCCTATGAAGCCAGCAATAAAAGCCGTGTAGAATACATGCGGAATGACAAACATGAATGCACTAATTTTTGGTACAGACACAAAACCACAGAAATACAGGATGCCGTTTAACACCAATATACTTATCACACCCAGATAAGTTGTCAGCGCAGTGTATTTTAACGGTGACCAAGTAGGAAAAAATGAAGCTCCTACAGTGTAAATAACCCAACACAGTGCGCCGAAAATAATAAGCCCATTAGCTGTGTAACTAGAGGGAACATCAAACAGACTACCATAATGGCCTTTAGTAATAACTGTCATTACACCAAAAAAAGACATCAGGATTAACCCAATAGATATAGCAGGAGGTGCAATTTTACGTAATACCCAGTTCACAAGAATGCTAAGCATTGGCATAGTTGCCATCATGATGGAAGCAGTAAGTGCTCCACTTTTTCCGGCCATTTGTTGGCCTAAGAAGACAAAAAAACCGAAGCCAGCAAAACCCACAGAACCCAATAGCCAAACCAAACCTATACGTTCACCTTTTAGTTTAAAACCTTGCTTTCCTTCGTAAAAAAACAGCGCAATTAACAATGCAATACCAGCGAAGCCATAACGTAGTAGTGTAAATGTATAAGGATCAATGCGTGTAAGAGCGCTGGTCATGATCGGAAATGTCGCTCCCCAAGATAAAGTGGCGATCAGACAACAGATTACACCCATAGAGTAAGAATTTTTCATTTTTAGAGTCTCAGTTAAGTAATATGCAGAATTGTTCACATCATGTCAGGGATGTGAATTAATATGGTGAAAACTTGGTCAGAACTAAGTAACCATCCTGCCGACATATTTATAGAGAAATAAGAAAATGATAGGTATCTTATTTAATTAGCGATAAAAAATTAATTAAATGTGTCTATCAGAGATACCATTGTTTTTATATTTCCCATGCAAATAGATTAGGGAAAACGAGTTATGTTGCAGACTACTTTGCGCTAGAGAGTTCAAATATCGAGCTAAGGTCTTTGACTTGAGCGGAGCATATAAGCTCTCCTACTCCAGCTTGCAATAACTCTTTCATAATTCCTTCATTACGACGAACTTCACCACATACAAATGTATGAACTCCATGTTCTCGAGCACACCTGATAACTCTGTGGAGCAGGCGAATATTTGCGTTGCTGGTTGGCAATACAGAAAGAGCTTGATTGTTACGACAAACGCCATTGAACAAAGAGAAAAGATCTGATGTACCAATAGCCATAAAGTCGACCTTTTCCGTTGTGAATAAGTCATCAAGCTCTTCCGCTAATGCAGGAACTTCCAGAGTAAATCCAAGCTTAACGTGAGAACGTTGTATTCCAGCCTCTTCCACCATAGCGACAAATGAGCAGTACTCACTGATAGTGGAAATAAATGGTGCGCTAATGTTAACTGGTGTGTCGAACTCCTTCTGGAAACGACGAATCGCTGCCAGTTCCGGTTCCCACTGTTCCATGTTCCGTGGCCCACGTACGCCCAAGTCAGGGTTCATTTCTGAATGTACATTTATCCCAACCTCAACGAGTTCTGCCGTAGTAAGGTCAGATAAAACACAACGAATACTTGACCAGTTTTGCTTACCCAGATCGGCTAATTGCCCGTATAGAAACGCTTCAATACGGTTAGGGTCATAATAGGCAGAAGGTTCTTGGCTAAATAGCTGAAAAAGACAGAACTTGAACCTGAAGTATCCCAAAGACTTAACTCCAAACCTACGATAGATTGCAAGGTTTCGCGGATTTAGTACTGAGCAGATTGCGCTGACTGGCACTTTTTCCGTCAGAGCCGTTAAACCATCTTTATTGACGATACACCGACTTATCTTATCAAGTTCACCTTCATTACAGACAACTAATCCAATTCCAGATTCATGAAGCATTTTTCGTGCGTGATCCGAAAATTCGCCCTTAGTTACAACAACAGATCCAACTGATGGGGTTGCTATAATTTTACTTGCAACCGCACAATCAAGGCTTGGGGTAAAAAGAATACGCTCTGAATCGTCTGAAATTTCGTCGAACGAGGACGCAATGATACCCACTGTTTCAGGTTCTGGGGTAATGATGATCTTTCCGGTACTTTTTCGCACAGTAGGCTTATTCATCAGTTCTAAGGTAGTCATTTTTTTCCTTAAACAGTTTGGTTGTGTGAATCAATAAATGTGACCGCATCTCCGCGTAGAATACGATCGGTAGCTGAAAGAATTGCGGCACAATAGCCCAGTGTATTGTGGACGAAAGCTTGCAGGACAACTTCCACGATGTTTCCGACACGTTTGACTGAAATGTGTTGTTCTGTTACAAGAAGTACAATACTGCAAGGTAGGTAGGCATAGGATCTTGAACCTATGGGACTATTAGTAACATGAATAAGGTATGGTTCAGAAGAGCCTAGTGTTTTTGCTACACCGATGATGTCGTCTGTACGAATATCTATCCCGTGCAGAAAAAACCGTTGTATTTGGTATCCAGGTGGTTGGGTAAGCACACGGAGTGAAACGTTATTCACACTCGAAGCTGGGTGAAAACGCAACATGGATTCCGCCACCTGAGAAATGCCCGGTCGCAGGTTATCTCTGGGATCCTCACTACGTGGACCCACACGCTTAGTGCCAAAATTGGAAGATGCTGTATCAGGGTGAACGATGTCTACCTCTGTATGTAATAAAATATCGTGAAGTGCTACGCCTTGGTTTGCACAGAGATCTGCCAGAATGCGCAAACCTGTAGTCCATCCTACACATTGACAACTGCCCATTGCATAACTTCCTGAAAGCTCAGTCGCTACTACTGTATGACTGGCAAGGAAGTGTTTTGAATTAGCGGTCAAAAGAGCAGGATAAAGAGCAGGAAGGGAGGAGTTCTCTGCCACACCAATAACTACACGAGAAATAGACTCAAGTTTATCAAGATGGCTTCGCGATCTAATATGATGTCGGCTGGTTGCCAGCACAGTCAAATCGAAGTAACCGAGATCATCTAAATTCTCATTAAGATCACGGAAGTGAATACGAAATGAATACCCATTAATAGTCAGTGAACAATTACTGTCATCTGTGGTAATTCTACCGAACAAATATGGATTTGCTAAGAGAAGGCGTACTTTGAGTTCTTCGAGCGGTCCACGATCCGCAGCACCAATTCCTTCGCTATCAACCGGATGAGTCAATACATCCGTAATTGGATATGCAACATCGGGGGTCGTTGACAGATATAAGAGATTAGAACCGATATCGGCTCCCATACCGACAAGTAAAATTCTTCCTGATTTTGCCCGATCATCATCCAAAGACAATATCTCCTCCGCTATCTGATCAGGCTCTGCGTGTGATTTATCTAAATGAAAATGAGTCATAGTGTTATATTTCCCATTCGGTGAATGATCACCTTCTTATAGGCATTAGTGTCAATCACAAGTGTGGGAAATAGGCTTTTTAGTCGCTCATTTGAGAATCTGCCAGGTCGAACCAGATATGGCGGATTGAAAGAGAAATCCACTACCGTATTGCTCTGAAAAGGCCCAGCAGTTTCATCCCAGCCAATAGGGCCTCCATCAATAACCAAATCCGCGTGCTGACCAAGATCGCTTATTGCTTGTTCGCGAGTAACCTGATGACCGCCAGTACCGGATATATTAGAGGACGTAAGTGCTATGGGACCGAAATCCCGTCCAATTTCATACATGGGGCTCATTCCATGACAAAAAAGTCCAACAGTGGGTGCTCCCATGGTCATTTGCTCGGGAAATACAGCCGCCGCCGGTGCCTTGAAGAAGACTGTTGTGACTTTCCCTAAGAGTAGCTCGGCGATGAGTTCATCTGAAAATTCTGGTGGAATATCCGCATAGGTTCTCGCATCACTCGGATGTCCGATACCCAATGTGAGTGGCCCGAACTTAGTCCGTTCCTTCATTCTGAATATTCGAGCTATTCCGCTCGCACTTGTTGCCGAGCAAAAAACACCATAATTTGTCACGCTAGGAGCAACAATAACTCCATCATTTTTAAGCAACTCTAGTGCATATTTATGAGTCTCATCATTATAAACTCTAATATCCATTTTTAAACCTCATAGTTATTACCTTCCATCGAAGATGGATTTTTAGAAAAACATAAATTATCTCATAATAAAACTTGCAGTTAATTTCTCATACTATGGACACAATCATTATAAATTTAACCATTAAATATACATTTTTGATTTATAAACCATTAATTATTATTTCCATTAACAAACATCCCCAATAATCGACACGGTAAAATCACATTAATAAAAACAAACCCGAGATAATTAATCGCGTTATCATATTGTTATTAAAACCATCAGAAACGTAATAATTAAACCTTACAAAATAAGTAATGAAATACAATAAAACACCATAAATATAGAGCCTCATTGAATTTAATTAAAATTCAATCAATTGATTAAGAGTGTTTTCATGTTAGATCCAAATGTTCATAAAAAAAATAAACAATCACTAAACAAGTGATGATACACATAGTGAATAGAATAACATTCCATATATTTTTTATTAAAACCATGATGGTGACATTGTTTAACCCTAGAGTTACCCCTCTCTTTTTTTATAAATAATAACAACAAAAACAATTAGTTTAATATAAAAAATAATTCAGGCTGAAAGAAACAAGAATTAAAAACCATTTTCATAAATAATTAAACAAATAACACCATAAATTATTCTCCAAATATTTTTCTGATCAAGAAAACTTGACCAACGTTGTGTACCGTTCATTTAAAACAGTCATAGCCGTTCTATGTACTGAATCTGCATCAATTATGTCTATTAGCTCAAACCTAAACTGACAGTTATCTATTTGCCACTATGAATCTAAATTTGAGCTAACTTATTTATATTATGTCAATTCTCTTTCACTCCGACATAGGTTCTTAAGTTATTACATTCACCAGCATGGTGAGAGTTGAAAATAACCATAACTGCTTCATTATGATGATTTAAATCGAAATTATTTGTAAATCAGGTAAAGAAATTGAAGGTTTCACTTATTCTGTGATTATTACTGGCGGCAACCAGCTCTTATATCCAAAGCCCCTACGCCCCAGAATAATCAATACGATTCCTAATATGAAAGCAAATATCAGAATCATCCCAATAATTTCCAATGGCCTGAAATAACTTGCTAAAAGCGTCACAGCAATGCCGCTGGCCGGAACAGAAGACATATTGATTAATCCGATTAAGCCTGTTGTTTTTCCAAGGTGTTCTTTGGGTATTATCTGACTTCTGACAGAGCGTAAATAAACGCTGAATACTCCATCAAAAGCCATCAATAACATATAACCGACAAGGTATAACACGTAATACATAGAAGCTGTCATTATTGTTCCGGCTAATATCATTGAGCAAAAAGAGACTGTACCTAATGCTGATAATCCAAAACGCCTGACAAAACGAGGTACAAAGAGGAAAACAACAATAGTAGCAATGGCTGCTGAAGATTGTAATATGCCAAAATAACGCTCAGGTAAGGAGAATTCTTTAAGAACTACCGCAGCACTGACTACCAGAGCCGAGCCGTATATCAGATTAACGACCCATGTTAACCCACACAAATGAAGTAGCACTTTATTTTTCCACAGTACTTTGACTCCTTGCTTATTTGAATCAATCAATGACTTGAAACTGAGTTTATCTCCAACACTAACTTGACACGATTTAAGAAAAAGATAATTAATTGCAGAAATAGCGAAAATCCCCCCGGCAACAACCAATATTGTGTTAATGCCGCCATATACAGCAATAATCGCAGCCAGAGTTGGTCCCAAAACCTGAGTAACCTGATCAACACCCTGAACCATAGACAGTGCTTTGGGTAATTCCTCAGCCGGAATATTTCGTGGTAGGAGAGATTCAGTTGATACAAAATTAAGAACATGAGCAACAGAAAGCAGAGCCATCATGACTGCCAAAGCAGGGAATGTTAATGTCGGATCAAAAAAGAGCACTAAAAATATTATCAGCATTAATGCTGTACGCCCGACTTCAACATTAAAAAATATTTTTCCCTGAAGAACGGCAAATCCATAGTGGCTGGACTTTCAGGAATAAAGAACATACTGAGCATATTTTTTTAACACCACGGCTGCTGATCAAGAATAGTGATGCAATGTTAGATGCAACGCTTCAGGGAGTAGGCATCGCCCTTATTCCAACTTTTATTGCCAATAGCTATCTTGCTGATGGTTCGTTATTAGAAGTACTTCCTGAATGGAAATTTGAAAATCCATTCCCACGTCAGGCATATATCATTACCCTGCCACAGAAATTATTACCATTAAAAACAAAAGTCTTTATTGAAGATTTTATGCAATGGCTGAAAAAAAGAGAAAACTAATAAGGTGAAATAGTTGGAATGATTGGAGACTGCACTACTGCCAATTTCAATCCTTTCATTCTTTGCGGGTAAAAAAGTGATGGGTAAAAAAACGCTTTAATTCATTCTCATCAAAAGGCAGTCCTTTGCCAATATGTTTTAACATCTGGTTGTGGATTACATAGATATATTTCATCACTTCCATTCAACCAATATGTATTATTGCGCATAAAACAAGATCCTTCACGCAGTTTAATTCTGATATAATTAAATAATAGATCAATGCATAAATTAAGATAAATCGCTCTTATTACATTCATGGAAAATAGAATATTTCACCAAATATCCATCGATTTTTACAGAATAAAAAGGTTAACTGTTAGTATAATATAATAATTAAATGGAGTATTTATTATAACTTCATTCCCAATGACCAGCTCCTGTGACAGTTGCAGAAACAGTCCCAACCCCATATCCATCAAATATGCCTAGTGTATCTAGAGGTGATTCAAAAAAAGATACATTTACTTTTAAAAAGGATATAGCCCCCACAAAGGTTGTTGCTTTTTCATAAAATTTATTAATATCATCCAACAGAATATAAAAATCTCCTGAATGCCATCCTTTTCCCAACGATCCTAATCCTCCCCCGCGTCCATAAAAAGTTTTCCCACCGTCAATAGATAACCTAATTTCAAAATAACCAATATAACTAGTTATGACAAAATCAGCATGATACTTCGTTGTCTTGAGGCCTGATAAACTCAAAATAGAGTCATCTATATTTCTCACCTTATCATCCAACCTATCTTCTGTTTTTTCAGATAAAGACTCGATAATTTTCAGGCCATTCTCAATAGGTAAATAAGAGTCTGATTCAATATATAATATTTTACTCATAACAAACCCCATTTCTTGATAATTATTAAGTTACATTCAACCAAAAAATAAAAAGCATTTCTTAACCAGAGATTTATATAGCAACATCAATTGATGTAATGAGGTTAATTTAAAATATTTTTTCTCTTATTATCTGAAAAGATCAATAAATGATATTTAAGAAAAAATATAATTAAACTAACTCATACAAAAAATATAGTACATATTGTTACATTTTCAATAAGAAATTATATTTCTTTAAACATAAACTATCCTAACCAACTAAATCAAGGTAAAAAAACACTCTTATATAAAATATAAATAATAAAATCAAAGTCTTATGTAAAAACAAGCTTATAGATAATTGTGATGTGTCTGGGGTTTGTAAATGACCATTACAACATGACTTGGAATTAAGCTGTAGAATTTGCTCTTAATAATGCCAGTGCTGCTTGTCGTTGCTGTGGATTGAGGTTGTTGATAACAGTCTGCAATAATTTGTCACCGGTTTTAGCGCTGGGGCTCAGTGCATGTGAAAATGTCAGGTTCATGACGAATCGATAACCACATTCAATGTCAGAACATGCACAGTATAGATCCGCAATTTCTGGATGTTTGCGGTTGGTTTTACTGATGGCAGCTTTAGCACCACATTCAGGACAAATAATCTTTAATACGCGCATTTGGTTATTTCCAAAAAAATTTAATTTCAGAGATGTTAACTTGCTGCGTATTTTACCCTCATACGAGGGTATTATTATTTAATAGAGCTATGTGATATCCGTGATACATCAGGCATTTTCCGATCCCAACCATAACAATGCATCTCCGGGGCTAATCGTGCCGCCCGGCTGACAACTAATCTTTGTCACTCTGCCCGCCTGCGGAGCATGAATTGCCAGCTCCATCTTCATGGCTTCGACTATAATTAACGGCTGCCCTGCTTCCACGTCATCGCCTGATTTAACCAATACTTTCCAGATATTTCCGCTCATATCCGCACTAATTTGCAGGCCATGTTCATTAACATCAGTCTCTTCTTGCGACTGTCTTTCTCTATCCTGAACTGAGCTTTCTTCTTCCTGTTGTTCCTGCTGCCAGCGCGTTATCTCTGTTTCAAAAGCGACTGCCTGCCTCAGTTTGAAATAGGCAATATCTTCGGTATTTTCTTTCAGAAACCGGAGATGTTCGGCAAAATCAAACTGTGTATTTTCAATGCGGATGGCAGAACGACCTTCTCTGAAATCATCACGCAGTTGATCCAGTTCCTTCTCACTGACCGGATAAAAACGTATTTGATCAAAAAACCGTAATAACCACGGTTTATCTTCAGCAAACTGTGCGTTTTTCAGAAACTTATTCCAGATAGGCAGGGTTCGCCCCACCAGCTGATAACCACCGGGGGAGTCCATACCATATATACACATGTACATACCACCAATTCCAACCGTTCCTTCTGCGGTGAACGTTCGGGCGGGGTTATATTTCGAACTTAACAGGCGATGGCGAGGATCAATTGGCACTGCACACGGAGCGCCCAGATACACATCTCCCAGACCGAGGATCAGGTAGCTGGCATCAAAGAGAATACGGCGTACCGCTTCGCGATCACGTAATCCGTTAATACGCTGAATAAAATCAACATTATTCGGTAGCCACGGAGCGCTGGTTCTTACTGTGCTCTGGTAACGTTCCACCGCACTCAGTGTTGCACTGTCTTCAAAAGCCATCGGCAAATGGATAATACGTGATGGTACTTTCATTGTGCTGACATCACCCAACTGTTTCTCTAAAGACAGCAGTAAAGCAACAAGTTTTTGTTGTTCGATTTGCCGATTGTCATAACGGATTTGCAGGGAACGAACACCCGGAGCAATTTCTTTAATTCCCGGTTCAGATAAATCATGCAGTTTTTCCATCAACAGATGTATCCGCAGGCGTAATGCCAGATCCAGAATATTTTCACCATATTCGATCAGGATATAGTTATCCCCCGCCTGACGATAAACAACGGAAGGCGCAGAGTCAGTGGCAATAGTCGCAGCCAGTACTGCGCCTGACTGTACTTTTTCTGCTATCAGTTTTTCAGCTATCTGTAATAGGGGGGTCTCAGGTATAGCTCTCAGTGTATCAATTCTTTGAGTTTGCTGTTCTTCCAGAGCAACAGCCTCTTCAATACTGATGGGATGAAACCGGATACGATCCCCCGGTTTTACCTGCCCGACTTTCCACAGTTCAGCTTTGGCAATGGTAACCGGACAGACAAAACCACCGAGGCTCGGCCCGTCACGAGTGAGGATGACAGGAAAATCCCCGGTAAAATTGATCGAACCGATGGCATATTCGCAGTCATGAATATTTGAAGGATGTAAGCCCGCTTCCCCACCATCCGGACGCGCCCAGACAGGTTTCGGACCTGTCAGCCGCACACCCAGACGGTTTGAATTGTAATGTACCTGCCATTCAGTGGAGAAAAATTCATCAATATAATCCTGAGCAAAAAAATCCGGTGCGCCATGCGGCCCATAAAGTACGCCGATATTCCATGTATCGCCATAAACGGGAATCAAGTCGGATTCAGCTGCCTGTGGCAGACTGACCGGTGCGGGGGTTGTACAGGCAGGCAAGGATGGCTGTGAGATAGAAAGCATATCGGCAATGTTTAATGTACGACCGGCATACCCGCCAAATTGCCCAAGAGCAAAAGTAGAGCGGCTTCCGAGGTAACAGGGAACATCAATACCATTTCTGACTGCGAGGTACGTCCGGCAACCGGATTGCGCTCGCCCAATCTCAAGAGTTTGCCCGGCTTTGACATTCAGTGGTTGCCAATAAGATACCTTTGCGCCATCTAACAGCGCATAGCTCTCTGCTCCGGTCAGTGCAATCAGTGCATCACAATGAAACTGCAAGGTTGGCCCTTCCAGCGTAAATTCCAGTCCGGCGGCTGATTCATGATTACCAACAATCCGGTTAGCCAGCCGGAAAGCCAAGTCGTCCATCGGGCCGGAGGGAGGAACACCGATATCCCAATACCCCAACCGACCGGGGTAATCCTGAACACTGCTCCAGGTTCCCGGTTGCAGTACTTCAATGACATTCGCCTTAGGTGTGAAGTTGTCCAGCATCCGCGTCCAGACCTGCCCTTTCTGGAATACATCACAGGCGGTGATCTGGCGCAGGTATTCCAGATTCGTGGTAATACCGTGTAATCGGCAGGAATCTAAGGCTTCACGCAGTTTGATAAGCGCTTCGTCGCGGTTTTCACCATAAACGATCATCTTGGCGATCATCGGATCATAAAATGCAGAAACTTCACTGCCTGTCTCTACGCCGCTGTCAATGCGTACTCCATCCGGAAATTTAACCTCGGTCAGCACACCGGGACACGGCTGGAAGTTTTTCAGGGGATTTTCGGCATACAGCCGCACTTCGATTGCCGTCCCGACAGGTGTACGCTTTAAATCAGCCCAGTCGATTGGCAAATCAGCCGCAACCCGCAACATACATTCCACCAAATCAAGACCCGTTACACACTCCGTTACGGGATGTTCAACCTGCAAGCGGGTATTAACTTCAAGAAAATAGAATGCATCCTGTTCCGTATCATAAATGTACTCCATCGTCCCTGCACTGCGATAATTCACCAATTTGCCAAGCTGTACAGCAGAAGCCAGCAAAGCAGCACGGGTCGATTCCGGTAAGTTAGGCGCAGGAGCTTCCTCCACAACTTTTTGGTTACGGCGCTGTAAAGAGCAATCACGCTCTCCCAATGCCACAACATTGCCTTTACCATCACCGAAAATCTGCACTTCAAGGTGGCGGGCCTGTTTGATACATCGCTCCAGAAAAACACCGGTATCACTGAAAAACTGTTCGCCAAGACGACGCACACTCTCCCATGCCTGACTCAGTGCATATGCATCATCACAGCAACTGAGGCCGATTCCACCGCCACCCGCCGTGCTTTTCAGCATAACCGGATAGCCGATAAGTTCAGCGGCATTGAGTGCTTCATCCAATGAATTCAGTAACCCTGTTCCCGGAGTCATCGGTACACCTGCTTCGGCAGCCAGTTCACGGGCGCGGTGCTTCAGGCCGAATTCACCAATCTGGTGTGGTATCGGGCCGACAAAGACAATACCCGCCTGTTCACACGCTTCTGCAAATGGCTGACTTTCAGACAGAAAGCCATACCCCGGCCAGATGGCTTGTGCGTTGCTCTGTTGTGCTGCACCTATAATTTTTTCAATACACAAGTAGCTATCGCTGGCTTTTTCCCCGTTTAGCGGCAATGCAATATCGGCATTTTTAACATGTTGGGCATTTTTATCTGCATCTGAATACACTGCCACACTGACAATACCGAGGCGTTTCAGAGTCCGGATCGCGCGGCAGGCAATTTCGCCACGATTAGCAATCAATACGGTTTTAAACATGGTTTTCCTCCAGACTGATAATCCAGTTACGCCAGCCACCGAACCCAGTGATATCCGTTGCATCATGCAGGGCAACCGGTTCGCAGATGAAGCCTTTTACCCAACGGCCATCAGCTAATTCCAATGAACCGATGCCAAGCGGTGAAGGGATTTCAGCAACGAATGCACCAAAATGAGCCAGTGGGATATCCCAAAGTTCAAGACTGATTGACGCACCTTTGTCATCTCGCACTAATCCGGGCTTAGCTGGCTGGGTATTGGCAAGTGCATAAAGTCGGTAGCAGTCTGCGGTCTGTGTGGATTCTATAAATGTGGCATTACATTCAATTAATTGGTAGTTCAGAGGCATGCCCCGAAGGTGGGCACCCACGACTGCCAGACGGATATGCTGTCCTGATGGTGGTAATGTCATAGCTTCCCCATCCAGCGCTTTTCCCGTTGCGCCCAGCGGTAATGCAAGACGCTGCTGCCAACGAAGGCCAAATGATGCAAGGGCACGATCGTGCCAGGCAGGGGCAATTAAAGTGATGCCAGCGGGCAATCCGTCAGTTCGGAAAGGAGCAGGTAAAGCGAGTGCGGAAAGATCGGCAAGATTAGTGAAATTAGTATAAATACCAAGTTCAGAATTATAGTGAATTGGTGCCCGTCTTATTTCTTCAATAGTTCTGATTGTCGGTGCAGTCGGGACGATAATGGCATCAAAGCGGGCTAATATGTACTGGATTTTTTGCGCCAGTTCTGCTCGTTGGTATTCGGCCTTAAACGCATCAATCGCACTGTAATTTTTGCCTCCCGCAATAATCTGATGCACTATCGGGTCCATCATTTCAGGAAAACTCAGCATTCCATTCACGGCGATAGTACGTTCAGCAACCCATGCTCCCTGATAAAGTTGCTCAGCCAACTGGCTGAAGACTAAAAAATCAATCGGCTGAAGCGTTGCTCCCATAGCCTGTAACTCGTTCAGAGCATTTTGCCATGCGGATTCGGCAAACGTATCACAACAAAATACCGGATTTTCAGGGATGGCAAAAAGAGGGCTGTCCGGCAATGTTGCTGGAGCAGATGCCGGATTAATGCGGGAATAAGCATAAGTTTCGTCAACCCCTCCGGCAATATCGGCAATACTGAAAGCATCTTCCGCCGTCAGGGCAAAAACCGATAATGTATCGTTGAGGCGGCAGGCAGGAACAACGCCTTTGCCGGAAAGCCAGCCTTTCGTTGGTTTTAAGCCGACAATATTATTGAAACCGGCAGGAACCCGCCCGGAGCCTGCGGTATCCGTTCCAAGCGCAAATGGTACTAATCCTCTGGCAACAACAGAAGCAGAGCCAGAGCTGGAACCGCCGCTAATATAGCTGGCATTAAAACTATTTTTAACGATGCCATAAGGTGAACGGGTTCCGACTAATCCGGTGGCAAACTGATCCAGATTCGTTTTCCCTATAACAATTGCCCCCGCCGCTTTCAGTCTGGCAACCGCCGTAGCATCTTCATCCGCAATATATTCAAACGCCGGGCAGGCCGCTGTTGTCGGCCAGCCAGCAACATCAATATTATCCTTAACCGCAAAAGGAATACCAAACAAAGGAAATTCGTCGGGATTACGCTGATAAGCGGGTAAAAGTGAAACAATCTGAGCCTGTAACTGCGCCGGAGTTGCGAGATAGATCCAGGCATTATCATCAGATAAAAAGGAGTCCAGATGCTGTTGCAGTAAAGCAAAAACGGACTCTACATTGTGTCGTATCCGCTCACGCCAGTATTTTAAGGTATAGCCTGTTATTATTGTCATGCTGTGATACTCCAGTGGATATGATGGGGTAAACACAGCAATACACATGCCAAAATAGTAATGTGCTTTTTTTCAACCGATTAAGTTTGGATAAAGTATCAAATGTAATAGTTTGCACTATTATGGTTCATGGCTTGAACAATAGTGGTGCTTGTTTTTAAGTCAGATGATTGGTGATGCATTGTATGAAGAAAAAACATAATAAATACAAAATATAGAGCCGGTGCTGCGGTTTAATGACAAAATAAACAGTTAAACAATGTTAATAACCCCCCTCCAATTACATTATCTGTCTTCATAAATCTTTTCATTCATCAGTATCAGTTTTTCTCATTGTATCTATTTGGTAGAAACGGCTATAGTCCGCACAACTCAAGACTCTTGAGCAAATTATCACTGCTTGAATCACTACGATATATACCTGTCCTTGGCATATGTCGTTATTGCCGTTCGGCAAGATCCTGATGAGAAGCAGCGCATATCTGGCTGATTTTTTTATGTGGAGACGACAGTAGTGAAACTGCTGCGCAAGAATGACAGTGCATTTGTACCTGTTGCGGGCTTGACTGTATTTGCGATTGCTTCAGGTTACCTGATGAGCTTAATTCCTTTATCGATGGCAGGGTTCCACATCGATACTGGCTATGCCAGCTGGTTAGCCAGTTCTTATTATATCGGTTTATTAATAGGCTCAGTCTTAATTGAACCTGTTATTGCCAAAATAGGGCACCGTTTTTCATTTGTGAGTTTTTTATTACTGTTAGCTGCGACAGTTATGGTTCTGCCTTTTTTTCCAAATAAGGAAATTTGGTTGCTTGTCCGTTGCATAGCCGGAGTTGCTGTGGCCGGTATTTTTGTAGTGGTCGAATCCTGGTTACTGATTGGCGACAGTCCCAAAGAACGTGCAAAGCGTCTGGGCCTTTACATGACATCGCTATATGGTGGTACAACACTCGGTCAGTTAGGCATTGGTTTTATCGGGACTCAGGGAGTTATCCCTTTTGCCGCTATTTTAGCGTTATTGCTGATTGCGACTCTGCCACCACTGTTTTTGCGTCAGGGCCAGCCTCCGGCATTACAGCATCAGCGACTGTCACTGAAAAAAATCACCCGTTTCAGTAAACCGGCAATTGTCGGCTGTCTGACCTCAGGCATTGTCATGGGAACTATCTATGGCCTGATGCCTTTATCGTTAAGCCAAAGTAAATTCAATACTGAACAGGTCGGTATATTAATGGCAGCGATTATTCTGGGTGGAATGGTTATTCAGCCTATTATCAGTAAGCTGTCCGTTATCGTCAGCAAAACCCTGTTACTGGCTATGGCATCATTGTTAGGTGTATTTGCTGTAGGCATGACCTATCTTTCTGAAAGTTATATGGTCATGGTCGTAGCATTGGCGCTTTTAGGCATGTCATCTTTTGCCCTCTATCCACTCGCCATCACACTTGCCTGTGACAAACTGGATTCATCCTATATTGTCGCCGCAACTCAGGTTATGCTGCTAAGTTATAGTATCGGTTCTGCAATTGGGCCACTGGGCGCAGGGAATTTCATGTTCCAATATAATGGAATTCAGCATGCCGGAACAATGCAGAATAATGGATTGATGGACTTTTTCTTCCTTGTCTTACTGACTACGGCGGTTTATATGCTGCTAGCAGCTATTTACCGTAAAGATCGTGTACTGGCAAATTAAAAACGAGGATATGTTTAATGCAGATACAGCAAGCCAGCGAAAGTGATTTCGCAACACTTCTCCAGATTTGGGAAGACTCTGTGCGTGCTACCCATGATTTTTTGCCTTTGGGAATGATCGATGAGCTGCGTCCGTTAGTAAATGGTTACTTACCCAATCTGAACGTTTATAAGGCAGTAGATGCGCATCATGTCGTGGCAGGTTTTTTGAGTGTTGAGCAAAATCGGGTTGAAATGCTATTTGTATCACCGCAGATGCGCGGCAAAGGGGTTGGCAAAATGTTGTTAGAGTTTGCAATCAGAGAATTAAACATCAATGAACTGGATGTGAATGAACAAAATCAACAAGGTGTTGGCTTCTATCAATATATGGGGTTTAAAGCTTTTTCACGTTCAGAAACTGACGGGCAAGGAAATCCATTCCCGTTACTGCATATGAAACTTGCTTAATATCTGTTTGCTTAGTCTTTGTATGATTGCAGTAAATATATTTACCACCCGGAATAAATATTACTATTCCGGGATAATAATTTATTAATAAGCATATTATCATTATATATCCCTTAAATAACAAGTGAGAAATAAATATGAAAAGAGAACAATAAGTCAACTCATTCAATATCAGTTAAAAATAAAGTCGGCCTGTATTGAAAGTGCCAAAAAATGAAAATTTATGTAAAAATAACCAAAATAAAGTTAAAGAATACATTAAATTCAATGTGATATATTCGACAGATTCATCACAACATCGCAATCGCAAGTCAGAAGACACTTGGGCTCATAGATAGCCGTCAGTTTACTAAAATAGTTACTCTCGTGAATACCCAAAACTAAGCAACGAGACAATCTGAAAGATGGTGAGTATATATCCAATAAAAAAGTGGTAGAATAGCGCCACTGCTTTTATTATTTTTTGGATTTTATAACTAATGAAGTATCTACAACAATCTGAAACTAAAACGTATTCAGGCATAAAGCTGTTTACCGACCTTGTCGGGAAACGCATTACACCAGGGCTACATTGGCACTCTTCCAGCAATCGGGCAAAATTTGCTTTGCGTAGCTTTTTTACGCCTGTTTCTACATTTAAATTATTAGACAGAATTGCCAGTACACCTATTTATCTGGATATTTTAAAGAAACAGCCTAGTTTACCCTGTAAATTACATCGTCCATATTTGAGTATTAATTTTAAGCGAAGCCAAATTGTTCATGCAATTGGTGAGCACTATAAAATTTTATTCCAACAGCTTGCTCCTGTTGTTATTAATAAGATATTTAATACGGATGCTTATTTACTGGCAACTATTCAGGGGAAAAACGAGTCATTTAATATCTATATAGACTCTTTAGATAATCTGAATAAAGAGGGTGAGCTATCTTTGTATATAACGACAGAAGATAATGTCATTCTGGCAAAATGTGCATTTACTTTATTAACACTTAATGGCAGGCAGACGTTATTTATCGGTGTATTACAAGGCCCGGCCAAAGGCGATAATTCTCTGGATATTATCCGCAGTGCAACAAAAGAGTGTCACGGTTTATTTCCTAAACGTTTATTGATTGAGTCTATTTGTCATTTTGCCGGACATACTAACTGTGAACAGATATTAGCCGTCAGCAATGAAACTCACATCTACCGCAGTATCCGCTATTGGCATAAGAAAAAACACCTGATGGTGGCTGACTATAATGCATTTTGGGAATCGCTGAGCGGCTCCAGAAAAGATAATAATGATTTTCATCTGCCTTCAGTCATTGAAAGAAAACCACTGGATGAGATCCCCAGTAAAAAACGATCAGAATATCGTCGCCGTTATCAGTTACTGGATGATTTAGAAAGCCATATCAAAAGCGCTCTCACCCATTAAGGCTCATCCATAATTAATCATTATCAAAAGAGATTTTTCTGGTACAGCATCAATATTCAGCGAGGCTTCGTCATTAACCATGTAAGGTGGTTTTTTATGGCGGGCCATTCGCTGAGTATCATACTGTATACACAAGTATCCCTCATTGAACCATTTTTTGCCCGCAAATGGTTACGCAGAACACCATCCAGTTTTGCTCCCAAACGCTCAATTGCTCTGCGACTCTGCTGATTCAGAAAATGAGTACGTATCTCCACAGCAAGACAACCCAGTGTTTCAAACGCGTATTCCAGTAAGAGGTATTTTGTTTCTGTATTAATCGGTGTACGTTGCGCTGATTTAGCATACCAAGTCGAACCAATCTCCAGTCTGGGAAGAGTATCATCAATATTCATATAGGATGTCATCCCCACTGCCACATTTTTTTGGTTGTCAATGACAGTAAAAGGCAGCATGTTTCCCTGAGCATGCAGATCCAGACGACGCTCAATTTCTGCTTTCAGATCACCCGGTGCAGGCACATTAGCACACCACAACTGATGTAATTCCCCATCTTCAATAGCATTAACTAATTCATCATGCTTTTCCTGTGTCAAAGGTATTAAAGTGACATACTGTCCCGTTAAAGTGACTTGTTCAGTTATGTTTTGCATCGTTTTGTTATCATTATATTTTTTTAATACTGCCATGCGCCATTTCTAAAAACAGCCTATAGACAAAGTTGATTTTTACCGATGGCAGGGTAACTGAAAAAATTATCAGTATCTTAAATAAAAGTTAATTAAATATTAAAGTGATGTGAGGTGTTTTTGCGAAATTTTTTCATTTTGAAACTTGATTCAACTAACTTATCAAATCTATTGAGTAAAATGATTTCATGATATCTGTCACAATCAATTAACAAAATGATTCCAATCAGACTGGAACCGTCTAAATTTGTACCAATCTCATCCGACCACTTAGCGAATAGCTAACCTATATTGAAAACAATAATAATGTGTGAGTCGCCAAATTTATTCGATGGAGAATGTAATGAGCAATTATCCTCACTTATTTACCCCTCTGGATTTAGGCTTTACTACCTTGAAAAACCGCGTTCTGATGGGTTCGATGCATACCGGGCTTGAAGAGCATCCTGACGGAACCAGAAGGCTGGCTCAATTCTATGCAGAGCGGGCTGCCGGAGGAGTGGCGCTTATTGTCACAGGAGGGATTGCTCCCAACCCGCAAGGCGTAGTTGCAGCGGGTGCAAGTGTGCTGAATAGTGAAGATGATTTACCTCACCATAAGGTCATTACAGATTCAGTACATCAGGCTGGCGGCAAAATTGCTCTCCAAATTCTGCATACCGGGCGTTACAGCTATCAAAAAAAACCAGTTGCCCCTTCCGCTATTCAGGCTCCGATTAATCCGTTTATCCCTAAAGAAATGTCTGAAGAGGATATACAGCAAACCATCAGTGACTTTGCCCGTTGTGCGCAACTGGCGCAGCAAGCCGGATATGATGGTGTTGAGATCATGGGTTCAGAAGGCTACCTCATCAATCAGTTTCTGGTTGCCCGCACTAACCATCGACAGGATCAATGGGGAGGCAGTTTCGAAAATCGTATGCGTTTTGCCGTAGAGATTGTCAAAACTGTGCGCGCTATCGTCGGGGAACAATTCATCATTATTTACCGCCTTTCCATGCTGGATTTAGTGGAGGATGGCTCCGACTGGCAGGAAATCGAGCAATTGGCACTGGCTATTGAACAGGCCGGAGCGTCCATTATCAATACTGGTATTGGCTGGCATGAAGCCCGTATCCCGACAATTGCCACAATGGTGCCAAGAGCCGGATTTAGCTGGGTTACCAAAAAACTGATGGGAAAAGTGACAATTCCTTTGATTACGACTAACCGTATCAACGATCCTCATGTTGCCGAGCAGATTCTTAGTGAGGGCTGCGCCGATATGGTTTCTATGGCACGCCCTTTCCTTGCCGATGCGGAGTTTATGCTGAAAGCGCAACAAAATCGCGCGGATGAAATCAACACCTGTATTGGCTGTAATCAGGCTTGTCTGGACAGGATTTTTGTCGGCAAACTGACTTCATGTCTGGTCAATCCACGCGCCTGTCATGAAACAGAATTTATTGCTGAACCCGTAACCATCCCTAAAACTATTGCCGTGGTTGGTGCCGGGCCTGCCGGTTTATCCTTTGCGGCCACAGCCGCCAGTCGTGGGCATCATGTCACATTATTTGAGCGTGAAAATAAAATTGGCGGCCAATTTAATATTGCCAAACAGATCCCAGGTAAAGAAGAATTCCATGAAACGCTGCGCTATTTTGAACGCCAACTGGCGCTGACGGGTGTTGATGTCAAACTCAATCACACAGCAACAATAGAAAAACTGGCTGCGTTTGATGAAGTAGTGATTGCCAGTGGTATTACGCCGCGTACACCGGCTATTGATGGCATTAATCATGAAAAAGTGCTGACTTATCTGGATGTTTTAAAACATAAACGCCATGTCGGGCCGCGCGTTGCCATTATTGGTGCCGGTGGAATTGGTTTTGATACTGCAGAGTATCTGAGCCAAAACGGGCAGAGCAGCAGCCTGAGCAGCCACGCATTCTCTCAGGAGTGGGGAATCGATCAGACACTTACTCATCGGGGAGGATTACAGCCAGAAGGTGCACGAATGGAACTTTCGCCCCGAAAAATTTATCTGTTACAACGTAAAGAAACGAAAGTCGGGGAAGGTCTGGGTAAAACAACCGGCTGGATACACCGTGCCAGCCTGTCAATGCGCGGTATCACTATGCTGAATAGTGTGCAGTATCTGAAAATTGATGATCAGGGGTTACACATCAGCCGTGAAGGTGAGCAACAATGCCTCGAAGTCGATAATGTGATTATCTGTGCCGGACAGGAACCACTGAAAGATCTATATCAGCCACTACAGGCTATGGGTAAAAGCGTACACCTGATTGGTGGAGCTGATGTCGCTGCTGAGTTGGATGCCCGTCGGGCGATTGATCAGGGAACCCGACTGGCAGTTAACATTTAGAAAAATAACGAACAAATAGAAGAAGGGTGACAATAAACCTGCTGCTGATTGTCACCCTTCTTATTTATATACTTTTAATACTCTTCTATATGAACATCTCGGTCACATCATTATCTATATCTATGCGCCCGGAAGTTCGCTCCCTTGCCGCCGCGATGCATCTTCAGCCTGACAGGCAGCCGCAGTAAACAGCACATCCGTTGAAGAGTTCAGACCGGTTTCAGCCGAATCCTGCAACACACCAATAATCAAACCTACCGCAACAACTTGCATGGCAAGTTCATTGGAGATACCGAACATACTGCACGCCAGAGGGATCAACAATAATGAACCACCCGCTACACCTGATGCTCCACACGCTGCGATTGCAGAGACCACACTCAGCAGTATCGCCGTTGGAATATCAACAGATATGCCCAGTGTATTTACTGCCGCCAGCGTCAATACCGTGATCGTCACAGCGGCACCAGCCATATTGATCGTGGCTCCCAGCGGAATTGAGACGGAGTACGTATCTTCATCCAGATTCATACGGCGACACATAGCCATGTTAACCGGAATATTGGCAGCAGAGCTGCGGGTAAAGAAAGCGGTTACGCCACTTTCGCGCAGGCAGTCAAAAACCAGAGGATAAGGATTGCGACGTATTTTCCAGTATACAATCAGCGGATTAACAACCAGCGCAACCACAATCATGCACCCTAAAAGTACAGTCAATAAGTGTACATAACCGAGTAACGCCTCAAACCCTGTTGTCGCAACAGTAGAAGAAACCAGCCCAAAAATACCGAGAGGTGCCAGACGAATAACAACGCGAACAATCTGAGTGACGGCTTCAGCCAGATCCTGCACGACTGATTTGGTTGATTCTTTCGCATGACGCAAGGCAATTCCTAACCCAATCGACCATGCCAGAATGCCAATGTAATTACCTTTTAATATCGCATCAATTGGGTTGGCAACAATATTGAGTAATACCCCTTTCAGGACTTCAACAATATTATCCGGTGGTGACATTTGGGTATCATTGGTCACCAGTATTAATGTCGATGGAAATAATGTACTACCAATAACAGCCACAACAGCAGCAAGAAAGGTTCCTAGAATATAGAGAACAACAATCGGTCTGATATTCGTTTTCTGGCCTTTTTTGTGATTCGCAATAGAGGACATAACCAGAACCCACACCAGAACCGGTGCAACAGCTTTCAGAGCACCGACAAACAGTTCGCCTAATAAGCTGGCTGACTGAGCGGCGGAAGGCATTGCCCACGCCAGTAATACCCCTGCTATTAATCCGATAATAATCTGAGTGACTAGGCTTCCCTGTACAATATATTGCACAAAGCCTTTTTGTTGTTTTTCCATAGCCTATCCATTTGATATTTAGGCTTAATTATACACTTCGTCTTTCAAGCTGCCTCTTTGTTGGCTACGCAACCTGAAATCCATTGTATATAGCCTGTTGATTTTGTGTTTGCTTTTTCAGTATAGGTAAATTCATAGAACTGAAAATAATAATTAATAAAAATATACAGCCAACTCAACAGGTGGTAACAAAATAGTCACGTTTGTGTGATCCATTCTGCATATTTCTTACTTCATCAGGCATTGATGAGTTCTCAAAAAGAATAAAATTAAAAATTTATTTTTATAATCAGTTAATTAAATGGATAATCAATTTTAATGATAGTCACTGTGAGCGGAATTATCTGCAAAATTATTTATGGATTATTTTTACTATCAGATGATAAAAAGAGGCTTTTCTGGCTGGAAAAAGCAAGAATATAGCTACACAACAGAGAAAATGAGAAAACAGCGTTATTTTATGCAAATATCGTAACGGAGTTAATTAATTGATATCTCTGGACGATATTATTTTTATATCCATATAAATGTTCAATTGCTCACCAAAATTTTCTGTTTCACTACTGATGATTTTGTTAGAGTGTCCCGGTCATTTATTTATGCCATTTGAAAGGAGCTTGAAGGCACTTAATTGTCAATCCTTATATAACTTTTTGTATTTTATAGTTATTCAATATGAATAAGTCATAAATACACCATAAAAGTAAGATGTAATCCTTAACCCGCGTTTTAGGAACATTTGATGGAAATTGTAACAGACCTTATTTATGCACTTTGGCACCAAGATTACGAAACACTGGCCAACCCCTCATTAGTTTGGGCCATTTACCTTCTGCTATTCACAATCCTGTTTCTGGAAAATGGGGTGTTACCCGCCGCATTCTTACCGGGTGATAGTTTACTGATATTAGTTGGCGTTCTGGTAGCTCAGGATACAATGGATTTTTCCACTACATTAATTGTTCTTACTGCGGGTGCGAGTCTCGGTTGCTGGGTTGGCTATATTCAGGGAAGGTGGCTTGGGAATACCAAATTAGTTCAGGGATGGCTGTCTCACCTTCCTCCTCATTACCATCAACGTGCTCATAATCTCTTCCATCGCCACGGTCTGTCAGCCCTGCTAATCGGCCGTTTCATTGCTTTTGTCAGAACCTTATTACCTACACTGGCTGGTATTGCCGGTCTGAATAATGCACGCTTTCAGGTATTTAACTGGCTCAGTGGTTTCTTATGGGTCATTATCCTGATGACTCTGGGTTATGCCATCGGCAAAACCCCCCTATTCCGCGAGTATGAACACTATCTGATGAACTTTCTGGTGCTGTTGCCCGTGGGTCTGTTACTGATTGGTCTAATTGGCAGCCTGACGTTTATCTGGCGTAAAAAACGTACGAATAATTCCACACGATAGTTCTCCCCCTTTGATTTCCCCTGTACCATTGCGAATCACCATGTTACAGGGGTCTGAGCCACAATCATCAACGCTGCGCTACAGTCACCGCCGCATATTTAGGATTAATCTGTCGCACCATGTGATAATTTTTCATCATTACTCCTTTAAAATCCTTGTAAAACCGTCTATGGTAGAAATTTATTCACCGTATATATAAATGAGGAGAGTTCCATGCCACAGAAGAAAAACTCTGAAGAATTACGTGCTGAATTACAATCCCTTGCAGATACTCTGGAAGAAGTTCTCAATAGTTCTGGTGATCAATCCAAAGCTGAGCTGGAAAAAATCCGTAATAAAGCAGAGAAAATGTTGAAAGATGCCCGCACAGTTATCAGTGATGCCGGGGATAAACTTACAGGCCAGACCAAAGAAATAGCGGGTCGTGCTGATAGTTATGTCCGCGATAATCCCTGGACTGGTATCGGGATCGGTGCAGCAGTAGGTATCGTTCTGGGTGTATTACTGGCAAGACGCTGATATGACGCAATTACCCCATTCACAAGGCCCGGGGAAAGGAATATTTAATACCTTACGGCGAGTGGCAACTCTGATTATCGGCATGGTTGAAACCCGAGTTCAGCTTGCAGCAATTGAGCTGGAAGAGGGAGCCGCCACGCTGGTGAGATTACTGTTGCTGGTAGGGTTCACGCTGTTATTCGCAGCCCTTGGCATAATCTGTTTGTTGATACTGGTTTTTCTGACCGTTGACCCGGTCTACCGGATAACCATTATCGCCACTGCCGCAGGAACTTTGCTGCTTCTCGCCGTGCTTGGCACGATTTGGACTATCAGGAAATCCCGCCGTCTGGCTTTTTTTAATGCTACCCGTGAGCAACTCAGAATCGATCGTAATATGTTGGAGAATGACCATGAATAAGTCGCGACGTCTGCAAAGAGAACAGCGAAAACAGGTACTACTGCAACAAATTCAGCTACAGCGGAAGTCTCTTTCCGAGTATGGTCAACGTTGGCTCACCATAACTCGCTCTTACGATCAAAGCTGGCAGACACTACTCTCTTTCCGGCCTTATTTTGCTCTCGGCAGTGGCATATTACTGTTCTATGGTATCCGCCATCCCAAAAAACTTTATCGCTGGTCGCTTCGTCTGCTTGGTATGTGGAAACTCATCAATACTGCCCGCATGATCATCAACAGGCGTTAATGCTATTTACCCGATTACTACTGGATTATTCTTTTTCAAATCTCTTTACGTATATTGAGGTATTCATTCAAAAAAATTGTAGTAAATTGTTAATATTCCTTACTATCAACCGATAACACCTCTCCTTAGAATACTCTCCATCAAAAAATACCATCAATAAATGATGAAGTTAACTATACTTTTTAGAACATACGGCTGGAGAGATTCATGAAAAAATTTGAAGATAGTGGTTTATTAGTCGCACGTATTTTAATATCTGTGCTGTTTATTGTTGCAGGTTATGGGAAATTAGGCAGTGCTTATGCAGGCACACAAGAATTCATGGAAGCGATGAACGTACCCGGAATTTTACTGCCACTGACTATCTTACTTGAACTCGGGGGCGGTATTGCCATTATATTAGGCCTGCTGACCCGTACTACAGCAGTATTTAGCTTTATTTTCTGCATCCTGACCGCACTACTGTTCCACTATGATTTTTCAGACGATATGAACCAGACGATGTTCCTGAAAAACTTTGCCATCGGTGCAGGTTATCTGTTGCTGGCTATTATGGGACCGGGAAAATTCAGTATTGACCGTATATTAAAGAAGAATTGGTAATTTTCTGATATTAGCCAAAACCCGCACTACGACAAAGCCCCTGAGTAGGGGCTTTCTGATAATAGCTACTTAAATAATTTAGGAATTTCCCGCAGACACCACGCCTTAGCTTCTCCCATCCGATCACGTCTCCACGCCATAATAATGTTGGTTTCATGGATATATTCAGAACCAACAACCCGCAGACGACCTTCTGAAATATCTTTTTCAACCATCGGATACGGCATTGTTGCCACGCCCAGACCAGCCAACAGAGCACGATGTTTATCCTCCAATGAACTGACCGTTAACCGGGGCTGTTTATCCAACAACTGAACGGTCAGAACCGGGCGTTCTCTTGCTGTATCTGCGACTGCTATCCCGCGGTATTTAACCCGTGTGGCATCAGATAAAGGTTCCGGTTCATGGTGAATCGGGTGATCCACACTGGCAACATAAACATTTTTGATGGAGTAAAGGGGGCGTGAATTAGTTTCCGCTGATGCCCTGAAATGAAGATCCGGTGCAATTACAATATCTGCATAGCCGTTTTCCAAGCGTTCCCAAGCCCCTGCTAACACTTCTGTCACTAATGAAAGCTGAGTATTCGATTTATTCGCCAGCCTGTCCACAAGGGGAAAGAGAGATTCAACGGGAAACAGGGCTTCACAGACGATAATTAAATGGGTTTCCCAGCCACGGGCGAGTGCCTGTGCATCTGCCGTCAATTTATCCGCAGCTTCAAGCAGAACACGGCCTCTGTCGAGCAACATCCGGCCAACATTGGTAAATTTTGTACGATGCCCGGAGCGGTCAAACAGCACAACATCCAGTTCTTCTTCCAGTTTCTGCATCGTATAACTTAATGCAGAAGGTACTCTTCCCAACTCATCCGCTGCGGCTGCAAAACTTCCCCGACGTTCTATTGCATCCATAACCCGCAGGGATTCCAATGTTAATGCTCGTTCTTTACCCATATATTTCCGTTACCCACAAGTTCTCAGTCAGTAAATTTGAATATAGGGAGCAGATTAACTGGCTAACATTTCAACGTCCAGATAATTAAGATTGAGGCTAACGGTGTGTGGCAAGGAGAACATACTCATGATAATAACCAGAACAGCAAATCAATGCGGAAAAGCCGATTACGGTTGGTTAAAAGCGCAGTATACTTTTTCATTCGGTCACTATTTTGACCCAAATTTTTTGAACTACGGGGCACTACGCGTACTTAATCAGGAAATATTGGCTCCGCAAGCAGAACTCAAGCCAAAAGCGTATCCTCATGTCGATATCCTGAATATTATTCTACAGGGTGAAGCAGAATACCGTGATAGTGCAGGAAATTACATTCAGGCTCATCAGGGTGACTGCCTGCTATTTTCCGCCCGTCAGGATCTACGCTACAGTGAGCATAATCTCAGTAAGAAAAATCCGCTGCATCGTCTGCAAATCTGGCTTGATGCCAAACCGCATCTGGCTCCGCAATCAGTACAACGCAGAAAATTATCTACTCAGCCACTGACATTGCTGGCTTCGCCTGCCACCGGGAAAAACAGTATGCATCTGCGGCAATCAGTATGGATAAGCTACCTGATGCTACAGGCGGGTGAGGTTCATACTGTGTCTTTGCAGGGGAAACATGCTTACCTGCAATCTGTCAGCGGTAACGCTGAAATTAACGCAGATAGCCAGACCGGTAATCCGACTCATGCCAGTATCAGGTGTGGGGATGGAATATTTATTCAGGATGAAACGCAACTAAATCTGCGGGCAGCTTCTGCATTTCAGGGGCTGCTAATCGATTTGGAAGATCAATCTTTCTGACTAAAAAGAAGAAGCCCTATAAAGCAGATGCTTTATAGGGCTGAATCTGTGGAGTTGGCCGATAAGCCGGGTTCTGTCGTGGACAATCATTCATCTAGGCCAGAACTTACGCGCTGGCTCAAGCAACCTACCCGGGTTCGATACGGGCCGTACCATGTGAACCTCTATTTGGTCTTGCTCCGGGTGGAGTTTACCGTGCCACGGACTGTTACCAGCCGCGCGGTGCGCTCTTACCGCACCCTTTCACCCTTACCTGATCTCAGCTTTTACGAAGAAAAGTGAGCCATCGGCGGTTTGCTCTCTGTTGCACTGGTCGTAGGCTTTCACCCCCCAGACGTTATCTGGCACCCTGCCCTGTGGAGCCCGGACTTTCCTCCCCTTTACTCTTCTCCGAAAAGAACAGTAAAGCAGCGACTGTCTAGCCAACTCCGGCGCGGATTATAAGGGGTTTATCCCCTGATGTATATACCTTTCGTCTTTCAAGCTTCGTTCTGCTCAAGCGCATAGCGATACAGGGCATTTTTCTTCACCCCGTGGATCTCTGCGGCCAAAGCTGCTGCTTTCTTCAACGGCAGTTCTTTTTGCAGTAATGCCAGTGTCCGTAAGGCTTCCGGCGGGAGGCTGTCATCTGCGGGTTTGTGATATCCCTCAACAATCAGCACCATTTCTCCCCGCCGACGGGTTTCATCTTCCCTGATCCACGCCAGTAATTCTCCCGCAGGCATTCCCTGAATAGATTCCCATGTTTTCGTCAGCTCTCGCGCCAACACTACATAGCGATCTGCTCCCCAGACTTCAACGATATCTTCTAAACTGTCCAGCAAACGATGCGTGGATTCATAGAAAATAATTGTCCGCACTTCCTGAGCCAAATCACGCAACACATCCTGACGACCTTTACTTTTGGCAGGCAGAAAACCTTCATAGCAAAAACGATCGGAAGGCAGACCGGCGGCAGATAGCGCCGTAATTGCCGCACAAGGCCCCGGTAGCGGAACAACATTAATACCGGCTTCACGACAACGGCGAACAAGGTGATAACCCGGATCATTGATTAACGGCGTTCCGGCATCTGACACAAGTGCAATACTTAAACCCTGTTGTAATTTCGCAATCAATTGATCTGCTTTCTGCTGTTCATTATGATCATGAAGTGCGAACATGCGCGCATTAATGGCAAAATGTTGAAGTAACAGGCCGGTATGTCGCGTATCTTCGGCAGCAATCAGATCGACATGTTTAAGAACTTCAAGTGCACGCTGAGTGATATCCCCCAGATTTCCGATAGGGGTTGGCACAACATACAGCGTAGATGTCGTAACCACTGCTCGATTGGTTTGATTCATTGTTTCATCCGAATGACCGATTTAAAATTGAGCATCTTTGAAAAAAACATCACTGGATACAGTATGCTTCCCTCAATTTTTGTGCGTTTCAAAACTGGTTTAGTCTGCACAGCATTGCTGACAACTATGATTATTGCAGGGTGTACCATGCCTACACCACAAGGGCAACCACCTTCTGAGCCACAAGACAAGATCAGCGCAGAGATTAACCGCTATCAGGCGATTATTGATAATGCGGGCAACCAGCCTTCTCTGGATGTCATCCGTGCTTATATTGCTCTGGAACCAGACACGGAAAATGAAGCCGCACACCAGAAAAATATTGATGATACATGGCAGGCGCTGACTCATCTCACCACCCAGCAACTCAGCGAACTGGCAATTAATGCCAATGAATACACACTTCAGGGCTGGCTCGACTTGCTCAATGCTTATCAGACCAATAAGCAGGACACGGAAAAACTTCGTTCTGCCATTCGGGACTGGCAAATTCGCTATCCAGAAAACCCGGCTGCTCAAAGCTTACCTTCTCCGTTGCAACAAATGTTGTATGCCACTAACGAGCAACAGACTAATATCGGGCTTTTCCTGCCTTTGAGCGGTCAGGCCAAAGCATTTGGTGACGCGATTCGTCAGGGGTTTCTGGATGCGCAAAAAGGGCTGCCAAAGCCTGAGTTACCAGTAAATCAGTTGTCTGTAAGCCAATCACCTGCAACGCTTACTGATGCTGCTGATAATAGCCCTGTGGATGCTAATCTTGTTGCCAGCACCACTGCCAGTACCGAGGGAACCGATCAGGCGACAGCCGTTGATACGGCTGAAACGGATATGGCAAATACTGACAACCCAGAGCACTATTCTGAACACTCCGAAGGTACGGATACGGCAGGGCAATTCACCATTAATTCAGTTCCTGTCAATCATCAAGAAGTGAAAATCTATGATACCGACAGCAAGCCTTTGGCCGAGCTGCTGACACAGGCAGAGCAGGACGGCGTGACTCTGATAGTCGGCCCACTACTGAAACCTCAGGTAGAGCAGTTAGTACAGACAAATACTTCGTTAAATATTCTGGCATTGAATAAACCGGATACAACACAATTTCATCCCAATTTTTGTTACTTCTCCCTGTCCCCCGAGGATGAAGCGAAAAGCGCGGCTCAGCATATCTGGCAACAGCAGAAACATCATCCACTGGTATTAGTGCCACGCTCAGTACTAGGTAGCAGAGTGGCAAATGCCTTTGCAACTGAGTGGCAGAAATTAGGTGGCTCCGAAGTATTACAGCAATCCTTCGGTACAGTAACGGAAATGAGGCAATCCATGAACCGGGGTGTCGGTATCCGTATGTCAGGAACAGCAATTTCAGTCAGCAATCCTGATGCTGATGAAACTCAGTTTAATACGTCACCATCCGGTAATAATTCGTCCATTGCTGTCACCAGCACATCACGCGGCCCGGTTGATGCGGTTTATATTGTTGCGACAACTGAGGAACTGACCGTTATCAAACCGATGATTGATATGGCAATCAGCTCCCGCAAAAAACCAGCGCTTTATGCCAGTTCACGCAGTAATAAAGCTGATGCAGGCCCGGATTTCCGTCTGGAAATGGATGGTATGCAGTTCAGCGATATCCCGCTACTGACGGGAGCAAATGTTCCGCTGATAAGACAGGCTGCCGGTAAATTCGGGAATGATTACTCTCTGATGCGCCTCTACGCAATGGGAATCGACGCCTGGTCGCTGGCTAATCATTTTGTCCAGCTACAACACGCCAGCGGGTTCAGTATGCATGGGGAATCCGGTGAACTCTCCATCACAACTGACTGTACAATATCCCGCCAGTTACCGTGGATGCAATTCAACAATGGGCGCATTATGCTGGAGAGCCGGATAACAGAAAATAACACAGCCGGAAATAGTGACAGTACGCTGAATAACGGCACAAATAATCCGGCTACGGGCAATAGCACGGGGCAGAATGTGGATACTGTACCGTCAGTTCGATAAATAACATTTTCTTTTGTGGTCATTTCAGGATGAAAAAGCCTCAACATAATCGTTACGCGCAGGGATGCCATTACGAACAGCAGGTTAAACAGTTTCTGCAAAAGCAGGGGCTTGTGTTTATCGCACAGAATGTGAAAATTCGTGGCGGAGAAATCGATCTGATCATGCGTGACAAGCAGGTCTGGGTTTTCGTTGAGGTTCGTTTCCGTCGAAATGCACAATATGGTGATGCCATTGCTACAATTACCCGGAGCAAACGCAGAAAATTATTGCATACGGCTTCAGTCTGGCTTTACCAGCGCCACGAATCTTTTGATACTGCGGCCTGTCGCTTTGATGTTTGCGCCATTACCGATCAGAAATTTGAATGGCTGAAAGATGCGTTCAATTTAAATGAAAACCTATCTGATAGGTTCTGAATTTCAATAAATATATTATCAATAATATAGGTCATAACGTGCTGGATAGAATTAAAGTCTGCTTTACTGAAAGTATTCAAACACAAATCGCAGCAGCAGAGGCATTACCCGACGCAATCTCACGTGCTGCCATGATGCTGGTTCAATCATTGCTGAATGGCAACAAGATCCTGTGCTGTGGTAATGGCGGGTCCGCCGCGACAGCGCAGCGTTTTGCCGCCAGTATGATAAATAGATTTGAAACAGAGCGGCCAAGTCTGCCAGCATTGTCACTGAATGCTGATAATGTCGTGATTACAGCCATCGCTGGCAGTAGGCAGCCGGAAGAAATCTACGCTAAACAGGTTCGTGCTTTGGGGCAGACCGGGGATGTTCTGCTGGCTATTTCTACGCATGGTAACAGCCGGACTATCATTAAAGCAGTAGAAGCTGCCGTTACCCGCGATATGACTATTGTTGCACTGACAGGTTTCGATGGCGGTGAGTTAGCAGGATTATTGGGGCCACAAGATGTGGAAATCCGTATACCTTCCCACCACAGTGTCAGAATTCAGGAGGTTCATATGCTGACAATTAACTGTCTGTGTGACTTAATCGACAATACTTTATTTCCTCATCAGGATGACTAAGGAGCCAAATAATGCGGTTATTCTCTCTATTACTGATATTTTGCAGCACAATGTTGCTACAGGGGTGTATTGGGGCAGCTCTCGTAGGCTCTGCCGCAATTGCCACCAAAGCAGGGACAGATCCACGGACTGTTGGGCAGCAGGTGGACGATACAACGCTGGAAGCCCGTGTCAGCAATGCCATCAGCAAAGATCCACAAATTAAATCTCAGGCCCGTATCATCACAACAGTCTATCAGGGTAAGGTACTGTTAACCGGGCAAAGCCCGAATATGCAGCTGGCAGAACGGGCAAAACAAATCGCATCGAAAACTGAAGGGGTCAGTGTCGTCTACAACGAAGTCAGGCAGGGAGATCCCGTTTCTCTCGGTGCTGCATCTTTAGATACCTGGCTGACCACGAAAGTACGTTCGAAAATTCTGGCCAGTGATGCGGTGAAATCATCAAATATCAAAGTGGTGTCTGAAAATGGCGAAGTCTTTTTATTCGGAATTGTGACCAGACAGGAAGGCGCTGATGCGGCGAAAATTGCCAGTGAAACGGATGGCGTTAAACGTGTAACCACCGCATTTACCTATCTCAATTAATACCTATCTCAAATTAGCCCCGGGTTATTTTACAAGCATGGCAGCATCGAAACAGAGCTGCTTTGCTTGTAGTTCTATACATTTCGTCTTTCAAGCTGACTCTTTGTTGGTTGTGCTCGCTCACCCCGGTCACTGATCACCGGTCACATAGTTATCTATGCACCTAGTGGTACATTCTGCATTTGATAACCTCATCAAACGAGCTTGAAAACCATTAAGTTTTATGGTTAATTAGCACACCGTTTCAATGACCATCAGATACCCCTAATTTTTTATGTGGAAAGCGCCAGCAGTCAAT